>NZ_SOEZ01000016.1 GCF_004402215.1 Cryobacterium tagatosivorans
CTCCGCCCCCGCGCCGCGTGCGGTCGCCGCGCCGTCCGCGCCGCGAGCCGCCCCGCGGCCGGTCGCCGCGCAGCCACTGCTCTTCTCGTTCTCCGACGAGGCCTGACGCCGGCGCATTCTATCGGCGGCGGGCTCGCGCCGCTATCCCGGGCGGCCCCGGCGGGGCCTGTGTTATCCATGAGCTATGACACGATTCCTCGGGGTTGATCTTGCCTGGGCCGAAGGCAGCGACGCCCGCCAAGCCAATGAAACCGGCCTCGCCTGCATCGACGAGACCGGCCGGGTCATCGACGCCGGCTGGGCGCGCGGCACGGAAGCCGTCCTCGAATGGATCGCCTCGATGGTCGAGCCCGGCGCGGTCCTGGCCATCGACGCGCCGCTGGTCGTGAACAACCCGACCGGGATGCGGCTCTGCGAACGGGAAACGGGCAGCCGGTACGGCCGCTGGCACGTCGCGGCCAACGCCTCGAACCTCGGCCGCCCCTGGCAGGGCGGCGTCTCCCTGCGCAAGCGCCTCGAATCCGCCGGGTGGACCTACACGGACGGGCTGGCCCAGCCGGACCCCGGCCGGCCCACCTTCTTCGAGTGCTACCCCTACACGACCCTCGTCGGTGCCCCGGAGTTCGGCTACGACGACAAGCGCCCGCGCTACAAGCGGATGGGAATGGCCCTGCCGATCCAGGACCGGCGCCTCGCCCGCGCGCAGGTCTGCGACGACCTGATCGAACGGATGTGGCAGCTGGCGGCGGCCTCCCCGCCGCTGAACCTGGCGTCGCATCCGATGACCGACATGCTCGTGACCGAGTGCTCCCCGCTCCTCGACCGGGCCTACAAGCACCGCGAGGACCTCATCGACGCCCTGATCAGCGCCTGGACCGCGTCGCTGTGGTGGCTCTACGGGACCGGGCGGAGCCAGGTCCTCGGGGCCGGGGACGTCCCGTCCGACGACGGTCACCGGGCCACGATCATCGCCCCGGCGCGGCCGGAACAGCGCCGCGATCCGAGCTTCGCCCGGCTCTCCGCACTGGGCTGAGGGGTCCGGCCCATGGTCTGGCGCGTCTCGCTCCTGGTCATCCAGGCCCTGGTCGTGCTCACCTCGCCCGCGTTCCCGGTTGAGTTGCGGAAAAAGTACCCTCAATTTCGAAATGAAGGTTCTTTTTCCGCAACTCAACCGGGAGCGATGGTCAGGGGGCGGGCGGAGCCTCCGGCGCCTGCGGCTCCGGCTCGACCGGCGGGAACTGGACCTCCACCGCGGCCCGGTCGGCCAGCTCCGGTCCGATCGAGTCCTGAATGGCGATGATCACCGGGCCGGGGGCACGCGCGAGCAGTTCGAGCACCTGCGCCACATCAACGTCGGCGTACGGGTCCTGGATGTCGAGGGCCTCCGGGCGGATGCCGAACAGCGAGTCGGCCTCGGTGATCAGCAGCACGGCGCCCTCGGCCTGGGGCTGGGCGAAGAGCTTCGCCAGCCTGCCCTCGGTCTCCACGAGGTAGGCGCTGACGATCTGGTCCAGCGGGACCTCGAGGATGGGCTTGCCCAGCGCCTGGGCGACGGAGACCGCGCCCACGTGCTTGGCCGCGTCGTCCGGTCCGCTGAAGACGGCGAGCTTTCCGGCTCCCGCCGCGCTCACCACGTCGCGGATGGTCCCGACCATGGCCGGACCTTCCGAGGCGTCCAGGGTGAACGCCGCCATCATCGCGAACGACAACTGCAGGGGCGAGGCGAACGCCAGCCAGAGCGCGCTCATCAGCTCGACCGTCATCGGCGTCGGCGTGAGCCACACCTGCAGAGTGTCCCCGGGCGCGACAGGCACCGCGAGGACGGGGTGCCGTTCGATGGCGGCCCGGGCGGTTCCATAGGCCTGGTGGCTGGCGGCGTCCGTGTCGGCATCGTCGCCGGGGTAGGCGGTGACGAGGTAGTGCAGCTCGGCGATCATCCGGCTCTGGCCGTGCCGGACGCTCTCCTCGCGGTAGCTGATCAGGCCGTCGCTGTAGAGGAACAGGTTCAGCGACGGGCCGCTGACACCGACGCGGGTCGAATGCGGGGTGCGTGCCGTGACCTGCAGGCCGATCGGCGGCGATGCGAGCAGCTCCTGGATGGCAGTGGTCGTTGCCGCAATCGCCTGGCCGTAGTTCGTCAGTGCTGACATCGGGGTCGACTCCCTTCGGCGTCCGCCGTAATTAGGTCCGACGCTACTCCGAGCGGCCGCGCCGGTCGAGTCCCCATTTCCCCGGGCCGGGTCGGCCCTCCCTCCCGCCGGCAGCCGAGGGGCGTAGCGTGGCAGCATGCCCCTGCGAACGTTCGGTCCCCGCCGAACCCGCATCGAGGCACGCACGGTCTTCGGCGTCGCCCGGGTCATCCTGGCCCTGGTCCTCCTCACGGCGCTCGTGGGCGACTTCGACTATGTGCTCGGATTCGCGACGTTCGTCACCAGCAACTTCTTCAGCTACTTCACGGTGCAGAGCGCCATCGCCGGGGTGGTCCTGTTCTTCACGTCCGCCGCGATCGCGTTCCGGCGCCCGGTCGACCCGCCCTGGCTCGACATCTTCCGGGTGCTGGTGACGAGCTACATGGTGGTCTCCGGAATCGTCTTCCTGAGCATCGTCATCCAGTCGTCGACCCGGGACTACACGATCGAGGTTCCCTGGTCGAGCCAGCTGCTGCATTTCTGGATCCCGGCCCTGGCCCTGCTCGACTGGATGCTCGACTTCGGCAAGGCGCGGCTGGCCTGGAAGCCGCTGGCCTGGATCGTCGTCTACCCGCTGCTCTGGGGCGCCTTCACCCTGGTCCGCGGGGCCTGGGTCGGCTGGTACCCGTACTTCTTCCTGGACCCCGTGCAGGTCAGCGGCCCCCTCGAAACCGCGCTCTACTGCGCGTTCGCGCTCGCCCTGATGGCCGGGGTCGCCGCGGGCCTGATCGCCCTGACGCGGCTGCGCTGGTCGCCCGGCTCGCCCGGCCGGGCAGCCTAGTTGTCGGGTTCGGGGGCGGGCAGCGCGAAGGGCTCGAGGCTCGCCAGAGCCTCCGCCAGAAAGTCGTCATCGCCGAGCTTGGCGAGGCGGATGGCGTCGTCAGCGGCCACCACGCCCATCAGCACCGCCTCGCCGGTGAGCGGCTCCAGGTTCACCCAGTCCTGGAAGCCGGAGTCGCCGCCGACGACGGACCAGAGCGTGGAATCCGCGTCCCAGAACGGTTTCTCGAAACGAAGCCAGATCTTGTCGAGAAGGCCCATCCCGAGCGCGGCGATGGCGCCGCGGTGCTCGAACGGCAGCGGCGGCGCGAACTCGAGCGCGTCGGTCTTCAGCACGCCCAGCGGGACGGTGACGATCACCCGGTCGGCCCCGAGGGACTCCCCGGTTTCCAACCGCAGGCTGACGCCCTCGTCGGTGTAGGCGATCCGTCGCACCGCGCTCGAGGCGAGCAGGTCGAGGTCGGCGGCGGCCTCGGTCAGCAGGGTGGCGTACCCGCCGAGCACGATCCGGTCTCCCTGCCAGGTTCCGTCGTCCGGGGTGTCCTCGCCCGCCGGGTCCCGCGGCGCGTACCACGCCGAGACCAGGCTCGACTCCGCGCCGGAGGGCTGCTGGATCTCGGCGACGACGGTGTGGTCGAGCCAGTCGGCCTCGGAGACGCCCGTGTCGCCCGGTTTGTCGGACAGGTCGGCGGCCCCCGATTCGACGAGGGCCTGGGCGACGGACACGTCCTGCGGCTGGCCGGCGGCCCAGGCGATGGCGTCGACGACGGCATCCGAGCCGACCGTCGGAACCTCGACGACCGCGCCGCCGGGTGCGCGGGTTTCCGTGCCGGCCGGCACGGGGAGTGTGGTGACCCCGGCCGCCCGGAGGTCCTCATCCAGCCTGCTCGCGGAGGAACTGCGCACGAACGACGGTCCGAGCTCGATCGGGAAAGGCCAGTCCGGGTCGGAGACGGTGGCGATCCGTCCGCCGACACGCTTGCGCGCTTCGATCACGACGACGTCGTACCCGCCGTCGCGGAGCATCCGGGCCGCGGTGATGCCCGCCATTCCCGCCCCGACGACGGCGATGCGTTCGCCGGGGTCGGCGAGCGCGAGGACCTCCCGGGCGGCGCGGCGGCCCGAGTCACGGGCGCCCTGCACGGTTCCCGGCAGGTCGACCGAGGTGGCCTCACCCGCGAAGAACACCCGGTCCTGGATCGGGGTCGCCAGCGTGCTGCGATCGGCCGGCGTCGCCCCGACCGCCGTGAAGCTCATCGAGCCGCGCGCGAAGGGATCCTTCGACCAGGTGGTGCGGCGCATGGTCTGCGGCCGGGGCACGAGCCACGGCGATGGGGAGACCGACGGGGTCGGGCTGAGCGATGGCACGGGCGAGGGGCTCGTGCACGCCGCCAGAGCGAATATGGACAGCCCGGACGCCGACCCGATGAGGAAGGTCCGACGCTTCATGACTGTTACCGTTTCTCCGACCCGCCCGTTGCCGGTCTGAGTCAAAGCTACCCCGAGTGGCGCGCGCGGCGCAGTCGGCGTACCGTCTGACACAGGCATCAGCGATCCAGCCGCGTACACCAGCACGGGCACCGGCGATCCACCCGCTATCCCCCGTGGAGAGGAGCCCACCATGGGCTACACCTTCGACAGCGACCAGCTTCCCGAGCTGCCCGACCCCGGTCCCCGCGACGGGCGCCACGGCGTCGACCGCGACGAGGAGTACGACCCCTTCCCCGCGCGCCGGCCCGGCGCCGAGGGACGGGACACCCTGACGGTGAGCGTGGAGGTCGCCAGGCAGCACCTCACCGCGCTGCTGGGCCGGGTGGCGGAGGGCCAGGACGTCGTGCTGACCCGCGCGGGGCATCCGGTGGCCAGGCTCGTCCCGCCGGATGCCCCCGGGGCGTTCATCCTGACCGAAACGGTGGTCGCGGTGCTGCCGGCCGGCGGCGACCCGGAGAGCGCACGGGAGCCCAGGGCGAAGCGCGCGACGTTCTACAGCGCCGATGACGACCAGCTGCCGGCGCTACCGGACTCCGGTCCTCGGGACGGCAGGCACGGCGTCGACCGCGACCTCGGCTACCCATTTGGAGGCTGACAGGACGCGTTCGCGGGCGTAACATTCGCAGGAGGATGGGCGGCCGCCAGAAAGCGCCGGCACCGGTTGGCGCTCGGCAGCCCAGGGCTGGATGACGTCGATGATGATGAACATGACCATGCAGATGATGGAGATGCACGCCAAGGACATGCCCATGCCGGGCATGGACATGGCGATGATGCAGGAGTGTATCGAGGCCTGCTCCGCCTGTGAGCAGGCATGCACGATGTGCGCCGATTCGATGATGGGCGCAGAAATGGCCCGGTGCGCCGGCCTGTGCATGAACACGGCCGACATGTGCAACGCCACGATGCGGATGATGATGCGCCCTCACGGCATGCACGCCGAAAGCGCCATGGCGATGATGCAGGCGACCATGGTGATGTGCACGGCCTCGGCCGAGGAGTGCATGATGCACGCCGAGATGAGCGAGGACTGCCGCATGTGCGCCGAGGCCTGCCGTCAGTGTGCGATGGCGTGCCAGAAGATGATGGACGCGATGAAGGGCATGATGACCGCTGGGTGAGCCGATCAGTCCCCCGTCAGTCCAGTGACGCGATCAGTCCAGTGACGCGACCAGGACGTTGATCCGATCCCGGCCCACGGCGAGCGCGTGGTACAGCGCGTGCACTGCGACCGGCTGGCCGAGCGTCACGGATGCGGTGAGGTCGGCGTGGTTCCAGAGCCACGCCGTTTCACCGGTCTCGAGCAGGTCGACGCCGATCCAGCCGCCGGCACTGACGTGGCTGATGAAGCCGTCGCGCCACTTGCTCGGCGTCGCCGCGGTGACCCGCTCCTGCAGGGCGTGCAGCGCGTGGCCGGCGCCCCGGTCCTGGCAGGATCCGCCGTCAGCGCCGGTGCACTGCATGACGTCGACTACTCCTGGTGTGAGATGTGACATCCTGACCTCCTGACCGATGCGTGGGCGAATTTGCTCTCCTTCGAGAGTAAGTTCAGCCCTTCCGCCTGTCACCCGCGACCGTCACACGGCGAAATCTGGGCGGCCGATCAGACGCCCGCTCAGGCGCCCGCGAAGAACGCGCCGATCGCGGCGGACAGCAGCACCGGGTCGTTCACGTGGCACATTTCCCGGGCCGAGTGCATCGACAGCAGCGCCACGCCCACGTCGACGGTGCGGATGCCCAGCCGGGTCGCGGTGAGCGGCCCGATCGTCGACCCGCAGGGCACCGTGTTGTTCGAGACGAACTCCTGGTAGGGAAGGTCTGCCGATTCGCAGGCGCGGGCCCACAGTGCCGCGCCGACGGCATCCGTGGCGTAGCGCTGGTTGGCGTTGATCTTGAGCAGCGGGCCGCCGCCGGCGATGGGCGTGTTCGCCGGGTCGTGGCGCTCGGGGTAGTTGGGGTGCACGGCGTGGCCGGCGTCGGCGGAGAGGCACCAGGAGTCGGCGTAGGCGCGCAGCCGCTCCGACGCGCCGGCGCCGAGGGCTGCGCCGATGCGGGTGAGGATGTCGTCGAGCAGCGGCCCGCTGGCCCCGGAGCGCGACTGGGAGCCCAGCTCCTCATGGTCGAAGGCGGCGAGCACGCTGATCTGCGCGGCGTCCTCCGGCGCGGCGATGAGCGCGAGCAGTCCGGCGTGCACCGAGGTGAGGTTGTCGAGGCGTCCGGCGGCGAACAGGTCGGACTCGGGGCCGAAGACCCGGGGGGCCGCGGTGTCGGCGGTGAGGATGTCGTAGCCGGCGACCTCCGCGCCGTCCAGCCCGGCGAGCCCGGCCAGGTGCCCGACGAGGTCGGCCTGGGAGCTGTCGCCGACGCCGAACACGGGGCTGAGGTGGCGCTGGCGCTGGAGGGTGAGGCCCTTGTCGTTGACCTCGCGGTCGAGGTGCACCGCGAGCTGCGGGATGCGGCAGAACGGTCCGGTGCGCACGAGGTGCTCGGTGCCGTCACGGGTGACGAGGCGTCCGGCGAGCTCCAGTTCGCGGTCGAGCCAGGAGTTCAGCAGCGGCCCGCCGTACACCTCCACTCCAGCCTGCAGCCAGCCCTGCGAGCCGAGCGTTGGCCTGGGCTTGAGCTTGAAGCCGGGCGAATCGGTGTGCGCGCCGAGGATGCGAAAGGGGGTGGTCGGGCCGGCGCCGGCCGGCTGCGCCCAGGCGATGACGGCCCCGTCGCGCACCACGTAGTGCCGGCCGGGCGCCGCCGGCCAGTGCTCGGACTCGTCGCGGCGGGTGAACCCGGCGTCGTCGAGGCGCCGGGCGACCTCGGCGGCCGCGTGGTACGACGAGGGCGAGGCCGTGATGAAGCGGGCGAAGTCGTCGATGTACGCGTGGGTCGAGGTCATGGGTCCATCCAACCACCTGCCCGGCCAGGCAGAATCTCCGAGGTTGGGAACCTCGGCACCCCATGTGGGCCGTGCCGATACCTGCGTAATCGTCTAACCGTCTAAACGCGGTGTTCGGATCCAAGCGCCACGAGAAGTTCGCCGATTTGGTGGTGACTTTCCAGGGGATGCCGAAGCGGCAGCTCCGGGTAGAGCTCGTAGCGGTTACGCCGTCCATCGCGTCGACGCGTGAGATAACCGTCTGCGACAAGTTCGGCGATGATGCGCTGGGCGGCGCGTTCGGTAATGCCCACCGCTCCCGCAATGTCCCGTAACCGCATACCGGGGTCTGTGGAGACACACAGCAGAACGTGTGCGTGATTAGTGAGGAAGGTCCAGTCGGCCACCTCCTCATCATAGGCGACACACGTTATATAATACACGCTATTGTTAGCATGCATTACTCAGCGCATATCGAGGAGGTTGGCCACCCATGGGGGTGCGCTTCGCCTGTGGACCACGAACAGAAACGAAGTGCTGTTGCTCGACATCGGCCTCAAAGGCGGCATCGAACTCGCAAGGCAGCCGTTCGCCAGCCTGCTGCCGTAGATACTGGCCGCGGTGGCCATGAGCCTATTTTGTCCCTGGTCGCATTCCCCATGCGGCGCCATCCGGGCCGCTTCAAACGGGCGGATGCGGCTTCGATCGCTGCCCACTACGGCTCGGTGGGTGTGGGCACTTACGCCGTGGCGGTGGCCGTCTCGGCAGCCGACAGATCGCCTTCGAAGGGCACATGCCGCTACTTCTGTCTTGCTGGAGGTGCCGGCCATTCTGGGGGGAATTGTTCTCGAGCGGGGTCTCTCGCGCGAGACGCGCTGGAGGTCGGTGGCCATGAGGTGCTCCTGGGGAAGGGCATCGTCCTGCTCCTGGGCGGACTGCTCATCGGCCGGACGGCCGGGTAGGACGGGTTGTCGTCGATCGAGCCGGGGGTCTTCGATCTATTGAAAGGAGTCCTCGCCCTTTTTCTGATGAAGATGGGGTTGATCACGGCGAAACAGGTGGGCAGTCTGCTCCGCCACGGACCATTCCTGAGCGCCTTTGCATTGGGATGCCGATCTTCTCGGCACTGGTCGGCACCTGGCTGGGATGGGTCCGCGGCGAGCGCTTCCAACATCGCGGCGCCGGCGGCCATGCGCTTTTCCGTGCCCGAGGTCAACCCCACGCTGTCGCTGGCCGCCGCGCTGGGAATCACGTTCCCGTTCGATGTCCTGCTCGGCATCCCGATCTCCCACGCGCTCGCCGCCCGTTTTCGGGCGCAGCACTACCACGACTACGCCATGATCTTGTCCGCGAGCGACATCGCCGTACTGCGACCGCAGAAGTTCTAAACCTCGATCCGATCGGTCGTATCGGACCGATGGATCGAGGCGGCGAGATTGCCGGCCCGTCAGGTGCGCGGCCGCACGACCAGGACGGGGCAAGCCGCGTGCCGTACGCACTGCTCGCTCACGGAACCGAGCAGCATCCCCGCGAGTCCGCCACGCCCGCGGGTTCCGACGACGAGCAGGCGGACGTCGCGTGAGAGGTCGATGAGGCTCTGCGCGGGGCTGGCGTGAACGGCGCGGTAGCTGACCGAAACCGCGGGATATTTCTTGACCGCGGTGCGCGTGTCCCGCACAAGTTCGTCGTGGACGGCCGCGGAATACTCATCGAACGACGAGACGTACCCGAAGTCCCAATTGGCCGGGCGTGGAGCCGTCGCGATGGACCAGGCCCGCACCACCAGGACGGGGACATGCAGCTGGTCGGCGAGTTCGAGGGCCGCGCCCAGGGCGTCATCGGCATAGTCGGATCCATCGTGTCCGACCACAATGCTGTTGCGCGGTGCGGGTACCAGTTCGCTGTTGTCGATCGCGTCTTCAGCGCTCATGGGTTGTTCTCCTTATCGGGGTGACGGCGATGCCGGCTCTTAGGTCGCTGGCGTGGTGGGAGGTGGTGGGATGATCGGTTGTGTGGGCAGCTGCGTGGCACCATGGCGGCGAGCCAGGCGGTTCATGGCTGCACACATGCTACGACTGCTCCCGGGCTGGGTGCCACTGCCCCCGTGGGTCATCAGGACTGTGTCGAATGCGACGCCGGTGCGGTCTAGTACCTGGTGAGCAAGACGCTCCAAGTCCAGCATCTCCTGCCGCCTCCGCACAACGACGCGTCGTGCGATCGCAGCGTCGGTCGTGAAACCGCAACGGGAGCGGGCAAGCGCGATCAACAGTCGCGCGCCTCCGCGTCGAGCCAGCACAGACGCCGCGGCGAGGCTCTGGGCGACGTCGAAAAAATCGGCCACGACGACGAGG
Source organism: Cryobacterium tagatosivorans (assembly GCF_004402215.1). GTDB lineage: Bacteria > Actinomycetota > Actinomycetes > Actinomycetales > Microbacteriaceae > Cryobacterium > Cryobacterium tagatosivorans. The sequence goes on from NZ_SOEZ01000016.1 coordinate 9,681, forward strand.
CAGGTGGGTTGGGGAGCCGCGGTGGAGGCGGGAACACTGGATCCAAAAGGGAAAAAAGCAGGTGTCTCTCGATTGGACAACAACGAAATCCCTTCCTGCGCCAGCTCGGCTGCGCCGAGTCGGATACCTTCCAGTCGAACATGCTGGCCACATGAGCGTGTGCGGAAACCATTCAACGTACGTAACCAGATTAGCGAATTTCGCTTCTGGTGTCTATCCTTGGAAGGGAACGCGGATCTAATCTCGACGGACGACAGAAAGGTCACTAGTGCTCGAAGTCACCGCTCTCCGCTGGACGCTGACCATCGGACTCATTCTGGGGCTGCTCGCTCTGGACCTGGGTCTGGCCGCCGCCCGGCCGCACGTTGTCAAGTTCCGCGAAGCGGCAATCTCATCGGTCCTCTACATCGCGGTGGCGATCGTGTTCGGTCTGGTATTCGCCGCCCAGGTGGGCTGGGACTTCGGCGCGGAATACTTCGCCGGCTACATCGTCGAGAAGAGCCTGTCGATCGACAACCTCTTCGTCTTCGTGATCATCATGTCGACCTTCGCCGTCCCGCAGAAGTACCAGCAGAAGGTTCTCATCTTCGGAATAGTACTGGCCCTGGTCCTGCGAGCGATCTTCATCGCCCTGGGTGCCGCGCTGCTCTCGCTGTTCTCCTTCATGTTCCTGATCTTCGGTCTCGTGCTGATCGTGACGGCCGTACAGCTTTACCGGCACCGCAACGTCGACCCCGACGTGCGCGACAACGTGCTGGTCCGGGTGGCCCGCCGCAGCCTGAACGTCAGCACGGACTATGACGGCGGGCGTATGTTCACGCGCAGCGCCGGCCACCGCGCGGTGACGCCACTTTTCATCGTGCTGCTGGCAATCGGCAGCACAGACCTGTTGTTCGCGCTCGACTCGATCCCGGCGATTTTCGGTATCACCGACGAACCGTACATCGTCTTCACCGCCAACGCCTTTGCCCTGCTCGGGCTGCGGGCACTCTTCTTTCTCGTCAAGGGGCTCCTGGACCGGCTGGTCTACCTCTCCACCGGCCTGGCCCTCATCCTGGCCTTCATCGGCGTGAAACTCGTCTTGCACTGGGGGCATGGCCTGGACGACCGCGTGCCGGAGATCAGCACCAACCTCAGCCTTGGCGTCATCGCTGTCGTCCTGACCGTGACCACGATCGCCAGCCTCATCCGGGTCCGGCTCGACCCCACCGCACGCGCCCACGCCGGCTCGCTCACGGGAGAGCAACCGCACGACCCCGGAAGGACGGAGTAACCGCCCGGAACAGGGGAGACATCGTGACCTCCAAGCAAATCGCCGCGTCCAGGACCGCAGCCGAGCCGGTGCCGTGGCACAGCCTGGATCCGGAGACAGCCGGTCATCACGCTCATCCAGCAACAGTGGGTGGATTCGGGTGCCATCTTCCTGGTCCTGTGCATCAACGCTGCCCGGGGTTCGTGCAGGAGCGCAAGGCGTAAGCCGATGTGCGGGCGCTGCAATCCCTCTCGACTCCCTCCTGCCGGGTCCTGCGCGATGGCGCCGAACGAGTGGTCCCCGGACGCGACGTCGTGCTGTTCGAGAGCGGTGAGCGAGTTCCCGCCGACCTGCGACTCATCGAAGTGAACGGCCTCCAGGACGACGAGTCGATGAGGACCGGAGAGTGCTTCGCCGCGACGGAGCACGCGGATCCGCTCCCGCGCGAGGTCGTGGAAGCGGACAAGGCAAACGTTGCTTTCAGCGGCACGTTCGTGGGCAGCGGGCGCGGGAGGGGCGTCGTCATCACCGGCCCTGGCCGCTCACTGGGCCGTGATGACCTGGCCTGTCTCCGCCAGCGTGCTGGGGCTGACGCCACCCTGAACGCCTGGGAATGGCTCCTCTTGCATCGCCGTGGGCTCAGCGGTGTTGATCATTGTCAAGGCGGAAAAGGGCGTCCGGCGCTGGTCCCACCGGCAGTGACGTCGAACCGCACTGACGTCGAACCGACCCGACCCATGGGCCGATCTCATGCCACACGCCGAACGCGGGCGTCGCCTGCATAGTATGGGCACACAACGCCGCCGTGAGGAGTGCAACCGTGACCGAGATCGAGCCGCAGCACTCGCCCCGGTCAGCGCGCGAAGCCGTGATCTTCGACCTGGACGGCGTCGTCACCGACACCGCGTCGCTGCACGCGCTGGCCTGGAAGGCCCTGTTCGACGAGCAGCTTCCGCTGCTGTCCGCCGGCGCGGTGGCCCCGTTCGACGCCGGCGCCGACTACCGGCGGTACGTCGACGGGCGGCCGCGCGAAGACGGCATCCGCGCCTTCCTGTCCTCCCGCGGGCTCCGGCCGGAGCCTCGGCGGATCGCCGCACTCGCCGCCCGCAAGCAGGCGCTGTTCGAGGCCCTGATCGCCGGCGGGGTGCAGGGGTACCCCGGCACCGTCGCGCTGGTTCGCCGGCTGCGCGGGCACGGCATCCCCACCGCCATCGTGACCTCGAGCCGCAACTGCGCCGCCGTGCTGGCGGCCGCCGGGCTGACCGGCCTCTTCGACGTGCGGGTCGACGGCACGGATGCGGCCAGGCTGGGCCTGCCCGGGAAACCCGACCCGGCCCTCTTCCTCGAGGCGGCCCGGCAGCTGCGGGTCTCCCCCGGGCACGCCGTGGTCATCGAGGACGCCGAGTCCGGCGTGCGGGCCGCCTCCACCGGCGGATTCGGGCTCGTGATCGGCGTCGACCGCACCGGCTACGGCGACCGGCTCCGAGCGGAGGGCGCCGACCTCGTCGTCGCGGACCTCGGCGAACTCGACCTGCGCGACCTCGACCTGGTCCAGCCCAACCTCGACGGGGCGGCTGTCGGCTTCCCCGACCTGCAGCCGGGACCGGCCGCCGAGTTCCCCGGGTGGGCGGGCGGCGAATCCGGCAGCGACCCGTGGCTGCTGCGCTACGTCGGCTTCGACCCGGTGACGGAGGGACTGCGGGAGGCGATCTGCACCCTCGGCAACGGCTACTGGGGAACGCGCGGGGCCGCCGCGGAGGCGGATGCCGATGGCGTGCACTACCCGGGCACGTACTTCGCCGGCGTCTACAACCGGGTGCACACCCGGCTTGGCGAGCGGACCGTCGAGGACGAGCACCTGGTGAACGGCCCGAACTGGCTGCCGCTCTGGTTTCGGGTGGCCGACAACGACTGGTTCCGCCCGGGCGGCGCGCAGCTGATCAGCTACGTCCAGGAGCTCGACCTGCGGCGCGGGGTGCTGCGGCGCGACATCCGCTTCCGGGACGAGGCCGGCCGCACCACGCGGGTGACCTCGGACCGTTTCGTGTCCCAGTCCGCGCCGCGCCTGGCCGTGCTGACCACGACGTTCGAGGCCGAGGACTGGTCCGGTCCGATCACGGTCAGGTCAGCGCTCGAGGGTCGGGTGTCGAACCGGAACGTCGCCGCCGACCGGCTGCTCACCGGCACGCACCTCGTCCCCCGTACCGCGGCAGCGATCGACGAGGAGACGGTTCTCCTGGAGGTGGAGACCAGCCAGTCCGGCATCCACCTCGCGATGGCCGCGCGCACCCGGGCCCACCGGTCGGGCGACCGCATCCCGCTCGCCCGGCGACTGCTGGGCGACGGCGCGGGCTGGGTCGCGCACGAGTTCGAGGTGGACCTGGCGCCGGGGCATCCGGTCACCGTGGAGAAGACGGTCATCGTTGGCACGTCCCGCGACCGAGCCATCGCCTCGCCGGCCCGGGCCGCGGCGACGTGGATGCGGCGGCTGCCCGAGACGGAGCGGCTCGCCGCCGCCCATGAGCGGGCGTGGCAGATCCTCTGGGACGAGTTCGCCGTGCGCATGCACACCAGCGACCGAGCGTCGCTGGCGCTCAACCTGAACACGTTCCACGTGCTCCAGACGCTGGCCGCCGTCGATGCCGACCTCGACGCGGGCATGCCGGCCCGCGGCCTGCACGGCGAGGGCTACCGCGGCCACGTGTTCTGGGACGAGCTGTTCGTCTATCCGATCCTCACCCTGCGCCGCCCCGACCTCAGCCGCGCCCTGCTCGGCTACCGGTACCGGCGGCTGGGCGAGGCGAGGGCCGCCGCGAAGGACGCCGGTTTCGAGGGGGCGATGTTCCCCTGGCAGAGCGGCATCGACGGGCGCGAGGTGACCCCGACCGAGATCTTCAATACCCGCTCCGGCCGATGGATGCCCGACAACTCGCACCTGCAACGGCACGTCGGGCTGGCGCTCGCCTACAGCGTCTGGCAGCATTACCAGGCCACCGGCGACACGGAGTTCCTGATCCGCCAGGGCGCGGAGATCCTGCTCGAGGTGGCGCGCTTCTTCGCCAGCCTCGCCCGCTACGACGAGGCGGCCGACCGGTACGACATCGAGGGGGTGATGGGGCCGGACGAGTTCCATGACGGCTACCCGGGCTCCCCCGGCTCCGGCCTGCGCAACAACGCCTACACGAACGTCATGACCGCGTGGGTGCTGCGCCGCGCGGTCGAAACGGTGTCGCTGCTCGAGGGACGCTACTGCCGGCCGCTGTGGAACCGGCTGCGGCTGCGGCCCGAGGAGGTCGGCCGGTGGCAGCAGATCGGGCTGCGCCTGCGCGTGCCCTTCCACGCCGACGGCGTGATCAGCCAGTTCGACGGCTACGAGGACCTGGCCGAGTTCGACTGGCAGGGCTACGCGGAACGGTACGGATCCATCGCCCGGCTGGACCTGATCCTGGCCGCCGAAGGGGACAGCCCGAACAACTACCGGGTGTCGAAGCAGGCCGACGTGCTGATGCTGCTCTACCTGTTATCGGCCGAGGAACTGCGCGAACTGCTCCAGGAGATGGGCTACGCGCTCCCGCCGGAGGCGATCGTGCGCACGGTGGAGTTCTACGGGGCCCGCTCGACGCACGGGTCGACGCTGAGCAACGTCGTGCACTCCTGGCTGGAGGCCCGGCGCGACCGGGAACGGTCCTGGGAGTTCCTGACCCTGGCGCTGGAAAGCGACCTCGGCGACATCCAGGGCGGTTCCACCCACGAGGGGATCCACCTGGGGGCCATGGCGGGATCCGTGGACATGGTCGTGCGCTGCTACACCGGGCTGGAGTTCCGGGAAGACATGCTCTGGCTGCACCCGGCGCTGCCCGCGGAGCTGGCGCGGGTGGTCTTCACGATCAACTACCGGGAGCAGCCGATCCGGCTGGAGGTGACCGCGACCACCCTGCGGCTGCGGCTGCACGCCGGCGGGGCCACGCCGATCCGGGTCAGGGTCGAGGGCCGGGAGTCGCTGCTCGCGCCCGGCGAAACCCGTGACTTCGCCCTCGGCGCCCCGCCGTCCCCCGCCCGCTGACCCCGCCACCCCCTTCGCCGAACCGTGAGCTTGACACCTTCGTGGGGCCCGGGAAGGTGCCAAACTCACGGTTCGGCGAAGGTGGGCGGGGGCGGGCGCGGGTGGGCGCGAGCGGGTGGGCGAGGTCGTAGAGTCGATCCCAGCCCTCACCTCCCAGGAGATCCATGCCGCAGACGCCGCCCGTGTCGACCGCCGCACTGCCGCCCGGCCGACGCCGGATCCTGGCCTCCTATTCGCAGGACGCGGAGCAGGCATCCGCCTGGCTGCGCGAGACCCTGCACACCTTCGCGCGTTCCGCGGCGGACGCGCTGGAGCAGGCGGGCGCCGAGGTCGTCTTCGTGGACGCCGGCCGGTCCGCTGACGACCCGGTCGCGCTGGTCGCGAGCTTCGACGGCGTGCTCGTGCTCGGCGGCGGCGACCTCGACCCGGCGGCGTTCGGCCAGCCGCCCCTCGCCGGCAAGCTCTACGGCGTCGATCCGAGGGCCGATGCGTTCGAGCTCGCCCTGGCCAACGCGGCGATCGACGGCGGCGTCCCCTTCCTGGGCCTGTGCCGGGGGATGCAGGTGCTCAACGTCGCCCGCGGCGGCGACCTGGTGCAGGATCTCGGGCCGGGCACGATCCACAACGTCGAATCGTCGACGTCCACGATGACCGGGCACGACGTGCGCGTTCTTCCCGGAACCCTGCTGGCCGCGGTCTACGACCGTGAGCGGCTCGACATCCGCTCGGGCCACCACCAGGCCGTCGGCGGGCTCGGGGCCGGCTTGCGAATCTCCGCCGATGCGGCCGACGGCACGACCGAGGCGATCGAGGGGTACGCCGACGCCGGCGGCTGGACGCTCGGCGTGCAGTGGCATCCGGAGGATCCCGACGCGGACCCCGCCCAGCTCGCCACCCTCATGGCCGCGTTCGCCGCCGCCTGCGCCTGAGCCGCCCCGCCCAGCCCAGCCTCGCCTCGCCCTTTCGCCGAGCTGTGAGTTTGGCACCTTCGCGGGGCCCGGGAAGGTGCCAAACTCACGGTTCGGCGGGTGGGGGCGGCCGGGCGGTTGTCAGGGGGGTCTGGCAAGCTGAGCGGATGACCACCGACACGCGCGCATCCGCCCTCGAGGTCCTGCGCACCCTGGTCGGGCGTCCCGACGCCGACTTCCACGAAGGCCAGTACGAGGCCATCGAGACCCTCGTCGACCAGCGGCGCCGGGCGCTCGTCGTGCAGCGCACCGGCTGGGGCAAGTCCGCGGTGTACTTCGTCGCCACCCTGCTCCTGCGGCGCCAGGGCGCCGGGCCGACGATCCTCGTGTCGCCGCTGCTCGCCCTGATGCGCGACCAGGTCGCCGCGGCCGCGCGCGCCGGCGTGCGGGCCGTGTCGATCAACTCGTCCAACGCGCACGAGTGGGCCGACGTCCTGCGGAAGCTGCAGGCCGACGAGGTCGACGTGCTCCTCGTCTCGCCCGAGCGGCTCAACAACCCGTCGTTCCGCGACGAGCAGTTGCCCGCGCTGATCCGCCGCGTCGGCCTGCTCGTCGTCGACGAGGCGCACTGCATCTCCGACTGGGGCCACGATTTCCGGCCCGACTACCGGCGCCTGCGCGACCTGATCGCCGAGATGCCGGACGGCGTGCCGGTGCTCGCGACGACCGCGACGGCCAACAGCCGGGTGGTGACGGATGTCGCCGCGCAGCTGGATCACCGGGTCGGGGCGGGCGCGAGCGCGGGGATATCGACCACCGGGGTCCCGACCGGCGCGAACACCGAGGTCGTGACGATCCGCGGGCCGCTCGCCCGGGCATCCCTCCGGCTCGGCGTCCTCCGGTTGCCCGACTCGAAGGCCCGGCTGGCCTGGCTGCTCAGCCACCTCGCCGAGCTGCCCGGAAGCGGCATCATCTACACCCTCACCGTCGCCGGCGCCGAGGACACGGCCCGCCTGCTGCGCGAGGCCGGCCACGCCGTGCGCGCCTACACCGGCCAGACCGACACCGGCGAGCGCGAGGAATCGGAGGGCATGCTCAAGAACAACGAGGTGAAGGCGCTCGTCGCCACCAGCGCCCTGGGGATGGGCTTCGACAAGCCCGACCTCGGCTTCGTGCTGCACCTCGGCGCGCCCTCCTCCCCCGTCGCCTACTACCAGCAGGTCGGCCGCGCCGGCCGCGCCACCGAGAACGCCGACGTGCTGCTGCTGCCCGGGCTCGAGGACGAAGCCATCTGGCAGTACTTCGCCACCGCCTCCATGCCCAGCCAGCGCAAGGCCGAAGCCGTGCTCGGGGCGCTGCGCGACGCCGCCGGCGCGCCCCTCTCGACGCCGGCGCTCGAGGCCCGGGTCGACCTGCGCCGCACCCCGCTCGAACTGCTGCTCAAGGTTCTCGACGTCGACGGCGCCGTGCGCCGGGTGAAGGGCGGCTGGGTCGCGACAGGGCAGCCCTGGGTCTACGACAGCGAACGCTACGAGCGCATCGCCGCCGAGCGCGTCGCCGAGCAGCGCTCGATGATCGAGTACGAACGCACCACGGGCTGCCGGATGGAGTTCCTGCAGCGCGCCCTCGACGACGACACCGCCGTGCCCTGCGGCCGGTGCGACACCTGCGCCGCGCCCTGGTACCCGGCCGACGTCGACGAAGGCGCCGCCGCCACCGCCGCGCAGTCCCTCGACCGGGTCGGCGTGGCGATCGAGCCCCGCGCCCAGTGGCCCACCGGCGTCGCGAGCCTCGGCATCGACGTGCGCGGCAACATCCCCGTCGGCCAGCGCCTGTCCACCGGCCGCGCCCTCGCACGGCTGACCGACCTCGGCTGGGGCGGGCCGCTGCGGGACGTGTTCGCGCCCCAGGCGACGGATGCCCCCGCCAGCGCCGCCATGCTCGCCGCCTGCGTGCGCGTCCTGGCCGACTGGGACTGGGACGAGCGCCCCACCGCCATCGTCAGCATGCCGTCGCGGCGGCATCCGCTGCTCATCGACTCGGTCGCGCGGGCGCTGTCGGGCGCCGGCCGCCTGCCCTGGCTCGGCTCGCTCGACCACGCCAACGGCGGCCCGACGGGCACGCCGGGCGGCAACAGCGCCTACCGGCTCGCCAACGTCTGGGAACGCTTCGCGGTCGGCCCCGAGCTCACGGAGGGCCTCGAGCCTCTCGCCGGCCGACCGGTGCTGCTCATCGACGACAGCGCCGACAGCCGGTGGACGCTCACCGTCGCCGGCCGGCTGCTCCGGCAGCAGGGCGTCTCGGCCGTGCTGCCGTTCACCCTCGCGTTGAAGTCCTGACCCCCGGTCCCGCCCCGCGAAACCGCAGTTGTGCGCCCTAAAACGCCCGTTTAAGGCGCACAACTGCGGTTTCGCGGGAAGGGGACAGGCGAGCTAGGCGGATCCGCTCCAGGCGGCCGGCACGAGCGTCCAGATGACCTCGGCGCTCGTGTCGCCCGGGTTCTGCCAGGTGTGCGGCTCGCGCCCGGCGAACGTGGCGGTGTCCCCGGCGGCCAGGTCGACGGTCCGATCGGAGAAGCGCACCGTCAGCCGGCCGCTGATGACATGAACGACCTCGGTGTCGCAGTTGATCGTGTACAGCTTCTCGCCGCCGCCGGCCCCGGGTTCGAGCGAGGAGCGCAGCACCTGCACGCGGGACTGGCTGCGCGGCGTCACCAGGCGCTCGACCGCGCCGGACCCGCCCATGTTTATCAGGGGGGCCTCGGCCAGGGCGATGACCTCGATCTCGGCCTCCGCGAAGAGGGAGCCGACCGACAGGGACAACACCTGGCAGAGAGTGACCAGGGTCGCGACGCTGGGCGAGGTCTCGTCCCGCTCCACCCGGCTGATGAAGCCCTTGGTGAGGCGGGTGGCGTCGGCCACCTGATCGATCGTCAGTCCCTGCGCCCGCCGGGTCGCACGCAGCCGCGCGCCCACGCGGACGCGGTCCTCGGAGGGAGCTGGATGCACGGGTCTCATGGGACTCTTTCGTCGGAGCGGCCGGGCCATCATCTTGACAGGAAGCGACGCCGGCCTCAGAATCAGACAATGCTCGGGTTGCATGACAAACACTTTATGTTGCCTATGAGTATCCACCCTGGCCCCGCCTCGCACCATCCGCACACGCACGAAAGCAGGACGACCGATGGACACCACTGACCAGCCGATCGGCCCCGTCGACGCCAGCCTCGTGCCGCGCTACGCCGGAATCGCCACCTTCGCCCGGCTGCCCCGCCTCGAGGATGTCGGCCGAGCCGACATCGCGGTCGTCGGCGTGCCGTTCGACAGCGGCGTGAGCTACCGCCCGGGCGCCCGCTTCGGCCCGGCCCACGTGCGCGAGGCCTCCCGGCTGCTCCGCCCGTACAACCCCGCGCAGGACGTCGAGCCGTTCTCCACCCAGCAGGTCGTCGACGCCGGGGACATCGCCGCGAACCCGTTCAACATCACCGAGGCCGTGGCCCAGATCCAGGCGGCGGCCGCAGAGCTGACCGCCGACGGCAAGCGCCTGGTCGTCATCGGCGGGGACCACACGATCGCCCTCCCCCTGCTCCGGGTCGCCGCCGAGCGCCACGGGCCCGTCGCGGTGCTGCACTTCGACGCGCACCTCGACACCTGGGACACCTACTTCGGCGCCCCGGTCACCCACGGCACCCCGTTCCGCCGCGCCTCGGAGGAAGGCCTGATCGACCTGCAGGCCAGCATGCACGTCGGCATCCGCGGCCCGCTGTACTCCCGCGACGACCTCCGCGACGACGAACGCCTCGGCTTTGCGATCATCACGAGCGCCGAGTTCGAGACCGAGGGCCTCGCCCGCGCCATCGAACGGATGCTGGCCCGTCTTGGCGATCGCCCCGTCTACCTCTCCGTCGACATCGACGTGCTCGACCCCGCCCACGCCCCCGGCACCGGCACCCCGGAAGCCGGCGGCATGACCAGCCGCGAACTCCTGGCCATGATCCGCGCCCTCCGCGCCGTCAACCTGGTCGGCGCCGACGTCGTCGAAGTCGCCCCTGCGTACGACCACGCCCAGCTGACCGCCGTGGCCGCCTCGCACGTGGCCTACGAGATCATCTCGGCGATGACCCCCTCCCGCTAGCAAGCGCACCACCCGCGCCCCCGCACCACCCGCCCACCACACACCCGCACCCGAACACCCCGAAGGACAACGATGTCGACCAGCCTGACCACCCCCAACCCGGCCCCGGCCGCCGACAACGAGCGGCGGGGCAGCGTCATCGAGCAGCGCTCGATCGACTACGTCCCGAGGTCCGAGCGGCACGGCAAGGTCTGGCACCAGGGACCGTTCTGGTTCACCGGGAACTTCGTGCTCCCCACGATGGTGATCGGCTTCATCGGCCCGGCCATCGGGCTGAGCGTCTGGTGGACGGTTCTCGCGGTCGTCCTCGGCGCTTGCTTCGGCACGTTCTTCATGGCCTTCCACGCCAACCAGGGCCCCCGCACCGGGCTCCCGCAGATGATCCAGTCCCGCGCCCAGTTCGGCAGCCGCGGCGCCATCGTCCCGTTCGCGGCGAGCGTCTTCGTCTACGTCGGCTTCATGGTCTTCGACACGATCCTGGCCACCCAGGGCCTGCAGCTGGCCCTGCCGGGCGACAAGCTCTTCTGGTACCCGGTCCTGATCGCGCTCTCCATCGTCATCGCCGTCGTGGGCCACGACCTGCTGCACTTCATCCAGCGCTGGCTGACCTACGTGCTCGTCGCCGTGTTCGCCATCATCACCGTGCTGGCGATCGTCAACTTCGACGCGACAACGGTCACCGCGGCCGCCGGCGCCGCCGGCTGGGACGCGACGTCGTTCCTGGTGATGTTCTCCCTGGCCGCCGGCTACAACATCAGCTATGCGATCTACGTCTCCGACTACAGCCGCTACCTGCCGCAGGACGCCTCGGCGCCCAAACTCATCGGCTGGACCTACCTCGGCGCCGCGGTGTCGGCATCCTGGCTCATGTCCCTCGGCGCGCTGCTCGGCAGCAACATCCCGGATGCCGACGCGATCGGCGCCGTCAAGACCGTCGGCGACATGCTCTTCCCGGGGTTCGGCACCTTCGCGGTCCTCGTCTCCACGGTGGCGCTCATCTCGATCATGGGCGTCAACGCGTACGGCGCGATGCTCACCGGCACGACCGCCGTCGACGGATTCCGCAAGGTTCGCGCGACCGTTCGGTTGCGCGTGATCGGCCTCGCCATCGTCGGCCTTGTCACCCTCGCCATCGCGCTGCTCATCCCGGACAACTACCTGGGCAGCTTCAACGACTTCGTGCTCCTGATGCTGTACTTCCTCGTGCCGTGGACCGCGGTCAACCTCGTCGACTTCTACCTCGTGCGGCGCGGGAAGTACGCGATCGCCGAGATCTTCAACCCGCGGGGCATCTACGGACGCTGGGCCTGGCGCGGGATGGTCGCCTACCTGCTCGGTTTCGTCGCCATGATCCCGTTCTTCTACACCTCGTTCTATGTCGGGCCGGTCTCCGAGGCGCTCGGCGGGGCGGACATCTCGTTCGTCGTCGGGCTGGTCGTCTCCGGCGGGCTGCACCTCCTCTTCTCGCGAAACCTCGACCACGCCGCCGAGGCCGAGGCTCGCACCCGGAGCGAGCTCGAGCTCGAAGGCACCGCCGGCTGACCCCCTGACCGAGGCCGCAATCGGGAGTAACCGGAATAATCGCTGGCGCCGGGGCCTTGTTACGCTCGGACGTCGCCACTCGGCGATCGCACGCACTCGACACCGGTAAGGCCCCTAACCCCATGAAGCGTTCCCTCATCACCGCAGCAGCCCTCACCGTGATCGCCGTTTCGCTGGCCGGCTGCGCTGCAGGCCAGACGGGAACCGCCGGGAAGGCCACCGCCGGCGACGACTCGCTGACCGCGGTGCAGGACTCGGGCACCCTGACGGTCGGCACCGAGGGCACCTACCGCCCGTTCACCTTCCACGAGGGCGGCGCCGGCAAGCTGACCGGCTACGACGTCGAGGTCATCGAGGCCGTCGCGGCCAGGCTGGGCGTCGACGCGAAGTTCGAGGAAACGCAATGGGACGCCATCTTCCAGGGCCTCAAGGCCGGCCGTTTCGACGTGGTCGCCAACCAGGTCTCGATCACGCCCGAGCGCGTCGACGAGTATGAGTTCTCCACTCCCTACACTTACTCCGCGGGCGTCATCGTGGTGAAGAAGGGCAACTCGTCGATCACCTCCTTCGAGGGCCTGGCCGGCAAGAGCACCGCGCAGTCGCTGAGCAGCAACTGGTACACGCTTGCCGAGGAGAACGGCGCGAAGATCCAGGCCGTTGAGGGCTGGGCGCAGTCCGTCGCCCTCGTCGAGCAGGGCCGGGTGGATGCCACGGTCAACGACAACCTCACGTTCCTCGACTACCAGAAGCAGACCGGGCATCCGGCCTGAAGGTCGCCGCGACCACCGACGAGCAGTCCGAGAACGCCTTCGCCTTCGCCAAGGGCGACACCGCCCTCGCCCGCGCCGTGGACAAGGCCCTGGCCGAGCTGACCGCCTCCGGGGACCTCGCGAAACTCTCGGACAAGTACTTCGGGGCCGACGTCAGCCAGTAGACGATGACCGAGTCCACCTGGCAGCTCCTGCTCGACTCCCTCTGGCCGCTGCTCGACGGGGCGATCCGGGGCACCATCCCGCTGGCCCTGGCGTCGTTCGCGATCGGCCTCGTGCTCGCGCTCGGCCTGGCGCTCATGCGGCTGAGCAAGCGACCCTGGCTGTCCGGGATCGCCCGCGGGTACATCTCGATCGTGCGCGGCACCCCGCTGCTCGTGCAGCTGTTCGTGATCTTCTACGGGCTGCCGTCGATCGGCGTGGTGATCGACCCCTGGCCGAGCGCCGTTGTCGCGTTCTCGCTCAACGTCGGCGGCTACGCGGCCGAAGTCATCCGGGCCGCGATCCTCTCGGTGCCCAAGGGCCAATGGGAGGCCGCGTACATGGTCGGGATGTCGCACCGGCGCGCCCTCGGCCGGATCATCCTCCCGCAGGCCGCCCGGGTGTCGGTGCCGCCGCTGTCGAATACCTTCATCAGCCTGGTCAAGGACACCTCCCTCGCCTCGCTGATCCTGGTCACCGAGCTGTTCCGGCAGGCCCAGGAGATCGCGGCCTTCAGCCAGGAATTCATGCTGCTGTACCTGGAGGCGGCGCTCGTCTACTGGGTGATCTGCCTGGCCCTGTCGTCGGCGCAGGGCCTCCTCGAGAAGCGATTGGACCGTTATGTCGCCCACTGACCTGTCGCCCGCTGACCGCGCCCCCGGCACTCCGGATGCCGCGCTGCTGACCGTCCGCGGCCTGCGGAAGAGTTTCGGTGCGAACCGGGTGCTCGACTCGATCGATCTCACCGTCGACCGCGGCCGGGTGCTCGCGCTCATCGGGCCGTCGGGCTCCGGCAAGACCACCATCCTGCGCTGCCTGAACGGGCTGGAACTGGCCGACGGCGGAACCATCGACGTGGCCGGGGAGCTCGCCCTCGATTTCGCCCAGGCCCCGCCGAAGAAGCAGCTCACCGCGCTGCGCGACCGCTCCGCCATGGTCTTCCAGCACTACAACCTGTTCCCGCACAAGACCGTGCTCGAGAACGTCATCGAGGGGCCGGTTGGCGTGCAGAAGCGTCCCCGCGCGGAGGCCGTCGCCGAGGCGCTCGCCCTGCTCGGCCGGGTCGGCCTGAGCGACAAGAAGGACAGCTACCCGTTCGAGCTCTCCGGCGGCCAGCAGCAGCGGGTCGGGATCGTGCGCGCACTGGCCCTCAAGCCGCAGCTCCTGCTCTTCGACGAGCCGACATCCGCCCTCGACCCGGAGCTGGTCGGCGACGTGCTGCGCCTGATCAAGGAGCTGGCCCTCGAGGGCTGGACCATGGTGATCGTCACGCACGAACTCGAATTCGCCCGCGAGGTGGCGCACGAGGTCGCCTTCGTCGACGGCGGCGTGATCGTGGAGCGCGGCGACCCGAAGGAGCTGCTCCGCAACCCGCAGAACGAGCGCACGAAGCAGTTCCTGCACCGCCTGCTCTTCCCCTTCTAGAGGCTGCCGGAGGCCGGCCCTGGCGGCTGCGGGACGCTCGCCCGCCGCGGGATGCTGTTAGGCGCCTGCAAATGCGCCGTGAGAGGGTGGAGGAAGTACAGCGCCCGGCGGCAGGGAAGCCGCCCGGGCGTCAACGTTAGGAATGCACCTCTCATGGTCACAGCTCATAACGCCTCCCTGGAACCGGTGGATCACGCCGCACTCGTCGATGACGACGGCGGCGCCCCCGCCAAATGGAAGGTTGTCGGGCCCGGCCTGGTGGTCGCGGCCACGGGCGTCGGCGCGGCCGACATGGTCGCCACGCTCGTCGCCGGCTCGAAGTACGGCTACGGCCTGCTCTGGGCGGTCATCCTCGGCGTCATCCTCAAGATCGTCCTGGTCGAAGGCGCCGGCCGGTTCACGCTCGCCACCGGGAAGACGATCTTCGAGGGCTGGCGCTCCCTCGGCAAGTGGACCACCTGGTACTTCGGCCCGTACATCATGATCTGGGGCTTCGTCTATGGGGCCACGGCCATGTCCTCGGCCGCGCTCCCCCTGGCCGCCCTGTTCCCGGTCCTGCCGCTCACCGCCTGGGCCGTCATCATGGGCCTGCTCGGATTCGTGATGGTCTGGTTCGGCCGGTACAGCTTCTTCGAGAAGATCACAGCCGTGCTGGTCGGGCTCATGTTCGTGACGGTCGTCGGCCTGGCGATCATCGCGGCGCCGAACATCCCGGAGATGGTCACCGGGCTCGTGCCGATGATCCCGGATGACGGCATCCTCTACACCCTGGCCCTCGCCGGCGGCGTGGGCGGCACGATCACCCTGGCCGCGTACGGCTACTGGCTGCGCGAGAAGGGCTGGTACACGCCCAAGTGGATGAAGGTCATGCGGATCGACAACTCCATGGCCTACGTGCTGACCGGCATCTTCGTCATCGCGATGCTCATCGTCGGCGCGGAGGTCGTTCGCGCCGCCGGCATCTCACTCAGCGCCGACGACACCGGCCTGCTCGAGCTGACCACCGTGCTCCGCGACAAGTACGGCGACGTCGTCGGCGTGGGCTTCCTCGTCGGATTCTGGGCCGCGTCCTTCTCCTCGATCATCGGGGTGTGGAACGGCGTCTCGCTCATGTTCGCCGACTTCTGGGGAAACATGCGCGGCAAGGAATCCGGACACCCGGACACCCGGATCGGCGGCAAGTACTTCAAGTTCTATGTGCTCTGGCTGACCTTCCCGCCGATGATCCTCTTCCTGCTCGGCAAGCCGATCGGCCTGATCCTGGCCTACGGCGTGCTCGGCTCGTTGTTCATGCCGTTCCTCGCGATCACCCTGCTGGGGCTGCTGAACGGCAAGCGCATCCCGGCCCGGTGGGCCAACAAGCTGCCGACCAACATCGCCCTGGGCATCTGCGCGCTCCTCTTCGGCATCCTCGGTGTGCAGCAGCTCGTGGCGGCCATCGCCCCGGCATTCGCGGGGTAGTTCTAGAGTGTGGGCATGGAGCAGGCCCGCTGGCAGCAGATTGTCGAACGCCCGCTGAACCTTGCGGCGCTGGCCTTCCTGATCGCCTACTCCTGGCGGGTCATCGGCAACCTGGAGGGAACGGCGGCGGCCATCGCCAACGCGGTCGTCTTCGCCACCTGGCTGGTCTTCCTGGTCAACTACCTGGCCAATCTTGCCCTCAGCACGGATCGCCGGCGCTGGCTGCGCAGCCATGTATTCGAACTCCTGGCCGTCATCCTGCCGGCGCTCCGCCCGTTGCGCCTGCTCAGGTACGTGCGCCTGCGCCACTTCGAGCGCACGGTGGGCGGGGCCTTCCGTTCCCGGGTATCGATCTACCTGGCCGCGACGATCGTGCTCCTGGTCTACATGGCAACGCTGTCGGTGCTCGACATGGAACGATCGGCCACCGGCGCGAACATCACCACCTTCGGTGACGGCCTCTGGTGGTCGCTCGTGACGGTCACCTCGGTCGGCTACGGCGACTACTACCCGGTGACGCTGCAGGGCCGGATCATCGCCGCCGGGCTGATGCTCTGCGGGATCGGGATGCTCGGGCTGGTCACCGCGGCGCTCGCGTCCTGGATCGTCGAGCGGATCGAGAAGACCCGGCCGGATTAGCGCGCCGGATCAGCTCGAGCCGGATCAGCTCGACCCGGCTCAGTGCTCGACCCGCATCAGCCTCGGGGCGAGCGCGTCGCGGAGGGCGGGGTTGGGCTTCGCCGCCGGGAGCACCTCGATGATGTCGGCGAGCGCCTGCTCCAGCGGAACGCGGCAGTGCCGCGAGGCGTAGAGCGCCGCGACGGCGGGCGTGCGGCTGATCGCCTGGACACAGTGCACGAACACGATGTGCCCCTCCGCGCGCAGCGCGGCGATCTCGTCGACGGTGTCCACGAGCATGAAGTCCAGGTTGGGGTTCATCTCCGGGCGCGGGTCATCGACCAGCCACACCGCGATGTGGTCGCGGATGCGGGCGGGCACCTGAGCCGTCCCCACCCGGCAGAGCGACACGACCGCGTCGACCTGGGCCGGCAGCCGGTCCAGCGCCCCCACCCCGCCGAGCCATACCCCGCTGTCGTGCGGATGCCGCACCAGCGCGGCCGTTCCGCCGTAGCGCTCGTAGTCCATGCGCTTGTCGCTCGGCCAGCCGTGCACGTCCGGCACCCCTTTGCGTGCGGCGAGCACGGCCAGCCGGACGAGGTCGGGAGTACGGAGCCCCGGGCGACCGTGCAGGATGCGCCGCCACTCGGCGGGCACGGCCGACGCCCCCCAGCGGGCGCCGGCCAGCGCGCCGGTGATCGCGGCCACGTGGGTTGCGCCCCGCCCCGCGCGCACCGCGTTCTCGATCGACTGGCGGAGGAAGTCGGCATCCGTGTGCCCGATCTCCGCGACCACGTCGAGATGGGCGAGGGACGACCACGCCCCCTGCAACGCCCGGACGACGCCGTTGTTGCGGTCGAAGGCCGCCGGCGGCAGCCGGTCGGCGTCGTCCAGTCGCCGCCACCACGCGGTCTGGCGCTCCCGGGGCAGGGCCGCGAGGCCGACCCGAATGTTGAGTTCGCCGTGCAGCACGGCGTGGCGGATGGCCAGCGCCCAGAGCACGCAGGCGTCCTGGGCATCCGTCTGGTCGTGGGTGAGCGCGCTCACCGCCCGGGCCGCCTCGGCGAGCGCCACCGGGTCGTCGAGGTAGGCGAGCGCGACGCCGGCGCTGCGGAGCAGGGAGCTATTGTCGATGCGGCCGGCGCGTTCCTCGCGGTGCTTGTGCGTGACCTCGCCGAGGGGAGAGACGATGTCGCGTCGCACGGCCTCGTTCCGCAGGTCCTGGCCGGCAGCCGCGGCCCCGACGACGTCGATCGCCATCGCGGTGTCGTCGGACCACTCGCCCGGGGTGAGGCCGAGGTTCCCGCCGCCCCTCATGGTCACGAACGCGGCGTCCGGCATCGGCTCCAGGCATTCGTAGCCGGCCCCCAGCGCGTCGCCGCTGGCCAGTCCGAGCAGCGTTCCCGCGGCTCGGTCGTGCTGCACGGAGGTGAGATTCATGTGCGGACTCCTTCGGGTTGAGTACACGGTGGTGCGCGTCCCCGGAAGGACGAAAGCGGAAGCGCCGGGGGTAAGTCGTCGCTGCCGTGGCGAGCCGTAGGGGGCTCACAGTTGTGGTTCTTCAGTACCTCGTTCCTGGCATCGTGTGCGGCGTCGGCCTTGCGACCGGCGTCCCAGCGGGCGACCAGTGAGGACAGACTGCTCGCATCCACGCGTGCAGGTAACCCCCAGTTGGGGGGCTGCCGACGCGTGACCCAGGGCTCGGAGACCAGGCCGAGTACAGGCCCGAGAACAACAGAATCAGCCCGACCTTGTAGGGAAGCTCGGGCTGATCTGTGCAGTTCAACTTGCGCCATACGGGCCTCGGTTGAGCTTGATTCACTTATCGTACTGCGCTCCTCCCCTGGCCTCAAGGCCGTGCTTGCTGGGAATCCGCCCGGAGCGGGTCTTTCGCTCATTCTGTGTTTATCTGCGTAACCCTTGACAAGCAAAGGCAAACACAGTTACAGTCGTCGAAACAAAGATGTCTTGTCGAGGAGGCCCAGTGTTCGCCGAAGAACGCCAGCTCTTAATCTCCGCCCTCGTCGCCGACCGGGGACGAGTCACCGTCGCCGACCTGGCGACCCGGTTCAACATCACCCCGGAGACGGTACGCCGGGACCTCGACGCCCTGGAATCCGCGCGGCAGCTGCGCCGGGTGCACGGCGGCGCCGTCGCCACCGACCGGGTGAGCATGTCGGAGCGCAGCCTGGAAGAGCGCCAGGGCCAGCGCCTCGATGAGAAGTCCCGCATCGCCGCCGCCGCCCTCGCGATGATCCCGGCGAGCCCGACCGGCTCGATCATCCTGGACGCCGGCACCACCACCGAACGCCTGGCCGACCGTCTGCTGGCCTGGACCCCCCAGGCCCCCGGCGACCAGCTGCTGGTCATCACCAACGCCATCCCGATCGCCTTCAAGCTCTCCGGCAACGACGAGATCCAGCTGCACATCCTCGGCGGCCGGGTACGCGGCCTGACCCGGGCCGTGATCGGCGCCGGCACCACCGAGCAGCTCGACGCCCTCCGGCCCGACATCGCCTTCGTCGGCACCAACGGAGTCGACGCCGCCTTCGGCTTCAGCACCCCCGACACTGCCGAGGCGGCGGTGAAGCGGGCCATCGTCCGGTCCGCCCGCCGGGTCGTCGCCCTGGCCGATTCGTCCAAACTCGGCGAGAAGACGCTCGTGCGCTTCGCCGGGCTCGGCGACATCGACACCCTCATCACGGATGCTCCCCCGTCCCCCGAACTTGCCGCCGCCCTCGCCGCGGCCGACGTCGAGGTCGTGATCGCGTGATCATCACCCTCACCCCGAACCCGAGCCTCGACCGCACGATCGAGCTGGGCGCCCCGCTGGCCCGCGGCGAGGTGCAGCGCGCCGTCGCCACCCACCAGGAACCCGGCGGAAAGGGCGTCAACATCTGCCGCGCCCTCGAGGCCTCGGCCGTGCCGAGCCTCGCCATCCTGCCCGGCGACGCGGATGACGCCGTGCTGCTTGCCCTGGCGGCGCACGGCATCCCGCACCTCGGGCTGCCGATCGGCGCCGCGCTGCGCAGCAACGTGGCCATCACCGAACCGGACGGAACGACCACCAAGGTCAACGAACCGGGACCGACGCTGACCGCGCAACAGCACCTCGACCTCGTCGAACTCGTCCTCCAGCAGGCGGAAGGCGCATCCTGGCTCGTGCTGGCCGGCTCCCTGCCGCCCGGGCTCCCGGTGGACTTCTACGCCGAACTCACCCGCGAGCTGCGCCGCCGGTTCGGTGCCGCGGCACCGAAGGTGGCCATCGACTCGTCCGGCGCACCGCTGGCCGCCGCCGTCGCCGCAGCCCCCGACCTGATCAAGCCCAATGCCGAGGAGCTCGCCGAGCTCACCGGCATCCCCGACCCCGACGGGCTCGAAAACGATCCCCTGGTCGCCGTCGAAGCGGCCAGGCGGCTGGTTGCCGGCGGGGTCGGTGCGGTGCTGGCGACCCTGGGCTCGCGCGGCGCCGTGCTCGTCAAGGCCGAGGGCGCCTGGCTCGCCACGAGCCCCCGGATCGTCGCCCGCAGCACCGTCGGCGCCGGGGATTCCTCCCTGGCCGGCTACCTGCTCAGTGAGATCGCCGGCGCCTCCGCCCCGGACTGCCTGCGCCAGGCGGTGGCGCACGGGGCCGCGGCCGCGGCCCTGCCGGGGTCGACCGTCCCCGCCCTCGAACAGACCACCCCCACCGCCGTCACCGTGACGGCCCTTCCCACCCATCCAAAGGAGGATGACCAGTGAGCGCATTGATAACCCCGGAGCTCGTTGCCCTGGACGCCGACCTCGGCGACGACTCGGCGAGCGTGATTCGCCACCTCGCCCAGCTCGTCGTCACCGCCGGTCGGGCGACCGAATTCGAGAGCCTCGCCGCGGATGCCCTGGCCAGGGAGAGCAAGACGGGCACCGGCATCCCGGGCGGCCTGGCG
Organism: Cryobacterium tagatosivorans; assembly: GCF_004402215.1. Taxonomy (GTDB): domain Bacteria; phylum Actinomycetota; class Actinomycetes; order Actinomycetales; family Microbacteriaceae; genus Cryobacterium; species Cryobacterium tagatosivorans. The sequence continues at coordinate 29,981 of NZ_SOEZ01000016.1, forward strand.
ATCCCGCACTGCCGGTCGATGGCCGTCACCGAGCCGACGCTGGCCTTCGCCCGGCTCTCCAGGGCCGTCGACTTCGGCGCCAAGGACGCCCTGGCCGACGTCGTCTTCTTCATCGCCGCCCCGGAGGGCGCCGACCAGGCGCACCTCAAGCTCCTGGCGAAGCTCGCCCGGTCCCTGATGAAGGCCGACTTCGTCGCCTCCCTCCGGGTGGCAACGTCCCAGCAGGAGATCGTCGACATCGTCCAGGCGGTCGTCAGCCCGGCTCCCGCCGCGGTCGAGGCCGCAGCCGTAGCCGAGGCCGAGGCCGCAGCATCCGCCGAGGCCGCAGCGTCCGCCCAGGCCGCCGTCGCCGCCGGCGCCGAGGCATCTGCGGGCCCCAGGCGACTCGTCGCCGTGACCGCCTGCCCGACCGGAATCGCCCACACCTACATGGCGGCCGACGCGCTCGTGGCGGCGGCCAAGGAGGCCGGCGTCGACCTGCGGGTCGAGACCCAGGGCTCCGCCGGCGCCGTCCCGCTGCACCCCTCGGTGATCGCGGCAGCCGAAGCCGTGATCTTCGCCGTCGACGTCGACGTGCGCGGACGGGACCGTTTCGCCGGCAAGCCCGTGATCAGCTCCCCGGTCAAGCGCGGCATCGACGAGCCGAAGGAGCTGATCCGGGAGGCGCTCGCCGCCGCGGTCACCCCGGGCGCGCGCCGGGTCAGCGGCGTCTACGACCCCAATGCGGAGGAACGGGCGGAGGAGCGCGAACACCTCGGCCACAAGCTGAAGAGGGCGCTGCTCACCGGCGTCAGTTACATGATCCCGTTCGTCGCCGCCGGCGGCCTGCTCATCGCCCTGGGCTTCTGGCTCGGCGGCTACGACATCACCAAGTCGGCCGGCACGATCGTGCTGGAGAACAGCCTCTTCAACCTGCCCGACGGCGGCCTGCCGATCTACCTCGGCGCCGTCCTCTTCCAGATCGGCGCGTTGTCGATGGGCTTCCTGGTGCCGGCCCTGGCCGGGTACATCGCCTACGGCATCGCCGACCGGCCCGGTATCGCGCCTGGCTTCGTGGCCGGTGCCGTCGCCGGGTTCATGGGCGCCGGCTTCCTCGGCGGCATCGTCGGCGGGCTGCTGGCCGGCGTCGTGGCCAAGAGCTTCGAACGCCTCAGCGTGCCACGGTGGCTGCGCAGCCTGATGCCCGTCGTCATCATCCCGCTCGTCGCCTCGATCGCCGCCTCCGGGCTGATGTTCGTCGTGCTCGGCGGACCGATCGCCTGGCTGACCGAGCAACTCAACGCCTGGCTCTCGGGCATGAGCGGCACATCCGCGGTCGTGCTGGGGCTCATCCTGGGCCTGATGATGGCGTTCGACCTCGGCGGTCCGGTCAACAAGGTCGCCTACTCGTTCGCCGTCGCCGGCCTCGGCGCCGCCACCCTGGCCAACCAGTTCCCGTGGCAGATCATGGCCGCCGTGATGGCGGCCGGAATGGTCCCGCCGCTCGGCATGGCACTGGCCACCACGATCGACCGCAAACTGTTCAGCCTGGCCGAACGGGAGAACGGCAAGGCCGCGTGGCTGCTCGGGGCATCCTTCATCTCGGAGGGCGCGATCCCGTTCGCCGCGGCAGACCCGCTGCGCGTGATCCCGGCCAGCATGCTCGGCGCGGCCACGACGGGCGCGATCTGCATGGCCTCCGGCGTCACCTCGAAGGCACCGCACGGCGGATTCTTCGTCTCCTTCGCGATCGGCAACCTCGGTATGTTCATCGTGGCGATTGCCGTGGGCACGGTGGTCACGGCCCTGGCGGTCATCGGCCTCAAGCGCTTCGTCGTGAAGAAGGAAGAAGTGGTCGAGGCCGAAGACAGCGCCCTGATCCCCAGCTAGATTCCCACCCGGATGCTTCGCCCCAAGAATCGAGGACGTTCAATGCAGATCTTCTCAGGAGTCGGCGTCAGCCCCGGCCGGATCATCGGATCGGTGAGGCAGATGCCCAAACCGGTCAGCGAGCCCGCCAAGGGCGAACGGCTGGCGGAGTCGACGACGCCCGACGAGGCCGCGGTGCTGCTGCGCACCGCGTCCAGGGCGGTCCACGCGGAACTCAAGGGCCGCTCGGAGGCCGCCCAGGGTGCCGGCAAGGCCGTGCTCGAGTCGACGGCGTTGATGGCCACCGACCCGTTGCTGATCAAGGGGGCGGTCAAGCTCATCAACGCCCGCACCTCGGCGGAGCGCGCGATCTGGGAATCCGGGGCATCCGTGGCGGAAATGCTGCACAACCTCGGCGGCTACATGGCCGAACGGGCCGCCGACGTGCTCGACGTGCGCGCCCGGATCGTGGCCGAGCTCCGCGGGGTGCCGGCGCCCGGCATCCCGCACTCGGACACCCCGTTCATCCTCGTGGGCGAAGACCTGGCCCCGGCGGACACGGCCACCCTCGACCCGTCGAAGGTCATGGCCCTGGTGACTTCCGGCGGCGGCCCGCAGTCGCACACGGCCATCATCGCGAGGGCGCTCGGCCTGCCGGCTGTCGTCGCGGCGGTCGGCGTCGACGAGCTCGACGACGGCACGGAGGTCTACGTCGACGGGGCCGCCGGGACCGTCACGGTGGGCCCCGGTCCGGCCGAGGTCGCCGCGGCCGAGGCCTGGGTGGCCCTGGCCGCCACGCTCGCGGTCTTCGACGGCAACGGCGGCACGGCCGACGGCCACCTCGTGCCGCTGCTGGCCAATGTCGGCGGCGCGGCCGACGCGATCGCCGCGGCCGAGGCCGGCGCGCAGGGCGTTGGCCTGCTGCGCACCGAGTTCTGCTTCCTCGGCCGTGACACCGAGCCCTCCATCGACGAGCAGGTCGCGGCCTACCGCGGGGTCTTCGACGCCTTCCCCGGCAAGAAGGTCGTCGTGCGCACCCTCGACGCAGGCGCCGACAAGCCGCTGCCCTTTCTTACCGACGCCACCGAGCCGAACCCGGCCCTGGGCGTTCGCGGCTACCGCACCGACACGGCCAGCCCGGGGGTCCTGGAGCGCCAGCTCGCGGCCATCGCCACCGCGGCGGACGGCTCGGCCGCCGACGTCTGGGTGATGGCCCCGATGATCGCCACGGCCGAGGAGGCCGGACGCTTCGCCGCCCAGTGCGCCGCCGCCGGACTGAATACCCCTGGCGTGATGGTCGAGGTCCCGTCCGCCGCGCTCATGGCCGAGACGATCCTCCGCGAAGTGGACTTCGTCAGCCTCGGCACCAACGACCTCACCCAGTACGCGATGGCCGCCGACCGACAGCTCGGCCCGCTGGCCGCGCTGAACAACCCGTGGCAGCCCGCCGTGCTCCAGCTGATCCGGCTCACCGTGGTCGGCGCCAGGGCCGAGGGACACCACACCGGCGAGGTCAAACCGGTCGGCGTGTGCGGGGAGGCCGCGGCCGACCCGGCCCTGGCCGTCGTGCTCGTCGGCCTCGGCGTCTCCACCCTGTCGATGACCGCCCGGTCGCTGTCGGCCGTCGACGCGGTGCTCAGCCGGGTCACGCTCGACCAGGCGAAGGAACTCGCCGGGCTCGCCCTCGCCGCGGCCAGCGCGACGGAAGCCCGGGCGGCCGTCCGCGCGCACCTGCCTATGCTTGACGGCCTCGGCCTGTAACCGTCCGCCCCGCACACCCACGCCAACACCGACGCCGACACCGACGCTCACGTCAACACCGACACCCACGCCCGACCAGCCCGCACACCCAGGAGGACACACCATGCACGAACGCAAAGCCGTCATTGCCAGCCGCATCGGCCTGCACGCCCGCCCCGCCGGAATCTTCGCCGAAGCCGTCGGCTCGCTGACCATCGAGGTCACCATCGCCCTTGAGGAAGAGTCGGCCGAAGACGCCATGGATGCCTCGAGCATCCTGTCGCTGATGAGCCTGGGAGCCGCCAACGGAGACATCGTGGTCCTCCGCGCAGAGGGCGCCGGCGCCGAGGAGGCACTCGAGGCGCTCGTCGCGCTCCTCGAAACCGACCTCGACGCCGAATAGCCCCTCCCCTCCTCACGCGAAACCGCAGTTGTGCGCGCTAAACCGGGGTTTTAGCGCGCACAACTGCGGTTTCGCGTGGGGGGGAGGGCGAGCCTCAGGGTGACGGTGACGATCAGCACGACGACGACCGCCCCGATCGCGGCGATAGCCGCCGGCACGGAGATCAACTCGCCGGTCAGCCGCGCGACCGCCACCCAGGCCAGACCCCAGCAGAGCGACGCCGCCGGGGCGAGCCGGCCGCGGCCGGCCACCGCGAGCAGCACGCCGACCAGCCCGGCGACGGCGATCACGCCGACCGCCCAGGCGTCGCGGGCGATGCCGAACCCGTCGAAACCGGTGGCCGCGAGCACCGCCGTCACGTTCGCCGCGGTGGCCACGCACACCCAGCCGAGGTAGAGCCCGATGGTTCCATCGACGACGACGGTCTCGGCGAGGTCCTTCGGGCGTGTGGTCACGGTGATCAGGAACGCCCACACCAGGACCGCGAGCAGCAGCACGATCACCGGGACGCTCAGCGCGAGGAGGTCGAACTGCACGGTGAGGATCCAGGCGGCGTTGAGAATGAGGGATGCCGCGACCGGATAGCCCAGGCGACGCTGGCGGTCATCCGTTTTCTGCCGCGGCAGGAACTGCCAGATCGCGTACGCGATGAGTCCCAGGTAAATGGCACTCCAGATGCCGAATGCGGGCCCGCTCGGGGCAATTGGCGTCGCGTCCGCCGAGAGGGCACCGCCCGACGCCTCCTGGATCGGCGTACCGCCGGCGGCCCCGGAGCCGATAAATGATCCAACGATGGCCAGGACGGCGCTCACGCCGACGACCGTTTGGCGCAGCAAATCATTGGGTTGGGGCATGAAATCCTCCGTCTGCTCAGCGTGACCCGGGTTGCGGCCGCCGCATCACCGGCGACCTACCCAACATCATGGCCGGGTGCTGCCCGCTCTGCCGCGATCCGCGCCGCCCGCGCCACTCAGTTGCGGACAAAGTACCTTCCCGGGCGCTGGGAAGGTACTTTGTCCGCAACTCAGGTTCCGTGCTCCGACGGCCGGCCGACACGCCGAGGGCACTGGGCCAGCGTCGGCGTGGCCGCACGGCAGCGCTGGTAGGCTCGGCGGACCAAGAGGTCGTGGGGACAGCAAAAGGGGGCTTGAGTGTTGCGAAGTTTTCGCGCGCCCGAGCCCGGCGACTCTTCCCCGACGGTGAACCGATTCCGGTTCTTGCCGCTGTGGGGCATGGGCGTGCTACTCGGCGCCTACATCCTCGGCCTGACCCTCCCGTCCGCCGGGTTCAGCCTTCCCGTTGACGGATGGCTCGGGCTGGCCACGCAGTACGCTCCGGCCGTCGTCTGCTGGATCGTCGCGGTCCGCACCCGTTTCCGGCGGGGCACGGTGGTCCTGGCCGCCCTCGCACTCACCTCGTTCGCACTGGGCAACACCTACTACGTCGCGGCGGCGGCCGGCGGGGCCGAGCTCCCCTACCCCTCCCTCGCCGATGTCGGCTACCTGCTGTTCTATCCGCTGATGTTGTGCGCGCTCGCCGTGCTCATCCGCCGCCTGCGCGCCCTCACCCTGCCCGTGCTGCTCGACAGCGCCGTGGGTGCCATGGGCGCCTCCGCGGTGCTGGCGGTCCTGCTCAGCCCGGTCCTGGATTCGGCAGTCGCCGGCCCGCTGTCGCTCGGAACCGTCGTTGCGGTCGCCTTCCCCCTGTTCGACCTGTTGCTCGTCGCGGCCGTCGTCGGCATCGCCGCCACCCAGGTCTTCCAGAGCGGACGCCGCTGGATCCTGCTGACGCTCGGGCTGCTCGTCCTGGCCGCCGCCGACGTCGTCTATGCCCTGCGCTTGTCGGCGGGCACCTACGAAGTCGGCACCCCCCTCGACGCCGGCTGGGCCATCGGACTCGCGCTGGTGGCGATCTGGGTCGACGGTGCCGAGCGCTCCCCCGCCGGGGCCCAGCGCACGCACACCGGCGCGTGGACCCTCGTGGTCCCCGCAGCCGCCACCGCGGCGGGACTGGCGGTCCTCATCCTGAGCAGCCGGACCCAGGAGTCCGCGCTCGCGGTCGCCCTGGCCGCCCTCACCCTGGTCTTCGCCGCCGTCCGCACGCAGCTCGCCTTTCGCGAGCTGGTGAAGATGGGCGACCTCCGCCGGCAGGTCTTCACCGACGACCTGACCGGGCTGCCGAACCGGCGCGCCCTGTACGCGGACGTGCCCGAGCGCCTGACGAACTGCGAAGGCGGGCGGAGCGCACTCCTGCTGCTGGACCTCGACCGGTTCAAGGAAGTCAACGACAGCCTGGGCCACGACATCGGCGACCGGCTGCTCGTCCAGGTCGGCGAGCGGCTCTCCGGCCAGTTGCGCCCCGGCGACCTGCTGGCGCGGCTCGGCGGCGACGAGTTCGCGCTTCTGCTGGACGATGCGGGACCGGAGCTGGCGGTTGCCGTCGCCGACAACCTGCACACCCTGCTCGCCGCGCCGTTCACGCTCGCCGGAATCGCGGTGCAGACCGACGTCAGTATCGGGATCGCGCTGTATCCGGAGCAGGGCAATGATTTCCGTGCGCTGCTGCGCCGGGCCGACATGGCCATGTACAAGGCCAAGGCCGCGCGCACCGGGCACCACGTCTTCGTCAGCTCGGACGATCGCCACGGGGACGACCGGCTGCGCACGCTGCAGGAGCTGCGCACCGCGCTCACCCGCGATGAGCTGGTGCTCCACTACCAGCCCAAGGTCGACCTCGACACCGGCGAGGTGCACGGGGTCGAGGCGCTCGTGCGCTGGCATCACCCGGTGCGCGGCCTGCTCTACCCCGATGCGTTCCTCGAACTCGTCGAAGAGGCCGGGCTCATGCGCGAGATGACCAATCTCGTGCTGCGAAAGGCGCTCGACCAGGCGGTGATCTGGCAGGCCCAGGGCACACCCCTGACCGTCGCGGTGAACCTCTCGGCCAGTTCGCTGATGGACGCCGAGCTGCCCGAACGGGTCGCCGCCATGGTCGACGAGCGAGGCCTGGACACCTCCGCCCTGGCGCTGGAGATCACCGAGGACTTCCTGATGGCCGACCGGGGCAGGGGCAAGGCCATCCTGACCAGGCTGCGCGAAGCCGGCATCCAGATCGCCATCGACGACTTCGGCACCGGCTACAGCTCTCTCGCGTACCTGCGCGACCTGCCGATCGACGAGCTCAAGCTCGACCGATCCTTCGTCATGCCGATGGCCGGCGATCCCCGAGCCGCGGCGCTGGTCGCGTCGACGATCCACCTCGCCCACAGCCTCGGACTGCGGATGGTGGCCGAGGGTGTCGAGGATGCCGCATCCCTCGACCAGCTGGTCGGCTTCGGCTGCGATCACGCCCAGGGTTTCTACCTGTCCAGGCCCGTCGCCGCCGCCGATCTCGAACGCTGGCTGGCCTCCCGCGCCGAGGGCGCACTCACCACGTAGCCCGCGCCCCGGGCCTCGGCCCGGCTGTCCCGACTTCAGGGATTCCCGCGTGGTGTCGCGCCCGGGTTCCGCGTGCGGGCCGGGATAGGCTCAGGCGAACCAGGGGGCTGGACGCGGGGCGTAAGACAAGGATCTCGAGTGCACGCTAGCCTGCCCGCCAACCGCTCCCGGGCACTCGCCCGCGCCGCAGCCCGGGTCAACACGGGGCTGGTCTGGGCCATGGGTCTCCTGCTGGGCTCCTACGTGGGAGGACTTGCCCTGCACGGCGAGGGATTCAATCTGCTCGTCGACGGGTGGCTCGCGCTGCTGACTCAGTGGGTTCCCGTTGCAATCTTCTGGCTGGCCGCGCTCCGCACCCGCTTCCGCCGGCCGGAGATCCTCCTCGCGGCGGCGGCCGTCACGTCGTCGGCCCTCGGCGACACCTTCTACCTCCTGGCCCTCGACGGCTCGTCCGCCGCCCCATTCCCCTCTCTCGCCGACATCGGCTACCTGCTCTTCTACCCCCTGATGCTGGCCGCCCTGGCCACTCTCGTGCGCCGGGAGGCCCTCTCGCTGGCCTGGCCGGTGGTCCTGGACGGAGTCGTCGGCTCGCTCGGCGCGGCCGCGGTGCTGGCGGTCCTGCTCGCTCCCATCCTGGACTCCGCCACGGCCGGCCCGTCCGTCCTGGCCACCGCGGTCGCCGTCGCCTATCCCCTTTTCGACCTGCTCCTGGTGGCCGCGGCCGTCGGGATCGCCGCGACCCAGGGCCTCGATATCGGCCGTCGCTGGGGACTGCTCGTGCTCGGCCTCTTCGTCTACGCGGCCGCCGACGTCGCCTACGCCCTCCTCGAGCTCGACGGGCAATACGCCGTCGGCACCCTGCTCGACGCGACCTGGCCGATCGGACTCGCGCTGATCACCCTCTGGGCCGAGGGCGCGGCCAGACGGGGAAGGCAGCACGGCCGCGCGGCAGCATCCGCCCCGGCGCTGGCCGTTCCGGCCGTCGCCGTGCTCGCGGCGCTGGGCGTCCTCATCCTGGGCAGCCGCACTCCCCTCTCGGAACTCGCCCTGGTCCTGGCCAGCGGCACGATGGGCCTCGCCGCGGTCCCGCTGATCTTCCGCCAACGGCTGCTGCGGCGCCAGGCGGCCACCGACGAGCTGACCGGGCTGCCGAACCGACGCAGGCTGTACGCGGAGGTGCCGGTGCGCCTGGCCGCCGCTCCCGACCGCCCCCGCGCGCTGCTGCTGCTCGACCTCGACCGGTTCAAGGAGGTCAACGACAGCCTCGGCCACGACGTCGGTGACCAGCTGCTCGTGCAGGTCGGCGAGCGGCTGTCCAGCCACCTGCGCGGCAGCGACCTGCTCGCCCGGCTCGGCGGGGATGAGTTCGCGATCCTGCTCGACGACACCGGATACCTCCGTTCGGTGGCCGTCGCCGTCGGGCTGAAGGAGGCCCTCGCAGAGCCGTTCACCCTCAGCGGCATCGCCCTCACGGTCAACGTCAGCATCGGGATCGCGCTGTTCCCCGACCAGGGCAACGACCTCGGGACCCTGATGCGCCGCGCGGACCTGGCGATGTACCGCGCGAAGGACGCCCGCAGCGGACACCACGTCTACGTCAGCGACGACGACACCCACGGCGACGACCGGCTGCGCACTCTCGAAGAGCTCCGCACCGCGCTCGTCAGCGACGAACTGATCCTGCACTACCAGCCCAAGGTCGACCTCGCCACCGGCGACGTGCACGGCGTGGAAGCCCTCGTGCGCTGGAACCATCCCGCCCGCGGCCTGCTCTACCCGGATGCCTTCCTCGGCCTGGTCGAGGAGGCCGGGCTCATGCCCGAACTGACCTGCCTGGTGCTCGGCCAGGCACTGGACCAGGCCGCGCGCTGGCAGGAGCAGGGCAACCCGTTGACGGTCTCGGTGAACCTGTCCGCCAGCTCGCTGAAAAACGCCGATCTCCCCGAGCGGATCATCGCCATGGTCGAAGCGCGCGGCCTTCCCCCGCACGCCCTCATGCTCGAGATCACCGAGGAGTTCCTCATGGCCGACCGGGAGAAGGCCCGCGCGATCCTGGGCCGCCTCCGCGGCGGCGGCATCCGGATCGCCATCGACGACTTCGGCACCGGCTACAGTTCGCTGGCCTACCTGCGCGACCTCCCGGTGGACGAACTCAAGCTCGACCGTTCCTTCGTCATGCCCATGTCCGACGACACCCGGGCCGCCGCCCTGGTCGCCTCGACGATCAACCTGGCGCACAGCCTCGGCCTGCGCATGGTCGCCGAGGGGGTCGAGGATGCCGCGGCCTACGACGAGCTCGTGGGTTACGGCTGCGACCACGCCCAGGGCTACCACCTGTCGCGGCCGGTGCCGGCGGCCGAGCTCGACCTCTGGCTGGCCGAGCGCCCGCTGCCCGCCGCGGCAGCCCAGGGGGCCCAGGTGTACGAGCACTGATTGCTCCACCTTGTGCGGGAAACCGCCCGGGGCCAGACTTCGAATGAAGGGCTGGAAGCAATCGAATGGGGGGCCTCATGAGACCCCGTTCCGCACGCAGTGGCGCACGCCTCGCCGAACAGGTCGCGCCTCGCCGGGTGCTGGTGCCGCTGGCTCTCCTGCCGGTCGTTGTCGTGCCCGTGGTTCTGGCGCTCGCCGCCTGCACCACACAGGCGCCGATCCCCGGGGACACTCACGCGTCGCCGACCAGCACCGCCAGCCCCACGACGCCCGGCAGTTCCACGCCGACGCCGACGACCACTCCACCGCCGGATGACGAGCCGGCGCCCCCGGACGACGGCGACCGCGTCATCAGCTCGCGGATCGCGAAGGACTGGGGCTGGCCGGGGCCCGGCGAGCCCTACCGGGTGGCGCACGAGAACGAGGTGCCGATCGCCCCGCCGCCCGCGCCGCCGTTGCCGTACCTGTACTCGATCGCCGCGGGAGCGCATCCGTCGGACAACCCGCCGTACAACCAGCTGAGCTTCCGCTTCCAGAACGGCTTCCCCAGCTACGACATCGAATACGTGCCCAAGCTCATCGCCGACGGCAGCGGTGCGAACATCCCGATGCCCGGCACCAACGCGATCCTGCGGGTGGTCTTCCGGCAGGCCCAGGCCCACCTGGAGAACGGCACCTCGAGCATCGTCTCGGCGCCGGCGCCCGTCATCGGCTACCCGGCCATCACCCGGTACGCCTCCGGGGGCGATTTCGAAGGCTACGTCAGCTACGGGATCGGTGTCGGCCGGCCCGCCGACACGAACCCGCAGACCCGGGTGCGGGTCTACGAGGTGGAGAAGATCGAGCTCGGCCGGCACCTCTACGTGGTGGCCATCCAGATCGACGCGACGCCCTGGCGGTAGCGCCGTCGTCGGCATGCCCGCGTCGACATCCCCGCGATCCCCGCGTCGGCATCCCCGCGCGATCCCCCGCGTTCCCTGCACATCCCGCGCGCAAAAGGTATCGGGGGCGCCGTGTCGGCGGCGTCCCCGATACCCGGTCAATCACTGAGTTGCACGCTCAGTGTCTCAATGCGACGGCATCATCCGGTGATGGCTCATCTCGATGCTCGGCCTGATCGCCGCTGCCGTCACGGCGACGGCAATGGCGCCGCCGATCCAGGACGTCCACGAGGCCGCGGTCTGCTCCGTGTAGGAGCCGATCCACGGCGAGGCGAAGAGCAGAAGGCCGAACACGACCTGAGCCCACTCAGCCGCCGGCATGCCGGGCATCGCCAGATTCACGACCCCGCTCACAACCAGCAGCCCACCCGAAATGACCATCAATGTCGCCGACATGCCTGCCTGAGGCGTCCACAGGACGGAGAGCGCGGCGTAAAGCCCGACAGCCACCGCAGCGTAGTCCTGCCAGCGAGTCCATTTCTTCATTTGAAACCAACCTCCTTGACTGTTGGCTCCCTTGTGGGGGGCAGACACGAATATAGTCTTGACGCCCATGCGAATCAATGGTATGTGCGCTCCTCCTCGGGCGCGGGGCACGTACGCTGGGGCTCATGAACATTCCTCCTGCCGCCGCGAAGAAGCCCCAGCAACGCATCCACCACAACGACGTGTACGTGGACAACTACGAGTGGCTGCGCGAGAAGGAGAGCCCGGAGGTCGTGGGTCATCTCGAGGCCGAAAATGCCTTCACGGATGCCTCCACCGCGCACCTCGAGCTCCTGCAGGAGCAGATCTTTGAGGAGATCAAGGACCGCACCCTGGAGACCGACCTCAGCGTTCCGGTGCGCCGCGGCGACTGGTGGTATTACACCCGGACGGTCGAGGGGCAGGAGTACGGCATCCACTGCCGGGCGCCGATATCGGGGCCGGAGGACTGGGCGCCGCCGGTGCTGGCGGGGGTCTCGACGGGCGGGGCCGGGCTTCCGGACGAGCAGCGGCTGCCGGGCGGGGCCGGGCTGCCGGGCGAGCAGGTGCTGCTCGACGACAACGTGGAGGCGGCCGGCCACGACTTCTTCGCGATCGGCAGCTTCGACGTCAGCACTGACGGCACCCTGCTGCTCTACGCGGTGGATGTCGAGGGCGACGAGCGGTACACGATCCGGGTGCGGGCGATTGCGGCCGGCGCGGGGGCCGGCACGGCGGTCGGCACCGCGGTCGGCGAGAACCTGCCCGACGAGATCCCGAACACGTCAGAGGGCGCCATGTTCGACCCGAGCGGGCGTTACCTGTTCTACACGACGGTCGACGACGCCTGGCGCCCGGACACCGTGTGGCGGCACGAGCTCGGCACCGCGGCATCCGTCGACGTGAGCGTCTTCCACGAGCCCGACGAGCGCTTCTGGGTGGGAGTCGGCCGCACCCGCAGCCGCAAGTACCTGGTGATCGAGGCCGGCTCGAGCGTCACCAGCGAGACCCGGCTGCTCGACGCCGCCGACCCGACCGGCGAATTCGCCGTCGTCTGGCCGCGGCAGGAGGGCGTCGAATACGACGTGGAGCACGCCGTCCTCGGCGGCGCCGACCGGTTGCTGATCGTGCACAACGGCGGCCCGGAAGGTCACAAGGCGGTCAACTTCGAACTCGTCAGCGTGGCGGCAGCCGACCCGCAGGGGGCGAGGAGGGTCGTGCTGCCGCACAGCGAGCGGATCCGTCTCGAGGGCGTCGACGCGTTCCGCGATTTCATCGTGATCGAGTACCGCAAGGAGGGGCTCGCCCGGGTTGCGGTGGCCCGGCACGACGAGCACGACCAGGACGACGGGGGCCTGACCGAGCTGAAGTTCACCGAGCCGCTGTACACGGTCGGCGTGGCCGGGAACCCGGAGTGGGACCAGCCGACGATCCGCCTGGTCTACACGAGCTTCGTCACCCCGTCGACGGTCTACGACCACGTCGTCGCGACCGGCGAACTGCGCCTGCTCAAGCAGCAGCCGGTGCTCGGCCTCTACGACCCGGCCCTGTTCGAGCAGCGCCGGGAGTGGGCCACGGCGGACGACGGGACCCGCATTCCGATCTCCCTCGTCTACCGCAAGGACCTCGTCACTCCGGGCGAGCCGGCGCCGACGGTGCTCTACGGCTACGGCTCCTACGAGCACAGCGTCGACCCCGGGTTCAGCATCTCCCGGCTCAGCCTCCTCGACCGCGGGATGATCTTCGCGGTCGCCCATGTGCGCGGCGGCGGGGAGCTCGGCCGGCTCTGGTACGAGAACGGCAAGAAGCTGCGCAAGCGCAACTCGTTCACCGACTTCATCGAGTGCGCCAGGCACCTGATCGACTGCGGCTACAGTTCCCCGGAGGGGCTCGTCGCCGAAGGCCACAGCGCGGGCGGCCTGCTGATGGGCGCCGTCGCGAACATGGCCCCTGAGCTGTTCTCGGGCATCCTCGCGGGAGTGCCTTTCGTCGACCCGGTGACGTCGATCCTCGACCCGTCGCTGCCGCTGACGGTGATCGAGTGGGACGAGTGGGGCGATCCGCTGCACGACCCGGAGGTATATGCCTACATGGGCACGTACTCCCCGGTGGAAAACGTGCACGCGGCGCACTACCCGCGCATCCTTGCCGTCACCAGCCTGAACGACACCCGGGTGCTCTACGTCGAGCCCGCCAAGTGGGTGGCCCGGCTGCGCGAGGTGGGCGCGGATGCCCTGCTCAAGACCGAGATGTCGGCCGGGCACGGCGGCGTCTCGGGCCGGTACAACGCCTGGCGTGAGACCGCGTTCAACTTCGCCTGGCTGATCGACGCGGCCGGCGCGCATCCGTCTGGCGAGGGCGCGCTGCCCGCGCGGGTCGAGGTCGTCGCGGCCTCGGTCGCCGAGTAGCGCCCGCGCCCGTCCCCGCCGGTGAGTTGCGGACAAAGTACCTTCACCTCGCCAACGAAGATACTTTGTCCGCGACTCAGTGCGGAGCAGAGCGTGCGCGCGGCTCAGAACCTGCGCGCGAGGCGCACGATGCGGCGCACGGCAGCGTCGAGGCCGCTGGGCGTGTCGAGCTCCCTCGCGGTGCGCTCGGAGAGCATCCCGTAGACGAAGGCCTGCTCGCCCGCCTCGTTCGCGCTCGCGGAGGCGGACTCGAGCCGCCCGGAGAAGAGCACCAGGTCGCGCCGTTCCCCGAGGGCCGTCTCGATCGGCTTGGCCGCGGCCGAGATCCGGCGGAGGGTGCGGCGCTTCTTCGGGCCGAGCACTGTCGCCGCCTCGGTGCGGACGGCGTCGACGGCGTTCCGCAGGCGTCGCACGGCCTTGCGCACCTCGTGCAGGGCGGCTTCGCGGTCGCCCGGTCCGGCCGCGGCGGCGCCCCGCGCTCGGCTGCGCAGCCGTGCGATGTCCCGGCGCAGCTGCCGCCGGAGTTCCTTGACCGCGGGATGGGACGCCGGAGCCGTCAGCGGCGGGCGCGCGGCGAAGTCGTCGAGGGCGTCGAGCAGCCGGAAGTACCCCGGGCTGGACATCAGCCGGCGCACCCGGGCGTGCGCCTCGGTGTACTCCGCGCGGGAACCGTCCACGAGCCGGGCCCGCACGGCGGCATCGACGCGGCGCTCCGGAACGGCGCCGAGCTCCCGTGCGGCGCGCCTGCCGCTCACCTCGGCGTCGCGCGCCTCGCCGAGTGCGCCGCCGAGCCAGCTGAGGCCGTCCCGGAGCGCCTGCACCGCCTCGGCGTCGAACAGGCGGCGGTAGCTGGCGAGCACGCTGCCGAGGCGGCGCACGGACCGGCGCATCTGGTGCACGGCATCCGGCTGGTCCTCGCGCGAGGCGGGATCGGCGCCCTCCAGCGCGGCGGTCAGCCGGCGCACGGCGGCGACCACCACGGATGCCGCGGTCCCGGCCTCCGCGTCGGCCCGCGACCCGGCCCGCGCTTCGTCCCGCGACCCGGCTTTCGCTTCGGTCCCGGCGGCCTCTGGCCTGACCCCCGGCACGGCGTGCCGTCCGGCCCCCGGCCCGACCTGCTGCCCGGCCCCCGGCACGACGTCGGTGAGCGACTCGGCCCCGAGCGCCTGCGCGACCTTGGCGACACTGGACGACGGGGTCGCCCCGGCCTCGAGCAGGACCCGTTCGATCGCGTCGAGTAGCCTGCCGCGCCCCTTCTTCGTGTCGGGGGCTGCAGGGAGGAGCTCCACCTCCCACTCGCGCCAGGTGCGAAGCGTCCCGCCGCGGGCATCCGACGCCGACACGATGTCGTCGGCCAGCTCGGCCACGGCCTCGCCCCGTTCGTCCAGCAGGTGCAGTGCGGTGCGCACGGTGCTGATGCGGGCCAGCGGGGACATGTCGCGGTCGCGCACGATGGCCCGAACGGGTTCAAGCACCTCGTCAGGGATGGTGATGGCGGCCTTGCCCGCGGCTCGGGCGGTGCCGGCGGCGGAGTTGCCGCGAGCGCTTCCGGCCCTGCCACTGTCGGCCGCGCCGCTCCTGGCCGCGCCGCTGCTGGGCGCGCCGCTGCCGAGCGGCCAGTGCAGTTCGGTGCGGCCTTCCTTCGCGGGCTTCTTGATGTGCCAGCCCTCGTCCGGCCCGCCCTCGCGCCGGCGCAGGATCATCCGCTGCGCGGCCAGGTCGAGGTTCGCGGTGTCGAAGTACACCGCCGTGAGCGTGACCGGTTCGAGCACCTCGACCGCGGCGATGCCGTCCGCGTCCGTGAGGTCGGGCACGGAAGCGGTCGCGTCCACGTCGTACTTCCGCTCGATCTCCGCCTGTTCCTGCGCAGCCATGGCATCCCTGTCTCGTCGCTGGTTTGAGTCGCGGAGAAAGTACCTTCATTGTCGAAACGAAGGTACTTTGTCCGCAATTCAACCTTGTGGGCAGTCTTGCACGAGAGCAGCCGACGCCAAGCTCTGCGAGAGTGGGCCCGTGACTTACACTCCCCCGAACTCCTTCACCACCCGCCCCACCCTGCAGGGCACCTTCGGCATGACCGCCTCGACCCACTGGCTGGCGACGGCCTCGGCGCAGGCCGTGCTCGAGCGCGGCGGCAACGCCTTCGACGCCGCGGTCGCCGGGGCGTTCGTGCTGCACGTCGTCGAGCCTCACCTGAACGGGCCGGGCGGCGACATGACCGGGATCTTCGTGACCGCCGAGCATCCGGATGCCCCGATCGTGCTGATGGGGCAGGGCCCGGCCCCCGCCGCCGCGACCCCGGAGCACTACCGGGCCGAGGGCCTGGAGCTGGTCCCCGGGGCCGGGGCGCTGGCCGCAGCGGTCCCGGCGGCCGTCGACGCCTGGCTGCTCCTGCTGCGCGACCACGGCACCTGGGAGCTGGAGCCGGTGCTGGCGTTCGCCATCGGCTACGCCAGGAACGGGCATCCGGTGCTCCCCCGGGTGGCTGCCACGATCGGCGCTGTCGCCGAGCTGTTCAGCGAGCACTGGCCGAGCTCCGCCGAGCGCTGGATGCCGGGCGGCCGCGTGCCGGCGGCCGGTGAGCTGATCGCGAACGAGGCATATGCGCGCACGCTCGAGCGGCTCGTCGAGGTCGCGGCTGCCGGCTCTCCGGCCGACGCCCCGACCGAGCCGGATGCCCCGGCGAGCGCCGCACCCGCCACCCGCGAGGCCCGGATCGACGCCGCCCGCAGGGAGTGGAGTGAGGGGTTCGTCGCCCGGGCGATCGTCGACTTCAACCAGGCGCCGCACCGGCACTCCTCCGGGACCGACCACGCCGGGGTGCTGACCGGGCCGGACCTGGCCGGCTTCGAGGCATCCGTCGAGCCGGCCGTCACAGCGACCTTCCGCGGGTTCACCATCGCCAAGACCGGCGCCTGGGGGCAGGGCCCGGCCCTGCTGCAGATGCTGGCCATCCTCGACGGGTTCGACGACCTGCACCTCGACCCGTCGACCGCGCTCGGCGCGCACACGATCCTCGAGGCCGAGAAGCTGGCGCTGGCCGACCGCGAGGCCTGGTACGGCGACACGGATGTCCCCCTCGGCCACCTGCTCTCGGCGGAGTATGCGGCCGAGCGGCGTGAACTCATCACCGAGCGCGCCTCGCACGAGTTCCGTCCCGGGACGGTTCCCGGGCGGGAGCCGTTCCTTCCGCCGCTTCGCACCGAGTACCGGCCGCCCGTGCCCGGCGGGCACGCCGCCGACGCGGTCGGGGCCGGGGCCGGGAACCGGGCCTTCGCGGGCGCGGGCGAACCCACCGTCGCGCCGCCCGTCG
>NZ_SOEZ01000073.1 GCF_004402215.1 Cryobacterium tagatosivorans
CCGGCCCGGATGCCGCCGCCGCGGCGGGCGCCGGCGACCGGGGCTGCGCCGCGAGGAAGCGGTCGGCCACGTCGTAACGGAGCCGGGACACGGCCGACAACAGCCACAGCCCGACGGTGAGCCCGGCGGGGGCGAGCGAGAGCAGGGCCATCCGCCGTCCGGTCGTCCACCCGGCCAGCGCCTCGAACGGCCCCGGCAGCACGGTGCAGTCGAGCGTGCGGCCGGTGTAGCACTGCTGGGCGAGCACATCGACGGCGAGGGAGGTGGTCGTGGCCACCAGCAGGAGGGTGAGGAGCACGCCGAAGAGGCGGATGATCCCGGCCCGGGCGCTCCGCCCGGCCGCGGGGCCGTGGGTCGGCAACCGCCAGCTCCAGGCCGCGGCGTTGGCGATGCTGAACGGGAGGAGGAGGGCCCAACCCACCCGGGCCAGGGCCGCGACGACGATACCGCCCGGCCCGGCGGCATCCGGGGTGCTGCGCACCATGCCGCCCCAGGAATACGCCTCGCGCCGGATCCGGGGAGGCACGGACCCCCGGGGCGCCGACGTTCCGCGCGCGCGCCGGCGCCCCAGCGACTCCGCGGTGGGGCGCCAGAAGCTGCCGAGCGTGTCGCCGGCGACCCGTTCGCTTTCGTCGCCGGGCAGGTCGAGCAGCACGTTCGGGGCGGTGTTGTTGATGCCGTGGACGCGCAGTTCGAGCACGTGGGGCGGCGCGGTAGCCGCCGGCTGCGAAGCCATCGCCCGGGCCCCCTCTCCGTCGCGACACGCTCAGGAGCGTGTGCGTCAGATGCTATTGCCGACCGCCGCGATTAGCCACTGTTTGACCCGGACGGTAGAGTTTGTCCGGGTCGTATGTCTTGACGTCGAGCTAAATCCGATGCCGACAGCGCCGCCCGACACCCCCTCACCATGCACGAACGCTATGACGCGGATTGGAAGAGCAGCGTGGATCTTTACGAATACCAGGCAAGAGACCTGTTTGAGCACTATGGAGTCCCGGTTCTCCCGGGCATCATCGCGGACACCCCCGAAGAGGTGCGTGCGGCCGCCGAGAAGCTCGGCGGCGTCGTCGTCGTCAAGGCGCAGGTGAAGGTCGGCGGCCGCGGCAAGGCCGGCGGCGTCAAGGTCGCGAAGACCCCGGATGACGCAGAGGCCGCAGGCCGTGCCATCCTCGGCCTCGACATCAAGGGCCACACCGTCAACCGGGTCATGGTTGCCGGCGGCGCGCGCATCGCGCAGGAGTTCTACTTCTCCGTGCTGCTCGACCGGGCCAACCGCTCCTACCTCTCACTCGCCAGCTACGAGGGCGGCGTGGAGATCGAGGTCCTGGCCGTTGAAAAGCCGGAGGCGCTCGCCTACGTGTCGATCGACCCGCTCGCCGGGATCGACCTGGCCAAGGCCCGTGAGATCGCGATCGACGCGAAGTTCCCGGCCGAGCTCGTTGACAAGGTCGCACCGATCTTCGTGCAGCTCTACAACGTCTTCACGGGCGAGGACGCCACCCTCGTCGAGGTCAACCCGCTCGTGCTCACCGAAGAGGGCGACATCATCGCGCTCGACGGCAAGGTCACGCTCGACGAGAACGCCGGCTTCCGCCACCCCAAGCACGCGTTCCTGGAAGACGCCGCCGCCGCCGACCCGCTCGAGGCGAAGGCCAAGGAGAACGACCTCAACTACGTCAAGCTCGACGGCGAAGTGGGCATCATCGGCAACGGCGCGGGGCTCGTCATGAGCACCCTCGATGTCGTCGCGTACGCCGGTGAGAACCACGGCGGCGTCAAGCCGGCCAACTTCCTCGACATCGGCGGCGGAGCATCCGCCGAGGTCATGGCCGCCGGCCTCGACGTCATCCTCGGCGACCCGCAGGTCAAGTCGGTCTTCGTCAACGTCTTCGGCGGCATCACCGCCTGTGACGCCGTCGCCAAGGGCATCGTGGGCGCGCTCGCCGAGCTCGGCACCTCCGCGAACAAGCCGCTCGTCGTGCGCCTCGACGGCAACAACGTCGAAGAGGGCCGCCGCATCCTGGCCGAGGCCAACCACCCGCTCGTCACACTGGCCGCAACGATGGACGAGGGCGCCGCCAAGGCCGCCGAACTCGCCCACGCAGCGAAGTAAGGAACCCCGGAATGTCAATCTTCCTCAACAAGGACTCCAAGGTCATCGTCCAGGGCATCACCGGCGGCGAGGGCACCAAGCACACCGCCCTCATGCTCAAGGCCGGCACCCAGGTCGTCGGCGGCGTGAACGCCCGCAAGGCCGGAACCACGGTCCTGCACGGCGACGTCGAGCTGCCCGTGTTCGGCACGGTCGCCGAGGCGATGGAGAAGACCGGCGCGGATGTCTCCATCGCGTTCGTCCCGCCCGCCTTCACCAAGGACGCCGTGATCGAAGCGATCGACGCCGGCATCCCGCTGCTCGTCATCATCACCGAGGGCGTCCCGGTGCAGGACTCCGCCGAGTTCTGGGCCTACGCCCAGGCCAAGGGCAACACGACCCGCATCATCGGGCCGAACTGCCCCGGCATCATCACCCCCGGTGAGGCGCTCGTCGGTATCACCCCGGCGAACATCACCGGCAAGGGCCCGATCGGCCTGGTCTCCAAGTCGGGCACCCTGACCTACCAGATGATGTACGAACTGCGCGACCTCGGGTTCTCCACCGCGATCGGCATCGGCGGCGACCCCATCATCGGCACCACCCACATCGACGCCCTCGAGGCGTTCGAGGCGGACCCGGAGACCAAGGCGATCGTCATGATCGGTGAAATCGGCGGTGACGCCGAGGAGAAGGCGGCCGAGTACATCCGGGCGCACGTCACCAAGCCCGTCGTCGGCTACGTCGCCGGCTTCACCGCCCCCGAGGGCAAGACCATGGGCCACGCCGGTGCCATCGTCTCCAACGGGGCCGGAACCGCCCAGGGCAAGAAGGAGGCCCTCGAGGCCGCCGGGGTCAAGGTCGGCAAGACGCCGAGCGAGACCGCGACCCTGCTGCGCGAGGTTCTCGCCGCACTGTAGAGAAGCATCCAGTGGAGGGGCCCGGCGTTGCTCGCCGGGCCCCTCTTGCGTGCGCCATACTGGTCCATATGGAGACTTTTCTCACCCTCGGACTCACCGGATTCGTCGTCGTCGGCGCGATCCTCGGCCTCGCGGCGATCATCGCCATGGTCCGGGCGCCGTACCACAAGTAGCCCTGCACGGCGGCCCGAAATCTCGGCCGCCCGGAATCGCCGCGGAATTCGCACGCACCGGGCGCGCACGCCGGGCGCCGCCGGATCGGCGGGTAGGCTCAGAGGCCGATGAACCGCATAACGACAGCCCTGCTCGCCGCGCTCGAGGCGCTCATTGTCGTCGCCATCGGCATCGGCATCGCGCTCGTGCCGCTGACCATCCTCTGGGCGACGCAGTTCGACCTCGGCGTCGACTGGCTCGTCTTCTGGCGGGCCGCCGCCGACGCGTGGCTGCTCGGCAACGGGGTCGATCTGCACGTGCAGCTCGGCCCCGGAGTCGTCGCCGCCCTGGGGATGCCGGCCGCCCTCGAGCCGTTCCCGGTCACCATCGCCCTGCTCGGCGTCGCCCTCATCGCCTGCCTGTTCGGGGTGCGCACCGGCCGCCGCGTCGCCGAGACCCCGCACCGCTGGGTCGGCGTCGCCTCAGCCGTCGCCACCTACGGCCTGCTCGCCACCCTGGTCACCCTCTCCGCGGGGACCGAGCTCGTGCGGCCCTCCGTGCCGCAGGGGATCATCCTGCCGACCCTGGTCTACGCCCTCGGCGTGCTGGCCGGCTCCCTGGAGGGCCCCGGCTCCGTCGGCATGCGAGCCCGTTTCGCCGGCCTGCATGCCCGGACCCGCACGGTGGCCGCGGCGGCCCTGCGCGGCGGGACAGCGGCGGCGCTCGGCGTGATCGCGGTCTCCGCGGCCGCCGTCGCCGTGCTCACCGTGGTCAACTATGCGACCGTCATCGGGCTCTACGAAACACTGCAGGCCGGGGTGATGGGCGGCATCGCGCTCACCCTGGCCCAGCTCGCGCTGATCCCCAACCTCGTCATCTGGGCCGCAGCCTGGTTCGTCGGCCCGGGCATCGCCCTCGGCGTCGGCACGAGCGTGTCGCCGGTCGGCACCTCCCTCGGCGCCGTCCCCGGGCTGCCGATCCTCGGCGTCCTGCCGCACGGCACACTCGAGCTCGGCTTCGTCGGGCTGCTCGTCCCCGTGCTCATCGGCTTCGGCGCCGCCCGGCTGACCCGCCGGCTGGCGGATGCGCAGGGCTCGACGGGTGCCCCCGCGCCGGGCGCGGCGCAGCGCCTGCTCACCGGGCTGGCGATGGGGCTCGTGGGCGGCAGCATCCTCGGGCTGCTCGCCTGGTGGTCGGCCGGCGCGATGGGCCCGGGGCGCCTGGCCGCAGTCGGACCGAACCCGCTGCTGGTCGGCGCCCTCGCCGCCGTGGAGATCGGCCTGGCCGCCGGCCTCGGCCTGCTGGTCGGCGGGCGGGCGGTCACTC
Source organism: Cryobacterium tagatosivorans (assembly GCF_004402215.1). Lineage (GTDB taxonomy): Bacteria > Actinomycetota > Actinomycetes > Actinomycetales > Microbacteriaceae > Cryobacterium > Cryobacterium tagatosivorans. Next base: position 4,492 of record NZ_SOEZ01000073.1, read on the forward strand.
TCCCGGCCCCGGAGTCCTCCTGGGCGAAACGGTAAGCTCGAAGCGTGCTGTCACTGGTCGTTTTGATCTCCGGCGGAGGATCGAACCTCCGCGCCCTTCTCGAGGCGTCCGAGGACGCCGAGTTCCCGGCCCGGGTCGTCGCGATCGGCGCCGACCGGGATGCCGACGGCCTCGCCCTCGGCGAGGAGTTCAACGTGCCGACCTTCACCGTCCCGTATTCCTCGCACGCCGACCGGGAGAGCTGGGGTGACGAGCTCCTCGCGCAGATCCAGCAGTGGCAGCCCGACCTCGTCGTGCTCAGCGGCCTGATGCGCCTGCTGCCGCCGCGCGTCGTCGCCGCGCTCTCCCCGAACCTGATCAACACGCATCCGGCGTACCTGCCCGAGTTCCCCGGCGCCCACGGCGTGCGGGACGCGCTCGCCGCGGGGGTCAGCCAGACCGGGGCCAGCCTGATCGTGGTCGACAACGGCGTCGACGACGGGCCGATCATCGCGCAGGAACGGGTGCCCGTCCTGCCGGGCGACACCGAATCCACCCTGCACGAACGCATCAAGACCCTCGAGCGTCGCCTGCTGGTGCAGGCCGTCCTCGACATCGCCAACGGACACGTCAACCTCAAGGAGCCTTCCCACACATGAGCGGCCACACACAGAGCACGGCAGCGAGCCTCTACCGCGACCGGGACGTCATTCCCGTGCAGCGCGCCCTCATCTCGGTCAGCGACAAGACCGGCCTGATCGACCTCGCCGACGCGCTCGCCGCCGCGGGCGTCGAAATCGTCTCCACCGGCTCGACGGCGGCCACCATCCGCGCGGCCGGCCACGAGGTGACGGACGTCGCCACGGTCACCGGGTTCCCCGAATCCCTCGACGGCCGGGTGAAGACCCTGCACCCCGCCGTGCACGCCGGCATCCTGGCCGACCTGCGCCTCGAGGCGCACGAGGACCAGCTGAAGGACCTGAGCATCGCCGCCTTCCAACTCGTCGTCGTGAACCTGTACCCGTTCGTCGAAACCGTGCAGTCCGGCGCGGCCCCGGCCGACGTGATCGAGCAGATCGACATCGGCGGTCCAGCCCTCGTGCGCGCCTCGGCCAAAAACCACGCGAACGTCGCGATCGTGGTCGACCCGGAGGACTACCCGGAGATCATCGCCGCGGTGCAGGCCGGCGGAACCACGCTGCGCCAGCGCCAGAAGCTCGCCTCACTCGCCTTCGAGCACACCGCCGGCTACGACCTGTCGGTGTCGGCCTGGTTCACCGAGAACGTGTACGACCAGTGGGCCGACGACACCGAAGCCCTCGGCGAAGACATCGTGGAGGCCTTCGACGCCGTCAGCGGGGTCGAGGTCGAGATCGAGATCCCGTTCTTCCCGGACACCCTCGTCATCGAGGCCAGCCGCAGCGCCGTGCTGCGGTACGGCGAGAACGCCCACCAGTCCGCCGCGCTCTACGCCGGCGAGGGCGGGCAGGGAATCGCCCAGGCCGTGCAGCTGCACGGCAAGGAGATGTCCTACAACAACTACGTCGACGCGGATGCCGCGGTGCGCGCCGCCTTCGACTTCGACCAGCCGGCCGTCGCGATCATCAAGCACGCCAACCCCTGCGGCATCGCCGTCGCCGCGGCGAAGGCGCCGGATGCGATCGCCTCCGCGCACCGTCGGGCGCACGACTGCGACCCGGTCTCCGCGTTCGGCGGCGTGATCGCCGCCAACCGCACGGTCACCCTCGGCATGGCCGAGACCGTCAGCCAGATCTTCACCGAGGTGCTCGTGGCCCCCGGCTTCGAACCGGCCGCGTTCGAGCTCCTCCGGGCGAAGAAGAACATCCGCCTGCTCGAACTGCCGGCCGACTACCGGCGCTCGTCGCTCGAGCTGCGCCAGATCTCCGGCGGCCTGCTCGTGCAGGAGTCCGACACGTTCGAGGACTTCAGCTCGGCCGGCTGGACGCTCGCGGCCGGAGCGGAGGCCGACGAGGCCACCCGTGCGGACCTCGAGTTCGCGTGGAAGGCGTGCCGCTCGGTGAAGTCGAATGCCATCCTGCTGGCGCGCGGCGGAGCATCCGTCGGCGTCGGCATGGGCCAGGTCAACCGGGTCGACTCCTGCCACCTCGCGGTGCTCCGGGCCGGCGACCGCGCGGCCGGTTCGGTCGCGGCCTCCGACGCGTTCTTCCCCTTCGCCGACGGCCTGCAGGTGCTGCTCGACGCCGGCGTCACCGCGGTCGTGCAGCCGGGCGGTTCGGTGCGCGACGAGGAAGTCATCGCCGCCGCGGCCCTGGCCGGCGTCACCATGTACTTCACCGGCGAACGCCACTTCTTCCACTAGCACCCCTTCCCCCTCGTGTGGTCCCGCGAAACCGCAGTTGTGCACGTTATGCGTGCCTTTTAATGCGCACAACTGCGGGTTCGCGGCGGGGGAAAGGCTTTAGTCTTGAGGTATCCCGCCCAACACAATTGAGCGGCACACACCTGCCCACAAGGCCTCCACAGGAAGAACCATTCATGACTCTCACGCAACCATCACTGTCGCTGGATGCCCTCGCCGGAATCCCGTTCACGCACGAGCGCGTGCTCATCAGCACGGGCGTGCGTTCCGGACTCGTCATCACCGTCGCCGTGCACTCCACCCGCCTGGGCCAGGCCCTCGGCGGCGCCCGCGTCTGGCAGTACGAGAACTGGACCGAAGCCGTCGCCGACGCGCTGCGGCTCTCGGCCGCGATGACGCTCAAGAACTCGGCCGCCGGCCTCACCCGCGGCGGCGGCAAATCGGTCATCTACCTGCCGACCGGGACTGTGCTCACCGACGAGCAGAAGCGCGACGCCATGCTCGACCTCGGCGACGCCATCGAAAGCCTGAACGGCGCCTACATGACCGCTGAGGATGTGGGCACGAGCGCCGAGCTCATGGCCATCGTCGCCGAGCGCACGCCGAACGTCTGCGGCCTGCCCGCGTCCAGTGGCGGGGTGGGCGAACCGGCCGACGCGACGGCCGCGGGCGTCTACGCGAGCCTCGTCGCCACCCTCGAGGCGCTGTTCGGCAGCCGTGAGGTCGCCGGGCGCCACATCGTGATCTCCGGCCTCGGCCAGGTCGGCGGCCGGCTCGCCCGGGCGCTCGCCGCCGCCGGCGCGCAGCTGACCGTGACCGACGTCAACCTCGACAAGCGCGAGCTGGCCGAAGAACTCGGCGCCGACTGGGTCCCCGTCGCCGGCGCCCACCGCGTGCAGGCCGACCTGTTCGTGCCCTGCGGCCTCGGCGGGGTCCTCACCCCGCAGGTGATCGGCGAGCTGAACGTGCTCGGCGTCGTCGGAGCCGCCAACAACCAGCTCGAGTCGTCCGAAGGCGCCGCCGAGCTCGACGCGCGCGGCATCCTCTGGGCCCCCGACTTCGTGGTCAACGCGGGCGGCGTGATCTACCTCGCGCTCGCCGGCGAGCCGGACGCCGACCTCGACGCCATCGCCGCCCGGGTCGACGCCATCGGCGACACCGTCGCGACCATCTTCACGGATGCGCGCGCGCAGGGCATCACGACGCTGGAGGCCGCCGAGCGCCTGGCCGCCGCCCGCCTCGAAGTACCCCGCGAACCCGCAGTCGTGCGGGTTATGAACGCCGAATGACGCGCACAACTGCGGGTTCGCGGGGGGAAAAGGCGCGGGAACTAGGCTGACGGGATGAAGCACGCGAGGCGCATTGCCCTGGTCCGACGTCCGGCGAGCACCCTGGCCGAGGGGCAGTTGACGCACATCGAACGCACCCCGATCGATGCCCGGCTGGCCCGCGCGCAGTGGCGTGACTACGTCGCCGCCCTCGAAGCCGAGGGCTGGGAGACCCGGGAGGTCGATCCGGCCGACGAGCTGCCCGACTCGGTCTTCATCGAGGACGCCGTCGTCATGTTCGGCGACGTGGCCGTCGTCACCAGCCCGGGAGCCGAGAGCCGCCGCGGCGAGAGCGCGGGGGCCGCGGCCGCGGTCGGCGGGCTCGGCGTGACCGTGCACCGGCTCGAGCTGCCCGGTACCCTCGACGGCGGGGACGTGCTGAAGGTCGGGAACACCGTCTACGTCGGCCAGAGCCTCCGCACGAACGCCGAAGGCACCCGCCAGCTGGCCGCCATCGTGGTCCCGCTCGGCTACGCGGTCGTCCCGGTGCCGGTCACCCGCGCCCTGCATCTGAAGACCGCCGTGACGGCCCTGCCCGACGGAACCATTGTCGGCTACCCGCCGCTCGTCGACGACGAGGGGCTGTTCGATCGTTTCCTGGCCGTCCCCGAGGCGGAGGGCACCGCAGTCGTCGTGCTCGACGAGCAGACCGTGCTGATGTCCTCGTCCGCGCCGCGCAGCGCGGACCTGTTCCGCGAACGCGGCTACCGCGTCGTCACGGTCGGCATCTCCGAATTCGAGAAGCTCGAGGGCTGCGTGACCTGCCTGAGCGTGCGCATCCGCTGACCAGCACCCCCGCGAAACCGCAGTCGTGCGCGTTATTCGCGTGTTTTAGCGCGCACAACTGCGGTTTCGCGGAAAAGAGCAGCTTGCGCGGCGGCGGCCCGGGGCCTAGTCTGAAAGGCTGCCTGATCAGGGGGGCAAAGACGAAGAACGACGCGCTCAGGAGGCCGACATGACGAAGACAGCACAGCCCAGGTTCGCAACGATTGCGAGCAGCGGCGCTGCCTTTGGCATCTCCATCGCCTCGGCCAGCCCGTTCGCTGCCCGTCCGCTCGTCGCCGGCCCGCTGACCGCCGCTTAGCGCCTCGGGCTCCAGCGCGCGGCTGCCCAGCGCAGCACCGCGCGGCAGCCCCCAGCACAGCCAATTTCGTTGGCGGCAGCCGCCGCCTGCACGCCGGAAGCGCACGTCTTCCGCCGCCCGCGCGCGATTCCGATCGCCGCGATGCCCGCTTTTCTCGACGCCACGCACCTTTTCAGGACTCCCAGATGACCGCACTAGCCGAACACTCACCCCCGGCGCCCCCGGAGGCGACTCCACACGCCCGGAAGAACACCTTCCGCACCCTGCTGCGGCTCTACCCGTACGCGAAGCCGGCCATGCCGCGGATCTACCTCGGCATGGTCGCCGCCCTGCTCGCGGGCCTCGTCGCGCTGGCGATCCCGCAGGTGCTGCAGTGGCTCGTCGACGGGACCCTGTCGCAGGGCGACCCGAGCCAGATCTGGCCGGCCGTGCTGATGGTGCTCGCCCTCGGCGTCGTCGAGGCGATCCTGATCGCCCTGCGGCGCTGGTTCGTACTGCGCCCCGGCACCTTCATCGAGGCCCGGATGCGCAACGGCCTCTACGCCCGGCTGCAGGACCTCCCCGTCACGTTCCACGACCGCTGGCCGAGCGGCCAGCTGCTCTCCCGCGCGGTCAGCGACCTCAACCTGATCCGCCGGTGGATCTCCTTCGGCCTCGTGCTGCTCGTCGTGAACTTCCTCACCATCGTCGTCGGCGTCGTGATCCTGGTCTCGATGAACTGGATCCTCGGCGTGATCTTCGTCGTCTGCTCGATCCCGATCTGGATCTACGGCTACGTCTTCGAGGAGAAGTACTCGATCATCGCCCGGCGCAGCCAGGACCAGGCCGGCGACCTCGCGACCGCCGTCGAGGAGTCCGTGCACGGCATCCGCGTGCTCAAGGCCTTCGGGCGCGGCAGCCACGCCATGAAGAACTTCGCTTCGCAGGCCGAAAGCCTGCGCGGCACGGAGATCGAGAAGGCCAAGGCGATCGCCGGCATCTGGCTCTGGCTGCTGCTGGTGCCCGATGTCGCCTTTGCGCTCTGCCTCGTCGCGGGCGTCTGGCTGGCCGGGCAGGGCCAGTTCAGCGTCGGCGAGCTGGTCGCCTTCTTCGCGACGGCGACCGTGCTGCGCTTCCCGGTCGAATCGATCGGGTTCCTGCTGTCAATGACGTTCGACGCGCGCACGGCCACCGACCGCTTCTTCGACATCCTGGATGCGCCCAACGCGATCACCGACCCGGAGCGGCCGGTCACGATCGAGGCGCCCCGCGGCCGACTGGCCTTCGAGGACGTGCACTTCCGCTACCAGGATTCGCCCGAGCGCTTCCCGGACCTGCTGGACGGCATCGACCTGGTGCTCGAACCGGGCGAGACCATGGCTCTGGTCGGCCTCACCGGCTCCGGCAAGTCGACCCTGACCGCACTGACCACGCGGCTCTACGACGTGACCGGCGGCCGGGTGACCCTCGACGGAATCGACGTGCGCGACCTCGGCCGGGAGGAACTGCGGACCCACCTGGCGATGGCGTTCGAGGACGCCACCTTGTTCTCGGCCTCCGTACGCGACAACGTGCTGCTCGGCCGGTCTGAGCTCGCGGAGCCGAGGCCCGAGGCGGATGCCGTGCTCGAGGAGGCCCTGCAGATCGCCCAGGCCGGGTTCGTGCACGACCTGCCGCAGGGCGTGGACACGCTCGTCGGCGAGGAGGGCATGAGCCTCTCCGGCGGCCAGCGGCAGCGCCTCGCACTCGCCCGCGCGGTCGCGGCCAGGCCGGCCGTGCTCGTGCTCGACGACCCGTTGTCGGCGCTCGACGTGGACACCGAGGCGCTCGTCGAGGCCGCCCTGCGCCAGGTGCTCGCGTCGACCACGGCGCTGGTCGTGGCCCACCGCCCGTCGACGGTCATGCTGGCCGACCGGGTGGCTCTGCTCGAGGACGGCCGGATCACGGCCGTCGGGCGGCACTCCGAACTGCTCGCGCGCAGCGAGCACTACAAGTTCGTCATCTCCAGCCTGGAGGACGAAGAACGACGAGAGTCGATGCGGAAAGAGGACTCGCTGTGAGTGTCACCGGGGTAGAGGGCGAAGAACGCCATGACTTCACCCGGGCGGAAAGCGCCCAGATTCGCCGGCGGTCCCTGCGGCTGCTCGGCTCGCTGCTGCACCCGGTGCGCTGGCCGGTGGTCGGGGCCATGCTCGTCGTGGTCGTCTCCACGGCCGCGCAGGTGGCCGGCCCGGCGCTGATCGCCTTCGGCATCGACAAGGGACTGCCGGCGCTCATCGCCCAGGACTGGATGCCGCTGGCCCTGGCCGGCGGCGCCTACCTGTTGACCGGGATCATCGGCGCGCTGCTGATCGCCTGGTACACCGTGCTATCCGCCCGGATCAGCCAGGCCGTGCTGATCGACCTGCGCAAGCGGGTGTTCCTGCACACCCAGAAGCTGAGCCTCGAGTTCCACGAGTCGTACACGTCGGGCCGGATCATCTCGCGCCAGACCAGCGACCTCGACGCGATCCGCGAGCTCCTCGACTCGGGCATCAACCAGCTCGTGCAGGGCGTGCTCTACATGGTCTTCACGGCCATCGCGCTGTTCTCGCTCGACGGGCAGAGCGGCCTCGTGCTCTTCGTTGCGCTCGTGCCGCTGATCGTGCTCACCCGCTGGTTCCAGCTGCGCTCGCAGACCCTGTTCCGGCAGTCCAGGGTGGCCTCGGCGAGCCTGATCGTGCACTTCGTCGAAACGATGACCGGCATCCGGGCGGTCAAGGCGTTCCGCAAGGAGAAGCGCAACGAACAGCAGTTCGCCGGCCTGGTCGAAAGCTACCGCGACGTGAACGGCCGGGTCATCCAGTTGTTCGGCATCTTCGACCCCGGCCTCGTGCTGATCGGCAACGTCACGGTCGCCGCCGTGCTGCTGGTGGGCGGATTCCGCGTCGTCGACGGCCAGCTGGCCATCGGCGCGCTCCTGGCCGCGCTGCTCTACACCCGACGATTCTTCGACCCGATGGAGGAGATGGCGATGTTCTACAACTCCTACCAGTCGGCCGCGGCCGCGCTCGAGAAGATCTCCGGCGTGCTCGAGGAGCGCCCGGGCGTGCCCGACCCGATCAAGCCGGTCGACCTGTGGAAATCCGAGGGCGACGTGCGTTTCGACAACGTGCAATTCGCCTACAAGAGCGATCGCGTCGTCCTGCCGCACTTCGACCTCACGATCCCGGCCGGGCAGACCATCGCCCTCGTCGGCTCGACCGGGGCGGGCAAGTCGACGCTGGCGAAGCTGATCTCGCGGTTCTACGACCCGTCCGCGGGCCGCGTGTTGCTCGACGGCGTCGACCTGCGCGACCTGCACCCGAAGGACCTGCGCCGGGCGATCGTCATGGTCACCCAGGAGGCGTACCTGTTCAGCGGGTCCGTGGCCGACAACATCGCCATCGGCAAGCCGGATGCCACCCTCGAGGAGATCATGGCGGCCGCGCGGGCGGTGGGCGCGCACGACTTCATCGAGGGGCTCCCCTCCGGCTACGACACCGACGTGAACAAGCGCGGCGGACGCGTGTCGGCCGGCCAGCGCCAGCTGATCTCGTTCGCCCGGGCGTTCCTCGCCGACCCCGCCGTGCTCATCCTCGACGAGGCGACGTCCTCGCTCGACATTCCGAGCGAACGCCTCGTGCAGGAGGCGTTGCAGACCCTGCTGAGCGACCGCACCGCCGTGATCATCGCGCACCGGCTGTCGACCGTCGCGATCGCCGACCGGGTGCTCGTGATGGAGAACGGGCGGATCGTCGAGGACGGCACGCCGGAGGAGCTCATCACGGGCACCGGCCGGTTCTCCCAGCTGCACGCGGCCTGGCGCGAGTCGCTCGTCTAGGAACCGGCGACCTGCCGCGGGTGCATCGGGCACCCGCGGCAGTACCCTGAGCCTGTGACGAATGACATCGGGGCGCGGGTCGGTGCGGCGGTCCGCGGGATGCCCCCGGGCTACTTCGCCCTCGTCATGGCCACCGGGATCGTCTCGGTCGGAATGAACCTGATCGGGGCCCTTCCGCTCAGCTTCGTCCTCCTGGTCGTCTGCGCCGCGGCCTACGCCGTGCTCGTCGTGCTGACTCTCTGGCGGTTCGTCGCCTACCGGTCGGCCTTCGTCGGCGACCTGCACGACCCGCACCGCGGGTTCCAGTTCTTCACCTTCGTCGCCGGCACCAATGTGCTCGCCGCCCGCCTGGCCGTCGAGGGCTGGTACGGCGCGGCCACGGTGCTGCTCGGGATCGCCGGGGTCGCCTGGCTGCTGCTCGGCTATGCCGTGCCCTGGTTCGCGGTGCTCGGCAACGAGGTGCGCCCCGCGCTCCCGGCGGCGAACGGAACCTGGTTCATCTGGGTGGTCGCCAGCCAGTCGATGGCGGTGGTGGCGGCCTCGCTGGAGCCCGTGTCCGGCGACGCCAGGTCGTTGCTTGCGGTACTCGCGATCCTGTCCTGGTCGGTGGGCCTCTTCCTCTATGGGGCGGCCGGCGTGTTCGTGACCCTGCGCCTGATGCTCTACGAGATCCGCCCGGAGAACCTCGACCCGCCCTACTGGGTGTCGATGGGCGCCTGCGCGATCACAGTCCTCGCCGGCGCGCGGATCGTCGAAATGGCGGACACGCCGATGGTGAACGCGACCCGCGGCCTCGTGGCGGGCGTCTCCGTGCTGTTCTGGGCCTTCGCCACCTGGCTGATCCCGGTGCTCATCGCGGTCGGGGTGTGGCGCCACGCCTGGAAGCGGGTGCCGCTGCGCTACGAGGCGACGATGTGGAGCATCGCGTTCCCGGTGGGGATGTACGCGGTCGCCGGGATCTACCTCGGGCAGGCCGACGAGCTCCCGCTGGTCGGGCAGATCGGGGCGGTCTCGCTCTGGGTTGCGCTGGCCGTCTGGCTGACCGTGTTCGTCGCGATGGCCCGGCAGCCGTTCAGGACAGGCGGGCTCCCACGTGAATGGCAACGGCGCCAACGGGTGGCACGCTGAGCGAGGCCGTGCCGTCGGCGGCGACCTCGACGGCGTCGCCCGAACAGGCTTCGGCGGCCGTCGGCGTGCTCCCGCCGGTCACGACGTCGCAGTAGGTCCCGGAGGCCAGGCCGGTCTGGAACCGCCGGGCGAGCGGCGCGTCGCCCGCGTTCATCGCGACGAACCCGCGCTCGCCGCGGCTGAACGCGTACCCGTCGCCCCGGGTCCACGAGTTGACGAGGGGGGCGTCGCCGACGGCGCTCCGCCAGGACACCATGCCGGCGATCGCGTCCCAGCGGTGCTGGCAGACCCAGTCGCCGTCGGCGTACCTCTCGGCGGGGCCGACCGTTCCACAGTCCGCATCCTCCACCCGGCCGGAGGCGTCCTGGGCCGGCCCGTCATCGCCGGGGCTGAAGGCGTAGCCGGAGTAGAGCACGGGGGCACCGTAGGGGAGGGCAAGCGTGAGCACGTTGGCGAGAACGTACTCGGCGCCATCCGTGTAGTTCAGGGTTTCCCCGTTGCGTTCCGTGTCGTGGTTGTCGACGAAGGTGCGGGCGACCCGGCCGGGCAGGAAGCCCCAGTCCTCGCCGAACCCCTCGCTGACGCTCATCGTGCCGGACTCGACCATGCCCTCCAGTTCGCGCGCGAAGCCGAACTCGAACACATCGCCGTTGCCCGTGTACATCTCGGGCTGGACGGCCTCCCGGGAGCCGCGGATGACCTCCTGCACGACGTAGGTGTCCGGCGGCAGCGGCGCGAGGATCGCCGCCAGGTCGGCGGCCGCGATGTGCTTGGCCGCGTCGATCCGGAAGCCGTCGACTCCGAGCGAGAGCAGGTCCGCCAGGTACGCAGTGAGGGTGCCCCGCACGTGCGTGGTCTCCGTGGCCAGGTCGGCGAGGTTCACGAGTTCGCAGTTTTGCACGTCGAACGCCGCGCGGTAGGTGGTGATGTCGTCGCCCTCGCCCCGGCCGCAGTGGTGGAAGTCCCCGGCGGCGTCGGAGTAGAGCCCCGGGTAGTCGTAGTGTTCGTGGCTGCTTTCGGCCCAGCCCACGCCCGCCGCGTCCCGGCCGGTCATGTGGTTCAGCACGGCGTCGGCGAGCACGTCGACGCCCGCCTCGTGGCAGGTCGCCACCATCGACGCGAACTGGTCGCGGGTGCCGAGGCGTGACTCGACCCGGTAGCTGACCGGCTGGTAGCTCGTCCACCATTCCGGTCCGGTGACGTGCTCGTTCGGGGGAGAGGCGAGCACCCAGGCGATGCCGGCGGGCCCGAGGTTGTCGGTGCATTCGCGGGCGATCGAGTCCCAGTTCCACTGGAACAGTTCCACGCCCACATCGTGGGTGCCGGCCGGCCTGTCGGCGGCGGGCCGGACCGCGGGGGCCGGGCCGGAGCATCCGGCGAGCAGGGTGACGGATGCCGCGATCAGCGCGGCCGCGGCGGCAATCGGCGTTCGGTGGGACAACTCGGCACCGCTTCCCGCGCCGCCTCGATGCAAGCGCTTGCACCGAGGATAGCGGCTAGTCGGTGCTCGGGCCGAGGCGCGCCTCGCCGGAGGGCGCGCCCCCGCCCGCCGGTGCGTCCTTCAGCTCGACGAAGATGGTGTGTGTTTCGCTGTCGCCGATGTTCTCGCCGGCGTGAACCTGTGCGGGCAACCATCGGGGAACGCCGGCCGGGAGCTCGACGTCGACCTCCGCTCCGTCGGAAGAGAGCCTCCGGCGGAAGGAGCTGAGCGTGAACATCACACTGTCCGGATGATGGTGCGGCGTGGTCTTGTCGCCGGGTCCGTCGCGGTACTCGAGCACGCGCACGCGCTCGTTCTCCATGATGACGCGGTACAGGCCGGGGTTGCTGACGACGGGGTCGCTGCTCATGGTGCACGATAACACCGCGTGCGGCGGCGTGGCCAGAGGCTCTTCCAGGGCTACTCGGGCGACCAGCGGGCTGCGGCGTAGTCGATCCGGTACGCCGCCCCGCCCGAACCCACCAGCGGCGTGCCTTCGGCCAGGTAGAACGGCAGGGCGCGGTCCTCGTGCTCGGTCGGCGGATGCCCGCCCGCGCGGATGACGCGCCACCACGGCACGTCCGACCCGTAGTTCGACATGACCTGGCCGACGGCGCGGGCCGCCCGGGAGCCGAGCGCGGCGGCCACATCGCCGTAGGTCATCACCCGGCCGGGCGGAATCGCGTCGACGACGTCGAGCACGTGCGCCACGAACGCGCTGTCGGGGCCCGGGCGCACCTAGAGCTGGAGCGCGCCGATGGTCTCGCCGAACTGGGTCTGGCCCACGTCGGTGAAACCGATCCGGTGGAAGAACTCTTCCGGGCCTTCGGCGCCCGGCTCCCAGATCACGTTGATGTGGTCGAACCCGCGCGAGCGGGCCTCCTCGGCGAGGGCGTCCGCGGCGAACTTGCCCACGCCCTTGCCCTGGGCCGCGGCGTCGACGTTGATCCGCCAGATGCAGGCGCGGAACTCCTCGTGCTCGGACTCGGGGTCGAAGTTGCCGTGAATGAAGCCGACGACGTCATCGCCCTGGAGCACCACCCGCTGCCAGGACGTGGCCGGGTTGATCACCGTGGCCGCTACCGAATAGGAGACCGGCGCGATGAACTGCTCCTGCCCCGGCTTCAGGCTCAGGTTGTTGGCCGCAACGATGTTGCGTGCAGACAGTTCTTCCAGTCGGAGCGTAGCCATGGGAACAGGCTAGCCTGCGGCCGGTCCGGCCGGTAGTCGGGGAGGCGCGCGCACCAGATGAACTCCCGGTAAAGTCTCTCGATGTCAAGATACTTGCACTCCTCTAGTAAGCTTGGCGTCGGCCATTCGCGGCCCACCTACTTTCTGAGGAGAACCATTGTCGAAGATCAAGGTTGAAGGCACAGTCGTCGAGCTCGACGGCGACGAGATGACCCGCATCATCTGGCATGCCATCAAGGAAACGCTGATCCACCCGTACCTCGACATCGACCTCGAGTACTACGACCTGTCGATCCAGAAGCGCGATGAGACCGACGACCAGATCACGGTCGACGCGGCCCACGCCATCCAGAAGCACGGCGTCGGCGTCAAGTGCGCGACCATCACGCCCGACGAGGCACGCGTCGAGGAATTCGGCCTGAAGAAGATGTGGGCCTCGCCCAACGGCACCATCCGCAACATCCTCGGCGGCACGATCTTCCGCGAGCCGATCATCATCTCCAACATCCCGCGCCTGGTCCCGGGCTGGAACAAGCCGATCATCATCGGCCGCCACGCATTCGGCGACCAGTACCGCGCCACGAACTTCCGCTTCGAGGGCGAAGGCACGCTCAGCATGACCTTCACCCCGAAGGACGGCAGCGCACCGCAGCAGTTCGAGGTCTTCCAGTCGCCCGGCAGCGGTGTCGCCATGGGCATGTACAACCTCGACAAGTCGATCACCGACTTCGCCCGTGCCTCGCTCAACTACGGCCTCGAGCGCAACTACCCGGTGTACCTCTCCACGAAGAACACCATCCTCAAGGCCTACGACGGCCGGTTCAAGGACATCTTCCAGGAGATCTTCGACGCCGAGTTCAAGCCCGCCTACGAGGCTGCCGGCCTCACCTACGAGCACCGCCTCATCGACGACATGGTCGCGTCCGCCATGAAGTGGGAGGGCGGCTACGTCTGGGCCTGCAAGAACTACGACGGCGACGTGCAGTCGGACACCGTCGCGCAGGGCTTCGGCTCACTCGGACTGATGACCAGCGTGCTCTCCACCCCCGACGGCAGGGTCGTCGAGGCCGAGGCCGCGCACGGCACGGTGACCCGCCACTACCGCCAGCACCAGCAGGGCAAGCCCACCTCGACCAACCCGATCGCATCGATCTACGCCTGGACCCGTGGGCTCACCCACCGGGCCAAGCTGGACGATAATGCGGCCCTGGCCGAGTTCGCGCTCACGGTCGAGGATGTCGTCATCAAGACCGTCGAAAGCGGCAAGATGACCAAGGACCTCGCGCTGCTCGTGGGACCGGACCAGTCCTTCCAGACCACCGAGGAGTTCCTCGCGGCGATCGACGAGAACCTCCAGGCGCGCCTGGCCTAACGGCCCCGCACGTCCCCGCTGCCGCCCGGCAGGGTAACAGCCCCGACCTCACCAGGTCGGGGCTGTTTTCGCATCCGGGCGGGGGAGCGGGTCAGGACAGCCTGTCCTTGCTGGCGAGCGACACCGGCCGGGGGAAGAATGTTGACCATGCAAACCCTCGTCCATGCCGCACGCCGGTATCCCATCGTCGCGGCCACCATCCTGGTCGCTGTGGTGGGCCTGGCCCTCTGGCTGGCCGGCGCCGCCGCCGCCGTGCAGTGGCTCTTCAGCGGGTTCGGCCTGTTCGTCGCCGGGATCGAGGCCGTCGGCATGGCCAGGCAACTGCGCCGGGGCAGCTTCGGCATCGACTTCCTCGCGATCACGGCCATCGTCGCCACCGTCCTCGTCGGCGAGTACCTGGCCACGCTGATCATCGTGCTCATGCTCTCCGGCGGGGCCGCCCTCGAGGACTACGCGGTCAACCGGGCCAAGCGGGAGTTGAACGCGCTGCTGAAGCGCGCACCGCAAGTCGCGCACCGGGTGCGGGACGGGCAGGCGGAGGTCGAGGATGTCCCGGCGGGCGAGGTGCGGGTCGGCGACCTGATCCTCGTGCGCCCGGCCGAAATCGTCCCGGTGGACGGCGACCTGGTGTCCGACGGGGCCGCGTTCGATGAGTCCTCGCTCACCGGGGAGAGCCTCCCGGTCGAGCGCGGCAGCGGGGATCCGGTGCTCAGCGGATCGATCAACGGCCGGGCCGCGGCGACAATCCGGGCCACCTCGACGGCCGCGAACAGCCAGTACCAGCAGATCATCGCGCTGGTCGAGGAGGCGTCGGCGAGCAAGGCGCCGGTCGTGCGCCTGGCCGACCGTTACGCGGTGCCGTTCACGGCCGTGTCCCTGGCGATCGCCGGCCTCGCCTGGTTACTCTCCGGCGATCCGACCCGGTTCGCCGAGGTGCTCGTCGTCGCCACCCCGTGCCCGCTGCTGATCTCGGCGCCGGTCGCCTTCATGGGCGGCATGAGCCGCGCCGCCCGCAACGGCATCATCGTCAAGGGCGGCGGCGTGCTCGAGACGCTCGCGCGCGCCCGCACCGTCGTCTTCGACAAGACCGGCACGCTCACCCACGGCCAGCCGACCATCGTCGGCGTGCGCCCGGAGCATCCGTTCACCGAGCGCAATCTGCTCGCGCTCGCGGCCTCGGCCGAGCAGTATTCCTCCCACGTGCTTGCGGCGTCGGTCATCGTGGCCGCCAGGGACCGGGGCCTGGAACTCACGAGCACCGAGCGGGCCAGCGAGGTGCCGGCCAACGGCGTGGTCGCCCGCCTGGGCGACCTGGAGGTCATGGTCGGCAAGTTGTCCTTCGTCGCCGATCGGGCCCCGGACGCGGCGGCGACGCCGCTGGACGGCGGCGAACTGGCGATCTACGTGGCCGTCGACGGACGCTTCGCCGGGAGCATCGTGGCCGCCGACCGGCTGCGGGACAACGCGAAGGCCACCATCTCGGCGTTCGCCGCCCGCGGGGTGCGCGACACCGTCATGCTCACCGGCGATGCCCGGCCGACGGCCGAGCACATCGCGGAGCTGGTCGGCATCACCCGCGTGCAGGCCGATTGCCTGCCCAGGGACAAGGTCGACGCCGTCCGGGCGATCGCCGGCCGCCCGGTCATCATGGTCGGCGACGGCGTCAACGACGCGCCGGTGCTCGCCGCCGCGGACGTCGGCATCGCGATGGGGGCGAAGGGCGCGACGGCCGCCAGCGAGTCGGCCGACGTCGTCATCCTGCTCGACGACCTCTCGCGCACCGCACGCGCAGTGGCCATCGGCCAGGACACGATCCGGATCGCGCTGCAGAGCATCTGGCTCGGGATCGCCCTGAGCCTGGGCCTCATGCTGCTGGCCGCATTCGGCTTCATTCCGGCCACGGCCGGCGCGCTCTCCCAGGAGCTCGTCGACCTGGCCACGATCCTCAACGCCCTGCGCGCGATCGGCGGCCGGCGGGATGCTGCGGTGTCCGCCGCGTCGACGCCTGTGCGTCTTGCGCCCTCCGCAGCCCGGACCTGAGCGTCGTGCCCCCAGTACGGGGGTCATTCTCCACACAATGCACCGATCATCCGCTAGTTTCGGTCTCGTGCGCGTCCCTCGGGCGGGGGCCAGCATGCCATTCAACGACGAACGGATTGGACACCGCACGTGATCTTACGAACCCGGCGACGCAGCTCCTCTGGACACGAACCACGAACGGGCCGGGCGCTGCTGCGCAGCGCGACCGCCGTGACCCTGACCGTCGGGATGGTGGCCGCTGCGGCCCTCCTCGGCGGCACCGCGGCTACGGCCGCAGCCCCGCCCGCTACCAGCGCGGCGACGACCAAGCCGGCCGCGAGCTTTGAGAGCGGCCGCTACGTGGTGACCCTGGCCGCCAGCGCCGTCGCCACCTACGCCGGCGGGGTGAACGGATTCGCGCCGACCAAACCGGCCAAGGGAAAGCAGCTCGACGCCCGGTCGAAGAATGCCACGGCCTACGCCGGCTACCTCAAGGCCCAGCAGAAGAAGATCGCGGCCTCCGCGGGAGTGAGCATCAGCGACTCCTTCACCACCGCGATCAACGGCTTCGCCGCCAACCTGACAGCGGCCCAGGCCGCCAGGCTCTACGCGAACCGCGCGGTGCTCTCGCTCGAGAAGGACTCGATCCGCCACATCACGGCGACGCCCTCGACCGAGTTCCTCGGCCTCGGCAACTCCGCGGGCCTCGGCGGCCTCTGGGAGTCCACGGGCGGTGTCGCCACCGCCGGTGCCGGTGTCGTCGTCGGCATCGTCGACACCGGCATCGCGCCGGAGAACGCCTCGTTCGCCGGCGCCCCGCTCGGAACCACGGCCGGCGCAGCACCGTACCGCGCGGCCGACGGCAGCATCAGCTTCAAAAAGGCCGACGGCGGAACCTTCACCGGCGCCTGCGTCACCGGCGAGCAGTTCGCCGCCTCCGACTGCAGCACGAAGATCGTCGGGGCCCGGTACTACGTCAACGGCTTCGGCGCCTCGCAGATCGGCAATGCGAGCGTCGGCGAGTACGTCTCCCCGCGCGACGGCGACGGACACGGTTCGCACACGGGCAGCACGGCCGTGGGCAACCACGCCGTCGCGGCATCCGTGGGCGGAATCAACTTCGGCACCATCTCCGGTGTCGCCCCCGCGGCGAAGATCGCCGCGTACAAGGTCTGCTGGTCGGGTCCGGACCCGGTCAGCCAGGACGACGACGGATGCGCGACCAGCGACCTCGTCGCCGCGATCGACCAGGCCACTGCCGACGGCGTCGACGTGATCAACTTCTCCATCGGCGGCGGCGCGGCGCAGACCACGGTCTCCGCCACCGACGTCGCCTTCCTCGGGGCGGCATCCGCCGGCATCTTCGTGGCAGCCTCGGCCGGCAACTCCGGTTCGGCGGCCTCGACGCTGGACAACGCCTCTCCGTGGATCACCACCGTCGCGGCCAGCACCATCCCGAGCTACGAAGCCACCGCCACCTTCGGCAGCGGCGCGAAGTACGCCGGCGGCTCGATCACTGTCCCGACGGCCGGTCTGACCGGTTCCCTGGTGCGCGGCGACCTGGTGGCCGCCCGCCGGGGTGTCGACCCGCTGCTCTGCGGCCCGAACTCGCTCGACCCGACCAAGGTGGCCGGCAAGATCGTCTTCTGTGCACGCGGCGTGTACGCCCGCGTCGACAAGTCGGCCGAGGTCCTGCGCGCCGGCGGCATCGGCATGGTGCTGGTGAACCCGTCGTCGAGTTCGCTCGACCTGGACCAGCACTCGGTTCCGACCGTGCACCTGAACGGCGACGCCTACGCCACGGCCTTTGCCTACGCCGCCACCGCCGGTGCGACGGTCACGCTCACGCCCGGCAACGTGCTGGGCACGACGCCGCCCACGCCGCAGGTCGCCGGGTTCTCCTCGCGCGGACCCGTGCTGGCCGACGGCAGCGACATCATCAAGCCGGACATCTCGGCCCCCGGTGTCGCCATCCTGGCCGACGGCGCCAACGCAGCGGGCCAGGCCGGCACGTACCAGTTCCTCTCCGGAACGTCGATGTCTTCACCGCACATGGCCGGCCTCGCCGCGCTGTACTTCGGTGAGAAGCCCACGGCCACCCCGGCCGAGGTGAAGTCGGCGTTCATGACCACCGCCTACAACACGAAGAACGCGACCGGCGGGGCGGTGACCGACCCGTTCACCCAGGGCGCGGGCCACGTCGACCCGACGAAGTTCTTCAACCCGGGCTTCGTCTACCTCAACGGCGCGGGCGACTGGTGGTCCTTCATCAAGGGCGCCGGCTACACCTGGGATGGCTCGGACGACGTCACCGCGGTCGACCCGTCGAACCTCAACCTGGCGTCCATCGGCATCGGATCCCTGACCAAGGCCGAGACGGTCACCCGCACGGTGACGTCCACGCAGGCGGGCACCTTCACCCCCACGGTGATCGGGCTCGACGGCATCACCGCGGTGACCTCGCCGGCTGAGCTCGTCTTCGATGCGGCCGGCCAGGTCAAGTCGTACACGGTGACGTTCACCCGCACGACGGCGCCCCTCGACAAGTTCGCGACCGGTTCGCTGAACTGGACGAGCGGCACAACCGTGGTGCACAGCCCCCTGGCGGTCAAGCCCGTCACGCTCGAGGCGCCCGGCAACGCCGCCGGAACCGGCGTGTCCGGCTCCGTGAGCATCGCCGTGACGCCGGGTTCGACCGGCCCGATCGCCCTGACGACCGACGGCCTCGCGGCCGGCGTGCAGCTCAAGGAGAAGAAGGGCGGCCCGGGCAAGGCCTACAGCGGTAACGGAGTCGCCGGCACGGAGATCACCTTCAACGTGCAGGTTCCGGCGGGGACGGCGCTGCAGCGCTTCGACCTCGACTCCCTCACCGATGCCGCCGACCTGGACCTCATCGTCTACCGGTTGGACGGCAAGGGCGGCACCGCGGTCGCGGGCTGGCAGTCGGCCACCGCGGCGACGGACGAGCACGTCGACCTGATGAACCCGACCGCCGGGTACTACCAGGTCATCGTGTCGGTCTTCAGCGGCACCGACAAGTACGACCTGACCACCTACACGGTCATGCCGGACGGCGGCGTCGGAACCTTCACGGTGCCGGCCTCCATCGACGGTGTCCAGGGCGTCCAGACGTCATACACGGCGTCCTGGTCCGGGCTGGCAGCCGGAACGGACTACCTGGGCCTGGTGCGCTACGGCACCTCCGGCTTCTCGACGATCGTGTCGGTGAAGAACTAGGGGGAACGGGCGGCTCGGCCGCCAGACGAGGGCGACGGATGACACCATCCGTCGCCCTCGTTGCGTTGCGGCACCCGGCTGAACGCCTAATCTGAGGGGATGCGACGCGTCCACTTTCTGCCCGGCCCCCGGCGCCAGGCGGGGAGGCCGCGCTTCTCCCGCGACGTCTACGTGCTCGGCGTCATCGCGTTCTTCGTGATGGTGGGTTTCGGCGTGGTCGTGCCTGTGCTGCCCGTCTACGTGCGCAGCTTCGGGGTCGGCTACGTCGAGGTCGGGGCCGTCGTCTCCGCGTTCGCGCTGATGCGCCTCGTCGCCAGCCCGTTCTGCGGCCGCTTCATCGACTGGTGGGGCGAGCGCACGACCCTGGCCGTCGGGATCGGAATCGTCGCGGTCTCCAGCGGACTGGTCGGCATCGCCCAGGACTACCCGCAGCTGCTTCTCCTGCGCGGTGCGGGCGGCATCGGCTCGGCCATGTTCACCGTGTCGGCGATGACGCTGCTGCTCGGCTCGACGTCGCCGGGCATCCGGGCAAGGGCGATCGGTTTCTACCAGGGCGGGTTCCTGATCGGCGGCATGGCCGGTCCCGCGCTCGGCGGGCTGCTGGCCACGATCTCGCTCACCGCCCCGTTCTTCTTCTACGCCGGCACCCTCGCCGTCGCCGGCCTGGTCGGCCTCTTCCTGCTGCGCCCGGCCACGCGCGGCGTCGCCGCCGGCCCCGGCGGCCAGGCCGAGCGCATCCCGTTCCGCACGGTGCTCCGCGACCGCCGGTTCCGCGCCGCCTGCCTGGCCAACTTCTCGCAGGGCTGGACGTCGTTCGGCGTGCGCAACTCCCTCATTCCCGTGCTCGTCGTCGAGGTGCTGCGGGGCCCCAGCTCCTGGACGGGCCTCGCCTTCGCCGCCGCGGCCGTCGCCCAGACGCTCGCGCTCGCCCCGGCCGGCCGGTTCGTCGACCTGGTCGGCCGCCGCCCGGCGATGATCGGGGCCTTCGCCCTGGCGGCCGTGACGATCCTGGCCGTGCCCTTCGCCGGCAATATCTGGCTGCTCACGGGCCTGCTCTGCCTGTACGGCGTGGCGGCGGCGTTCATGGGCACCGCGCCGGCCGCGGCCGTCGGGGACGCGGCGGGGGCATCCGGGGGACGGCCGGTGGCGGTGTTCTCGATGTTCGCCGACGTCGGCGCCATCGTCGGGCCGCTCGTGGCCGGCCTGCTCGCCGACACCGTCTCCTACCCGGCCGCGTTCGCGGTGGGCGCCCTGCTGTTCCTGGCGACGTCCGCCTACGCGCTGCGGATGCCGCGGGAGGCGCGCGTCAGCTGAGCTCCTTGCGGCCGGAAATGATGCCGCTGACCGTGGCGACGACCGCGAAGACCGCGGCGACGACGGGCTGGCCGAGGTCCCACCAGGCGAGCGCCGCCGCGCCGAAGACGCAGATCTCGACCACGGCCTTGCCGAACGGGTCGAGCCGGATGACGGCCTTGGGGGAGCGGAACAGGCCCCAGAGAAGGATCGCGAAGGCCGGGGCGAGGATGCCGACGAGCACGCCGGGCCAGGGCAGCGGCCACCCGGCGAATCCCCAGAAGCCGAGGCTGAAGAAGGCGAACAGTTCCAGCAGGAAGCGCAGGATGTCGTTGGGGCCGATCTTCGTCTCGCTGGTGTCCGTCACCCGCCAATCCTACCGACGCCCAGCCCCCGCGAAACCGCAGTTGTGCGCGCTAAAACGCCCTTATAGCGCGCACAACTGCGGTTTCGCGGGACTATCTGAAGATGATGGTGCGGACGCCGTCGACGAGCACCCGGTTCTCCGCGTACCACTTGACCGCCTGGGTGAGCGTGCGGCTCTCCTCGTCCTGGCCGATCGCGACGAGCTCGCCCGGGGTGCGGGAATGGTCCACCCGGACGACGTTCTGCTCGATGATCGGCCCCTCGTCGAGGTCGCCGGTCACGAAGTGAGCGGTCGCGCCGATCAGCTTCACCCCGCGGGCGTGCGCCTGCTTGTAGGGGTTCGCGCCCTTGAACCCGGGCAGGAAGGAGTGGTGGATGTTGATGGCCCGGCCGGCGAGGCGTTCGCACAGCCCGGGCGAGAGGATCTGCATGTACCGGGCGAGCACCACCAGCTCGATGTCGTTCTCCTCGACCGCGTCGACGACGCGAGCCTCGAACGCGGCCTTGCTGGCGGCATCCGTGATCGGCAGCGACTCGAAGGGCACACCGTAGAAGCCGACCAGGTCGCGGAGGGAACCGTGGTTGCTGAGCACCAGCGGGATCTCGACCGGCAGCTGCCCGGCGCGCTGGCGGAAGAGCAGGTCGTTCACGCAGTGCCCGGCCGTCGAGGCGAGCACGAGCGTGCGCAGCGGGCGGCCGACGACGTCGATGACGGGCGTCATCCGGTAGCGCTCGATCACGGGCGCCAACTCGGTCTCGAGCTCCGCGCGGTCGGCGGGGGACTCCACCTGGAGGCGCATGAAGAACCGGCCCGTGTCGGCGCTGGAGAACTGCTGGCTCTCGGTGATGTTCCCGCGGGCCCGGACGATCGCCCCGCTCACCGCGTGCACGATCCCGGGCTGGTCGGCGCAGACGAGCGTGATCACCCAGTGGTGGTGGGCAACCGGCGGCGGGTTACTGGTCATGCCCCCAGATTAGCGGCCCCTCGGCGCCGGCGCCCCCGTCGGTTAGACTGCTTCCGGCCGGCGGAATCCGCCCGGCCCCGGGCGCGCACGTCGGCGCGCAGTCGATCCTTGCCCCGCCCACCGGTGTGAACGGCAGGATCCGCCGTCCGTGAGCCATAGCCCCCATGTCGAAAACCACCCCCCACGTTCCGCTCCGCAGCCCGGCTGTCTTCCCCTGGCTCGGCCTGATCACGCTCTCCTCCGCCGTCTTCCTCTCGGTGACGTCCGAGATGCTGCCGACCGGGCTGCTGCCCGAGATGAGCCGCGACCTCGACGTCACCCAGTCCCGGATCGGGCTGCTGGTCAGCTGGTTCGCCTTCACCGTGGTGCTCACGAGCACTGGGCTCGCGCACCTGACCCGCCGCCTGCCCCGGCATGGGCTGATCGTGGCCGTGCTGATCGCGTTCGCGCTGGGCAACGTGCTCACCGCCGTTGCCCCGACCTACGAGTTCCTCGTCGTCTCCCGGGTGGTCGGCGGGATGGCGCACGGGCTCTTCTGGTCGGTCGTCGGCGCGTATGCCGCGCACCTGGTGCCCAAGGAGCAGATCGGCCGCGCCGTGTCGATCACGATCGCCGGCGGCACGGTGGCCTTCGTGTTCGGCGTCCCGGTGGCGACGGCCGCCGGGCAACTCCTCGGCTGGCGCCTGTCGTTCGCCGTGCTCGCCGGGCTCATGCTCGCCGGGGCCGTGCTGGTCTGGCGGCTCCTGCCGCCGGTCGAGCACCACGCCGGCAAGAAGGCTGCCGGCACGAGGGATGCCGCGGCATCCGCTCCCGGCGCGGCCCCGCCCCGCCGGGACCCCACGGTGCCCGCCGTCGTGCTGGTCTGCGTCATCACGGCGGTGACGATGATCGGCCACTTCACCTTCTACACCTACATCGCCCCGTTCCTGATCGAGCAGGTGGGGGTCCGGAGCGGCGACGTCGCGCCCCTGCTCTTCCTCTTCGGCATCGCCGGTGTGGTCGGCCTCATCCTCGCCGGCACGGTCTTCGGCCCGCGGCCGCAGCGCGGCCTGCTGATCAGCCTCGCGCTCGCCGCGGTCAGCGTCACCGTGCTCGCCGTGTCCACCGAAACGCTGCCGGTGGCGGTCACCGCGTTCGTTCTCTGGGGGCTCGCCTTCGGCGTCCTGCCCCCGCTGATGCAGACCAGGCTCCTGCACGCCGCCTCGCACCGCATCCGCGACACCGCGAGCGCGTTCTACACGACCGCGTTCAATACCGGGATCGGCGGCGGCGCCCTCCTCGGCGCCGTGCTGCTCGACACCGTCGGGCTCGAGGTCGTCCCGTTCGTCTACGCCGGCATCCTCGTCGCCGCGTTCACGCTCGCGCTGGTCAGCGGCCGGATCGTCCGCCGGCGGGCGACCTGAGCCGGCCGGCCGCCGCCCGGTAGACTGGACCCGACACTCTGACCTGACAAGCCGGGAGGGCCGCATGACGACGATCCCGCCCGGGCTGATAGGATCGCACTGTCGCAACTGGCGTAGCACGAAGATGGGTCACCATCGGGGAGCGACTGACACGGTTAGTGGCCGCACGCCTGGGCCGCAGCATCCACCGATATGTCTAAGGAGACCCCCGTGCCAGCCAACTCCGTGCCCTCCACGTTCAACGATTCCCTGCAGGACGTTGACCCAGAGATCGCCGCCGTCCTCGAGCAGGAACTCGGTCGCCAGCGCGACTACCTCGAGATGATCGCGAGCGAGAACTTCGTTCCGCGCGCCGTCCTGCAGTCGCAGGGGTCCGTCCTGACCAACAAGTACGCCGAGGGCTACCCGGGACGCCGCTACTACGGCGGCTGCGAGTATGTCGACGTCGCCGAGCAGCTCGCGATCGACCGGGCCAAGGCCCTCTTCGGCGCCGAGTACGCCAACGTCCAGCCGCACTCCGGTGCGACCGCGAACGCCGCGGTGCTCGCCGCGATCGCCACCCCCGGCGACACGATCCTCGGCCTCGAACTCGCCCACGGCGGCCACCTCACCCACGGCATGAAGCTCAACTTCTCCGGCAAGCTGTACAACCCGGTCGCCTACGGCGTCGACCCGGAGACCTTCCGCGTCGACATGGACGTTGTGCGCGACAAGGCCCTCGAGCACAAGCCGAAGGTCATCATCGCCGGCTGGTCTGCCTACCCGCGCCACCTCGACTTCGCGGCCTTCCGCAACATCGCCGACGAGGTCGGCGCGCTGCTCTGGGTCGACATGGCCCACTTCGCCGGCCTTGTCGCCGCCGGGCTGCACCCGTCCCCGGTGCCCCACGCCGACGTCGTCTCGAGCACCGTGCACAAGACCCTCGCCGGTCCCCGCTCGGGCTTCATCCTCTCCCGCGACATGCAGCTGGCCCGGAAGCTCAACTCCAACGTGTTCCCCGGCCAGCAGGGCGGGCCGCTCATGCACGTCATCGCCGCGAAGGCCACCGCGTTCAAGCTCGCCGGCGAACCCGAGTTCAAGGAGCGCCAGGAGCGCACCCTGCGCGGCGCCAGCATCCTCGCCGACCGGCTCACCGCCGACGACTCCAAGGCCGGCGGCGTCGACGTGCTCACCGGCGGAACCGACGTGCACCTCGTGCTCGCCGACCTCCGCAACTCGCCGATCAACGGCCAGCAGGCCGAGGACGCGCTGCACGAGGTCGGCATCACCGTCAACCGCAACGCCGTGCCGTTCGACCCGCGCCCGCCGATGGTCACCAGCGGCCTGCGGATCGGCACGCCGGCCCTGGCCACCCGCGGCTTCGGCGACGCCGAGTTCACCGTCGTCGCCGACGTGATCGCCGAGGCGCTCAAGCCCGACGCCGACATCCCGGCCCTCCGCGCCCGGGTGAAGGTCCTCACCGAGGCGTTCCCGCTCTACCCGGGCCTGCAGCAGTGACGGCTGTCGTCCTCGACGGCGTCGCCACGGCGTCGGCCGTCAAGGCCGAGCTGGCCGAACGCATCTCGGCCCTCCGCTCGCACGGCGTCGTTCCGGGCCTCGGCACGCTGCTCGTCGGCGACGACCCCGGCTCCCGCTCGTACGTCGCGGGCAAGCACCGGGACTGCGCCGAGGTCGGCATCGAGTCGATCCGGATCGACCTGCCCGCCTCGGCGACCTCGGCCGACGTGCGCGCCGCGATCGCCGACCTCAACTCGAGCCGCGAGGTGACCGGGTACATCATCCAGCTGCCGCTGCCGGTCGGCCACAACGACAACGCCATGCTCGAACTGATCGACCCGGCCAAGGACGCCGACGGGCTGCACCCGACCAACCTCGGCCGGCTCGTGCTCGGCATCGAGGGCGAACTGAACTCGCCGCTGCCCTGCACCCCGGCGGGCATCGTCGAGCTGCTGCGCCGCTACGAGGTGCCGATCGTGGGCCGCAAGGTCGTCGTGATCGGCCGCGGGCTCACCGTCGGCCGCCCGCTCGGCCTGCTGTTCACCCGCAAGGGGCTGGATGCCACGGTGACGCTCACCCACTCCCGCACGGTCGACCTGGCCGACGAGGTTCGCCGCGCGGACATCGTCGTCGCCGCCGTCGGCGTGCCGCACCTCGTCCGGGCCGACTGGGTCAAGCCGGGGGCCGCCGTGCTCGACGTCGGCATCACCCGGGTGACCGACCCGGCGACCGGCAAGGGCACGCTGACCGGGGACGTGCATCCGGATGTCGCGGCCGTCGCCGGCCACCTCTCGCCCAACCCCGGCGGAGTCGGACCGATGACGCGCGCCATGCTGCTCGGCAATGTGGTCAAGGCCGCCGAACAGGCCCTCCGCAAGTAGCGGGCGCCCCCGGGCGGCATCCGGGGGAAGATGGAGACCAGCGACCGAGGAGGTCCGGTGGAGCACCAGCCCAGGCACGACAGGCAGAGCGTCAGGCTGGCCATGCTCCAGGCGCGCGCGGAGCCGCTGGCGATAGCGGCGAACCTGGCCCTGGTCGACGCCGCCGCCCTCGAGGCGAGCGAAGCCGGCGCGGACCTCCTGCTCACCCCGGAACTGTTCGCCACCGGCTACGCCCCCGGCCGGATCGCCGCGTCCGTCTCGGAGGCCGGCGTCGCGGAAGCCCACGAGGCGCTTCGGGCGATCGCGGCCAACCGGGGCATCGCGCTCGCCTTCAGCCTGCCCGGACCGGGCCCGGCCGCCGAGCGGCAGATCACGGCGACCCTCGTCGACAAGGCCGGCACGGTCATTCTCGGCTACGCCAAGTCCCATCTTTTCGGGCCGGAGGAGGCGTCCAGTTTCCGGGCCGGAACGGAAGCGCCCCAGGTCGCGGAGCTGCTGGGCCTGCGGATGGCGCTGCTGGTCTGCTACGACGTTGAGTTCCCGGAGACGGTGCGTGCCGCGGCGGTCCGCGGCGCCCAGGTCGTGCTCGTGCCGACCGCCCTCACGGCCGGCTATGAGAACGTCGCCCGGGTGCTCGTCCCCGCCCGCGCCCTGGAGAACTCCCTGACCGTCGCCTATTCGAACCATGTCGGCGTCGAGGACGGCCTCGACCTGGCCGGCGCCAGCGTCGTCGCCGGGCCGGACGGCAACCTCCTCGTGGACGCGGGGACCACCACCGGCCTCGTCTACGCCGACCTCTCGATCCCCGACGTGGACGTCGACTACCTCGCCGACCGCAGACCCGGGCTCTACCGAGCCTGGGAACAGACCCGCACGAATCAGGAAACGTAAGCAATGACGCTGGCCACCAATCTGCCGCACACCCCCCTCTCCGGCGAGACCGGCGGGCCGCCGATCACGATGCTGAACCCGGACTTCCCGTTCAGCTACGACCACTACCTGGCGCATCCGGCCGGGCTCGGCGAGGTGCCCGAGCTCAAGTACGGCACGAAAGTCGCCGTCATCGGGGCCGGCCTGTCGGGCGTGATTGCCGCCTACGAGCTGCTCAAGCTCGGCCTGCACCCGGTCGTTTACGAGGCCGATCGGATCGGCGGGCGGCTGAAGACCGAGGGCTTCGCCGCTGCACCGGGTGTCGTCGCCGACCTCGGCGGAATGCGGTTCCCCGAGTCTGGTCGGGCCTTCTACCACTACGTCGACACGGTCGGCCTCGAGACCCTCGACTTCCCGAATCGGCTCTCGGACGTGACGCCGAGCACGCTCATCGAGCTCGAGGGCGAATCGTGGTACGCGGAGACGGACGCGGACCTTCCGCCGTTCTTCACCGAGGTGGCGGATGCCTGGCGCCGCGCCCTGCTCGAAGAGGCGGATCTCGCCGCGATCCAGGGGGCGATCCGGCGACGCGATGTCACGGGGATCAAGCAGATCTGGAACCGGCTCGTGGCCGAGCTCGACGAGCAGACGTTCTACGGCTTCATCGGCGGCAGCGCGGCCTTCCGGGAGAAGAGCTTCGCCCACCGCGAGGCGTTCGGGCAGGTCGGATTCGGCACCGGCGGCTGGGACACCGACTTCTCCAATTCGATCCTCGAGATCCTCCGGGTCGTCTTCACCGACGCCGACGACAAGCACCGCCGCATCGTGGGCGGCGCGCAGCGACTGCCGGACGGGCTCTGGACGCACGCGCCGGAGAACATCGCGCACTGGCCGGCCGGGACCACGCTGTCCAGCCTGCACAACGGAGTGCCGCGCGGCGCCGTGGCCTCCATCCGGCGCGGTGAGGGCGGCGGCATCCGGATCGGTGAGAAGTGGGGAGCGACCAGCGAGTTCGAGGCCGCCATCGTGACCTGCCAGTCGTGGCTGCTCTCCGCGCGCATCGACACCGAAGAGGGGCTGTTCCCGCCGCGGCTGTGGACCGCGATCGAACGCAGCCACTACATGCAGTCGTCGAAGACGTTCGTCATGGTCGACCGCCCGTTCTGGAACGACATCGACCCCGAGACCGGCCGCCATGTGCTCAGCATGACCCTCACCGACCGGCTGCCGCGGGCCACCTACCTGATCGACGACGGACCGGACAAGCCCGCGGTGATCCTGCTCTCCTACACCTGGAACGACGACGCGCTCAAGTGGCTCTCCCTCAGCGCCGACGAGCGGACGACCCTGATGCTGCACTCACTGCGTCAGATCTACCCCAAGCTGGACATCGGCTCGCACATCGTCGGCGAACCGATCACCGTTTCCTGGGAGGCCGACCCCAACTTCATGGGGGCGTTCAAGAACAACCTCCCCGGCCACTACCGGTATCAGGAACGCCTCTTCGGCCACTTCATGCAGGACCACCTGCCCGACGCCCAGCGCGGAATCTTCCTCGCCGGGGATGACATCTCGTTCACCGCCGGCTGGGCCGAGGGCGCCGTCACGACCGCCCTCAACGCGGTCTGGGGAACGGTCAAGCACCTCGGCGGCCGGTCCGCCGCCGAGAATCCCGGACCAGGGGACCTCTGGGAGGAACTCGCGCCGATCGTGCTGCCCTAGCCGGGCTGCCGGCCGGGCTGGTCGCGGATCAGTCCTGGATCGCCGACCGGTGCAGGGCGGAGTGCGCGAGGTACACCTCGGCGTTGTGGCGGTTCCCGGCGATCTCCTCGTCCGTGAGGAGCCGTCGCACCTTGCCGGGGACCCCGGCGACCAGCGAGCCGGGGGGAACCACGGTGCCCTCGAGCACGACGGCCCCGGCGGCGACGAGCGAGCCGGCGCCGATCACGGCGCCGTTCATCACGGTCGACGCCATCCCGACCAGCACATCGTCCTCGATCGTGCAGCCGTGCAGCACCGCGCCATGGCCGACCGAGACGTTGCGCCCGACCGTCAGCGGGTAGCCGCCGTCGACGTGGCAGGACACGTTGTCCTGCAGGTTCGAGCCCTCGCCGATCGTGATCGGCTCCGCCTCGGCGCGGAGCACGGAGTTGTACCAGACGCTGGCCCGATCGAGAAGGGTGACCCGGCCCACAAGGATGGCCCCGGACGCCACGAAGGCGGAGTCGGCGACGCTCGGGGCGGGGATGTTCGGGAGCGCGATGATGCGCGCGGAAGGATCGATTGCCATACCCGCAGCCTAGTCGTGGCCGCGGTTTAGACTTTCGGGCATGGTGAATCGCATGCATCCGGCCGTCGACCTCGTTCGCGGCGCGCTCGGTGAGCACGGCCTCCACCCGGAGATCCGCTGGTTCGACGAGGCCGCCACCACCGCGCAGGCGGCCGCAGGGGCCCTCGGCATCGACGTCGGCGCGATCGCCAACTCGCTCATCTTCACCCTCGACGGGCAGCCGCTCCTCGTGCTCACCAGCGGCGCGCACCGGGTCGATGCCGTGTGGCTGGGGGAGCAGCTGGGCGGCACGATCGGGCGGGCGTCCAAGGACGTCGTCAAGCAGGCCACCGGGCAGGTGATCGGCGGGGTCGCGCCGGTGGGGCATCCGTCGCCGGTGCGCACCCTGGTGGATGTCGCACTCGCCGACCACCCCGTCGTCTGGGCGGCCGCCGGCCATGCCCACACGGTGTTCCCGACCACGTTCGAGGAACTGCTGCGCATCACCGGCGGAAGGGCCACGGCCGTCGTCCCCTAGGGTGAGGAGCACTCCCAACCGAAGGAACGTCCATGCGCGCTCGTCATGCACTCCCCGCCCTCGCTGCAATCGCCACACTGATGCTCACCGGCTGTGTCGACAATTCCGCGCCGAGCGCCGAGGGAAGCGGGACGCCCTCCGGCGCGGTCGTCGAGAAGGATGACGCGGCCGCCGCGCTCCTGCCGGACTCGCTCGCGAAGGCGGGCACGCTCGTCTTCGGGACGAGCCCGAACTACGCGCCCAACGAATTCAAGAACGATGCGGGCGAGCCCATCGGCTGGGCCATCGAGGTCAGCGACGCGATTGCGGCGAAGCTCGGGCTGACCCCCAGCTACACGATCGCCCGGTTCGAAAACATCATCCCTGGCATCGTCGGCGGCACGATCGACGTCGGCCAGTCCTCCTTCACCGACAACCTGGAGCGGGAGAAGCAGGTCGACTTCGTGAACTACTACACCGCCGGCATCCAGTGGGCCTCGGCCACCGGCAAGACGGTGGACCCGGACAACGCCTGCGGACTCAAGGTCGCCGTGCAGTCGACGACCTACCAGGACACCGTCGAAATCCCGGAGAAGAGCGCCGCCTGCGTCGCCGCCGGCAAGAAGCCGATCCAGAAGGTCGCCCTGGACACCCAGGATGCCGCCGCCAACGCCGTGACGCTCGGGCAGGCCGACGCCTTCACCGCCGACTCGCCCGTCACCCTGTACGCGATCGAACAGCTCAAGGGCAAGCTGCAGACCGCTGGGGAGACCTTCGACGCCGCGCCCTACGGCATGGCGGTCGCGAAGGATTCCGGCATGGCCGAGGCCGTGCAGGCGGCGCTGCAGTCCATGGTCGACGACGGCTCCTACGCCGAAATCCTCTCGGCCTGGGGCGTCTCGGACGGCGGGCTCGACACGATCACGATCAACGCGGCGTCGAAGGGCTAGCGTCCGGGCCGCCGCGCCGGAATAGGCTGAACCCATGCGAGCGGCAACGGGACACCAGTACGAATTGACGGCGGCGACGCCGAGCGGGCCGGCCACGGCGACCATCACCGAGGTCGCGGCCGGCCTCCGGGCGTATTCCGTGGGCGGCATAGACCTGGTCGAGACGTTCCCGGCCGAGTCGGTTCCGCCCAAGGCCGCCGGCATCGTGCTCGTGCCGTGGCCCAACCGCATCCGCGACGGCATCTGGCTTCACGACGGCGTGAAGCGGGAACTCGCGCTGACCGAGCCGGCCCTGCACAACGCCAGCCACGGACTTCTCCGGTTCACTCCCTACCGCGAGCTCGCCCGCACGGCGGGATCGGTCACCCTCGGTGCCACCGTCTTCCCGCAGACCGGCTACCCGTTCCAGCTCGACACCGAGGTCACCTACGCCCTGGCCGACGACGGCCTCGAGGTCACCCACGTGCTGCGGAACGTCGGCCAGGCGGATGCCCCGGTCGCCCTCGGCGCCCACCCGTACCTGAAGATCGGCGACGTGCCCACCGGCGACCTCACGCTGCGGGTCGCGGCCGGGACCCACATCGACGTCGACGACCGGCTGAACCCGGTCGGCGAGACGCCGGTCGACGGCACCCCGTTCGACCTCCGCGCCGGCCGGCCGGTCCGGGACCTCGACCTCGACGACGGCTTCGGCGGCGTCACTTTCACGAACGGGCGGGCGGAGCACTCGCTCACCGCACCGGACGGACGCCGGGTCGTGCTCTGGGGCGACGAGAACATGGGCTACGTGCAGGTCTTCACGCCGCGGAACTTCCCGGTCAGCACCGGTGCCGGCGAACCGGTCCGCGGGCAGGCCGTCGCCATCGAGCCGATGACGGCGCCCGCCAACGCCTTCAACAGCGGAGCAGGTCTCCGCCGGCTGGCGCCGGGGGAGACCTGGACCGTGCGCTGGGGCATCCGGCACAGCGGTTTCTAGGACAAGACGTCCCTGACCAGCGCGTCGTTCTCGGTCTTCCCGGCGCGCAGCACCGCGTAGCCGCCGGCGAGCAGCGCGAATGGCAGGGCGACCAGGACCCAGCCGATCGGGCTCAGCCCCCACGCCGTCACCGTCGGGTCGACTCCCTCCGCCACGGTCCCGGCGAGCAGCCCGAACCGGCTCATCAGGAGGTATTCGCCGAGCACCAGGCCGATGGTCGCCAGGATCGGCGCGATCAGCGTCTGGAAGACGTTCTCGCTGCCCTTGTTCCGGTGGAAATAGACGATGATCGCGACGCAGACGAGAATCTCGATCAGCACGATGGAGATCACGGCGAGGCCGCTGAACCAGAAGAACAGGTTCAGTACCGGGTCCAACTGGAAAATGGCGAACACGGCGATCACGAGCCCGGTCAAC
Source organism: Cryobacterium tagatosivorans (assembly GCF_004402215.1). GTDB lineage: Bacteria > Actinomycetota > Actinomycetes > Actinomycetales > Microbacteriaceae > Cryobacterium > Cryobacterium tagatosivorans. Next base: position 35,896 of record NZ_SOEZ01000073.1, read on the forward strand.
ACCGACGTGACGATGGAGGCCGCCGCGGGGGCGCCGCGGCCGTTGACCCGGCTGAGCGGCTTCGGCAGCGCGCCGCCGCGACCGAGCGCGAACAGGTAGCGGCTGGCGGAATTCTGGAATGCCAGCAGGCCGGCGAAGAGGCTGGAGAGCACGAGGATGCTCATGACCGTGGCCATCCACGGTCCGACATACTGGGTGGCCAGGGCGAACAGCACGGCCGCCGGGTCGGCGAGGGGCACGTCGCCGACCATCGAGAGCTCCACGGTCTTCTCGACCACGGTCGACGCGCCCATACCGGTCACCATCGCGAACGCGGTCAGCGCGAAGAGGGCCGTGATGAGCCCCACCGCGAGGTAGGTCGCGCGCGGCACGACCTTCTTCGGGTCCTTCGACTCCTCGCCGTAGATGGCGGTGGCCTCGAACCCGATGAAGGAGGCGAACGCGAAGGCGAACGCGATGCCGGCCGAGCCCGCGAGCCCGCCGGCGACGATCGCCGCGGGGTCGAAGGATGCCCAGACATTGACGCCCTCCGGGCCACCGTCAACGAGGATGGCCACCGAGGTGACGACCAGGGCCCCCACCTCGAGCAGCATCATCACCCCGAGCACCTTTGCCCCGACGTCCACGCTCAACAGCGAGAGCAGGGTCACGACGGCCCACGACAGGAGAGACCAGCCCCACCAGGGCAGGAGCCCGACCTGCCCGGACATGACCGCGCCGAAGAATCCGTAGATGGCCAGCTGGATGGCGAGGTACGCCAGGATCGACACGAAGGCCGACGCCCCGCCGAGATGCTTCCCGAGGCCGCGGCCGATGTAGGCGAAGAAGGCCCCCGCATTCGTGACCCGCTGGCTCATCGCCGCGTAGCCGACGCTGAACAGGAGCAGGGTGATGCCGACGACGAGGTAGGCGCCGGGAGCCGCCGCCCCGTTACCGAGCACGATGGCCACCGGAACGGCCCCGGTCATCCCGACCAGCGGGGCCGCGGCGGCGACGACGAAAAAGACAATTCCGATGACACCCAGGCGCCCCTGGCGCAGGGACGTTTGCGGTTCGGTGTGGGACGCGGTGCGGGTTGTCGTCATGGTTTTCTCCTCGGTGAGGTCGTGGGTTCAGTACGGCAGCGGGGTCGGGGGTCGGATCAGCTGCCGTAGTGCATCCAGACGCCCTTGGTCTGGGTGTACGCGTCGATGGAATACGGCCCCATTTCGTTGCCCCAGCCGCTGGTCTTGAACCCACCCCAGGGCGCGGCCATGTCGGGAACCGGCGGCATGTTCACGAAGATGGCGCCGGCGCGGATGCCGTTGGCCAGCCGGTGCGCCACCGTCATGTCCTTCGTCCAGACCGTCGCGGCAAGCCCGTAATCGGTGTCGTTGGCACGGTTGATCAGGTCCTGCAGCTCGTCGTCGTCGTCGTAGGACATGATCGACAGCACCGGTCCGAAGACCTCCCGGGTGGCGATGTCCATTCCGTCGCGGACGCCGGCGAAGATGGTCGGCTGGTAGAAGAAACCCTGCTCGCCGGACCTGGCGCCGCCGGTGATCAGTTCAGCGCCCTCCGCCCGGCCGGCGGCCACGAGGGCCTCGACGTGGGCGAAGTGCTTGGCCGACACCAGCGGGCCGAGCTGGCTGGTCGGGTCGATGCCGGGTCCGATCTTCATCCCGCTCACGCCGGCCGCCATCTTTTCGACGAATTCGGCCTCGCGCTTCTTGTTCACGTAGAAGCGCGTGTACGCGGCGCAGACCTGGCCGGAGTTCAGCATCCCCCCGGCGATGTTCCCGCCGACGGCGGCGTCGATGTCCGCATCGGCGGCGATGATCGAGGGCGCCTTGCCGCCGAGCTCGAGGGTGACCTTCTTCAGGTTGGAGGCGGCGGAACCGGCGACGATGGAACGGCCGACGGCGGTGGATCCGGTGAAGGAGACCTTGTCGACCTTCGGGTGGTCCACCAGGGCCTGTCCCGTCGTTCCGTCGCCGGTCACCAGGTTGATCACGCCGGCCGGGAAGCCGGCCTGGGCGGCCAGCTCGACGAGACGGATGGCGGTCAGCGGCGTCTGCTCGGCCGGCTTGATGACGACCGTGTTACCGGTGGCCAGGGCGGGGGCGAGCTTCCAGGAGAGGATCATCAGCGGGAAGTTCCACGGCGTGATCAACGCGCAGACGCCGATGGGCTCGCGGCGGGTGTAGTGGTGCGTGTCCGGGAAGGAGATCGGGGAGGTGCGGCCCTCGATCTTGGTGACCCAGCCGGCGTAGTACCTGAAGTGCTCCGCGGCCCCGCTGACCGAGATGTTGCGGGAGATGCCGATCGGCTGCCCCTGGTCCCTGGTCTCGAGTTCCGCCAGTTCGTCGGCGTGGGCCTCGATCAGGTCGGCGAGCCGGAACAGCAGCCGCGCCCTGGCGACCGGGAGCATGTCGCGCCACTCCGGGGCGTCGAAGGCAACCTGGGCGGCGTCGACGGCGGCATCCACGTCGACGGCACTGGCAAAGCCGACCTCTTCGATGATCTCCTCGGTGGCCGGGTTCCAGGTCGTGATCGTGCCGCCGGTCGCGCCGGTCCACTCACCGTTGATGAACAGCTTCGTTGCCATGGTGTGACTCCTCGTTGAGTTCCCAGCCGACGCAGTGCGGCAGTGGCCCCCTGCGTTGGAGACCTGTACCGACTCTCTCCCGGGGAACCGGGTGGAGGCTTGTCTTTCCGGGAACGGCAGTTGACTGGGAGTGAAGGCTTCAGGCGCGGCGGTAGGCGCTGGGCGGCTCGCCGAAGGCGAGGCGGAACGTGCGGCTGAAGTGTGCGGCGTCCAGGAATCCCCAGCGGGCGGCGATGGCGGCAACGGGGCGATCGCCCAGGATGGGGTCCCGCAGATCCCGACGGCAGCGCTCCAGTCGCCGGGTGCGGATCCAGCCCGCCGCCGTCGTGTCCGCCTGGTGGAAGATGTTGTGCAGCTGGCGGGTCGAAATGAAATGAGCGGCGGCGATCCCGGCCGGGGAGAGCTCTGGGTCGCCGAGATTCGCTTCGATGTGCTGGCGCATCTTCGTCAGCATCTCGCCGTGCGACCCGCCGACCGGGTCGCGGCGCACGTTCAGTTCGCTTTCGAACATGGTGGCGACCAGGTCCACCGCGTTGTAGGCGAGCCGGTGGCCGCTGGTGCCGGAGAGGGCGTCGAGGTTCTCGGCCAGCCGGACCATGAAGGGGCTGATCATCCGTCCCAGCCCCGCGTCACCGGCCATGCGGACCGCCGTCAGCTGGGCGATCGAGTCCGCGGGGAGGTCGAAGGCATCGTGGGGGATCATCAGCACCAGGAGCCGGAAGTCCTCCGCGAAGGCCAGGGTGTACGGGCGGTGGGTGTCGTACACGGCGATGTCCCCCGGGCGCAGCGTGGCCTCGCGTCCGTCCTGGATCAGGATGCCGTGGCCGGACAACTGCAGATTCAGCTTGAAATAAAGGCGGTCCGACCTCGAGATGAGAGCCGGCGTACGCAGCACCTCATGGCCGTTGGCGGTGACTTCGACGATCGAGAGATCATCGAGAACGCGCGAGCGGAGCCGGCCGGTGAACTGCGCCGCGTCGGATCGGACCTCGAGGGGGACGAAGGACTGGGAGACCAGGTTGCGCCACTGGGTGAAGCTGTCCGCCACGGCCGTCTGCACCGGTTCCAGCGCACCCCGGGAACCGGTGCGGATGTTCGTCATGGTCACGAGAGGCCTCTTCCGGTAGCGCTTCGGCGCGCATCCCCAGCAATCTAGTCCGGAACAACGGCGTTGTCACTCTTTTTTCAACACTCGGCGAAGAACCCCCGGTCAGTCGCCGGTGGAGAGAACGCGGAGGTAGCCCTCGAGCTGGCTGACCAGGCGGGCGGGGGAATGCTCCGCCGGGGAGAGAACCGCGGTGATCTGCGCACCCAGCACCACGCTCATCAGATGCCCGACGATGTCGGCATCCGGGACGGTGGTGTGGATCTCGCCGGCGGCCCTGGCCTCGAGCAGGTGCTCGTGCAGCCGGCCGCGCCACTGCCGCATGGACTCTTCGTTCAGGGTCGCCTTCGACGGGTCGGTCAGCGCCTTCTGCCAGAAGGGGATGACGATCCGGGCCTCCTGGAGCCGGGTGTCGTCGAGCGGGAGGATCTCGTGGCAGAAGGCGCGCAGCGCGGCCAGGCCGGTGTGGCCGGCCGTCGACTTTTCCATGCGCTCGTTGGTCTGGTTGAACACGTGGCCGAAGGCGAAGGTGAGCAGGTCGTCCTTGCTGGGGAAGTAGGGCTTCAGCGCCCCGTTGGCGAAGCCGGCCTCAGCCGCGATGTCGCGCATGGTTGCGCCCTCGATGCCGTGGCTGGCAATGATGCGCCAGGTCGCCTCGACGAGGTCGACCCGTCGCTGGTCGTGGTCGACGACTTTCGGCATGCTGCCCCTCGAGAAAATACTGCCCGGAATAGACCTTGTCAGCGAGCCTAGTGAAAAGCTATGGTTCTACAACCATAGAAATAAAACCGCTATCGAGTCGCAGTGCTGCGGCTCGGGACACCCGGAAAGGTGTAATCATGACTTGCTGTTCACCGACAGTCACGATCGCTCCACTGACCACCACCACCGCGTATTCCCTGGCCACGGCCGAGGAAATCAGTGTGGTTCGCGGAGTCCTGGTCGACGCGGGCCTGCTCGGGGACAGCATCCGCGTCGCGTACCTGGGGCTGCTCGATCCGCCGCGAGGCGCCCGCGAACAGCGGCCCGACCGGCGGTTCCGGATCTTCCTGCACGATAACTCCGGGGCCGCCCCGCGGGATGTCGTCGTATCGGCCACCGCGGGGACGGTCGAGTCGGTTGTCGTGCTCGACACCGCGGTGAGCGGCGAACTTCCCGTGCTCGAGGAGGAATTCGCCGCCGTGGAGGAGCTCCTCACCCACGATGCGCGCTGGCTCAAGGCCCTCGCCGATCGCGGGCTCGACCTGGCGAAGGTCCGGGTGGCTCCGCTGTCCGCCGGTGTCTTCGAATACCCGGAGGAGAAGGGCCGTCGGATCCTCCGCGGACTGGCCTTCGTCCAGGACTTTCCGGAGGACAGCGCCTGGGCCCACCCCGTGGACGGTCTCGTCGCCTACGTGGACATCGTCAGCAAGACCGTGGACCAGGTCATCGACTACGGCGTCGTGCCGATTCCTGCCGAGCACGGCAACTACACCGATCCGACCCTGACCGGACCCGAGCGCACGACGATCAAACCGATCAGCATCACCCAGCCCGACGGCCCGAGCTTCTCCGTGACCGGCGGCAACCACGTCGAGTGGGAACGATGGAGCCTGGACATCGGCTTCGACGTGCGCGAAGGCCTCGTGCTGCACAACATCGGTTTCCAGGACGGCGACCGGCGCCGGTCCATCATCAACCGGGCTTCGATCGCGGAGATGGTGGTGCCCTACGGCGACCCGTCGCCGGTGCGGTCCTGGCAGAACTATTTCGACACGGGCGAATACCTGGTCGGCCAGTACGCCAACTCGCTGGAGCTGGGCTGCGATTGCCTGGGCGAGATCACCTACCTCAGCCCGGTCATCGCGGACGGCTTGGGCAACCCGCGGGAAATCCGCAACGGGATCTGCATGCACGAGGAGGACTGGAGCATCCTGGCCAAGCACAGCGACCTCTGGACCGGCATCGACTACACCCGCCGCAATCGCCGCCTGGTGATCTCGTTTTTCACCACCGTCGGCAACTACGACTACGGCTTCTACTGGTACCTCTACCTGGACGGCACCATCGAGTTCGAGGCCAAGGCCACCGGCGTCGTCTTCACCAGCGCCTATCCGGGAAAGGGATACGCGTACGCCTCGGAGCTGGCCCCGGGCCTGGGCGCGCCGTTCCACCAGCACCTGTTCAGCGCCCGGCTGGACATGGCCCTGGACGGCGCCACCAACCGCGTCGAGGAAGAGGAGGCCGTGCGCGTGCCGATGGGCGCGGGCAACGAGCGCGGCAACGCATTCAGCCGCCGCCGCACGCTGCTGGCCACGGAAGCAGAGGGGGTCCGAGAGGCGAACATGGCCGCGGGGCGAACCTGGCACGTGTCCAACCCGAACTCGCTGAACCGGCTGGGCGAGCCGGTGGCCTACAAGCTGTATCCGCAGGGCCAGCCCACCCTCCTGGCCGATCCGCAGTCGTCGGTGGCGCGGCGGGCCGCGTTCGCCACCAAGGACCTGTGGGTCACCCGCTTTTCCGAGGATGAGCGCTACCCGACCGGGGACTTCGTCAACCAGCACGCCGGCGGGGCAGGATTGCCGGCCTACATGGCAGCGAACCGGGACATCGACGGGCAGGACATCGTGCTCTGGCACACCTTCGGCCTGACCCACTTCCCCCGGGTCGAGGACTGGCCGATCATGCCGGTGGACACCGCGGGCTTCAAGCTGCGGCCGGACGGTTTCTTCGATCGCAGCCCCGTGCTCGACGTCCCGGCCAACGAGCCAGGGCACACGCCCGCCGCCGAGGGGCACTGTGCCTGTTAGCGAGGACGCGCCGCCGCGGGCGTGTTGATCGTCGCCGAAGTGGCAAGCTGGGGGGATGGTTGCGACCCGGATCCTTTCCCCGCCGGATGCCGCGCGTCTGGTGGCCCTGACCAGGATGAAGCGGCTCGCGGTCGGCCTGCTCGCCCTGATGGCCGTCGTCTTCGCCGTCTCCTTCGCCCTGCAGGAGCGTTACCCGGCGCTGGAGTACGTGCGGGCCGCGGCCGAGGGCGGCATGGTCGGCGCGATCGCGGACTGGTTCGCGGTGACCGCGCTGTTCCGCTACCCGCTCGGGCTGCGCATCCCGCACACGAACATCATCGCCCGGCGCAAGGACGAGATCGGCGCGAGCCTGGGCGAGTTCGTCGAGACGAACTTCCTCTCCGAGGCCGTCGTGCGCGGCAAACTCGAGTCGCTCGGGGTGTCCCGGCGGCTCGGCGGCTGGCTGGGCCGGCCGGAGAGCGCCCGGCGGGTCACCGACGAGCTCGCGCTCGCCGGCACCGGCCTGCTCCGGCTGCTCGGCGACGAGGCGGTCAAGGACCTGATCGAGGCCGTCGTGCGCGAACACCTGCTGCGGCCGGAATGGGCGCCGAGCCTGGGCCGGGTGGGCGAGCGCCTCGTCGCCGCCGGACAGCAGAGCGCCGCCGTCGATGCGGTGCTCGAACGCACCGAGGACTGGCTGGCCGCGCACCCGGAGGCCTTCGGGCATGCCGTCTCCCAGCGGCTGCCCCGCTGGCTGCCCGGTTTCGTCGCAGAAATGGTCGACGACCGGGCCTACCGCGAGGTGCTCGGCTTCGTCGCCGCCGTGCGGGCGCAGCCCGGGCATCCGCTCCGGCAGGTGGTCGACCGGTACCTGGCCGAACTGATGAGCGACCTGCAGCACGACCCGGACACCATCGCCCGCGTCGAGGCGCTCAAGGCCGGCCTGTTCGACAATGCCCGGTTGCGCGAGTTCGCCGGCGAGGCCTGGGAATCGGTCAAGGCGACCCTGGCCGAGGCGCTGGCCGACCCGGCCAGCGGCCTGCGGGCGGGCATCCAGTCGACGGTGACGGATGTCGGGGCGCGGCTGGCCGAGGACGCCGCCCTCGGCGCCCGGATCGACCGCTGGCTGGCCGACGCGCTCAGCCACCTGGTCCAGAGCTACCGCCACGAGATCGCCGGGGTGATCACCGAAACCGTTGAACGCTGGGATGCCGCGGAGACGTCCGAGAAGATCGAGCTGCAGGTCGGCCGGGACCTGCAGTTCATCCGGATCAACGGCACGGTCGTCGGCGCCCTGGCCGGGCTGGCGATCTTCGCCCTCGCCCAGGCGCTCGTCTCGCTCGCCTGAGCGGCCGCGCGGGCGTCAGGCGCCGGCGCGCATCCGGGCGATCGCCTCGTCCCGCATGTCGACCTTGCGGATCTTGCCGGAGACCGTCATCGGGAAGCTGTCGCGCACGTCGGTGAACCTCGGCACCTTGAAGTGGGCGAGCCGGCCGCGGCAGAAGTCGGCCAGGTCGTCGGCCGAGATCATCTCCGCGCCGGGCTTGAGGATGATGCAGGCCATCAGCTCCTCCCCGTACTTGTCGTCGGGGACCCCGATGACCTGCACGTCCTGGATGGACGGGTGCAGGTAGAGGAACTCTTCGATCTCGCGCGGGTAGATGTTCTCCCCGCCGCGGATGACCATGTCCTTGATCCGGCCCTCGACGCTGATGTAGCCGGCCTCGTCCATCAGGGCGAGGTCGCCGGTGTGGATCCAGCCGTCGTCGTCGATCGCCTCGGCCGTCTTCTCCGGCTCGTTCCAGTAGCCGGAGATGACGCTGTAGCCGCGCGTGCACAGTTCGCCGATGATGCCGCGCTCCACGGTCTCGCCGGTGCCCGGGTCGACGACCTTGCTCTCCAGGTGCGGCATGGTGCGGCCGACGGTCGAGGTGCGGCGGGCGATGTCGTCATCGCCGCGGGTCATCGTGGAAACCGGCGAGGTCTCCGTCATGCCGTAACAGATGGCCACATCCTTCATATGCATCTCGCCGATGACGCGCTTCATCACCTCGACCGGGCAGGTCGACCCGGCCATCACCCCGGTGCGCAGGGTCGACAGGTCGTAGTCGGCGAAGTTCTCCAGCGCCAGCTCGGCCACGAACATCGTCGGGACGCCGTAGAGCGAGGTGCCCCGGTGGTCCTGCACGGCCTGCAGCACCGCGGCCGGGCTGAAGTTGCGGCCGGGGAGGATGGCCGCGGCCCCGTGCGAGTAGATGTTGAGGTTGCCGATGACCATGCCGAAGCAGTGGTAGAACGGCACGGCGAGCACGACCCGGTCGTGCTCGGTGTACTCCAGCAGTTCGCCGATGAAGAACCCGTTGTTGAGGATGTTGCGGTGCGTGAGCGTGGCGCCCTTGGGGAAGCCCGTGGTGCCGGAGGTGTACTGCAGGTTGATCGCGTCGGTGGCCTCCAGCTCGGCCAGCCGGGCGGCCAGCCGCGCGGCGGGAACGTTCGCGGCCGCGGCCGTCACGTCGGCGTAGCCGAACTCGCCCGGCCGGCGTTCGTGGCCGTCCGGCTCGAGGAAGACCAGCTCGGCGAGCTCCTCGCAGCCCTGGTGCGCCGTGCGCGCCATCGCGGCGTAGTCGCTGTTCTTGTCCGACGGGGCGGTGATCAGCATGCGCATCCCGCACTGCCGGACCACGTATTCGAGTTCGCCGTAGCGGAACGCCGGGTTCACGTTCACCAGGATCGCGCCGACCTTCGCGGTGGCGTACTGCACGATGGTCCACTCGGCGCAGTTGGGCGACCAGATTCCGATCCGGTCGCCGCGCTCGACCCCGAGGGAGAGCAGGCCGCGGGCGAGCGCATCCACCTCGGCGTTCAGCGCGGCGTAGGTCCACTGTCGGCCCGTGGCGGCTTCGATCAGGGCATCCCGGTCGCCGAAGAGCGCCACATTCCGCTCGAAATCCACGCCAATGGTGGTCTCGAGGAGCGGCTGGTCGGACGGTGCGTCGGTGTACGAGAGCATGCAGGATCTCCTTTGATCGCCGGGCCAGCCTCAGCGAAGAGAATGACAACTGCTACCCAGCAACGTACCAAGGTGCGGCAGCGGCCAACGAATCGCGCGTCGCCCGGGGAGCCGGAATCAGTCGCGGACGCAGTGCCCGGAGGCCACCGGCGCGGAGAGGGACGCAGCGCGGGCGGCGACCGGTGCGAGTTCCTCCATCGCCAGGGCGTAGCCGACGTTGGGCGTGTTCTCCGCCTTGGCGAAGATGACGCCGGCCACCTCGCCGTCGAGGCTGAGCAGGGGGCCTCCCGACTCGCCCTGCTGCACGTCGGAGGCCAGCGTGTAGACCTGCCGCGCGGAGGGGTTCGCGCCGTAGATGTCGGCCACGGCGACCGAGTCGACGGAGATCACCTCGGCCGGGTCCGAGTCGAACGGGCCGCCGAGGGGGTAGCCGTCGGTGACGGCCTCGGTTCCCGGCGCGAGGTTCCCGGTGAGCCGCAGCGGGGCGGTGGTGAGCCCGCTGACCGCGATCACGGCGAGGTCGTCGACCGGGTCGAAGTAGACCACCCGGCCCGGCAGGGCGCCGGCGCCCGGCACCTCGACGACCGGTTCGCTCACGCCGGCGACGACGTGCGCGTTCGTCACGACGCGGCCGGCGGCCACGACGAAACCGCTGCCCGACTGGTTCTGCCCGCACGAGTAGGCGTTCCCGGTGATCTTCAGCACCGACCGCGCCGCGGTCACGAGGGCGGGGCTGCCCGTGTTGACGTTGGGGATTTCCGGGGTGGGGCCGGTGAAGGCCTCGACGATACGCGGCAGGCCATCCTCCACGGCCGCCGAGCGGACCTGGGCGAGGAAGCGCTGCACCGGCGCGGGGGTCAGGTCGTTGATCGTGCGGACCACCCCGGAGGACGCGATCGCCGGCGATAGGAAGGGCACCCCGAGGGCGCCGATGCTGAACGCGAGCATGGAGGCCACGAGGGCGGTCGCGACCAGGGCGACGCCGGCGCCGAGCACCCGGTCGACGACGCGCAGTTTCGTCCGGTGCGCGCGGCGACGGATGGCGTGGCCGATCGACTCCCCGACCGTGAGGCCGCCGAGCACGAGCACCAGGGCCGCCACCAGCGTCACCGGGGTACGCCACTCGGGCGCCGGGATCCAGGGCCCGATCAGCGGGACGAGGAAGAACGCGACGGTGCCGCCGGCGATGATCCCGGCGATGCCGCTCAGGCTGCGGACCAGGCCGCTGCGATAGCCGTTGACCAGCGAGACGACGAGCACGAGCACCAGCAGCACGTCAAGGACGATCGGTTCCTGCATTCGGCGTCCTTCCGTATCGCTCGTTTGTTCGTGGGCCGGGAACAGGATAACCGAGGGAACTGAGAGCGAACATGCGTCGCCGGCGCTACGTGCGGGAGCCACAACAGGGAGACGCCATCGCCGTCGATGCCAGGGGAGACGCCGGACAAGGGTGGGCCCCGTCGGGCTCGAACCGACGACCCAAGGATTAAAAGTCCTTTGCTCTACCAACTGAGCTAGAGGCCCGCGGGTAATAATCTATCGCGGATTTCCCGGAGCTTTTGTCGGTACCGTTGAGGCAGACCCGCCACCAGCCGACAAAACGAGGGAGGACACGATGGCAGAGGACTTCCACAAGCCGACCCAGTTCTCCGGCAGCAAGTTCGAATCCTTCCAGGGCGGGGACGACCCGGCGTCGATCAGCCGCGTCGCCCACGAAACCGCCCAGGCGCTCCTCGCCCGCGTGCGCAGCGACCCCGATCCGCGCATCGTCGAGCGGCTGATCGCGTACACCGACGAGCACGGAATCGACACGGTCGCCGAGCTGTGGTCCCGGGCCGCGCCCCGCAGCCTGCCCGGCGCGCTCTGGCGCATGTACCTGATTCGGCTGCTCATCCGGCAGGACCCCGACGGCACGGCGTTCCTCTACCAGCGCGGGGTGGATGTGGCCGTGTCGATCGACCCCGTCGTGGCGGGTGCGATGATCCCGACCGGACCGGCCGAGATCATCGCGGTCGCCGATGAAATCCTCCGCGGCGTGTTCTCCGGCGACTTCGCCGTCGCCCTCGACCGCGCCGCAGCGTTCTGCCGGGTCACCGGGGCCGGGTGCACGAGCGTGGCCGACGACCTGGATGCCACCGAGCCGGCCAGGTCCTCCGAGCTGACCACCCGGGCGCTTCGGTTCTCCACCACAGCCCAGGACCTCGCCGCCTGCGCCCGCCTGTGGCGGCATCACTCGCTCGACTAGGGCGTGTCTCCTAATCGAATCGTGATTCGTTTGGGAGGCTGGAGGAATGTCGCGTACTGCTCTGCTGACCGATGACCAGTGGACTCGGATTGA
>NZ_SOEZ01000071.1 GCF_004402215.1 Cryobacterium tagatosivorans
CTCAATCCGAGTCCACTGGTCATCGGTCAGCAGAGCAGTACGCGACATTCCTCCAGCCTCCCAAACGAATCACGATTCGATTAGGAGACACGCCCTAGCACAGGCCGGAGGCTCGACAGTGCGGGCCGGCTGACCCTCCCTTAGGCTGGTGCGATGGCTCAGATCGACTATCGCAGACTCGGCAACTCCGGACTGATCGTCTCGACGATCGGGCTCGGCTGCAACAACTTCGGCCGAACCGGCACGGCCTCCCAGGGCCAGGAAGGCACGACGGCCGTCATCGACGCGGCCATCGAGGCCGGGGTGACCCTGTTCGACACCGCGGACATCTACGGCGCGGAGCGGGGCCTGAGCGAGACCCTGATGGGCCACGCCCTCAAGGGACGGCGCGACGACATCGTGCTCGCGTCCAAGTTCGGCATGGACATGGGCGGGCTGAACGGCCCGGATTGGGGCGCTCGCGGCTCGCGCCGCTACATCCGCCTGGCCGTCGAGGCGTCGCTGCGTCGCCTGCAGACGGACTGGATCGACCTGTACCAACTGCACGCCCCCGACGCGAACACGCCGATCGAGGAGACGCTCTCGACGCTCGACGACCTCATCGGCGAGGGCAAGATCCGCTACATTGGCCACTCGAACCTCGCCGGCTGGCAGATCGCGGAGGCCGAGTTCACCGCCGAGCTGCACCGGCACCCCCGGTTCATCTCGTCGCAGAACGAGTACAGCCTGCTCGTGCGCGACGCCGAAGACGAGGTCCTGCCGGCCGTGAACGCGTACGGGCTCGGCTTCCTGCCCTTCTTCCCGCTGTACAACGGGCTGTTCACGGGCAAGTTCACCCGCGAGGGCGGCCCGGCGGACAGCCGGATCATGATGATCCGCCGCCACCTCGTCGACAACGCACCCTGGGACCTCATCGAGCGCTACCAGGCGTTCTGCGACGAACGCGGCGTGAGCATGCTCGACGCGACCTTCGCCTGGCTGCTCGCCCAGCCGGGCCTCACCAGCGTCATCGCGGGCGCCACCCGGCCGGAGCAGATCACCCAGAACGCGGATGCCGCGACGGCCTGGCGCCCCTCAGCCGAGGACGTGGCCTGGATCTCCGCGCTCTTCGAGTAAACACCCTTGTGAGTGAGCACTCACTCAGATAGTCTGGCCCGCGTGAGTATGACGGAGAAACCGGGTCGGGCCAGGTCGTTGTCGGTCGAAGACCGCCAGGCCATGCTCATCGACGCGGTCACGCCCCTGCTCCTGGCGCACGGCCGCGCCGTCACGACGAAGCAGATCGCCGAGTGCGCCGGGATCGCCGAGGGCACGATCTTCCGGGCCTTCGGCAGCAAGGACGACCTGATCAGCGCCGCGGTGGCCAAGCAGCTCGACCCGGAGCCCTTCCGGGCCCGGCTCCGCTCGGTCGACCCGGCGCTTCCGCTCGAGGAGAAGATCCGGACGCTGGTGGCCCTGATGCGCGGCCGGTTCGCGAGGGTCTTCACCCTGATGACGGCGCTCGGGACGATGGGGCCGCCGCCGACGCCGGAGGCCCGCCGGGAGTTCACCGAGATCATGGGCCGCGTGCTCGCACCCGACCTCGCCCGGCTGAACGTCGAGCCGGCCAGGGCCGCCCAGATCATCCGGATGATCGCGCTCGCGGCTGCCGTGCCGCACGTTCGCAACGGCCCGGCGTTCGATGACGATGACATCACCGCCCTGATCCTCTACGGCATCATCGGCCGGCCCACCTCCGCCCCACCCACCTAGGAGAACCCGTGCTCTGGAAGCTTCTCGTGCGCTACCTGCGACCGTACCGGCGCCTGCTGGTGGCCGTCATCGTGTTCCAACTGGCGCAGTCCATCGCCTCGCTCTACCTGCCGACGCTGAACGCGGACATCATCGACGAGGGCGTGGCGAAGGGCGACACCGGGTACATCCTCGAAACCGGCGCGCTGATGCTGGGCATCACGCTCATCCAGATCGCCTGCGCCATCACGGCCGTGTACTTCGGCGCCAAGGCGGCGATGGCGCTCGGCCGCGACCTCCGCGGCGCCGTCTTCAGCCGCGTCGGCGAGTTCTCCGAGCAGGAGGTCACCCGGTTCGGGGCCGCCTCGCTGATCACCCGTTCGACGAACGACGTGCAGCAGGTGCAGATGCTCGTGCTGATGACGAGCACGCTGATGGTCTCCGCGCCCATCCTCAGCATCGGCGGCATCATCATGGCGGTCCGCCAGGACGTCCAGCTGTCCTGGCTCATCGCCGTGGCGGTCCCCGTGCTTTTGGTCGCCGTCGGGCTCATCATCGTCCGGATGGTGCCGCTGTTCCGGCTGATGCAGACCCGCATCGACGCCGTCAACCGGGTGCTTCGCGAACAGCTCACCGGCATCCGCGTCGTGCGGGCGTTCGTACGCGAGGATGTCGAGACCCGGCGGTTCGCCACGGCCAACGACGACGTCACCGATACGGCACTCCGCGCCGGACGGCTGATGGCGTTGATGTTCCCCGTCGTCATGCTCGTGCTCAATGTCTCGAGCGTCGCCGTGATCTGGTTCGGCGCGTTCCGGATCCAGGACGGGTCGATGCAGGTGGGCACGCTGATCGCCTTCCTCAGCTACCTCATGCAGATCCTGATGGCGGTCATGATGGCGACCTTCATGGCCGTGATGATCCCGCGGGCGACGGTCTCGGCCGACCGGATCGGCGAGGTGCTCGAGACCGAGTCCAGCGTGCGGCCGCCGCAGCGCCCGGTCAACGAGACCATCGGCCACGGCGAACTGGAACTGCGGGGCGTCGGCTTCGCCTACCCGGGAGCCGAGGAACCCGTGCTCAGCGACATCAGCTTCGTCGCCCACTCCGGCCAGACCACCGCGATCATCGGCAGCACAGGGTCTGGCAAGACCACCCTGGTCAACCTCATGCCCCGGCTGTTCGACGCCACCAGCGGATCCGTTCTCGTCGACGGCGTCGACGTCAGGGAGCTGAACCCCGACCTGCTCTGGGGCCACATCGGGCTGGTGCCGCAGAAGCCGTACCTGTTCTCCGGCACCGTGCGCAGCAACCTGCTCTACGGCAAACCGGACGCGACCGAGGAAGAACTCTGGCAGGCCCTCACCACCGCGCAGGCCCGGGAGTTCGTGACGGGGATGGAGGGCGGGCTCGACGCCCCCATCTCGCAGGGCGGCACGAACGTGTCCGGCGGGCAGCGGCAAAGGCTCGCGATCGCCCGGGCGCTCGTCAAACGGCCTGAGCTCTACATCTTCGACGACTCGTTCTCGTCGCTGGACACGGCGACGGATGCCCGCCTCAGGCTGGCCCTCAAACACAACACGGACGGGGCGACCATGATCATCATCGCGCAGCGGGTGTCGAGCATCGTGGACGCCGACCGGATCCTCGTGCTCGACGACGGCCGGATCGTGGCCCAGGGCAGGCACGAGGAGCTGCTCGAGAGCTCGGAGACCTACCAGGAAATCGTCGCCTCCCAGCTGGCCGCGGAGGAAGTGGCATGAGCGCGACAGAGGGCACCAGGGCCACCCCCGCCCGTCCGCCGATGGGCCGCGGCGGTCCGTTCGGGGGGATGAACGTCCCCGCCGAGAAGGCGATGAACTTCTGGCCGTCCGCCAGGCGCCTGCTCGGCACGCTCCGCCCCGAACGACTCTGGCTCTCGCTCGTGCTCTTCCTGGCCGTGGCCAGCGTGACCTTCGCGGTGATCGGACCGCGGCTGCTCGGCGAGGGCACGAACCTCATCTTCGCCGGCTTCATTTCGAAGACCATCCCGGCCGGGCTGAGCCAGTCGGACCTGATCGCGCAGCTGCGGGCCGCCGGCGACGACGCGAAGGCGGACATGCTCAGCGCGATGACGCTGACGCCGGGGGCAGGGATCGACTTCACGGCGCTATCCACCGTGCTGATGTGGGCAATGGCGCTCTACGTGCTCTCCTCGGCCTTCGCCTGGGTGCAGGCCTACGTGCTGAACGGCGTCGTCCAGCGCACCGTCTACCGCCTCCGGGAGGAGATCGAGGCCAAGATCAACCGGCTCCCGCTGCGCTACTTCGACCGCATCCAGCGCGGCGAACTGCTCAGCCGCGTCACCAACGACGTCGACAACATCTCGCAGAGCCTGCAGCAGTCGATCAGCCAGGCCGTCACCTCGCTGCTGACCGTCATCGGCGTCATCGTGATGATGTTCATCCTCTCGCCCGTGCTCGCCCTGCTCGCGCTGGTCACCGTGCCGCTGACGCTCGTGACCACGGTGCTGATAGCGAAGAGGTCGCAGAAGCTGTTCGCGCAGCAGTGGAAGAACACCGGCGAACTCAACGGCCAGATCGAGGAGACCTTCACCGGCCACGCCCTGGTCAAGGTGTTCGGCCGGCAGAAGGAGGTGGAGGAGCGCTTCGGCGTGAAGAATGACGAGCTCTACGAGGCCAGCTTCGGGGCGCAGTTCGTCAGCGGCCTGATCATGCCGGCGATGACGTTCATCGGCAACCTGGTCTACGTCGGCATCGCCGTCGTCGGCGGGCTCCAGGTCGCCTCCGGCGCGATGCAGCTCGGCGACGTGCAGGCCTTCATCCAGTACTCCCGGCAGTTCACCCAGCCGCTCGCCCAGCTCGGCTCGATGGCCAACCTGCTGCAGTCCGGCGTCGCATCCGCCGAGCGGGTGTTCGATCTGCTCGACGCCGACGAACAGAGCCCCGACCCTGACCCGGCCGAGGCGCCCGCCGCCACCCGCGGCCGGCTGGCCTTCGAGCGCGTCTCGTTCCGCTACCTGCCGGACAAGCCGCTCATCGACGACCTCAGCCTCGTCGCCGAGCCCGGCCAGACCATCGCCATCGTCGGCCCGACCGGGGCGGGGAAGACGACCCTGGTCAACCTGATGATGCGCTTCTACGAACTCGACGCCGGGCGGATCACCCTCGACGGCGTCGACATCGCCCGGATGACCCGCCACGAACTGCGCTCACGCATGGGCATGGTGCTGCAGGACACCTGGCTGTTCGGCGGCACGGTGCGGGAGAACATCGCCTACGGCCGGCCGGATGCCACGGAGGAGGAGATCCAGGAGGCGGCGCGGGCGACCTACGTCGACCGGTTCGTGCACTCGCTGCCCGAGGGCTACGACACGGTGCTCGACGACGAGGGCGGCAACGTCAGCGCGGGGGAGAAGCAACTGCTCACGATCGCCAGGGCCTTCCTCGCCCGGCCGAGCGTGCTCATCCTCGACGAGGCGACCAGCTCGGTCGACACCCGCACGGAGGTGCTCGTGCAGAAGGCGATGAGCGCCCTCCGCGCCGACCGCACGAGCTTCGTCATCGCGCACCGGCTGTCGACCATCCGCGACGCCGACCTCATCCTGGTGATGGAGGCCGGGCGCATCGTCGAGCAGGGCAGCCACGCGGAACTCCTCGCCGCCGACGGCGCCTACCGCGCCCTCTACGACGCCCAGTTCGCCGCCCCGGTCACCGAGGTGTAGCGGCCGAGGCTGTTGCGCCGAGTTGGACCATTCCGGTCGAGTTTGCCGGGCACACGTGCCAGTCAAGGTCGACCGGAAGTGTCAAGGTCCGAGCCCCCACAGGCCAGGGGCCGGGGGAGTTATCCCCCGATGCGGCCGCGCGGGGGAGCGCGCCGCCGCGGACGGCCAGAGTGTCCGCATGCAGAAGAACATCGTCAAGACCAGCCAGGCGTGCGACTTCCTCGCCCTGGTGCCCCAGCTCCTCGGATTCCTGCCGGAGAAGTGCATCGTGCTCGTCGCCTTCCGCGGCAACCGCACCTGCGGCGCCATGCGCTTCAACCTGCCGGATCCGGACGCGCCGGCCAAGGTCCATAAACGCATCGCGACCACGCTGATCGGCATGCTCTGCAAGATCCCCGGCGTCGACGCCGTCGTGCCGGTGGCCTACGCCGACGACTCGTTCGGTTCGGTCCCCGGCATCCCGCACGAACGCTTCGCGGAAGCGCTGATCGCGCGCGCCGAGCTCGCCGGGTTCCTCGTGCGCGACGCGCTCTGCGTCGGCGCGGACGGCTGGGGTTCCTACCTGGAACCGGAGTGCCCGACCGGGGGACATTCGCTCAGCGACATCACGACGTCGGAGGTGCACCAAGCGATCCCGGCGGACGCGCGGCGCGACCTGGCGGCGCTGCGGAGCGGTGCGGAGCTGCCGGTGGTGGACCTCGCGGTCAAGGAGCGCCTGGCGCGCCGGCTCGCCGGCCTCGAGCGGCTGGCGCGCGGCGCGGACAGCCTGCCGGAGCTCATCGACACGGTGGGCGACATCCTCGACCCGGTCGAGCTGGCCGAGACGGCACTCACCTGGGATCCGGCGTCGTTGCGGCTGGACGACGCGGCCGCCCTGCTCTTCCTCGTCCAGGGACCGGCGAACCGCGACCAGATCATGCTGCAATTCGCCTTCGGCGAGGAGGTCGGCATCCGGACGTACGAGCTGAACCTGCGTTACGCGATCATCCAGAGGGCCACGGGCAACAGCATGGACGCCATCGTCCAGGACGAGTGCGCTCAGCCGGCGGGCGTCCATCCGGACGCACAGCGCACCGGCGACCTCATGCTCGGGCTCGGCACGGAACGACCGGACCCGGCCCGGATCGGGCAGGCGATTGCGCTGCTGAAGACGCTCGTGGCAATCGCGCCCCGGTCGACCAGGCCGGCTCCGCTGTGCATGCTGGCCTGGCTGTCCTGGGCGCTCGGGCGCGGGTCCGTGGCCGGGATGTTCATCGACAAGGCACTCGCGATCGATCCAGCCTACGGAATGGCCGGCCTGCTCAACGCGGTCGTCAGTTGCGGGCACCTGCCCGATTGGGCCTACCAGGTGCCGTTCGATACCGAGCCCAGCCCCTGAACCCCAGGGCGCGTCGGCGAAGACTCCGGGGCGGGCTTCGGGTGCCCGCCCCGGACTCCGTCGGGAACTAGAGGTGCTTCGGGGCCTCGGAGAGCACGCCGTGCAGGATTTCCCCGATTTCGCGGAACTCGGCCGGGCCGATGGTCAGCGGGGGAGCGAGCTGCACGACGGGGTCGCCGCGGTCGTCGGCGCGGCAGTACAGGCCGGCCTCGAAGAGCGCCTTGGACAGGTAGCCGCGCAGCAGGCGCTCGGACTCCTCGTCGTTGAACGTCTCCTTGGTGCCCTTGTCCTTGACCAGCTCGATGCCGAAGAAGTAGCCCTCGCCGCGAACGTCGCCGACGATCGGCAGGTCCAGCAGCTGCTCCAACTCGGCGCGGAAGATCGGCGAGTTCTCGCGCACGTTCTCGTTGAGCTTCTCCTCCTCGAAGATGTCGAGGTTGGCCAGCGCCACGGCGGAGGACACGGGGTGCCCGCCGAACGTGTAGCCGTGGTAGAACGCGGTGTCACCGTGCTTGAACGGTTCGTAGATCCGTTCGCTGACAATCGTGGCGCCGATCGGCGAGTAGCCGCTCGTCATGCCCTTCGCGCAGGTGATCATGTCCGGCTCGATCCCGAAGGTCGTCGAGGCGAACATGTTGCCGATCCGCCCGAACGCGGTGATGACCTCGTCGGCCACGAGCAGCACGTCGTACTGGTCGCAGATCTCGCGCACGCGCTTGAAGTAGCCGGGAGGGGCGGTGAAGCAGCCGCCCGAGTTCTGCACGGGCTCCAGGAACACGGCGGCGACCGTCTCCGGGCCCTCGAACTGGATCATCTCTTCGATCCGGTTGGCCGCCCACAGGCCGAAGGCCTCCAGGTCGTGGCCGAGGCCCGAACCCATTTCGTCGGCGCGGTAGAAGTTGGTGTTCGGCACGCGGAACCCGCCAGGGGTGACCGGTTCGAACATTTCCTTCATGGCCGGGATTCCGGTGATGGCCAGCGCGCCCTGCGGGGTGCCGTGGTAGGCGACGGACCGCGAGATGACCTTGTGCTTGGTGGGGCGGCCCTGCAGCTTCCAGTAGTACTTGGCCAGCTTGAAGGCCGTCTCGACGGCTTCACCGCCGCCGGTGGAGAAGAAGACGCGGTTCAGGTCGCCCGGCGCGTAGGCGGCCAGGCGGTCGGCGAGCTCGATCGCCGACGGGTGCGCGTACGACCAGATCGGGAAGAAGGCCAGCTCTTCGGCCTGCTTGGCGGCGACCTCGGCGAGGCGCTTGCGGCCGTGGCCGGCGTTGACAACGAACAGGCCGCTGAGGCCGTCGATGTACTTCTTGCCCGTGGAGTCCCAGATGTGGTGGCCCTGGCCCTTGGTGATGATCGGCACGCCGGCGCCGCTTTCCATCACGGACTGGCGGGCGAAGTGCATCCAGAGATGGTCCTTCGCCTTCTGCTGCATCGACGCATTGTCGGCGTCGCTGTACTCGCCCGGCGCCAGTGCCGAAGTGGGTACGTGAGAGTGGTGATGGGCCGGTACGGCCTGTTCTGAAATGGTCATTTTTTATCGCGTTCCCCAGTTGTACAACTGTTTGTGGAGTTTGAGGTAGACAAAGGTTTCGGTGGAGGTGACGCCCTTGAGGTTGCGGATCTGTGAATTGAGCAGGTTGATCAGTTCCTCGTCGTCCTCGCAGACCACCTCGGCCAGGATGTCGAATGATCCGGCCGTGAGGACGACGTAGTCCACGGACGGGATCGCGGCCAGGGTGTCGGCGAGTTCCCTCGCGTCGCCCGTGGCACGGATGCCGATCATGGCCTGGCGGTAGAAGCCGAGCTGCATCGGGTCGGTCACGGCGACGACCTGCATGACGCCGGCATCCGTGAGCTTCTGCACCCGCTGGCGAACGGCGGCCTCGCTCAGACCGACGGCCTTGCCGATCTCGGCATACGAGCGGCGGCCGTCGACCTGCAGCTGTTCGATGATCTTTTTGGAGACCTCGTCCAGTTGCGCCGGCTTCCCGCCAACACTTCGTGCATTTGAGCTCATGCCTCGATTGTGTCAGTCAAACGGCCCTTCGGCAAGCGAATCCGCAGCTCCACGCCCAAAAAGCTGCGGAATCCTAATAATTCGGCCCCGGGGCCCGCTCCGCCCGGACGGATAGGATGGGGACGACGGAGCGGCCCGGCCGCCCCGGACAGACCACGACACGGGGAGTCTCCGGGAGGATAGCGATGGCACGGGTGGGGTACGGGCTGGCGCCCGGCGGCAGCGGCGAATGGACGTTCGTCGCGGGTCGGGCCTTCCTGGCCGCCGTCCCAGCCGGCACGTTCCCCGGCATTGTGGCGAAGCTGAGCGGACTGGTCGCGGAGCCTCGGATCGACATCGAGTCCCTCGTTTCCCTCCTCCCGCTGGCCGGCGAACAGGCCGTCGCGAGCTTCGTGGTGGTCGTCCCCGGGGAGCCGACGGACGGCGACGGAATCCCGGTGTCCGTGGTCGCGCGTGGCCGGGTGGCGGTCGATGTCTTCTCGGTGGGCGGATCTCGCCGGTTCACCGACCGGGACATCCGCCCCTGGCTCCTGGCCGATTTCCGATCCGTGATCGGCCTCGTGATCGGTTCGCCGCTGGCCGCCGTCGTCCACGCCAGCCGGCTGGATTCCGGCCGGACAGCCGAGATGGGGACCATCGGTGCCGACACGCTCTTCTGGTCGCTGTCCGCGCCCTCGGCCCGCGACGACGACACGATCATCCGCCAGCCGGCCGCCCTCCCGCAGCCCGCGGCGCGTCCCGTCCCGGCGCCCGAAACCCAGCCCCTCTCGCCGGCGGACGCGGACACGGTGGTCCGGCCGCCCCAGGCCGCCCAGGACACCGTCATCATCAGGCGCCGGGACCGGGGCAAACGCCGGCCGGCCGCGGAGCCCGCCGAAGTTACCCGCGGGGCCCACTACGGCTTCCGCCTTCCGGGCGGCGAGGAGCGCCGACTGGATGCCGTCTACTTCCTCGGCCGGCGACCGCGCTCGCCGCGCATCACTGGCGACCTCCTGCCCCGGCTGATCACCGTCAGCTCGCCCACGTCCGCCGTCTCCGCCACGCACCTGGAGATCCGCCAGGAGGGCGACACCGTCGTGGTGACCGACCTCAACTCCACCAACGGGACTGTCGTGAATCCGCCGCGCGGGCGACGGCAGCGGCTGGGCTCCGGGCAGTCCCTTGTGGTCGCACCGGGTACGACGGTCGACATCGGGGACGGTAACATCGTCGAAGTCCTCCCCTCGAGGGAGCGTTAGCCGTTCTCCACCACGATCAGATCGAAATCGGAAGGCATCACGCGTGACCCAGATAGGTCAAGGCTCGCCCCGGCACACGGTTTCCCTGCCCACCAGCCAAAAAACCGTGACCCTGGCCTGGGCGGCGGTCACCGATACCGGGCACCGCCGTGAGGTCAACGAGGACAGCCTCCTCTCCCAGTCGCCCATCTTCGTGGTCGCCGACGGCATGGGCGGCCACTCCGCCGGAGACGTCGCCAGCGCGGCCGTGGTGACCAGGCTCGCCGAGCTCGCCGGCACGACCGACCCCGACGCCGAATCCATCGCCCGCTTGCTCAGCCTCGCCGTGGAAGACATGGCCACGGGGGCCGGCGTCACCGACAACGGGACCGGCACGACGGTCACGGGCGCCGCCCTGGCGGTGGTCGGCGGCGCGCCGCAGTGGATCATCTTCAACATCGGTGACTCGCGGGTCTACCAACTCGCCTCCGGCGTGCTCGAGCAGGTGACCATCGACCACTCGGTCGTGCAGGAACTCGTCGACGCGGGGAAGATCACCCGCGAAGAGGCCGAAGTGCATCCCCACGGCAACGTCATCACCCGCGCGGTCGGCTTCCATGAGCCGCCGATCCCCGACTACCGGATCGTCCCGGTGCGGCCCGGCATGCGCCTGCTGGTCTGCTCCGACGGGCTCACCAAGGAGCTCACGGCCTACGGCATCCGTCACTACCTGATGTCCAATCCCGACGCGGATGACGCGGCGAGGGCGCTGCTGAACGCCGCCCTCGAGAACGGCGGGCGTGACAATGTCAGCGTCATCGTTCTCGACGTGATCGAGGTTCTCGATCTGCCCGCCGGCGACATGGAGGAGCCCCCCGACTTGGGGGTATCCCAGTCCGCTTAAGGCTGCCGCCGGGCCCCAAAGGGCCGGTTGGGGCTGCCTACAATTGGTGAACGCCCGCCGCACGCCGGGGTGACGAACAGGCGGGGAGGCGAAAAAATGGCACGACGACTGCCCTCCGCGCCGCCCAATCTGCCGGGCTTTTCCTACGTCCGGGTGCTCGGATCCGGCGGATTCGCCGACGTCTTCCTCTACGAACAGAACATGCCCAGGCGCCAGGTGGCGGTGAAGGTGCTGCTCTCGGCGATCGTCAACGACCAGGTCCGCCAGCTGTTCCAGGCCGAGGCGAACGTCATGGCCCAACTCAGCTCCCACCCGTCGATCCTCACCGTCTTCCAGGCCGGCCTGTCCGCCGACGGCCGGCCGTACCTGGTGATGGAGTACTGCTCTGGGGGACTCAGCCAGCGTTACCGGGACGAGCCGCTCTCTGTGCCGGACGCGCTGCGCATCGGGATCAAGATCGCCAGCGCCGTCGAGACCGCCCACCGTTTCGGGATCCTGCACCGCGACATCAAGCCGTCGAACATCCTGGTCACCGCGTACGGCCACCCCGTCCTGTCCGACTTCGGCATCGCGGCGACCCTGGGTGAAGCGGAGTCGCAGGACGCCGTGGGGCTCTCCATCCCGTGGTCGGCTCCAGAGGTCCTGCTCGACGAGATTTCCGGATCCGTGTCCTCCGAGGTCTGGTCGCTCGGTGCGACCGTCTATTCGCTCCTGGCCGGGCGCTCCCCGTTCGAGCAGCCGGGTGCCGACAACAGCTCCGCGGCGCTGATGTCCCGCATCGCGAAGGGGAAGGTCCCTGCCATCAGTCGTGCCGACGTGCCGGCCCGGCTCGAAATCGTCCTCGGCCGGGCGATGTCGCGGCGACCAGGCTCCCGGCAGCGCACCGTGCTGGAGTTCATTCGGGAGCTGCAGTCGGTGGAGGCCGACCTCGGGCTGGCGCAGACGCCGCTCGAGGTGGCCATGGACGACTGGGCCGAGGCGACCCTCGCCGACCCGGATGACCGCACGCGCGTCAGCGGCGTCAACTCCATCGACCCGCACTCGGCCCGTCGCCGCCGCAAGCCGCAGGCCGCCGCCGGTCCGAGGAGCGAAGCGCAGCTTCTGCACAGCCGCAGCACTCCCGGCGTCTCCCAGACCCGGATCCACCCGCAGGGTGGGCGCCGCCGCCTGATGGGGGCGCTGATCGCCGCGTCCCTGCTCGTGGTGGGGCTCTCCGCGGCGGCGGCCACGCTGCTCGTGCAGCAGGACGTGGCCGACATCCCCGCCGTCAGCGAGGTCACCGGCCGATTGGACTCGGGCACGGTGGTCTTCACCTGGTCCGACCCCGGCCTGCGTCCCGGCGACAGCTACGTCGTGGCCTTGCGCACGGGCGAGGAGAGCAGGCAGAAGGGCACCGAGTTCAGCGTTGACGCGACCGGGCGGGCCAACGTCTGCGTGACCGTCACGGTGAACCGCGAGGGCAAGCCGGGCGAGCCCAGCGGTGAAAAGTGCGTGGAAACCGCCGAAGGCGCACCGTGAGGGGGTGGCTCGCCACCCACCGTTCCCTGGTCGCCACGGCAACGAGCGGGACGGTCGTCGCGGCGCTGATCGCCGGGATCGCCGTGGTTTCGGGCGGCTACACCGCCCAGCGGCTGGACCTGGGCGACGCGGCCGTCTGGGTGACCAATGAGTCCCGCCAGGTCGTCGGGCGGGCCAACACCGCGGTGCGGGAACTGAACACGGTGGTCGAGTCGGGCAGTTCCAGCCTGGACGTGCGCCAGCAGGGCGCGACCGTGCTCGTGATCGACCGCGGCAACAGCTCCATGGACATCCTTGATCCGGCGACGGCCACCGTCGCCGACAGCGTTCCCCTCCCGCCGGTGGAACCGGCGGTCTACCTGGCCGGGGACCGCGCCGTCATCACGTCCGACGGCAACATGTGGAACCTCGAGGCAGCCGCGCTCGCCGATTTCGACAGCCTCGCGGAACCCACCCTCGCCCTCGGCGCCGGTTCGGTCACCAGCATGGACGCCGACGGCGTGTTCTTCGCGTTCACGCCGGCGACCGGCGACCTGTCCCGGGTCGATGCGACCCAGGGCGACGCGGTTGTCTCCACGGTCTCGCTGAAGGCCGGAGCGGGGGACGACGGCTACCAGCTGACCAGCGTCGGCGGGCGCTGGGCCCTCCTCAACGAGACGACGAGGCAGCTCTACCTGCCCGGGCAGAAGGTCGACCTCTCCGCGGAGATCGCCCTCGCGGACGGTCCACTGCTGCAGCAGGCGGCGGTCGCGGGAGACCGCGTGCTGATCGCGCACCGTGGAGGGCTCATCGGGGTCCCGGTCTCCGGCGGCGAGCCGTCCATCCTGGTCGCCCGGCGCACCGGGGACGCCGCGGCGCCGGCTTCGGCCGGAAAGTGCTCCTACGCGGCCTGGGCTGACGGCACGCTCTGGCGCTCCTGCGCCGGCGAGGCCCGGAAAGGCACAACCGCGACACTCGCCGGGGTCGCCGGCGACGCCAGGCTGGGGTTCCGCCTGAACGGCTCCGCCGTGCTGCTCAACGACGCCCGCAACGGTGCTGCCTGGGCCGTCCAGGACGGCAACGAACTCATCGACAACTGGGACGAACTGATCGAAACGGTTCGCGACCAGCAGCGGGTCGACGACACCAGGGACGACAGCGCGCCCGAATTCGAGAAGACGCAGGTCCCGCCGGTGGCGATCGACGACGCCTTCGGCGCGCGGCCGGGCCGGGCCGTCACGCTGCCGGTGCTGCTCAACGACTACGACCCCAACGGCGACGTGCTCGTGATCGCCTCGCTCAGCCGGATCCCGCACGAAACGGGACGACTCGAACTGATCGGCAACAACCAACAGGTGCAGCTGACCTTGCCGCCCACGGCATCCGGTCGCCTGAGCTTCGGCTACACGGTCAATGACGGCCGAGGGGGCACCGCGTCGGCGACGGTCACGGTCGTGGTTAGGGCCGACGACGAGAACTCGCCCCCCGCGCAGGCCAGGCCGACCCGGACCACGGTGCAGCTGGGCGGCCGGGTCACCAGCCAGGTCCTCGGCGACTGGGTCGATCCGGACGGCGATCCGTTCTACCTCACCTCGGCGACGGCTCCCCTTCCCGACCAGGCGAGCTTCACCCCGGAGGGTTCCGTCGTCTACACGGATGCCGGCGGGGGAGGCGAGGTCAAGCAGGTCGGCCTCGTCGTGTCGGACGGCCGGATGGAGGGCGCCGGAACGCTGGCCGTCACGGTTCGCCCCGCCGGAGCCGTGCCTATCGTCACCGAGCCGTTCGTCGTGCTGGCCGCCGCGGGACGAGAGGTCACCGTGTCACCGCTGCTGCACGTGCGTGGTGGCTCCGGCCCGCTTCGCCTGAGCAGCGTCCCGGCCAAACCCGACGCGACAGTGACACCGTCCTTCGACGGCGGAACATTCCGCTTCACCAGCAACGTCGTCGGCACCCACGAGGTCGAGTACGCGGTGACCGACGGCCGGACCACGGCGACCGGACGCGTGCGGATCGACGTCATCCCAGCGCCGGAGTCGAACACGAAACCCGTCACGGTGCCGCACACGGCGTTCATCCGCGGCCGCCACTCGACCGTCGTCGATGTGCTCGCCACCGACTTCGACCCCGCCGGCGGGGTGCTGCTCGTCACCGGGACGATGGCTGTGCCGCCGGCCAGCGGCATCCGGGTCGAGGTCCTCGACCAGCGCCTGCTGCGGCTCACGCTCACGAAGCCCCTCGAAGCCGGGCAGGTGACATTCGGCTACCGGGTCAGCAACGGCCTGGCCGAAGCCGAGGGAACGGTGACCGTCGTCGAAATCGCGGAGCCGTCCCGCAAGCAGGCCCCCATCGCCACGGCGGACACCATCTCGGTGCGGGTCGGCGACGCCATCGACATCCCGGTCCTGGCCAACGACGAGCACCCGGACGGCGAGACCCTCACGCTGGATCCCGCGCTCGACGCTGCGCTGCCGCGCGGCGCCGGCGTGCTGTTCGCCTCCGGCAGCGTGCTGCGCTACCTGGCGCCGCGAACGGCCGGCAATTTCACCGCCGTCTACCGGGTCAACGCGCCGGACGGCCAGTTCGCCAGCGCCGAGGTGAGCATCTCCGTGCGCGAAGCCGACGAGGAGTCCAACAACCCGCCCGTGCCGAAGACCGTGATCGCGCGGGTCCTGGCCGGGAACACGGTGCGGATCCCGATTCCGCTTTCCGGCATCGACCCGGACGGCGACTCGGTCCAGCTGCTCGGCCAGGAAACCAACCCGGAGAAGGGCTCGGTCACCACCGGCGGCTCCGATTCGATTGAATACACCTCCGGGGAATACTCCGCCGGAACGGACACCTTCACCTACTCAGTCGTCGACGCCCTGGGGGCACGGGCGAGCGGAACGATCAGGGTGGGCATCAGCCCGCGCCTGGACGGTGCCCGCAACCCCGTCGCGGCCCCCGACGAAGTCACTGTCCGCCCGGGCAGCACCGTTTCGGTCCGGGTCCTCGGCAACGACTCCGACCCCGACGGCGGAGCACTGACGATCACCGACGTCACCCCGAGCGGCGACCTCGGCGAGGCGGCGGTCGACGGCGACGTGGTCGCGGTGACCGCGCCGAAGACCGAGGGCCGCTTCGGCTTCATTTACGAGATCAGCAATGATCGGGGCGGCACCAGCTCCAATTTCCTCACCGTCGTGGTGCGAGCGGATGCGCCGCTGTCGAGGCCGGACGCCAGCGACACCCGGCTCACGCTGTCCGACGTGCTTGACCGGAAGACGATCGACGTCGATGTGCTCGCGAACGTGTTCTTCGCCGACGCCCCGGCCCGCAAGCTCGACGTGTCCGTCCTGCCCGGGTTCGGCGACCACGCACGGGTGACCGGTGCCAAGCGCATCCGGGTGAGCATCGGCAACGACAGCCAGATCATCCCGTTCTCGGTCAGCCACCCCGACGACCCGTCAATCGTCGCCCACGCGTTCATCTGGGTGCCCGGCTATGACGACGCCCTCCCGCAGCTGCGCAGGGGAGCGCCGGCGCTCACCATCCCGAGCGAGTCGACGCTCACCATCGACATCAACGACTACGTCGTCGCGGTCGGCGGGAAGCGCGTGAAGGTCACCGACCGCAGCACGGTGCAGGCCACCCACTCCGACGGGGCGAGCCTCGTCTCGGGCGATCGCCGGCTGGTCTTCACCAGCGCCGACAAGTACTACGGTCCCGCGTCCATCTCGTTCGAGGTGACCGACGGTTCCGACGCGACCGACCGCGGCGGCCGCACGGCCACCATTGTCCTGCCGATCACCGTGACGCCGCGGACCAACCAGCCGCCGGCCTTCGATGGCGCCGTCCTCGACATCGAGCCGGACGAGACCAGGGTCATCGACCTCGGCAAGCTCACCGCCTACCCCTACCCCGACGACCGGGCGGAGCTCGCCTACACGGTCCTCGAACCCAAACCCACCGGATTCAGCTACTCCGTCGACGGCCGGATGCTCACCGTGCGCGCCGCGCTGAAGACACCCAAGGGCGCCCGGAGCGCGCTCACCATCGGGGTCCGGGACGACCTCAGCACCGGCAAGGCCGGCCGAATCGATGTGCGCGTCGTCGGATCGACCCGGCCGATCGCCGTTCCGGCGAGGGATGCGGCGATCGCCCCGCGGGGCCGGACCACCGTCGTCGATGTGCTGGCGAACGACGGCGCCACCAACCCGTTCCCGGCGACCCCGCTGACCGTGGTCGGGGTGCGCGGACTCGACCGGGCCTCGCTTCCGGCCGGTGTGGCGATCAGCCGGAGCGCCGACAGCAGCCGCCTCTCCGTGACGGTCTCCGACACGGCCGCTCCCGTCGACACGAACCTCGAATACCAGGTGGCCGACGCCACCGGCGACCCTGACCGGTATGCCTGGGGCACGGTCCGGATTTCCGTGCAGGACAAGCCGGACCCGGTCACGAACCTGCGGGTGACCGGATTCGGCGACCGCAGGCTGTCCGTCTCCTTCAACGCCGGGGCCGCCAACAACTCGCCGATCTCCGGGTACGAGGTCACTCTGGTCGACGTCGACTCCGGCGCGTCGACCGGCACCGTGCTGTGCGCCTCGACCGCCTGCGAAATCCCGACGCCGGGCAACGGCCAGGGGCACTCCGTGCGGGTCTCCGTCGCCGCCCGGAACGCGATCGGGCTGTCCGTGCCCACCGTTCTGGCCGATCCGGTCTGGTCCGACGTGGTGCCGCCGGCCCCGGCCGGGCTCGCCGCCGCGCCGCTGGAGGGCGGGCTGCGCCTCAGCTGGGACGCGGTCGGCGCATCCGGCGGAGGAACGCCCGTCCGCGGCTATGTCGTCACCGTCGGCGGAACACCCCAGGGCGAAGTGAGCGCCACGGGACCGCAGTGTGACGCGTCCTCCTGCAGCATCGACGTCGCGGGCCTGGGCAACGGCGCGGACGTCGCCTACACGGTCAGCGCGCGCAACGATGCCTACCCGGCCCTGTCGACCTGGTCCACCTCGGCAGGCACGGGACGCCCCTTCGGCCCGGCCAGGGCAGGCGGGATCTCGGCCACCGGTTCCGACTCCGACGGAACCGTCATGGTGTCCTGGGACGCCTTCGACGGCCGGGGCGACCCCATCGACGGGTACATCGTCCAGCGGCTCAGCAGCGACATCGTCCCGACGGGCGCGCAGGCGTGCTCGGTGAGCTCCCCGGCGCCCGGTCGCCTCGACCCGCCGCAGGCCGGCGGGTCGGTCGAGGAGCAGGTCGCCGTGTCGGCTGGAACCCGCTCGGTGGCCTTCGAGAACCTGCTGGCGGCCAACGCCACCTACGACTTCATCGTCTGGGGCTACAACCGCGCGGGCTGCGCGCACACCCCGGTGGCCACCGTGCGGGTGCGCGAGGCACCGGGAACGATCACCGATGTGCGAGGGGCGATGGAGTCGCGCGACGACGCCTGGGACTTCCACGTCACCCGGGTCAGTCCCTCGGCGGGCATCGACCACTACAACATCCGCTCCGGCGACGGGACGGGGCCGACGGTGCGATTCGACGGACAGGGCTGGCCGCGCGAGCTCCTGGACCGTCCCTTCGGCGAGATCGTCGGCTTCCAGCTCCAGGCCTGCGCCCCGTGGGGGTCGTGCGGTGACTGGTCGGCCACGTCGACGGCGCCGGAGGAGTCGGTCAGTTTCGCGGTGACCGGGCTGGCCTACGACGAGGCCCGGGGGGTCTTCAGCTGGACCAACGGCCCCGACAACGGGCCCCTGTTGCCGGCCCGCTTCCGCTGTTCCGTGCCCGCTGACGGCCCCGCGTCGGTGTCGGATGCCGACTCACCGAACTCCTGCGTCCTGCCGGCCCCGGCCCCAGCAGGTACAGTACGGCTGACGGTCACGGTCAGAATCGGCGGCACCGATCACAGCTACGACTACGACAGATGAACACCAATTCGACGAGCACCAACGCGATGCGCACCAGCGAAAGAGAACACGCAATGACGATGACCCCGGAGCAGGCCACCCAGTTCGCCGAGGCCTTCGACCGGCTGGTGCGCGGGGTCGAGCAGGTGCTGCTCGGCAAGGCCCACGTCATCCGGCTGTCGTTCACGGCGCTGCTCAGCGAAGGTCACCTGCTGCTCGAGGACGTTCCCGGCACTGGCAAGACCTCCCTCGCCCGCGCGATCGCGCAGAGCGTGCGCGGCACGAGCAACCGGGTGCAGTTCACGCCCGACCTGCTGCCGAGCGACATCACCGGCGTGAGCATTTACGACCAGCGGAGCGGCTCCTTCGACTTCCACCGCGGACCGGTCTTCGCGAACATCGTGCTCGCCGACGAAATCAACCGGGCCAGCCCCAAGACCCAGTCGGCTCTCCTCGAGGTGATGGAGGAGGGACAGGTCACCACGGACGGGGTCACTCACCCGGTCGCCGCCCCGTTCATGGTCATCGCCACCCAGAACCCGATCGAGCAGGCGGGCACCTACCGACTCCCGGAGGCCCAGCTGGACCGGTTCATCATGAAGTCATCGATCGGCTACCCCGACCACGCGTCCACGATCAGGATCCTCGAAGGGTCCGACCGGCGCGCCCACGACGTGGTGGTCCCGCCTGTGCTGTCGGCCGCCACCGTCGTCGAGCTCGCCGCGCTGGCGCGCACGGTGCACGTGGACCCGACCATCAACGACTACGTCTCCCGGCTCGTCGACGCGACCCGCAACGCGACCGAGGTGCGCCTCGGCGCGAGCGTTCGCGGCGCGCTCGCCCTCATCCGCACGGCCAAGACGCTGGCCGCGTCCAACGGCAGGCATTACGTGATCCCGGATGACGTGAAGGCCCTCGCCGAACCGGTGCTCGCGCACCGTCTCCTGCTCGACCCCGAGGCCGAATTCGACGGGGTCACCCCGTCGAGTGTGATCGCGCAGATCCTGATCGAGACCCCGCCGCCCGGCGACAGGCAGCTCGTGTGAGCCAGGCCGTCACTGTTCCCCGGGACGGCCGTCTGGCCGACTCGATTGCGTGGACGGTCGACGCCGCACGCAGCTCGGGGGCACGCCTCCGCACGGCAGCGCGCGCTCTGGGCGCGGTGGTCACACCCCTCGGCTGGTCCATCCTCGCGGTCGTCGTGCTCTCCTTCGTCGCCGGCTACTCGCTCGGCTGGACCGAACTGGTCGCCGTCGGCTGGGCCGGACTCGTGCTGGTCGGGGCCGCCTCCGGGTACCTGATCGGTCGCACCGCCTACGTCATCTCGCTGGCGATGCCGGTCGACCGCGTCGTCGTCGGCGACCGCGTCCCCGGCCAGGTGGTCGTGCGCAATCCGACCAGGCGTCGCCTGCCGGGAGTCCACGTCGAGGTGCCGGTCGGCTCCGGGCTGGCCGAGTTCGCCATGCCCGGCCTGGCCAGGGAGTCCAACTTCGAGGACGTCTTCCTCGTTCCGACGAGGCGCCGCGGGGTGATCCCGGTCGGCCCCGTCCGCACGGTGCGCGCCGACCCCATCGGCCTGGTGCGCAGGGAGCGGGTCTGGGCCGAACGAATCGAGCTGTTCGTGCACCCCCTGACCATTCCGATCCCGAGCATGAGTACGGGATTCATCCGCGACCTCGAGGGCAACCCGACCAGGGACCTCACCAGCAGTGACGTGTCGTTCCACGCGCTGCGTGAGTATGTCCGCGGCGACGAGCGCCGCAACATCCACTGGAAAAGCACCGCCAGGACCGGCACCTACATGGTGCGCCAGTTCGAGGAGACACGCCGGAGCCACCTCATGGTCGCGCTCAGCGTGGCCGAAGCGGACTACGCGTCCGACGACGAGTTCGAGATGGCCGTCAGCGTGGCGGGATCGTTGGGCGTGCGGGCGATCCGCGACGGACGAACGGTGTCGGTCGTCGCCAGTGAGACCACCGGGGCATCGGGCAGGCGCCGGCGGTCGGCCCTCCGCACGCTGAGCACGCTCACCCGGACTCGGCTGCTGGACGACCTGAGCCGGGTGGAGACGTCGGCGAGGGCACTTCCCCTGGCCGGCCTGGCCCGGGCCGCGGCCGAGAGCATGGCCGGGATCTCGGTTGCCTTCCTGGTCTGCGGGTCACGGGCGACCCTGGCCGAGCTGCGGGCGGCGTCGACCCGGTTCCCCGCGGGAGTCGAGGTCGTCGCCGTGGTCTGTGACCCCGAGGCGGTGCCCAGCCTCCGGCGCGTGGCCGAACTCAGCGTGCTCACCATCGGCTTCCTCGACGACCTGCAGAAAAGCCTCTCCCGAACGGCCGGCGCATGAGCGCCGAGCGGCCTCGTCCGGGCTGGGGATTCATCGCGGGCAACACCCTGGCGCTGATGGCGGCCACGGCCACCGCGTCCCTGGCCCTGTGGCCGGTGTACCAGAGCGGCGAATTCATCGTGCTCGTGGCCGCGACCTTCGCCCTGGGCGCCGCCATCGCCATCGCCGGCGCCCGCCTCCGCTGGCCCGCCTGGCTGGTCGCGCTGGTGACCGTGGCCGCCTACCTGCTCGCCGGTGTGCCCCTGGCCATCCCCGGGCGGGCGATCGAACGCGTCCTGCCGTCGGTGGACGGCCTGCTCGAGCTCCTCACCGCCACCGCCCTCAGCTGGAAGCAACTGGTCACCATCGTCCTTCCGGTCGGGGCATACCAGTCCCTTCTCGTGCCTGCGTTCATCCTGGTGCTCCTGACGAGCGTGATCGGGCTCTCCGCCGCGCTGCGGTCGCGGATCGGCGAGTTCGCCCTGCTCGCGCCGATCGCGCTGTTCGTCGCCGGCATCGGGCTGGGCCCGACCGCGGAAACCACGGCGATCGGGCGCGGCCTCGGCCTCTTCGTCGTGCTGCTCTTCTGGCTGCTCTGGTTCCACTGGCAGCGACGACGCGCCGCGGTGCGGCTCGTCGCGCAGCAGTCTCGCCGCACCCTCGAGTCCTCCGCCGACCGGGCACTCGCCGCCGCACGGGGGCTCGCGAGCGCCGCGGTGATCATGGCGCTGGCCATCGCCGTCGGCACGGCCGCCGCGATCGCGGTCCCGGTCTCGGAACCCCGAGACGTGCTGCGGGCCCGGGTCCAGCAACCATTCGACCCCCGCGACTATCCCAGCCCGCTGAGCGGATTCCGCGGCTACCTCCAGCCGGAGCAGAGCGACACCGCGCTGCTGACCGTGGCCGGACTGCCCAAGGACGGCAGGCTCCGGATCGCCACGCTCGACAGCTACGACGGCATCGTCTACTCGGTCGGAAGCGACACCGTCAGCAGCGCCTCCGGGTCGTTCACCCGCCTGCCCTACCGGCTCGACCAGGCACAGGTCGACGGCGACCCGCTCACGCTGAGCGTCACCGTCGTCGGCTACCGAGGGGTGTGGGTTCCCGGCGCCGGTGCGCTCGAGCGGATCGAATTCCTCGGCGCGTCGGCGTCGGCGCGCGCCGACTCCTTCTACTACAACGACAACAGCACAACCGCGGCGGTCCTCGGCGGCCTGCAGGAGGGCGACAGCTACCGCAGCCAATCGGTCCTTCCGCGCCCGCCGGCCGAACTCGCGGGAGCCCGGCCGGGCATCGAGGTCCTCTCGCCGATCAGCGTCGTCCCGGACGGGATCGCCCAGGCCCTGGACGGGTACGTGCGAGCCGGCGACCCGCCCGGTGTGCAGCTCCAGTCGATGCTGGCGGGCCTCCGGGCCGACGGCTACATCAGCCACGGAGTGAAGGCGGATGAACCGGCCAGCCGATCCGGACACGGCGCCGACCGGATCACCCAGCTGTTCGGCGACCGGCCGATGCTCGGCGACGAGGAGCAATACGCGGTCGCGGCCGCCCTGATGGCCAGGAAACTGGGTTTCCCGAGCCGCGTGGTCGTCGGTTTCGCGCCGGAGAACGCCGGCGGCGACGAGTCGGTGACCGTCACCGGCTCGGACATCTCGGCCTGGATCGAGGTCCAGACCGCCGCAGACGGCTGGGTGCCCATCGACCCCAACCCACTCGTCAGGGAGGTTCCGCCGAAGCAGCCGGACGAGCCCACCGTCGTGTCCCGGCCGCAGACCGTCGTGCCGCCGCCCGCCCCCGACGCGGCCGAACCGGGAGACCTCACTCCACCCGAGAGCACGGTCGAAGATCCGCCCGCGCCGATGCACCCCCTCCTGGCCTTCCTGCTGGCCGCCGTGACCGTGCTCGGCTGGACCCTGCTGGGCCTGCTCGTTGTGCTCGCCCCGTTCCTGGCGATCGCCCTGGCCAAACTCCGGCGGAGCCGGCTGCGCCGCTCCGCCGCCGCGGCCGCCGACCGGATCAGCGGCGGCTGGCGCGACTTCGCCGACACAGCGATCGACTTCCGCGTGCCGGTGCCTCGTTCGGCCACCCGGACCGAGCTCGCCGTGGCGGTGGGCGGGCAGGGTTCGCTCGTCCTGGCATCCGTGGTCGATCGTGCGCTCTACTCACCGGACGAACCGGCCCACGCCGACGCCGATGCCGTGTGGGATTCCGTGGGTGAACTGCGCGCCTCGTTCCGGGGGAGCAGCAGCCGCCTCGAGCGAGTGAAGGCGCTCATTTCGCTGCGCTCCTTCGGCCGGTACTCTGGAGAGGCGTCCAAACGGACCGCGGAGGGAGCCGGATCGTGAACTGCCGGATCTGCGGGGCGGAACTTCCGGGTGGCGCCATGTTCTGCGGGGAATGCGGCAGCTCCAGCACCGCGACGCCGGCCACGCGCAAGCGACCGGACCCGCGCCCCAGCGACACCACGATCATCCAGCGGCTGCCGCCCACGGTGATCTCGGTGCCGATCGACGTGCCGATCGAACCGATCGACCTGTCGCCGGCCGTGGTCCTGCCTCGGCCCGTGCAGGCGGCACCCCTGACGGCAGTCGTGACGGCGCCCGTGAGCGCGCCCGTGACGGCGCCCGCGGTCCCTGCCTCGACGAGTGCGCCGCTTTTCGACCTGCAATTCAGCACGGGGGAGAGGGCAACCGTGGGCGGCACCGGCCTGATCGGGCGCCGCCCGCTGCCGCAGCCGTCCGAAGTCTTCGATCACCTGATCCAGATTTCCGACACCGGGATGTCCGTGTCCAAGAGCCACCTCGAGTTCGGGCAACAGGACGGCGAGCTCTGGGTGAGCGACCGTTTCTCCGGCAACGGGACGATCATCCGCCGCCCGGGCGAGGCGGCGCTGCGGTGCGAACCCGGCCGCCGGTACCGGGTGCCCCGCGGCACCCGGGTGGAAATCGCCGACCAGTTCTTCGTTCTGCGCTAGCTCGACGCAGCCGCCCGCGCCACGGGTCCACTGCTCCTCCCCACGGTGGCGCGGCGGAGCCCGGTGAACGAATCCCGGCGCCCCGTCCACGGGCCCGGCGGCGGCTGGTTTCCTTGGCGAGTGAATCAGCCCGCCGAACAGTTCACCCTGCCGATTCGGGCCGCGGCTCCGCCCCCTGTGCGATTCCCCCTGGTCGCGAGCGTCGCCCCCCTCGCCGCGGCCGGTGTTATCTGGGCGATCACCGGGTCGGCCTTCAGCCTCGTCTTCGCCGTCCTCGGCCCGGTGATCGCGGTCGCGAGCATGGTCGACGCCCGGCGCACGCGACGCAGCAGGCTCCGGACCGAGGCGCGGGCGTATGCCGAAGCGGCCGCTGCCCTGCGCGCCGACGTGGCCGAACGACACGAGTCGTTGCGGCGGGCGGCCTGGGCCCGGACTCCGGCCGTCCGCACCATCCTGGCCGGAGCGGCCGAGGCCGGGCGCTGGCACCGGACGCACGCCACGACGGTCGTGCTCGGTTCGGGCGACGTGGCCAGCGGATTGCGCGTGGACGGGCCGGGAGACACGGCCGACGATCGGCAGTTGCGGCGGTGGGCGGCCACCCTGGCCGCGGCCCCGCTGGCCGTGGATCCGCGCGGCGGTATCGGCATCATCGGCCGGCTCCCGCTGACCCGGGCGTTCGCACGCGGGCTGCTCATCCAGCTGTGTTTCGCCCTCCCCCCGGACCGGTGCGCCGTGCCGGACGAGCCCGGCGCCGGCTGGGAGTGGACCGCGGCGCTGCCCCACGCCGGTGCCGGACCGCCCGCGCAGGCGATCGTCGTGGCGGAGGCGACGGCGCCTGCCGCGGCTGCATCCGCGCCGGGCCCGCTCCTGATCGCGCTGGCCGAAACCGCCCTCGAACTGCCGCCCGGCTGCGAAACGATCGTGCGCGTGCACGGCCCGGCGAGGGCCGAGATCATCGCGTCGGCCGCGCACGCGCCGGGGGCGGCGTTCCGCCCTGAGCTGGTTTCCACCGAGGACGCGGCGTGCTTCGCGGCCCGGCTTCGCGAGGCGGCCCTGGCCATCGGGCTGGTCGGCCGCCGGCGCCCGATTCCCCGCAGCGTGACGCTGGCCGATCTCGACGGGCTCCGGACCCCGCAGCCGGGGCGCGGCCTCGACGCCGTGATCGGCCTGGGCGAGGACGGTGAGGTTTCGCTCGACCTGGTGGCGAGCGGTCCCCACGCGATCGTCGGCGGCACGACCGGGAGCGGCAAGAGTGAACTCCTCGCGACCTGGGTCGCCGCTCTGGCCTCCCGCTATTCGCCGGACCAGGTCACCTTCCTCCTCGTCGATTTCAAGGGCGGGGCGACGTTCGGGCCCTTGCGGGTTCTGCCGCACTGCGTGGGCCTGATCACCGATCTCGACGCGGCGGAGGCGGAGCGCGCCCTGCGGAGCCTCGCCGCCGAACTCCGGTACCGCGAGGAGGCCCTCCTCTCCGCTGGCGCGCGAGACATCGGCGAGACCGAACCAACGGCGGCGCTGCCGCGACTCGTGATCGTGGTGGACGAATTCGCCACGATGCTCGACGTCTTCCCCGGGCTGCACGCCCGGTTCGTGGACATCGCGGCCCGCGGTCGCTCGCTGGGGGTGCACCTCATTCTCTGCACCCAGCGCCCGTCCGGGGTGGTTCGTGACGCCCTCCTGGCCAACTGCAGTCTCCGCGTCTCGCTCCGCGTCAACAACCGGGCGGACAGCGTCGCCGTGATCGGCACGGATGCCGCAGCCGGGCTCGCCCCGGATCAGCCGGGCCGCTGCCTGGTCGACGCGGGGGCGGGCAGCCGAGCCTGCCAGGTGGCCGTGACCGGGCCGGGCGACCTGAGCGCCATCGCCGACCGGTTCCCGGCCGGTCCGCCCGCCCGCCGTCCGTGGCTGGACCCGCTTCCCGCGCTGGTGACGCTCCCCGCCCTGCGGGAGGGGGCGCTGCGGGAGCGCGACGCGGGCGACCGGGAGGGCTACCTCCTCGGCCTGCTCGACGAGCCGGACCGGCAGCGCTACCGGGTTGCGCGCTACCTCCCGGAACGCGACGGGAACCTGTTCGTGATCGGCGCCGCCGGCTCGGGGAAGAGCGCAGTGCTCGACGCCCTGGCGGCCCAGGAGGCGTCCGGCTCCGCGCGGATCGAGTTCCTCGTGCCCGACGTTGAGACCGCCTGGGACGCCCTGGAACGGGCGCACGGGGAGCTCGTCGCCGGAGCATCCGGCCCGCCCCGGCTGCTGCTGCTCGACGACCTCGATTCCCTCTGGGCCCGGTGGGAGCCGGAGTATCGGATTGCCGCCGCCGAGATGCTCGCCGGCCTGCTGCGCGACGGCCGGGCCGCCGGCCTGCACCTGGTGATCACGGCGCAGCGCGACGCCGTGCTCGGGGGCCTTCCCGGCCTGTGCCAGTTCACTCTGCTGCTTCGCCTGCCCTCCCGCGCCGACCATGCGGCCGCCGGGGGAGACAGCGCGCTGTTCGACCCGTCGCTCCCGCCGGGAGGGGGCAGCTGGCAGGGCCTGCGCATCCAGGCGCCTCACCCCGGGCCGGGCCCCCGTCCCCTCGGGCCCTCGCCGCCGGCCCCGCCGATCCTGGAGGACGGCGGGACCCTGCTCGTGGTCTCCGCCACACCCGCCCGCGCGGCCGGGATGCTGCGGTCCGCCCTCGAGGGTCGGCGGGCCGTCGTCGAACTCGCGGCGCCGGCCCGCGGCCCGCTCGAGCGCATCGACGTTGGTGAGGCCGGGGCGGACGCGGTATTCGTGGGCGACGCCGAGTCGTGGCAGGCGCAGTGGACGCTGCTGGCGGCGCTGCGGGCCCACGCCGCCATCGTCTTCGACGGCTGCAGTCTCGGCGAATTCCGCGCCATCAGCCGGCGCAGGGAGCTTCCGCCCGCGCTGGCGCCGGGCAGGGGCCATGCGTGGCTGCTGCGCCCGGACGGGACCCTCGGCCGGGTGTCGCTCCGCGCGGCTTCCCCGTATCCCTGACGCGGTCGGACGCGCCCCGGCCCT
Organism: Cryobacterium tagatosivorans; assembly: GCF_004402215.1. Lineage (GTDB taxonomy): Bacteria > Actinomycetota > Actinomycetes > Actinomycetales > Microbacteriaceae > Cryobacterium > Cryobacterium tagatosivorans. The sequence continues at coordinate 26,669 of NZ_SOEZ01000071.1, forward strand.
CAGGCCAGGACGTCGGCCAGCTCCCGGTACTCGAGGCCGTGCGCGGTCGCCACGGGGCCGTTCGTCAGGGCGCCGCCGAACGCGTTCAGGCCGAGCGCCAGTGAGGGGTCGGCCCGGAGGGCATCCTGCCAGCCTCGGTTGGCGATGGCGCGGACGTACGGCAGCGTCGCGTTCGTCAGGGCGTAGGTCGAGGTGTTGGGGACGGCGCCGGGCATGTTCGCGACGCAGTAGAACATCGACCCGTGCACCGTGAAGGTGGGATCGGCGTGCGTTGTGGGGTGCGAGTCGGCGAAGCATCCGCCCTGGTCGACCGCGATGTCGACGAGGACGCTCCCCGGCCGCATCCGTGACACGAGTTCGTTGCTGACGAGCTTCGGGGCCCTGGCCCCGGGGATGAGCACGGAACCGATGACCATGTCGGAGTCGACGATGGCCTTGTCGATCTCGAAGCTGTTGGAGGCGATCGTCTTCACCCGCCCGTAGTGCAGGGCGTCGAGCTCGCGAAGCCGGAACAGGTTGGTGTCGAGCACGGTGACCTCGGCGCCCAGGCCCAGGGCGACCTGCATGGCGGCCGTGCCGGCGACGCCACCGCCGAGCACGGTGATCTTCGCCGGGTGCGTCCCGGGCACGCCGGGGACGAGCAGGCCGGGGCCGCCGTTGGGCTTGAGCATGGCGTTCGCGCCGACGATGGGCGCGAGCCGGCCGGCGACCTCGCTCATCGGGGCCAGGAGGGGGAGCGCCCGGGAGGGAAGCTGCACGGTTTCGTAGGCGATCGCCGTGACGCCGCCCTGCAGCAGCGCGCGAGTGAGCTCCGGCTCCGCAGCCAGGTGCAGGTAGGTGAACAGCACCAGTCCGGGGCGGAAGTAGGCGTACTCGCTCGCGACCGGCTCCTTGACCTTGAGGAGCATCTCGGCGGCGGCCCAGGTGGAGTCGGCCGTCGGCATGATCGTCGCCCCGGCGGACGCATAGCTCTCGTCGGTGATCGACGAGCCGAGGCCCGCGCCGGTTTCGACGAGCACCTCGTGCCCGTTCGACACGAGGTCGTGCACGCCGGCCGGGGTGATCGCAACCCGGAATTCGTTGTTCTTGATCTCCTTCGGAATGGCGACCTTCATGGTGCTCCTTAGCTCAGCGGGGGACAGCTCTGTCCCTGCCGCCAGCCTAGCGCCGCCTGACTGCCGTTTTCAGATGAAAATGTCTCGCTAAAGTGCTGATTTCGTGACGAAACAGGAAGAAAATTAACGATTTGGTCACTCCGGGGTGTGCCGGGGTCGCGATTGTGCGATTATCAATCCACTCGCAGTGTCGCGAGGCGTGAGTGTTTGCCCGCCGAATACGCAAGGAGACCGACCATGAAGCCCAGGACGATGCCAGCTGATCCGATGATCCAGGAGCTGATCCGTCAGGCGCAGCGGGCCCAGATCGGTCGTCGCACCGTTCTCGCCGGCGCCGGTGCGGGAGCGGCGGCCCTCGCCCTTGCCGCCTGCTCGACCGGAGGCGGCAGCACCAAGCCGACCCCGGCCAAAGACAAGTCGGCCACCGACAAGAAGGTCAACTGGGCGAACTGGGCCGCGTACATCGACGAGGATGACGCGGGCAATTACCCCACGATCGATGCCTTCACGAAGCAGACCGGGATCAAGGTCAACTACGACGTGGCCGTAGACGACAACAACACCTACTACGGCAAGGTCAAGGACCAGCTCGCCCTCGGCCAGGACATCGGCGCGGACACCGTCTGCCTGACCGACTGGATGGTCGCCCGGTGGATTCGCCTCGGCTACACGCAGAAGCTCGACCACGCCAACATCCCGAACCTGAAGAACCTCACGCCCGGCCTGCTCAACGTGGACTTCGACAAGGGACGCAACCAGTCGCTCCCGTGGCAGGGTGGTTTCGCCGGTATCGCGTGGAACAAGGACAAGCTCCCGGGCGGGCTCAAGTCGGTTGACGACCTCTGGGACCCGTCCCTGAAGGGACGCGTCGGCGTGCTCTCCGAGATGCGCGACACCCTCGGCCTGATCATGCTGCAGAACGGCGTCGACATCTCGGGGGACTGGGGCGACGAGGAGTTCAACGCCGCGAACGACATCTTCGCCAAGCAGGTCGGTGACGGCCAGATCCGCAACATCAAGGGCAACGCGTACCTGGAGGACCTCAAGAGCGAGGACACCCTCGCGGCCATCGTCTGGTCCGGTGACATCACGGTGATCAACGCCGAAGCCGGCGACCACTGGGAGTTCGCCATCCCGACGGCGGGCGGAACCCTCTGGAACGACAACTTCCTCGTGCCGATCGGCTCGCCGCGAAAGGCGAACGCCGAGGCGCTGATCAACTACTACTACGAGCCCGAAGTTGCCGCGGAGGTAGCCGCCTGGGTGAATTACATCACCCCGGTCGTGGGCGCCAAGGAGGCCGCGATGGCGATCGACCCGACGCTGGCCGAGAACCAGCTCATCTTCCCCAACGAAGAAACGCTGTCGAAGGCGCACGTCTTCCGGGGGCTCTCCCCGGCCGAAGAGGCCAAGTACAACGCCGAATTCCAGAAGGTGCTGCTGGGTTGATGAGTATGGCTACAGGCGCATTCGCCGAACGTGGTGCCGACCTCGAGCTGGTCGGGATCTCCAAGCGATTTCCCGGCTTCACCGCGATCGAAAGCCTCGACCTGACCATTCCCGCTGGCTCCTTCTTCGCCCTGCTCGGTCCGTCCGGCTGCGGCAAGACGACCACCCTTCGGCTGGTGGCCGGGCTGGAGGAGCCGACGACGGGCCGCATCCTGATCGGCGGCAAGGACGTCACGAATCTCAAGCCGTACCAGCGTCCGGTGAACACGGTGTTCCAGAGTTACGCGCTGTTCCCGCACATGACGGTGCTCGAGAACGTGGCGTTCGGGCTCCGTCGGCGCAGGCTGGCGGACCCGGTCGGCAAGGCGCACGAGGCTCTCCGGCTGGTCGAACTCGACCATCTCGCCGCCCGCAAGCCGCAGCAGCTCTCCGGCGGCCAGCAGCAGCGAGTCGCGTTGGCCAGGGCCCTGGTCAACCGCCCGGCGCTGCTGCTGCTCGACGAGCCGCTCGGCGCCCTCGACCTGAAGCTCCGCCGCCAGATGCAGCTGGAACTGAAGACCATCCAGGAAGAGGTCGGCCTCACGTTCCTGCACGTGACCCACGACCAGGAGGAGGCCATGACCATGGCCGACACCATCGCGGTGATGAACAAGGGCCGGATTGAGCAGATGGGCGCCCCCGAGCAGCTCTACGAGCTCCCGAAGACGGCGTTCGTCGCCAACTTCCTGGGCCAGTCGAACCTGTTCACGGGCACGGTCGTCGGCACGACGAGCACCGCCATCTCGGTCGACATCGCGGGCCAGAAGATCGTCGTGCCGGTCGGCCGGTCGCACCGCCACTCCGGCGACGTCACGGTCGGCGTCCGCCCGGAGAAGCTGAGCCTGCACCGGGAGGCGCCCGCCAGCGATCCGGCGCGCAATGTGATCGGGCCGGCGCACGTGATCGACGTGTCGTTCAGCGGCGTGAGCACGCAGTACCTGATCGCCCACCCCACCCTCGGCACCATCGTGGTGTTCGCCCAGAACATGGCTTTCGGGCCGGTCGCCCACGTGGGCGAAGAAGTGTGGGTGAGCTGGGACATCGAGCACGGTTTCGGACTCGCCGACGACCCGGCGGACAGCCCCCGGTTCGCCGCGGACACCGACACGAAGAACATCGCGGCCCAGCGGCACGCCGCCCTGATCACGGAGCTCGGGGAGGCCTGAGGATGGCCTTCGCGGCGTTTGCCACCACAGCAGGCCCGGGCGAAGAGGTACAGAGGCGGCGCAGCCCGATCGCGCTGCTCCTGCTGCTGCCGGGCATCCTCTACCTCGCCCTGTTCTTCCTCACCCCGCTCGTCTCGCTCGTCCTGACGTCCCTGCAGGTGCCGTCCGCGACGGGCGAACCCGGCGTGTACGATCCGGCCTTCCAGTGGGAGAACTACGTCACGGTCATCAACGACTACTGGCCGCACATCCTGCGCTCGTTCGGCTACGCGCTGATCGCAACCGTGCTGGCGCTGGCGTTCAGCTACCCGCTCGCCTATTTCATCGGCGTCAAGGCGAGGCCGTGGCCCCTGCTGCAGAGCCTGATGCTCGTCCTGGTCATCGCGCCGTTCTTCATCAGCTTCCTCCTGCGCACGCTGGCCTGGAAGCAGCTCCTCTCCGACGAATCGTTCGTGATCACAGCGCTCAAGGCGCTGTCGGTGATGCCCCCGGATGCGCACTTCACCGGGACCCCCGTGGCGGTCATCTTCGGCCTGACCTATAACTTCATCCCGTTCATGACGCTGCCGCTCTACACGACCCTCGAGCGGCTGGATGTCCGCTTCCTCGAGGCGGGCAGCGACCTCTACGCCAGCCCGCTGCAGGTGTTCCGCAAGGTCACCATCCCGCTCTCGATGCCGGGAATCGTCGCCGGCACGCTGCTCACGTTCATCCCGGCCGCCGGCGACTACGTGAACGCGAGCAGATCGTTCCTCGGCGGGTCGGACACCCAGATGATGGGAAACGTGATCGAGGCGAACTTCCTCGTGCTGGAGAACTACCCGGCCGCGGCCGCGCTGTCGATCATCCTGATGTCGGTCATCCTGGTCATCGTCACGATCTATATCCGGCGCGCAGGAACGGAGGAGCTGCTGTGAAGATCTCGCTCGGCAAGTGGCTGCTTCCCGTCTACGCGGTCCTGGCCCTCACCTTCTTGATGATTCCGATCATCTACACCTTCATCTTCTCCTTCAACGATTCCCTGAAGTCGAACATCACCTGGCGGGGCTTCACCCTCGACAAGTGGCTCAACGTCTGCCAGGTGCAGAACGGGGCGGTCTGCGAGGCGTTCGGCAACAGCCTCATCATCGGTGCGGTCGCCACCGTCGCGGCGACGGTCATGGGCACCATGATCGCCATCGCCATCGTGCGGTACAAGTTCAAGTTCCGCTCGGCGACCAGCCTGCTGCTCTTCCTGCCGATGGCGACGCCCGAGGTCGTGCTCGGCGCGGGACTGGCAGCCCAGTTCCTCTCGGTCGGCGTGCCCAAGGACATGACCACGATCATCCTCGCGCACACGATGTTCTGCATCAGCTTCGTCGTGGTGACCGTCAAGGCGAGGGTCGCCAGCCTGGACCCCGCCCTCGAGGAGGCCGGGCGGGACCTCTACGGTTCGCCGAGCCAGGTGTTCATGCGGATCACCTTCCCGCTGCTCCTGCCGGGGATCCTGGCCGCCGCGCTGCTGTCGTTCGCGCTGAGCTTCGATGACTTCATCATCACGAACTTCAACTCCGGTTCGGTGACGACGTTCCCGAAGTACATCTACATCTCCGCTTCCCGCGGGATCCCGGCGGAAGCGAACGTGATCGCCTCGGCCGTGTTCCTGATCGCGCTCGTGGTGGTCGTCACGACGCAGGTGTCGGCCGCGGCCCGCGCCAAGCGCCTCGCCAAACTCGGCTAGCCGCCCACCGCGAAACCGCAGTTGTGCGCGTCATTCGGGCGTTTTAGCGCGCACAACTGCGGTTTCGCGGGGGGTTTGGGGAGAGGTTAGATGTAGCTGGCCCGGATTTGGCCGACCTGGCGTCCGCCGCCGGACACGGCGAGGTGCAGCTCCGGGGCCAGCGCGTCGACGTCGGAGCGCGCGATGGCCCCGGCATCGGCGAGCAGGCTGAGGGCGACGATGGTCGCCGCTCGCAGGCTGCCGTCCAGGACCTTCAGGGCAACCGTGGTGCCGTCGTCCGCCGAGGCGACCATGATGCCCTCGGCGCCGGTCTTGATGAAGAGGCCCAGGCGGTCGATCACCACGGTGTCCGGCATCCCGGGGCCGGCGATGACCCAGCCGTTCGAGCGGACCGCTTCGGCGAGGAATCCGGCCTCGCGGTAGATGGCGAAGGGCGAACTCGACTTGGACGTGGCGATCCGGGCGATGCCGCGGGCCAGCGCGGTGAGCGAGAGGGCGTGCACCGGGGCGCCGCAGCCGTCGATGCCGGATGCCGCCGGGCGTTCGCCGGTGAACCGCTCGACCACGTCGAGGATCCGCTTCTGCAGCGGATGTGCCGGGTCGAGGTAGCCCTCCAGCGGCCAGTCGTTCTGGGCGCACGCGGCCAGCATCGCCGCATGTTTGCCGGAGCAGTTCATGTAGATCGGGGCCTTGCCGGCGCCGAGCCGCACCAGGGCGTCGCGGGACGGGGTGTCATCCGGCCAGGCTGCCGGGCAGCCGAGCGCCGACTCGGGAACGCCGGCACGGGCGAGGAGCCCGCGGGCGAGGGTGGCGTGTTTCTCCGTGCCGCTGTGGCTGGCGGTGGCGACGGCCGCGTCCTCGCCGCGGAGGGTGACCCCGCTCGCCATCACGGCGATCGCCTGGAACGGCTTCATCGAGGACCGGGGCAAGATTGGGGTCGTCACATCGCCCAGGGCGCGCAGCAGCGTGCCGTCGGCCCGGAGCACGACGGCCGAGCCGGCATGCCTCGACTCGACGAAACCGCTCCGCTCGACGACGGCCAGTTCGACCGCGTTGCCGACGGCGAAGGTCTCCGTGACGCTTGCGGCTGCCACCCTTAAAGCGCCGCGATGGCGTCGTCGATGACCGAGAGGGCATCGGCGAGAAGCGCGTCGGTGACGGCCAGGCTCGGCAGGAAGCGCAGCACGTTTCCGTAGGTTCCCGCGGTCAGCAGCAGCACGCCGTGCTGGGCGGCGTAGGCGGAGATCGCCGACACGGCGGCCGCGTTGGGCTCCTTCGTCGTGTTTCCGGTGCCGGGCTGCACGAGCTCGATGGCGATCATGGCGCCGCGTCCGCGGATCTCGCCGATGATGTCGTACTTCCGCTGAAGGACCTCGAGGCCGGCGGTGAGGGTCGCTTCGATCCGCTTGCCCTCGGCGAGCAGGTTGTTCTTCTCGATGGCGTCGAAGACCGCGATCGCCGCGGCGCAGGCGACCGGGTTGCCGCCGAACGTTCCGCCGAGGCCGCCGGGCTGGGACGAGTCCATGATCTCGGCGCGCCCGGTGACGGCGGCCAGCGGCATGCCGCCGGCGATGCCCTTCGCGGTGAGGACGAGGTCGGGGACCCAGCCGAAGTGCTCGGCCGCGTAGTAGGCGCCGGTGCGGGCCATGCCGCTCTGGATCTCATCGGCGATCATGACGACGCCGTTCGCGGTGCACCACGCCTGGAGGGCCGGCAGGAAGCCGTCCGCGGGGACCATGAAGCCGCCCTCGCCCTGGATGGGCTCGACGACGAGGCAGGCGAGGTCGGTCGCGCCGACGGCCTTCTCGAGGTACGTGATGGTGCGCTTGGCGGCATCCGCACCGCTTAGGCCGTCGTGATACGGGTACGAGCTGGGGGCGTGGTAGACGTCGCTTGCGAGCGGGCCGAACCCGGTCGCGTACGGCATGGCCTTATAGTTCATCGCCATCGTGAGCACGGTGCGGCCGTGGTAGGCGTGGTCGAGCACGGCGACGGCGCGGCGGCCGGTGTGCTTGCGGGCGATCTTCACGCCGTTCTCCACGGCCTCGGCGCCGGAGTTGATCAGCACGCTCTTCTTGGCGAAGGTGCCGGGGGTGTGCTCGGCAAGCAGTTCCGCGACCCGGACGTATTCCTCGTAGGGCGTGATCGTGAAGAGGGTGTGGATGAACTCGCCCGCCTGGCCGACGACGGCGTCGACGACGCTGGACTCGGTGTGGCCGATCGTGGTCACGCCGATGCCGGCCCCGAGGTCGATGAACTGGTTGTCGTCGACGTCGACGATGATGGCGCCGTTGGCCTTCGCGACGTAGACCGGGAGCATCGAACTGACTCCGCCGGACACGCTTGCCAGGCGTCGCTTGTGCAACTCCTGCGATTTCGGACCGGGGATGCTGGTCACGATCCTGCGTTCCTGCGTCACGGTGTAGACGGGGGCGGCGGGGGCGGCGGAAGCGTTGATGGTTTCAGTCATGGTGTCCCCAGTTTACCGACCGGACCGTCGCTCATCGCAGCGTTTTCCTGCGAGAATCGTGTCCGGTTCCGCGATTTCTGGAGGAGATGTCATGAAAGCTGCTCACCACTACGCCGTGCGGCTTTCGTGGACCGGCAACCGGGGCACCGGCACGAGCGGATATCGCGAGTACGGTCGCGAGCACACGATCACGGCCGCCGGGAAACACTCCATCGACGGCTCCGCCGATCGCACCTTCCACGGCAACGCCGACCGCTGGAATCCCGAGGAGCTTCTGCTCACGGCCCTCAGCCAGTGCCACATGCTGTCCTACCTGCATGTCGCCGTTCGGCACGGCGTGACCGTCGTGGCCTACACGGATGACGCGGTCGGCACGATGGAACAGCTCCCGCCCGGCGGCGGTCGTTTCACCTCGGCGACACTGCGCCCCCGGGTCACGATTTCGGACCCGAGGCAGCTCGACCTGGCCCAGTCGCTGCACGCCGAGGCGGCACGGGAGTGCTTCATCGCGGCGTCGGTCAACTTCCCGGTCGGCCATGAGGCGATGACCGTGCCCGAGGTCGTCACCGGGGCGGAATCGGCCGAGTGAGCGGGGTGGTCCGGCTTGTGGTGCTGGACCGGCCGGTCCTTCTCGACCTGGCGGCCGGGGACCTCGCGGCGGCGGGACGCGCGGCGGGGATCGAGTTCCCGCCGTTCTTCGCCGGGGAGGACTGGCTGTGGCGCCTGCACGCCGAGCGGATGCTGCTGCACCCGGAGTCCGTCGGCTGGCTGGCACGGGCCGTGGTCGAGAGGTCAACCGGCGTGGTCGTCGGCCACGCGGGGTTCCACTTCCATCCCGACGCCGACGGCTCGGTCGAGATCGGCTACACGGTGCTGCCGGGCGAGCGGGGCCGCGGGCTGGCGAAGGAGATCGTCGGGGAACTCCTCGCCTTCGCCGTCGCCGAGGGTGTCCTGACGGTGCGGGCGAGCGTCAGCCCGGGCAATGCCGCGTCGCTCGCGGTGATCCACCACTGGGGCTTCGAGCAGCCCGGCGAAGAGTGGGACGAGGAGGACGGCATCGAGCTCGTCTTCGAGCGCCCGGTGCCCACGCGCCCGGTGCGCGGCTAGGCCGCCGGGTAGCCGAGGGCCGGCTGGCCGGCAGCCGGGCGCGACTCGGGCCGCCGCTCCGGCGTGTTCGGCTCCGCGGAGCGCTCGGCGAAGCGGTGGATGGCCGCAGCCCAGAGGCGGTCGCGGGCTGCGGTCGGTTCGTCCTCGCCGTGGCGCTGGCGGCGCAGTCGGCGCGCGCGCTCCGCTTGCTCCTCGTTCTGGCGGTTCAGCTCGATGGCGAAGTAGGCCAGGGGGTTCATCATTCTCTCCGTTCGAAAATAACCAGTGAAACTGCTTTACGGGTTACATGTTACGTAACTGGTGAACCGCGTACAATGGTTATATGACCGATGGCAGGAATGAGTCGAAAGTCGTCCGGAATGGCTCGCAGGATGCGGACCTCCTGGTCGACTTCCTCAACACGCTCGACGTGGAGGACGGCACGGACGCCCTGGCGACGCCGGCCGGCCTGGCAGCCTGGGCCACCGGCCACGGGCTCGAACCCGGCGGTCTCGACGACGCCCGGCGCACCCGGGACGCGCTGCGTTCCCTGGTGACGGGCGGCCGGCCCGAGCTGCCGGCCGTCTCGCTGCATCCGTCCTGCGAGGGTGACGGGGTGTGCCTGCGGTCGAACACCGTCGCCGAGGCCGCGATCGCGGCCACGGTGGTCCTGAGCATCCAGGGGAAGATCGGCCGGGTCAAGCTCTGCCAGGCCGAGACCTGCCGGTTCGCCTACTACGACCATTCCCGGAATGGTTCGCGGGCCTGGTGCAGCATGGAGATCTGCGGGAACCGCTCGAAGGCGCGGAACTTCCGGGCCAAACCGGCCTGAGCTTCGGCTCCCTGAGCTTCGGCTCAGCGGCGCTCGGGGCGCAAAATCGCCTGGGCGACACGCTGCACGACGCCGGTCGGCGGCGTCTCGTTGTACGCGTTCGCGAGTTCCTGCCCGGTGAGGTCGTGGATGGCGGCCATGATCTCATCCGTGGCCCGGCGCCTGGCCCGGCCGGAGTCGGCCGTGCCGTGCTTGCCGACGTCGATCGGTTCGCCGAATTTGACCGTCACCCTGCGGATCCGCGGGAACTTTGCGCCGACCGGCTGGATCTCCTGGGTGCCGATGAGCCCGACCGGCACGACGACCGAATTCGTGGTCAGGGCGAGCCAGGCGACCCCGGTGCGGCCGCGGTAGAGGCGCCCGTCGAGCGACCTGGTGCCCTCGGGGTAGATCGCGAAGGCGCTGTCCGACTCCAGGATGCGCCGGCCCGCGTCGAGCGCGTCCTGGGCCGCCTGCCCCGCGCCGCGTTCAACGCCGACCGCCCCGATCGCGGTGAAGAAGGTCCGGGAGACCCAGCCCCTGAAGCCGGTGCCGGTGAAGTAGCTGGACTTGGCCAGGAACTGCACCGGACGGGGCGCGGTGAGCGGGATCACCAGGCTGTCGATGAACGAGAGGTGGTTGCTGGCCAGGATGACGCGGCCGGTTTTCGGGATGTTCTCCCGCCCGGTGATGTGCGGCCGGAAGACCAGCCGGGCGATCGGCGCCATGATGCCGTAGCCGAGGAAATAGACGAAACCGGGCCTGTTCGCGCGCTCCGGCGCTGCTGCCTCGTCGACGACATCCGGGTCTGGGCTGGCAGCTGTCACCCCTCGACGATAGCGCCGTTCGTATGCGTGCGAGGGAATGTGAATCCCGGGCGCCGGCTCCGCGGGCCGTAGCAGCGGGCCGTAGCATGGGAGCGTGCAGAGAGTAATCATCCTCGGATCGACCGGGTCGATCGGGACCCAGGCCCTCGACGTGATCAAGGCCAACCCCTCCCGCTTCGAAGTGGTCGGGTTGTCGGCCGGCAGCAATCGGGCGCTGCTCGACGAGCAGGCCGAGGCGTTCCGGGTCGACCACACGGCGCTGGGCGCCGCCGAGGCCGAGCAGCTGGTGCGGGATGTCGACGCCGACGTCGTGCTCAACGGCATCACCGGTTCGGTGGGCCTCGGGCCGACGCTGGCCGCACTGAAGGCCGGCCGCACGCTCGCCCTGGCGAACAAGGAGTCCCTCATCGTCGGCGGGGACCTCGTGAAGTCTCTCGCGGCACCCGGGCAGATCGTGCCGGTGGACTCCGAGCACTCCGCGATCGCCCAGGCCCTTCGCTCGGGCACGCATCGGGAGGTTCGGCGCCTCGTGCTCACGGCATCCGGGGGGCCGTTTCGCGGTCTCAGCCGGCAGTCGCTCCAGGCTGCCACGCCCGAGCAGGCGCTGGCGCATCCGACCTGGAACATGGGACTGGTCGTCACCACCAATTCCGCCACGCTCGTGAACAAGGGACTCGAGGTGATCGAGGCGCATCTCCTCTTCGACGTCGAGTACGACCGCATCGATGTGGTCGTGCATCCGCAGTCGGTCGTGCACTCGATGGTCGAGTTCATCGACGGTTCGACCATCGCCCAGGCCTCCCCACCCGACATGCGGCTGCCGATCTCGCTCGGGCTGGACTGGCCGAACCGGGTCGCGGCCGTCGGTGTGCCGATCGACTGGACGACCCCGCACACCTGGACGTTCGAACCCCTCGACGACGCGGCCTTCCCCGCGGTTCAGCTGGCCAAACAGGTCGGCCGGGCCGGCGGAACCTATCCCGCCGTGTTCAACGCGGCCAACGAGCAGGCCGTCGCCGCGTTCCACGCCAGGCGGATCGGCTTCCTGGACATCGTCGCCACCGTGCAGCGGGTCGTGGAGGCGCATGAGCAGGACGGACCGCTGACCCGGGAGTCGCTCGCCGCCGCCGAGGACTGGGCCCGCGCCACGGCCGACACGCTGCTGGCAGGCTAGGCGCGGTAGCTCTCCGCCGTCGTGGCCAAAGCCTCGTCCCAGGGTGTCGCCGCGACGCCGAGCCGGCGTTCCGTCTCCGCGAAGTCGATGACGAAGGGTACGACGAACTGGTAGCTGGACGCCCAGACCTCTCGCATCATCGGGCTCACAGCTCCGAGCGTCCGGAGCAGCCACTGCGGGTAGCCGGACACCGTCCCGTGGGTTCCGTAACGGCGATTGAGCTGCTGCACGATATCCGTTCGTCTCACCGCGCCGCTTGGCACATGCCAGACGCGGCCCCAGTCGCCGGTGTGGTCGGCCGCGGCGACCAGCGTGGACAGTATGTCGGGCAGGTAACTCCAGCTGTGCAGTGCGTCCGGCTTGCCGACCACCCGGGCGGTCTTCGAGGCCTGGACCGCCGTGAAGAATGAGCGACCGAGGTGGGATGTCGCGTCGGCGCCGGGCCCGAAGTAGTCGCTGGCCCGCACCTCGACGGCGCGAATGTCGCCGCGTTCGTGGGCGGCGAGCACCTGCCGCCACCCAGCCAGGCGGATCAGGCCCTTCGTTTCCGTGGTCGCCTCAGGGGAATGCTCCGTCATCGGCCCGGACGGCGAGCCGTACGGGTACAGGTTGCCCATCACGACGAGGCCGGCGCCGGAGGTTGTCGCCGCGGTGATCGCGGCGCGGAAGATGGGCGGCCACTGGGCGGCCCACTTGGTGTACGGCGGGTTCGTGCAGAGGAAGATCGTCGAAGCCCGCGCCGCCGCCCGGCTGAAGGCGACCGGGTCGCCCGCGTCGAGAACGAGGGGCGTGGCACCCCGCGAGGCAGAGCCTGAGCGGGTGGCGATGGTCACGCTGTCGCCGCGAGCGGCGAGGCGTTCGGCCAGTGGGCGCCCGATCAGGCCGGCGCCGACAACGAGGTGCTCCACGGTGGGTCCCCTTCCGCCCGAGACTCTCTGCCCGGGAAACTTCGACTAGTCGTCTTTGCCTTTGCCCTTGCCGCCCTTGTCGCCCTCGCCCGGCTTGGACTCCTTGGTCGGCGTCGGCGTCGGGGTGGGCGTGGGCGTCGGGGTGGGGGTGGCGGCCTCGATGGCCGCGGCCAGGTCGGCGCCCACCTGGTTGATGGCGGCCTGGATCCGGGCGGAGCGTTCTCCCGTCACGTCGCCCGCCGAGGCGGCGGCCAGCAGGTCGGCCTGCAGCGCGTCCAGGGCGGACTGGGCGTCGGCGTAGTCGCCCGCGGAGACGGCGGTGGTGACGCCGAGCACACCGGTCTGCAGGCGCCCGGCGGCCGACTGCTCCAGGGCGGGCGGCGCGGTCGCGCAGCCGGACAGGGTCACCGCGAGGATGACCGCCAGGGTCGCGGCCCGGGTCATCACGGCACCACCGGCACGGCGGATGACGGCGGTGCGGTTCCCGGGGCTGTTGACGGCTGGGGTTCCGTCGTCGGCGTCGGCGCAGGTTCGGGCACGGGTGTCGTCGTCGGCTCCGGCGGAGGGGTGGGCGTCGGCGTGGGCGTGGCCGTCGGCTCCGGCGAAGGTTCGGGTTCGTCGGTCGCCTCGGGAGCCGTTGTCGGCTTCGGGGCTGAGGCGGCGATCGCCGCCGCGAGGTCGGCACCGACGAGCTTGATGGCCGCCTGGATCTCGGCGGCTCGGCCGGCGGACACGTCCCCGGCCTTCGCTGCTGCGAGCACGTCCGCCTGCACCCCGGTGAGCGCGGACTGGGCGGCGGCGAAATCGCCGGCCGCGGCCGCGGTCGACACCGCGAGCACCCCGTCCTGCAGCTGGCCGGCCGCGCCGGGCTTGAGCTCGGGGCTTGAGCCGGAGCATCCGGACAGGGTCGACGCGGCAATCAGGAAGGCGGCGGCCAGGGCAACGGACCGCGCACGGAAACCGCTCACGGCTCGACGCTCTTCTGAAGCTCCTGGAGGTGCGTGCCCAGGGTTCCTTCGACGGCCGGATAGTTCGGTGGGGTCGCTTCCGAGCCGCTCGGCTGCTGGAGGAGCACGAAGGCCAGGATTCCGATGAGCACGGCGGCGACCAGGGCCAGGACGATGGGCAGCCATTTCCTGCGCCCGGACCGCGAAGCACGCCCGGCCCCGCGAGTGGCCTGGGCCGCGGTGTCGTCGGATTCCTGCGGCGACTGCGCCCTGCCCATGACCACCGTCTCCGCCGAGGTGTCGGCCGAGGGAAGCGTCGCGGCGGGGGAGGCGACGGGCAGGAGGGCGGTGGCCGCCGTCTCGTCGGTCTGGTCGCTGGCCAGGAGGGCCGTGGCGTCGGAGGCGCCGGTGGCGATGAGCTGGGTGGCTTCGGCATCCACGGCGCCGGCATCCGCCGCGCCGGGGGAGGTCAGTGCGCGGAGCGCGACGGCGGCGTCGGAGGCGCTGAGCCGGTCTGCGGGCTCCCTGCTGGTCATCGCGCCGAGCAGGTTCGACCATTCGCGGCCGAGGATCGCCGGAATCTCCGGCTGGCGCTGCAGCCGGGCCGTCGCCGACTCGATCGCCGTGCCGGGATAGGCGCGCTGCCCGGTCAGGCACTCGAGCAGGACCAGCCCGAGCGAGTACACGTCGCTCGGCGGGCCGATCGGAGCGCCCAGGGCCTGCTCTGGGCTCAGGTAACTCGCCGTGCCGATCAGCGTGCCGGTCGCCGTGAGTCTCGCCTCGTCCAGGAGCCGGGCGATGCCGAAGTCGGCAAGCTTGGCGTGGGAGCTGCGGCCCGGGAAGCTGGACGGCGCCAGCAGGACGTTCGCCGGCTTGATGTCACGGTGGATGATGCCCTGGGAGTGCACGTAGTGCAGGGCCTCGGCGAGGTCGGCGCCCATCTCGGCCACCTCCGCGGCCGACAGCGGCCCGCCGGCTATCTGGCTGCGCAGGTCGGGTCCGTCGACGAATTCCATGACGATGAAGGTGCGCGGTGCGCCATCGATGACGGCGGTTCCCGCGTCGAAGAGGGTGACGAGGGCGAAGTGGTTGAGGCTGGCCAGCAGTGCGACTTCGCCGCTCTGGCGCTCCGGCCCCGAGTCATCGTCGAGCGAGTCATTGCGGAACAGCTTAATGGCCACGGTCCGGCCGAGGACGACATCCGTAGCCTGGTACACGGCCGCCATGCCGCCGTTGCCGATGAGGCGATCGACGCGAAACCGATCGGCGAGGACATCGCCGATGGGGCTGGCAGTTTGCTGTTCAGACAGGGGATTCTCCTCGGGAATGCTGTGGCTGGGACGCGACCCGCGAGGGGGCCGGTAACCAGCGGCTTTGCAGCTTGATGCGGCTAATCTGGGGCCTGTGGAAACCGTGCTGCTGTTTATCTTAGGTGTCGTCGTCGTTATTGTCGGCCTGGCCCTGTCCATCGGCCTGCACGAGATCGGCCATCTGGTACCGGCCAAGGCGTTCGGGGTCAAGGTCACGCAGTACATGATCGGATTCGGCCCGACCGTATGGTCCAGGCGCAAGGGCGAGACCGAGTACGGCCTCAAGGCCATCCCCTTGGGCGGCTACATCTCGATGATCGGCATGTTCCCTCCGGTCAAGGCGGGCGGCGCCGCCCGCACGGCGGGAACCGGGTTTTTCAATACCCTCGTGCAGGATGCCCGGAGCAGCAGCGCCGAATCGATCGGCGAGGGCGAGGATGCTCGCGCCTTCTACCGCCTGCCGGTCTTCAAGCGCATCATCATCATGCTCGGCGGACCGACCATGAACCTCCTGATCGGGATCATCCTCTTCGCCATCGTGCTGATGGGCTTCGGAACGGCCCAGCCGAGCACGACCGTCGGCAGCGTGTCTGAGTGCGTCCTGCCGGCCACGAGCGCCCGGCAGACCTGCGACGCGTCCGACGAGCAGGCACCGGGCGCCGCCGCCGGACTCAAGCCGGGCGACCGGATCGTCAGCGTCGACGGCACCCCGATCCAGACCTGGGAGCAGTCGACCGCGATCATCCGCGAGTCGCCGGGCACCCCGCTCGAGTTCGTCGTCGAGCGCGACGGCGAGGACGTCAACCTCGCCATCACGCCCAAGCTCACCGAGCGCTACGTCGTCGACGAGGCCGGCGCGATCACCGAGGATGCCTCCGGTAAGCCGGTCACCCGTGAGGTCGGATTCGTCGGGATCGGCCCGGCCAGCGAACTCGTGCAGCAGCCCGCGGCCGCCGTGCTGCCCGCCGTGGGAGACAACATCGTCCGGGTCGGCCAGATGATCCTGAACCTGCCGCAGAGGCTGGTCGAGGTGGCCAACGCCGCATTCGGCCCGGGGGAGCGCGACCCGAACGGGCCGATCAGCGTCGTGGGCGTCGGGCGCGTAGCCGGCGAGATCACGAGCATCGACTCGGTCCCCGTTGCCAGCAAGGTGGCGAGCCTGCTCGGCCTGCTCGGCTCGGTCAACATCGCCCTGTTCGTCTTCAACCTCATCCCGCTGCTGCCGCTGGACGGCGGCCATGTCGCCGGGGCGCTGTGGGAGGGCATCCGTCGCTTCTTCGCGAAGCTGTTCAAGCGCCCGGTTCCCGGACCCGTCGACACGGCCAAGCTCATGCCGCTGACGTTCGCCGTGGTCATCGTCCTCGGCGGAATGAGCCTGCTGCTGATCTACGCCGACATTGTGAAGCCGATCAGCATCTTCGGCTGAGCCCTCCCCCCGCGAAACCGCAGTTGTGCGCGTTCTGAACGCGTTTTAGCGCGCACAACTGTGGTTTCGCGGGAGGGGCGGAGGGGGTTTTAGCGGGAGAGGAGCAGTGCCTCGCCCTGGCCGCCGCCGCCGCAGAGCGACACGGCCGCCTTGCCGCCGCCCCGACGAGCGAGTTCCAGCGCCGCGTGCAGGGCGAGCCGGCCGCCGGAGGCGCCGATCGGGTGGCCGATCGCGATCCCGCCGCCGTGGATGTTCACCTTGTCGCTGCTGAGGCCCAGCTCACGCGAGGACTGCAGGGCGACCGCGGCGAACGCCTCGTTGATCTCGACGACGTCGAGGTCCTCGGCCGACCAGCCGGCCCGGCCGAGGGCGTGGGCGATCGCGTTCGCCGGCTGCGAGTGCAGCGAGTTGTCGGGGCCGGCGACCTGTCCGGAGGCTTCGATCACGGCCAGCCAGGTCAGCCCGTGCTCCTCGGCCCACTGCCTGCCGGCCACGACGACCGCGCTCGCGCCGTCGCTGAGCGGCGAGGAATTGCCTGCCGTGATCGTTCCGTCGGTCGAGAAGGCGGGGCGCAGGCGCCCGAGCGATTCCACCGTGCTGTCGCCGCGAACGCCCTCGTCGGCGCCGATGAGCTTCGGTTCGCCCTTGCGCTGCGGCACGCTGATCGGCGTGATCTCGTCGTCGAAGGTGCCGTCGGCCATGGCCGCGGCGGCCCTCTGGTGCGACGCGGCCGCGATTTCGTCCTGCTCGATCCGGTTCAGCTCGAGTTTCTCGTTGACCCGCTCGGTCGAGATGCCCATCGACAGGCCGTCGAAGGCATCCGTCAGGCCGTCGTGGGCGGCGTGGTCGAGGGCGGTGACGCTTCCGTAGGCCCAGCCCTGGCGGGAGCCGGGCAGCAGGTGCGGGGCCTTCGACATGGATTCCTGCCCGCCGGCGACGACGACATCCGCTTCACCGAGCCGGACGAGACGCGCCGCGTCGATCACCGCGGCAAGCCCCGACAGGCAGACCTTGTTGAGCGTCATCGCGGGGACGTTCCAAGGGATGCCGGCGGCGATCGCGCTTTGGCGGGCCGGGTTCTGCCCGCAGCCGGCCTGGAGCACCTGCCCCATCAGCACGGCGTCGACCTGGTCCGGGCTGACGCCGGCACGCGCGAGGGCGCCCGCGATGGCGGCCGTCCCCAGCTGCACGGCGGTGAGGGAGGACAGCTGGCCGTTCACGCGACCCTGCGGGGTGCGGGATCCGGCCAGGATGACTACGTCGATTGCGGGCATAGGGGTGACTCCTTCGTCTTCACACTGATCTTTCGACTGTAACGCCGATCCGGTGGGACCGGCGCCCCGGCTTCCCGTTGCGAGGGGCAGGCCCCTTGGCCGAATCGTTATGCGGAGCCTCTTCCCGTTCGCGCGCGCGAAATGGGAGGATCGCGGCAGGCGGCGCGTCGGGTCGCGCCCTTGGGGGAAGAGGCACGGGATGCGCCGATCGTTCGGAAGGCCCTTCGTTGTCGGCGTGCTGGTGATCGGGATCGTGCTGGCTGGCGCGGCGTGTGCCTCCGAGCAGACGCCCCGCCCAGCCGTGGACGTGACAGCCTCGCCGGCCCCCGCCCCGCGCGGTGATCCGCTCACCACCGTCACCACCATCATCGTGCGCGCCGAGGCGCTGGACCTCGCGGACGCGGCGGGGTCCGTCGTGAAGTCGCTTCCGTACGACCTCCCGCCCGAGAAAGTGGTGGACGCGCTGTCCGTGGTGATCGGCGGAGAACCCTCGATCACCCCGTTCGCGGCCGGGTTGGAGGCCCCGGCCGGGGTCACCTACTCCTGGACCGGTCTGCGGCTCACCGACTTCCTGCCGACCGTGGGCAACTTCCCGGGCTACAGCGACTTCCAACTCGATGTCACCCGCGGCGTCATCGGCGACGGGGTCGGGATCGAGACGGCGGCCGGCAAGACCGTCGGGCACGAAATCATCGGCGTCGCGAAGGGGTTGGGCCTGAGCGTCGACGTGATGTTCGTCTCGGTCGGCTACGCCTTCGTGCTGGTCGACGTCGGCCCCGAACTCGCGACGCCCGCCGGGGAGAACGTGACCTATCCCAACGCCTGGGCGGTGCGCGCCAGTTCCGATTCGGCTTCGGGCGTCATCGATCACATCTCGGCGCCGGTCAACCTCAGCCACTGGGTGTCCTGACCGACAGTGCCCGGCCGCACAGCCAACGTCCCGGTCACGGCGCGTAAGCTAACGGCGTGGCTGCAATCAATTTAGGGATGCCCAAGGTACCTGAGGTACTCGCTCCCAGACGAAAGACCCGTCAGATCAAAGTCGGCAAGGTACTCGTCGGCGGCGACGCCCAGGTGAGCGTCCAATCGATGACGACAACGCCGACGCCGAACATCAACGCGACCCTCCAGCAGATCGCCGAGCTGACCGCGTCCGGCTGTGACATCGTGCGTGTCGCCGTGCCCAGCCGCGACGACGCCGAGGCGCTGCCGATCATCGCGAAGAAGAGCCAGATCCCGGTCATCGCGGACATCCACTTCCAGCCCAGCTACGTGTACGCGGCGATCGACGCCGGCTGCGCGGCCGTGCGGGTGAACCCGGGCAACATCCGCAAGTTCGACGACCAGGTCGGCGAGATCGCGCGCCGGGCGAAGGCCGCGGGCGTCAGCATCCGGATCGGCGTCAACGCCGGTTCGCTCGACCCGCGCCTGCTGCAGAAGTACGGCAAGGCCACCCCGGAGGCGCTCGTCGAGAGCGCCGTCTGGGAGGCGAGCCTCTTCGAGGAGCACGACTTCCACGACTTCAAGATCTCGGTCAAGCACAACGACCCGATCATCATGGTCAAGGCCTACCGGCTGCTCGCCGAACGCGGCGACTGGCCCCTGCACCTCGGCGTCACCGAGGCCGGGCCGTCGTTCCAGGGCACGATCAAGAGCGCCACGGCGTTCGGCATCCTGCTCTCCGAGGGCATCGGCGATACGATCCGGGTGTCCCTGAGCGCGCCGCCGGTCGAGGAGATCAAGGTCGGCCTGCAGATCCTGCAGTCGCTGAACCTGCGCGAGCGCAAGCTCGAGATCGTCTCCTGCCCGAGCTGCGGGCGGGCCCAGGTGGATGTCTACAAGCTCGCCAACGACGTCACCGACGGCCTCGAGGGCATGACCGTGCCGCTCCGCGTCGCCGTGATGGGCTGCGTCGTCAACGGGCCCGGCGAGGCCCGCGAGGCCGACCTCGGCGTCGCCTCCGGCAACGGCAAGGGCCAGATCTTCGTCAAGGGCGAGGTCATCAAGACCGTGCCCGAGTCCGAGATCGTCGCGACCCTGATCGAGGAGGCCAACCGACTGGCCGCCGAAATGCCCCCGAGCGAGGACAGCCTCGGCGCGCCCGTCGTGACCGTCGGCAAGTAGCCCTACTCACCCCGCGAACCCGCAGTCGTGCGCGTTATGCGGGCCGAATGAGGCGCACGACTGCGGTTTCGCGGGACCGGGCGGGCGCGGCCTAAAGTAGACGGGTGCCTACACGCCTGTCGAACTACTTCCTCCGTACCCTCCGCGAAGACCCCTCAGACGCCGAGGTGACCAGCCACCGCCTGCTCGTGCGGGCCGGCTACATCCGTCGCCAGGCCCCCGGGATCTTCGCCTGGCTGCCAATCGGACTGCGCGTGAAAGCGAAGATCGAGGCGATCGTGCGCGAGGAGATGACGGCGGCCGGCGCGCACGAGGTGCACTTTCCCGCCCTCCTGCCGCGAGAACCGTACGAGATCACCGGGCGCTGGGACGAGTACGGCGACGGACTGTTCCGCCTGAAGGACCGCAAGGGAAGCGACCTGCTGCTGGCCCCCACCCACGAAGAGGTCTTCACCCTGCTGGTCAAGGACCTGTACAACAGCTACAAGGACCTGCCGCTGTCGATCTACCAGATCCAGGACAAGTACCGCGACGAGGCCCGCTCGCGCGGAGGGCTGCTGCGCGGTCGCGAGTTCACGATGAAGGATGCCTACTCCTTCGACTACACCGACGCCGGCCTGGATGCGAGCTACCAGGCCCAGCGCGACGCCTACGAACGCATCTTCACCCGGCTCGGCCTCGAATACGTGATCGTGCAGGCGGATGCCGGCGCGATGGGCGGCTCGAAGAGCGAGGAATTCCTGCACCCGACCCCGGTCGGCGAGGACACCTTCGTGCGCTCGGCCGGCGGTTACGCGGCCAACATCGAAGCCTTCACGACCGTCGCGCCGCCCGCGATCAGCTTCAAGGACCTGACGTCGGCCGAGGTGTTCGACACGCCTGACACCCCCACAATCCAGACCCTCGTCGACCGGGCCAACAGCGCCCACCCGCGCCCGGACGGCCGCGAATGGACCGCCGCCGACACGCTCAAGAACGTCGTGCTGGCGCTGATGCAGCCGGACGGCAGCCGGGAACTGGTCATCATCGGCCTCCCCGGGGACCGCGAGGTCGACCTCAAGCGTGTCGAGGTCGCCTTCGCGCCGGCCGAGGTCGAGGCGGCCAACGAGACCGACTTCGCCAGGCACCCCGGCCTCGTCAAGGGCTACATCGGCCCCTGGTCGATCGCCGGGGCCGTCCTCGGCGAGAAATCCGCCACCGGCATCCGCTTCCTGGTCGACCCCCGCGTCGTCGACGGCACCGAGTGGATCACCGGCGCCAACGAGCCCGGCCGCCATGTCTTCGGGCTCGTCGCCGGCCGCGACTTCCACGCCGACGGAACCGTCGAGGCCGCCGAGGTGCGTGCAGGCGACCCGGCCCCGGACGGCTCCGGCCCGGTCGAACTCGCCCGCGGCATGGAAATCGGCCACGTATTCCAGCTCGGCCGCAAGTACGCCGAAGCGCTCGGACTCAAGGTGCTGGACGAGAACGGCAAGCTCGTCACCGTCACGATGGGGTCCTACGGGATCGGGGTAACCCGGATCCTGGCCACCATCGCCGAGCTCAACAACGACGCGAAGGGCCTGATCTGGCCGGAATCAGTCGCGCCGTTCGACGTGCACGTGATCGCGACCGGCCGCGACGAGGTCGTCTTCGAGACCTCGGAATCCGTCGTCGCGGCGATCGAAGCCACCGGCCGCGAGGTCCTCTACGACGACCGTCGCGGCAAGGTCTCGCCGGGCGTGAAGTTCGGCGACGCCGAGCTGATCGGCGTTCCGAAGATCGTCATCGTCGGCAGGGGAGCGATCGAGGGCATCGTCGAGTTCTGGGACCGCCGCACCGGCGAACGCGAACAGGTCGCCGTCGCCGACGTCGTGTCCCGGCTGGGCTGAGCGCCCCGAGGCGCTGCGCTAGTCAGAGGCGGGCGTACCGAGCCCGAGCGAAGCTGTAGACGCCGAAGGCGATCAGGCCGACCCCGACAACGATCAGGATGCCGGGACCGAACGGCAGGACGATGAGCGCCTTGAGCGCCCCGTCGAGCCCCGTCGCCTTGGCCGCGCTGGCCGTGAGGGCCGCGACCAGGAACAGGATGCCGACCACGCCGAGCGCTAATCCCTTGGCGACGTAACCGAAGACGCCGAGGCTCACGATCGCCGTGCCGACCGGGCCGGTCGGCACGGCGATCGCCTCGGTGAACTTCCTCGCGGCTCCCCGGTAGACGAAGAAACCGCCGATCACGAGTACGAGGAGACCGAGCAGCACGATCAGGAGGACTCCGCCCGGCGCCGCCAGCAACCCCGCGGTGAAGTCCTGGGTGCTCGCGGCCGCGTCCGACCCGGCGCCCAGGGCGAACGAGAACGCCGTTCCCGAGATCGCGAGGTAGGCGACGCCCTTGCCGAGCTCGATCACCCGGTGCGCCCACTTGCGTTTCGGGTCGTAGGCCGGCACCAGGAAGGCCTGGACGACCTGCCACAAGCCGAGGGCGGCCAGGCCGATCACCACGGTCCAGAGCACGAACACCCCGCCGGGCGTGGCGGCGAGCTGCCCGAGGGCGCCGGACTGGTCGGCCTTCGCTCCGCTGGTGCCGGTGGCGACGCCGACGGCGATCAGGCCGATCAGCAGGTGGAGCAAACCGTTGACCGCGTAGCCCACCCGGGCCAGGGTCCGGAACGGCGTGCTGTCTTCGGCCTTGCGCGCCACCTTGCGCACGGATTTTGCTGCGGAATCACTCGTCATTCGCCCAGACTAGCCGTCGGAACGCCACCGGGGACAGGGGCATCCCCGGTGACGGAGCCCCTCGGATTCAGGTACCGTAGAGGTGAGCCCGCTGCGCAGTTTCGCGGCGGCACAATTTGAATAGAGGAGGCCGGCCATGGACATCGACCTCAGTATGTTGCGGCAGATGGAGCGCGAGAAAGAGATCCCCTTCGAGGAACTCGCGCGGATCATTGAACAGGCAATTCTGACCGCCTACCTCAAGCACATCCACCCGGGTGAGCACATGAAGCAGGCCGTCGAGGAAGAGCCGGGGGCGCGGGTCGTTCTCGACCGCAAGACCGGCCACATCACCATCTTCGTCCCCGAGCAGGACGACGAGGGAAACATCATCGGCGAGGGCGTCGACGAGCCGACCGACTTCGGCCGGATCGCGGCATTCGCCGCCAAGCAGGTCATCAACCAGCGTCTGCGCGACCTGGCGGATGACGCGGTGCTGGGCGAGTTCCGCAGCCGCGAGGGCGAGATCGTGGCCGGGATCATCCAGCAGGGTCCCAACCCCCGCATGATCCACGTCGACCTCGGCAGCATCGAGGCGATCCTGCCCCCCGAGGAGCAGGTGCCGGGCGAGAGCTACACGCACGGCACGCGCATCCGCGTCTACGTCACCGCAGTCGGCAAGGGGCTCAAGGGCCCGCAGATCACCGTGTCACGCACCCACCCGTCCCTGGTTCGCCGCCTGTTCGCGCTCGAGGTGCCCGAGATCGCCAGCGGCGTCGTCGAGATCGTGTCGCTCGCCCGCGAGGCCGGCCACCGCACCAAGATCGCCGTGCGCGCCACCGAACCCGGCGTCAACGCCAAGGGCGCCTGCATCGGCGAACTCGGGCAGCGTGTGCGCGCCGTCACCGCGGAGCTCAACAACGAGAAGATCGACATCGTCGACTACTCGCCCGACCTGGCCACGTTCGTCGCCAGCGCGCTGTCTCCCGCCAAGGTCACCAGCGCCTACGTCATCGACGAGTCGATCAAGGCCGTCAGGGCGCTCGTTCCCGACTACCAGCTGTCCCTGGCCATCGGCAAGGAGGGCCAGAATGCCCGCCTCGCGGCCAAGCTGACCGGGGCCAAGATCGACATCCAACCTGACAGTATTCTGGAGGACGCCGAATAGGGGGTACGATGGAACCCGTTAGAACGTGCATTGGATGCCGTTTGCGCGCACCTCGCTCCTCTCTTTTGAGGGTTGTGGCCCGGGAATCGGAACTCGTGGCGGATGAAACCGCCACACTTCCTGGCAGAGGCGCGTGGTTGCATCCCACCGTCGCGTGCTTCCAGGACGCACAGCGGCGACGCGCCTTCGGGCGTGCCCTTCGCGTGACCAGTTCCGTGGACGCGAAACAACTAGAGAACAGGCTGACTTGGCTAATGGATAACTAATGAGCGGCTCGAAATGAGAACCGTCCGTTACTAACGGTCTGCCCCTTTCCGGGTGCAGGCCCGGAACAGGAGAATTGTGGCTGCAAAACCACGCGTACACGAGATCGCAACCGAGCTCGGCGTCGACAGCAAGGTAGCCCTTGCCAAATTGAAGGAAATGGGCGAGTTCGTCAAGGGACCGTCCTCCAGTGTTGAACCCCCCGTAGCCCGGCGCCTCCGCGCCGCGCTCGAGGCCGACGGTGTGAAGACCGCCGCCGCGGGAACCAAAACCGAAGCGCCGGCCGCCGCAAAGCCGGCCGTCGCATCGACCGCCAAGCCGGGTGGGGCCCGCCCCGCCCCGGCCAAGCCGGCCGCACAGCCCGTCGCCGCGCCGGCAGCCCCGGCACCGGTCGCCGTGGC
>NZ_SOEZ01000060.1 GCF_004402215.1 Cryobacterium tagatosivorans
CTCGCCACCCGCTACGACAAACTTGCCCTGACCTACCGCGGAGGAGTCGTCCTCCGCGCCATCACCATCTGGTTACACGAATTAGGAGACACGCCCTAGCGCGGTCGGAGTCGGGGCGGGCGGGCGCCGAGATCATCGCCCACGGCGAACATCCCGCCGACCTCGATTACAATGGATACCGGTCGGACCGCAGTAACCCCGGGCTCCAATATTCGCCGCCTAGAGCGGCCGCACGCCGAGAGGCGTTCTGCGGTCCGACCTTCACCTCCGCGGTGGCCCTGCCCGGCCACCTGAACGTCGAACGGTGAGCGCCGAACTGTGAGTTTTGCACCTTCACGCGCGCCGCGAAGGTGCCGAACTCACAGTTCGGCGAGGGCAGACCCCGATATGCGAGGTGGCCCTGCCCGGCCAGACCCCGCTCATGGATCTTGTCGAACGACCAATCCGCTGAGGACTCGGCACCGAACCCTCTACATGGAACGTGACGAGACCTGACATGCTTGTTCTCATGACTGCCGACTCCACGTACGACCTCGAGTCGACGGCCCCTGCCACCAAGGAGGAGCTGCTCGGCCGGATCGCGCAGGGAGACCAGGCGGCATTCGGAGAACTCTACGACCAGATCGCCCCGCGGGTTCTTGGCCTCGTCAAGCGCCTGCTGGTCGACCACGCGCAGTCCGAAGAAGTGACCCAGGAGATCTTCCTGGAGATCTGGCAGACGGCTACGCGGTACGAGGCCAAGCGTGGCGGGGCATCAACCTGGATCATGACGATGGCCCACCGACGGGCGGTCGACCGGATCCGGGCGTCGCAGGCCGGGCGTGACCGGGATACGAAGATCGGCATCCGCGACCTCGTGGCCCCGTACGACCACGTTTCCGAAACAGTAGAAGTTCGAATCGAGCACGAAAGGGTGAAGAAGGCGATGTCCAGACTGACGGAACTGCAACGCGAGGCGGTCAGCCTCGCGTACTACGGCGGTTTCAGTCATAGCGAGGTCGCCGAACGCCTGCAGATCCCGCTCGGCACCGTGAAGACCCGTCTCTCTGACGGGATGATCCGCTTGCGAGACGAATTGGGGGTGGCGTCATGACCGAGAAGAAGCCGAACCCCGCCGATCTGTCCGGCGCCTACGCCCTGAACGCACTCGGCGCGGACGAGAAGGCCGACTACGAGGCGTACCTCGCCGGATCCGACGAGGCCAGGACCGAGGCTGCCGAACTCGGCGACACCGCGCTCGCGCTCGGCCTCGCCGCCGACCCGGTCCAGCCGTCCGCCGGGCTCAAGGCGAACCTGATGGCCCAGCTCGCCTCCACCCCCCAGCTGTCCCCGCTCCCCGTGCCAGAAGCCGCTCCGGCCGACCAGGCCACTCCCGCCGACCAGGCCACTCCCGAGGCCGGCGTCGTCGTGACCGCCGTCGCCCCGCCGGCCGCGGCATCCGCCGAGCCGTCCACGAGGCGATCCGCCGCGGCCGACCGCGCCCAGCGGCGCTGGTTCCAGCGCCCCGCCGGGATGCTCGCCGCCGCCGCGGCAGCAGTCGCGCTGTTCGTCGGCGGTACCGTCGTCGGCCAGGCCCTGAACCCCAACCAGTTCGAGCAGCAGCAGGCGGCCCGGCTCGCGGAGATCAACGCCGCCCCGGACTCCCAGCGCGCGGCGACGACGACCACCGACGGCCACCCGGCCACCCTGGTCTGGTCGGGAGAGCTCGGCCTGTCCGCGCTGATGATCAAGGACCTGCCGGCGCTGGCCTCCGACGAGGACTACCAGCTCTGGTACATGAACGACGACGGGGCCGTCCCCGCCGGAACGTTCGACTCCACCGGGTCGGGAACCGTCTGGCGGGTGCTCGAGGGCACGATGCACGCCGGCGACCAGGTCGGCGTCACCGTCGAGCCGCAGGGCGGCTCACCGCAGCCCACCTCGGCGCCGATCGTGGCCATCCAAAGCTGACCGGCCGAGCGCCCTCGCACGGCGGAGCGTTCCCAGTAGGCTCGGGGCATGAACCTGCCCTTCACCCTGCTGATCGACCCGGTGCCCGCGGATTCGTCCCGCTCGGACTTCGCGGACACCTTCCACGAGATGGACTCCGCCGCACCCGCGCTGCGGGTGGGGGAGCTCAGTACGCAGCGCGGCGACGGCATCTTCGAGACGCTCAGCGTGGTCAACGGCCACCCGCAGGAGGTCGAGCCGCACATCAGCCGGCTGGTGAACTCCGCCCAGATCTGCGAGCTCCCGGTGCCGAACCCGGCCCAGTGGCGCGCTGCCATCGCCCACGCGGTGGCCCGCCTGCCGCACGACGGCGAACTCGCCCTCAAGTTCGTACTCAGCCGAGGAGTCGAGTCCGGCCCGGCGCCGACCGCCTGGCTGCACGCGACCAGGGCGCCGGACTACCGCTCGGTGCGGGAACAGGGCGTGCGCGTGATCACCCTCGACCGCGGCTACCCGCGCGGCGTCGCCGAGGTCGCGCCCTGGCTGCTCATGGGCGCCAAGACGCTCAGCTACGCGATCAACATGGCCGCCCTCCGCGAGGCCAAACGCCGCGGCGCGGACGACACGATCTTCGTCACCCACGACGGCTATGTGATGGAGGGCCCCACTTCGAGCGTCGTGATCCGCTCGGGCGGCAGCTACGTCACCCCGGCGCCGAGCGGCGCCATCCTGCACGGCACCACCCAGCAGAGCCTGTTCGAATACCTGGCCGCGGCGGGGGAGAGGGTCGAATACCGGGACGTCCCGGTCGACGAGCTGCGGGCAGCGGATGCCGCCTGGCTGGTCTCCAGCGTGCGCCTCGCCGTCGCCGTGACCGAGCTCGACGGCGCCCCGGTCCCGGTCGACGCCGAGCGCACCCGCGCCTTCAACGCCTACCTGCTCGGCCGCACCGCCTAACCGCGACCATCTGTGGCCCATTCGGACGACTGTGGCCGGCGCACCGGCCACAGTCGTCCGCTGTGGCAACAGTCGCCAACGAGGGGGTCTAGCCGAAGCGGCCGGAGACGTAATCCTCGGTCGACTGCACGGTGGGGTTCGAGAAGATCGTGGTCGTGTCGTCGTACTCGATCAGCTTTCCCGGCTTGCCGGTGCCCGCGATGTTGAAGAACGCGGTCCGGTCGGAGACCCGGGATGCCTGCTGCATGTTGTGCGTGACGATCACGATCGTGTAGTTCGCCTTCATCTCCTCGATGAGGTCCTCGATCGCGAGGGTGGAGATCGGGTCGAGCGCCGAGCAGGGCTCGTCCATCAGGATCACGTCGGGCTCGACCGCGATCGCCCGGGCGATGCACAGGCGCTGCTGCTGGCCGCCGGAGAGGCCCGAACCCGGCCCGTGCAGCCGGTCCTTGACCTCGTTCCAGAGGTTCGCGCCGCGGAGGGACTTCTCGGTCAGGTCGTCCGCGTCGCCCTTGGACATCCGGCGGTTGTTGAGCTTCACGCCCGCCAGCACGTTGTCCTGGATCGACATGGTCGGGAACGGGTTCGGGCGCTGGAACACCATGCCCACCTGGCGGCGCACGAGCACCGGGTCGACGCCCGGACCGTACAGGTTGTTGCCGTCGATGAGTACCTCGCCCTCGACGTGCGCGCCGGGGATGACCTCGTGCATGCGGTTGAGCGTGCGGAGGAGGGTGGACTTGCCGCACCCGCTCGGCCCGATGAAGGCCGTCACGCTGCGTGGCTCGATCGTCAGGGACACGCCTTCGACGGCGAGGAACTTGCCGTAGTAGGCGTTGAGGTCGGTGACTTCGATGCGCTTGGACATGTAATCCTTCGAGTTGACGGCTAGCGGCCGAGCTTGGGGGAGAAGAGTTTGGCGATGAGGCGGGCCACGCCGTTGAGCACCATGACGATCAGGATGAGCGTCAGCGCGCCGGCCCAGGCTCGGTCGAGGTACGCCTGCGCGTCCGCCCCCTGGTTGGCGTACTGGGTGTACACGAACACCGGCAGGGTCATCATCCGCTCGCTGAACAGGTTGTAGTTCATGCTCGCGGTGAACCCGGAGATGATCAGCAGCGGCGCGGTCTCGCCGATCACGCGGGAGATCGAGATCATGACGCCGGTGATGATCCCGGCGAGGGATGTCGGCAGCACGACCTTGAGGATGGTGAGCCACTTCGGCACCCCGAGCGCGTACGCGGCCTCGCGCAGGTCGTTCGGCACGAGCTTGAGCATCTCCTCGCTCGAGCGCACGACCACCGGGATCATCAGCACGCTCAGCGCGATGGCGCCGCCGAAGCCGAAACGGATGCCCGGGTCGTTGAAGAGCAGCGAGAACAGGGCGAAGGCGAAGAGGCCGGCGACGATCGAGGGGATGCCCGTCATCACGTCGACGAAGAAGGTGATGCCCCTGGCCAGGCGGCCGCGCCCGTACTCGGTGAGGTAGATCGCCGTGAGCAGGCCGATCGGGATGGAGATGAGCCCGGCGAGCCCGGTGATGAAGAGGGTGCCGATGACCGCGTGCAGCGCCCCGCCGCCGGCACCGACGATGTTCCGCTGGGACTGCGTGAAGAACGACGGGGTGAGGAAGGCGGGCAGGCCGTTGGTGAGGGTCGTCACGACGAGCGACACGAGCGGCAGCAGGGCGACCACGAACGCGGCGGTGACGAGGGCGGTCACCAGGCGGTCCTTCGCCTTGCGCACCCCCTCGACGAAGTAGGAGAGGAGGTAGATGGCCACGCAGTAGAGCACGGTGCCGAAGAACAGCGTGCCGGCAAGGTTGAAATCCTTGCTCGCGCCGGAGAGCTGCAGCATCAGGAATACGGCGGCGGCGACCAGCCAGCTGGCCCCGAGCACGGCCAGGGAAGTGTACTTGGGCAGCTTGCCGGCCGTCAGCGAGTTCGTCAGCGGCGCCGCGACGGTGGTGGTGCTCATCAGTTCGCTCCCGAGAAGGCCTTGCGGCGGTTGATGATGTACCGGGCGAGCATGTTCACGGCCAGGGTGATGACGAACAGGATCAGCCCGGTCGCGAGCAGGATGTTCACGCCGACGCCGTGCGCCTCGGGGAAGTTCAGCGCGATGTTCGCCGCGATCGTCGTGGGGTTCTGCGAGGTCAGCAGCTGGAAGATGACCTGCGGGCTGGGGGAGAGCACCATGGCCACCGCCATGGTTTCGCCGAGCGCGCGGCCCAGCCCGAGCATGGCGGCCGAGATGATGCCGGCGCGTCCGAACGGGAGCACGGCCATGGTGATCATTTCCCAGCGGGTGGCGCCGAGCGCCAGGGCGGCCTCCTCGTGCAGCACGGGCGTCTGCAGGAAGATCTCGCGCGAGATCGCGGTGATGATCGGCAGCACCATGACGGCCAGCACGACCGCGACGGTGAAGATGGTGCGCCCGGTCCCGGAGACCGGACCGGCGAAGAGCGGGAACCAGCCGAACCATTCGACGAGCGTCGAGTAGAACGGCTGGAGCATGGGCGCGAGGACGCCGATGCCCCACAGGCCGAACACGACGGAGGGCACCGCGGCGAGCAGGTCGATGATGTAGCCCAGGCCCTGCGCCAGCTTGCGCGGCGCGTAGTGCGAGATGAACAGCGCGATCCCGATGGCCACGGGGATGGCCATGATCAGCGCGAGGAAGGCAGACCAGAGAGTGCCGAAGGCGAGCGGCCAGACGTATTCCCAGAAGTTCGTGAACCCGGAGTCGAATTCGTCCGGGGCGGCCAGGAAGGCCGGGACGCTCTGTACGAACAGGAAGACGGCGACGGCGGCGAGGACCGCGAGGATGAGGCTGCCGGCCACGATCGTGGCGGTGGAAAAGACTCGGTCGCCGGCCCGCTGGGTGGTCCGGAGTGCATCGCGGTCAACTGCGGTCGTCATTGCCGGGGTCTCCCTGGAGCGCTGGGTGAAGTCGTTGGTACGGGTGGAATGGAGCCGACGGCCACAAACCCCAGTCTGCCCGACCCGCCAGCCGCATGCAATGCGACGGGCCCGGGCCGGGCAGCTTCGTGGTCGGTGTTACTTGACGGCCTTGAGGACCGCGGCGACCTTGTCCTGCAGCTCGGTCGAGAGCGGGGCGGCTCCAGCGGACTTGGCAGCCTCGGCCTGTCCCTCGGCGCCGGCCATGTAGCCGACGTAGGCCTTGACGAGTGCGGCCTGGTCGGCATCCGCGTACTCGGTGCAGACGATCGCGTAGCTGACCAGGACGAGCGGGTAGTGCGTCGCGTCGGTGGTCTTGCGGTCGAGGGCGATGGCGAGGTCGCTGGCGTCGCGGCCCTCGACGAGGGGCGAGTCGTTCACGACGGCGGCCGCGGCGTCTGCGGTGTAACCGACGAACTTGTCGCCGACCTTGATCTTGGCGACGCCCAGGTCCCCGGCGCGTGAGGCATCGGCGTAGCCGATGGTGCCCACGCCGTTGGTGACGGCGTCAACGACACCGGAGGTGCCCTGCGCGCCTTCGCCGGTCTTGTACGGGAACGGGTCGGCCGGCTTCTCGGTCCACACGTCCGGGGCGACCTGGTTGAGGTAGTCCGAGAAGTTCTTCGTGGTACCGGAGTCGTCCGAGCGGTGCACGGCGGTGATCGGCGTCGACGGGAGCTTCGCGTCCTTGTTCAGGGCGGCGATCGCCGGGTCGTTCCAGGTCGTGATGTCGCCCTTGAAGATCTTGGCGAGCGTGGCGGCGTCGAGGTTGAGGTCGGTGACCCCCTCGACGTTGAAGATCACGGCGATCGGCGAGATGTAGACGGGGAGGTCGACGGCCTTGCTGTCCGGGGCGCAGGTGGCGAAATCGCCGGCCAGCTCCTCGTCCTTCAGGAACGAGTCGGAGCCCGCGAAGTCGGAGCCGCCGGCGATGAAGGCCTCGCGGCCGGCACCCGATCCGGAGGGGTCGTAGTTGATGGTGACGTCCGGGTTGGTCTTCTGGAACGCCGCGGTCCATGCTTCCTGGGCTGCCTGCTGTGATGAGGCGCCTCCGGCGTTGATGGTGCCGGTGAGGGTGCTTGCGGCGCCGTCTGTGGGGGCCGCCCCTTCATTCGCGGCGCAGGAGGAGAGTGCGAGGGCGGCTGCGATAGCGATGACCGCGGGTCGGCCATACTGCTTGAAATTCACGAGGATCCCTTTCGAGGGTTGAATGCAAGTGACTTACTGCTGGGCAGGGCCAGTGCTGGCCCGCGAGCTAGGCTACCCGCGCGGGTTAACGGACCTCCCCCCGGTTGGTGAACGGGAGGTGAACGGGTCTCGACAAGCTCGACCACCGGGTCTCGACAAGCTCGACCACCGGGTCTCGACAAGCTCGACCACCGGAGGCAGGTCAGACCCGGGGCGAATGCGTTTCTATTGCGATGATGCCCGAACTCGGGTTGTCCGTCGACAGGTGAACGACGGAGAATCCACCGGGTTCGAGGTCGGCGGCATCCGAGATGTAGGCGCCGATCGTGGTTCCGGTGGCGAGCGCGATTTCGCGCAGGATCTCCGGGAGCACCGGGCCGTGGCTGCAGAGCACGGCCGTCTTCCGGGCGCGAACCCGTTTGCCGATTGCCGCGCGCACGTCGCCGGTGCCCTCTTCGAAGGCCTCCTGGCTGATCCGGTCGGTGCGCTTGATGTCGATGCCGGTGGCCGCGGCGAGGGGGGCGACGGTCGTCACGCAGCGCGTGGCGGTGCTCGTGACGATCCGGCGGGGGCGCCAGGCGCTGATGGTCTCCACGATGCCCGCAGCCTGCTGCACGCCGCGTTCGGTGAGCGGCCTCGAACTGTCCGTGCCGTCCCAGCCGCGCGGGGGCACGGCCTTCGCATGGCGGAGCGCGATCAGGGCGAACGTGCTGGTGATCCCGTTGTCGATCAGCCGGGCGAACGACTCGAGGATTTCGACGTCGGCGGCATAGCTGAGGTAGGTCCTGGCCCTCTTGATGGTGACCCATTCGATCGCGGCGACCTCGCCGTTGGGCACGAACGTCGACCGCTGGATCGCCTCCGGGGTCACCTCGGCGGCCCAGTAGTGCACGATCTTCTCCCGCCCGGTTGGCATGTCGTAGTGCGAGACGCCGAGCGGTACGCCGAGTGCGACGGCCAGCCCGGTTTCCTCCTCGATCTCCCGCACCGCGGTGCGGGGGAGGGACTCGCCGGGGTCGACCTTCCCCTTGGGGATGGTCACGTCGCCGTGCACGGTCCGGTGGATCAGGAGGACGTGCGGCTTGCCCTCGACCAGGCGCCAGCACACGGCGCCCGCGGCGTACACCGCCGTCTCGGTCATCGGCGGCCCGCCGGGCGCTTGCGCAGCATCGTCTGCTGCATGAGCCGGTTCTGCATGTCGTCCAGCGGGTGTCCGGCGTCGTCGCGGTGGTGCCGCGTCCACTCGCCGGTCTCGTCGAGCCACCACGAGGAGGTGCGGTCGTCCATCGCCCGGGTGAACAGACCGTCGATCTCGGCCAGGTGCCCGGGGTCGACGAGGCGCACCAGGGCCTCGACCCGGCGGTCGAGGTTGCGGTGCATCATGTCGGCGCTGCCGATGTAGACCTGCGGGTCGGCCGCGGTGTGGAAGGAGAAAATCCGTGAATGCTCGAGGTAGCGACCCAGGATCGACCGCACCCGGATGTTCTCGCTCATGCCGGCCACGCCCGGCTTCAGGCTGCAGATGCCGCGCACCCAGATGTCGACCGGCACGCCGGCCTGGCTGGCCCGGTAGAGCGCGTCGATGATGGCCTCGTCGACCATCGAGTTCACCTTGATCCGGATGCCGGCCGGCTTCCCGGCGATGGCGTTGGCCGTCTCATCCGCGATCCGCTTGAGCAGCGCCTTCCGGAGATGCAGCGGGGCGACGAGCAGACGCTTGAACTTCTTCTCGATCGCGTAGCCGGAGAGCTCGTTGAAGAGCCGGGTGAGGTCCTTGCCGACCTGGGGGTCGGCGGTCAGGAGCCCGAGGTCTTCGTAGAGGCGGCTGGTCTTCGGGTTGTAGTTGCCGGTGCCGATGTGGCTGTAGTGGCGCAGCACGCCCTGCTCGTTGCGCACGACGAGGGCCAGCTTGCAGTGGGTCTTCAGGCCGACGAGGCCGTAGACGACGTGCACGCCGGCCTTCTCCAGCTTGCGCGCCCAGGAGATATTGGCCTGCTCGTCGAACCGGGCCTTGATCTCGACCAGGGCGAGCACCTGCTTGCCCGATTCCGCCGCGTCGATCAGCGCCGACACGATCGGGCTGTCGCCGGAGGTGCGGTACAGCGTCTGCTTGATCGCCAGCACGTTCGGGTCGGCGGCGGCCTGCTCGAGGAAGGCCTGCACGCTCGTCGCGAACGACTCATAGGGGTGGTGCAGCAGGATGTCCTGGCGGCCGATGGCGCTGAAGATGTCCGGTTCGGCATTGGGCTCGGCCGGCAGGAGCTGCACGGCCGTCGTCGGCACGTGCCTCGGGTAGCGCAGCTCCGGGCGATCGATCCGCAGGTCGAAGAGTCCGCCGAGGTCCAGCGGCGAGGGCAGCCGGTAGACCTCCTGCTCCGTGACATCCAGTTCCCGGACGAGCAGGCCCAGGGTGACGTCGTCCATGCTTTCGGTGATCTCGAGCCGGATGGGCGGGCCGAAGCGGCGCCGGAGCAGTTCCTTCTCGAGCGCCTTGATCAGGTTCTCGGTCTCGTCCTCGTCGATTTCGACGTCCTCGTTGCGGGTGACCCGGAAGACATGGTGTTCGAGGATTTCCATCCCCGGGAAGAGGTCGCCGAGGTGGTTCGCGATGAGGTCTTCGAGCGTGACGAAGCGGAGGTGTTCGACGCCCTCGGTGCGGTCGACGCGCACGAACCGGGGGAGCATGGTCGGAACCTTGAGCCGGGCGAACTCCTGTTTGCCGGTCTTCGGGTTGCGCACCCGGACGGCGAGGTTGAGCGAGAGGCCGGAAATGTAGGGGAACGGATGCACCGGGTCGACCGCGAGGGGCATCAGGACCGGGAAGACCTGGTTGCCGAAGTAGTCGCGGAGCGACGCCCGCTCGCTCTCGCTCAGGCTGTCCCAGGCGACGATGTGCACCCCGGCGT
The DNA here is from genome assembly GCF_004402215.1 of Cryobacterium tagatosivorans. Lineage (GTDB taxonomy): Bacteria > Actinomycetota > Actinomycetes > Actinomycetales > Microbacteriaceae > Cryobacterium > Cryobacterium tagatosivorans. Next base: position 9,941 of record NZ_SOEZ01000060.1, read on the forward strand.
CGGCCAGGGCCGGGCGCACCATGACCTGGAACGCCCGGGCGTGCCGCTCCTGCAGCACGTGCGCGGCGCGGGAGATGTCGGAGAGCGCCTCCTGCGGGGCCCGGCCGATGTTGGTCGGCACGGCCAGCCCGGTGAGGATGCGGCGTTTGAGCCCGGCCACCCGCACCATGAAGAATTCGTCCAGGTTGCTCGCGAAGATGGCGAGGAAGTTCGCCCGCTCGAGCACGGGCAGGTCCGGATCCTCGGCCAGTTCCAGCACCCGCTGGTTGAAGGCGAGCCAGCTGAGCTCACGGTCGAGGTACCGATCGCTGGGCAGTGCCGGGTCGTTCTCGCTGACCAGCGGCTCGAAATCGTCATCAAAGTCACTGCCGAGGCCGGAGTCAGCCTGGATGTTGTCGCCGTCCATCTGTCCATCCTTACACCGCCGGTCACTCTGGGGTGACGGAGAGGGTAAACGAACGCTTAACGCGGCAGCCGACGGTACTGCACGTCGATCGCGTGATCGGTGAAGCCGAGCGAGCGATACAGGTTCACTGCGGCCGTGTTGTGGGCCTCGACGTAGAGCGTCGCCGAGGTGCAGCCGCGGTCGCGCAGGCGTTCCAGCCCGGCCAGGAGCAGCGCGCGGCCGAGGCCGCGGCCGGCGGCATCCGGGTGCACGCCGATCACGTAGATCTCGCCGCTCGGTGAGCCCGGTTCGACCTTGAGCCAGTTGTAGCCGACCAGCGACCCGGTGGCTTCGTCGCGGGCGAGCAGGAAATCGGCCGGGTCGAACCACGGCTCCGTCTGCCGGGCCGTGAGGTCGGCCTGATCGAGCGAGCCCTGTTCCGGGTGGCCGGCGAAGACGAGCGCGTTGAGGGCGAGCCATTCCTCGTCGTCCACGCCCGGGCGGAACGCGCTGATCCGGGCGCCGACCGGACCGGCCGGCGGGGCCTCGGCCGGGGCCTCCCGGATTAGGGAGGCGCGCAGCTGGAGGAGGGTGCGCGCGGCGGGCATCCGGTAGCGGGTGGCGAGGACGCGTGCGGCCGGGTGGTCGCCGTGCGACCAGGCGGTGAGCTGGTCCGGCGCGTCTGCCAGGATCTGCCGGAGGGCCTCGGCGCCGTGGCCGTGGCCTCGATGGGCGGGCACGATGACGAAGTCGAGTTCACCCTGGCCGATGATGGCCGCCCCGACGGGCGCGTCGCCCACGGAGACCAGCATCGGGGTGCGACGGCCGGACGCGAGGTCGAGCATCGCCTGTTCGTTGAACGGCGAGTGGCCGTCGACCGCGGCCGCGGCGGTGGCGACGGACTCGAAGCGCTCCAGGGCCGCGGCATCCGACAGGTCAGGAACCGTGAGTGCGAGGGACACGTTCGTCCTCCTCCTCGCTGACGTTGAACCGGTAGCCGACGTTGCGCACGGTGCCGATGAGCGATTCGTGATCGCCGAGCTTCGCGCGGAGGCGCCGGACGTGCACGTCGACCGTGCGGGTGCCGCCGAAGTAGTCGTACCCCCAGACCTCGCTGAGCAGCTGCTCCCGGGTGAAGACCCGGGACGGATGGGCGGCCAGGAAGCGCAGGAGCTCGAATTCCTTGTAGGTGAGGTCCAGCGGCTTGCCGTGCACCTTAGCCGAGTAGCTGGCCTCGTCGATGACGATGCCGGCCGCCCGGATCATCGGCGACGCCTCGGCGACCTGCACGCGTCCGACGGCGAGGCGGATGCGCGCGTCGACCTCCGCGGGACCGGCCGTGTCGAGGATCACGTCGTCGACGCCCCAGTCCGGGCTGACGGCGGTGAGGCCGCCCTCGGTGATCACGACGATGAGGGGGACCGAAATCCCGGTGGTCCGGAGAATCTGGCAGAGCGACCGGGAGGCCATCAGGTTCTCCCGCGCGTCGACCAGGATCAGGTCGGATTCGGGCGCCGTGATGAGGTGGTGCGGTTGCGCGGGGATGAGCCGCGTGCCGTGCGAAAGCAACTGCAGGGCGGGAAGAACCTCATTGTTGACCGCCGAGGTCAGGATCAACAACTGCGCCACGCGCATCCTCCAAGTTTGGTGCGCCCCATACTACCTGCCCCGGAACCGACCCGCGGCAGGGCACAATGGGACAGTGAGCTGGCAGTGGAAGAGCATCGGGGCCGTCTGGCTCCTCGCCGTCGTCTGTGCCGTGCTGACGGGGATCTTCTCGGCCAGGGGCCAGGAGATCGTCTGGATCGGCCTTTCCCTGGCCGGGTGCACGCTCGCCACGCTCTGCGTGCAGCTCGCGACCGGGCGCAAGGATGGCTACGTGAACCGGGTCACCTCGAGCCTGGTCGGGGCGGTCGTCGTGCTCGCGCTCGCTACGGGATATTTCGCCGTCCTCGGCCTCGGTTAGAGTCCGGCCCCTTCCCGCCGGGTAGACTCAAGCCATGTCGACGATCGCACTCGAACTCCTCTTTCTTGGCCTCCTCGCGCTGGCGAGCCTGGCGATCGCCGGGGTTTCCGTGCTCGTGCTCCTCCGGCTGTTCCGGGGTCAGCGGTAACCAGCATGTTCGAGCTTCCGGCCCACCTGCCGTCCGAACTCGTTCCGCTGTCGTGGCTCATCGGGGTTTGGGAAGGCTCCGGCGTGCTCGATTACACGATCGGCGACGAGTCGGTCACCCGCGAATTCGGCCAAAGGGTCAGCTTCAGCCACGACGGACTCCCGCACCTCAACTACAGCTCGTACACCTGGCTCGAGCCCGCGCCCGGCACCGACGACGAGCCGACTCCGCTGGTAACCGAGACCGGATACTGGCGCCTGCACCGCAGCCAGGGCGCGGGAGATCCGGGACCCGGCCTCCTTCCCGGCCTGGGCGACCGGGCATTCGCGACGGCCGAAGAGGTTGAAACACTTCGTAATGCCGACGGCGGTTTCGACGTCGAAGTGACCCTGGTGCACCCGGGCGGCGTCGCCGAGCTCTACCTCGGCCAGGTCAAGGGACCGCGGATCGACCTGGTCACGGATGCCGTCCTGCGGACGAAGGGCGCGAAGCCCTACACCGGCGGCACGCGGCTCTACGGCCTCGTCGAGAAGCACCTCCTCTGGGCCTGGGACATCGCGGCACTCGACCAGGACCTGCGCACCCACGCATCCGGTCGCCTGTCCAGGGCGGAGTGAGACCATGACCACACCAGCCGGTTCCCCCCTTCTCGGCGTCGACGGCGCCGTGCAGGCCGACGGCCGCGACGTCGGCGTCGCCGCGCACTACGGCAACCCGATGACCGAGCAGCGCAGCCTGCTGGCCGGCACGGCCATCGTCGACCTCTCCCACCACGGCGTGCTCGGGGTGTCCGGACCCGACCGGCTCAGCTGGCTCAACTCGCTCTGCAGCCAGGAGCTGCGCAGCCTCGCCCCAGGGGCGTCCACCGAGACGCTCCTGCTGGATCCGACCGGTCGGCTGCAGTACGCCATGCGCGTGCTCGACGACGGCGTCGAAACCTACCTGATGCTCGAGGCGGCGGAACTGCCCGGGTTGAAGGCGTGGCTGGAAAAGATGCGGTTCATGCTGCGGGTGGAGATCACCGAGCACACCGAAACCTACGCGGTGATCGGCACCATGGCCGCCGAACCCGCCGCGCTGGGCCTGGAACCGGCCGCTCCGAACGGGGTGCCGCTCCTCTGGCGCGATCCATGGTCGGGCGTCGCGCCTGGCGGCTACCAGTACGCGGACGCCCCCGAGCACCCAGGGACGGCCTGGCACTGGAGCGAAGTCCTCGTGCCACGGGCCTCGCTGGCCGGGCTGCGTGCGGCCGCCGACGCAGGCAGCATCGCCGTCGCCGGCCTGCTGGCCTTCGAGGCGCTCCGCATCGCCGCCTGGCGTCCCCGGGCGGCCACCGAAGTCGACGAGAAGACCATTCCGCACGAACTCGACTGGCTGCGCACCGCGGTGCACCTGAACAAGGGCTGCTACCGGGGCCAGGAGACCGTGGCGAAGGTGCACAACCTCGGGCACCCGCCGCGCCGCCTCGTGCTGCTGCACCTCGACGGGTCCGACTCGGTGCTCCCCGGGCACGGCGACGAGGTCCTGGCCGACCGCGTGCGGCCGGGCGCCGAACCGGAGCGGGTGCCCGTGGGGCAGGTCACCTCGAGCGCCCGGCACTACGAACTCGGACCGATCGCGCTGGCCGTGGTCAAGCGCGCGATCCCGGCGGCCAGCACCCTCTACGTGCAGTCGCAGGGCATCTCCATCGCGGCCGCCCAGGAAGTGATCGTGCCGCAGTCGGCCGGGTCGGTCGCGGACATCCCGCGCCTGCCGCGCCTCGGCATCCGCACCCCGCACCGCTAACCCCTCCCAAACCCCTCCCAGTTCCCGCGAAACCGCAGTTGTGCGCGCTAAAACCGCATTATTACGCGCACAACTGCGGTTTCGCGGAGGGCATCGGGTCTCTCGGTAGAGTTGATACATGCCAGCCCCATACACACTCATCCTTCTCCGCCACGGCCAGAGCCTGTGGAACCAGCAGAACCTCTTCACGGGATGGGTGGATGTGAGGCTCAGCGAGCAGGGCATCATCGAGGCCCGCCGCGCCGGCGAGCTCATCGCCGAATCCGGCCTGCTGCCAGACGTGGTGCACACCTCCGTGCTGACCCGCGCCATCCAGACCGCCGACCTCGCCCTCGAGCAGGCGAACCGATCCTGGATCGACGTCAAGCGCTCCTGGCGCCTGAACGAACGCCACTACGGCGCGTTGCAGGGACTCGACAAGGCCGAGACGCTCGAGAAGTTCGGCCCGGAGCAGTTCCAGCTCTGGCGCCGATCGTACGACGTGCCGCCGCCCGTGCTCGCGGACGACTCCAAGTGGTCGCAGGTCAGCGACCCCCGCTACGCCGGCCTGGGCGACGCCGTCCCGCGCACCGAGTGCCTGAAAGACGTGGTTGAGCGGATGCTGCCCTACTGGGAGTCCGACATCGCGGCCGACCTGCGCGGCGGCAAGATCGTCCTCGTCACCGCCCACGGCAACTCGCTCCGCGCGCTGGTCAAGCACCTCGACGGCATCTCCGACGCCGACATCGCCGAGCTGAACATCCCCACCGGCATCCCGCTCGTCTACCGACTCGGCGAAGACCTGATGCCGCTCGGCCCTGGCGAGTACCTCGACCCCGAAGCCGCCGCCGCCGGCGCCGCCGCCGTCGCCGCCCAGGGCAAAAAGTAACCCTTCCCTGCCCGCGAAACCGCAGTTGTGCGCGCTAAACGACGTTCATAACGCGCACGACTGCGGTTTCGCGGGGGGAAGGGAGCGGGTTTAGGAACCGCTGAGCTGGTGCCAGTCGCCGGTGCCGAGGTACTGGACCTTCTTCGCGATCGACACGGCGTGGTCGGCGAAGCGCTCGTGGTACCGGCTGGCGAGCGTGGCGTCGACGGTGTCCGCGGCCTGGCCCTTCCAGGTCTCGCCCAGCACGGCGTCGAACACGCTCAGGTGCAGGGCGTCGATCTTGTCGTCCTCGTTGCGGATGGTCTCGGCCAGCACCATGTCCTCGTTGGTGAGCAACTCGGTGAGCATGTTGGCGATCTTGACGTCCAGGGCGCCCATCTCCGCGAAGGTGGGGCGCAGGCTCTTCGGGATGACCTTGTCCGGGAAGCGGTACCGGGCCAGCTGGGAGATGTGGGTGGACATGTCGCCCATCCGCTCGAGGGAGGCGCTGATCCGCAGGGCGCTGACGACGATACGCAGGTCCCGGGCGACGGGCTGCTGGCGGGCCAGGATCGTGATGGCGAGCTCGTCGAGTTCGACGGTGAGGGCGTCGATCTTGTCATCGTCGGCGATGACCTCCTCGGCCAGGCTGACATCCGACTCATTGAAGGCGCGCGTTGCCTTCTCGATCGAGACGGCGACGAGGCGTGAGATCTCGACGAGGCGCTCCTGCACCTCGGCGAGTTCCTGTTGGAATACTTCGCGCATGGCTGTGTGGTCCTTCCTGGCCGCTGGGATCGAGCACCAGCTGGCGCGTGAGACCCGCCTGGGTCCCGGCTGATCCTGCCGGTCAAAGGTTAACGGCAGGTGCCGCGGGCTTGAACACTTCCTAACGTACCGCCCCTCCGGGCTGTCGGGGACGGGCGGCGCGGGAGAAGTCACTAATCTGGAGGAATGGAATCGACGTGGCTCGTGCTGCTGTCGCTGGCACTCGGGCTGGCCGTTGGCGCCGGTTTCGTGACTCTGCTGCACGTGGCGGAGCGGCACGGGCGCCGCGCTGCCGAGGTCGTGAACCCCGCCGTCCCCGACGGGATCGACCAGGTGCTCGACGCCCTCGAGTCCGCCGGCATCGTGCTCGACCCGTCCAACAACGTGGTCAAGACCTCCCCGGGCGCGCTGGCCATGGGCCTGGTTTCGAACCAGCAGCTCGTTCATCCGGAACTGCTCGAGCTTGCCCGCCGGGTGCGCCGCTCCGGCGACCCGATCTCCGACGACCTCCTCCTCGCCCGCGGACCGTTCGGCGACGCGAGCATGCACGTGCGGGTGAGGCTGGCCCGGCTGGGCACCCGCTACGTGCTCCTGCTGGCCGAAGACCGCACGGAAGCGTTCCGGCTCGACGAGGTGCGGCGTGACTTCGTCGCCAACATCAGCCACGAATTGAAGACGCCGATCGCCTCGGTGGGCCTGCTCGCCGAGGCGCTCGTCCACGCGGCGGATGAGCCGGAGCAGGTTCGCCGTTTCGCCAACCGCCTGACCACCGAGTCGGCCAGGCTCGGCCGCCTCACCCAGGAGATCATCGAACTGTCCCGGTTGCAGTCGCAGGACGCCCTGGTCCAGCCGGACCTGGTGAACATCGACGACGTCGTCGCCGCGGCCGTCGACCAGGGCCGGATCGTCGCCGACGCCAACCACATCACGATCGCGGTGGGCAAGAAATCGCGCGCCCAGGTCTACGGCGACGAACGGCTGCTCATCGTCGCCGTGCACAACCTGATCGCCAACGCCGTGAACTACTCACCGGACGGCTCCCGCGTGGGGGTCGGCGTCCGGCGAAACGAGGGCGCCGTGGAGATCACCGTGACCGACCAGGGCGTCGGGATCCCGGAAGCGGACCTGGACCGGATCTTCGAGCGGTTCTTCCGCGTCGACCAGGCCCGCTCCCGGCACACCGGCGGCACCGGCCTCGGCCTGGCGATCGTCAAGCACGTCGTGCAGAATCACGGCGGCGACATCCGGGTCTGGTCCCAGCCGGGCAAGGGCTCAACCTTCACCATCCGCCTCCCCGAGGCGTCCCACCCCGCTCCGGCGGCGTCAGGAGAAACCCCGTGACCCGTATCCTCCTCGTCGAAGACGAGCGCTCGCTCAGCGAACCGCTGAGTTTCATCCTCGAGCGCGAGGGGTACGAGGTGAGCGTGGCCGAGGACGGGCCGAGCGCGATCCGCGAATTCGACCGGGCCGGCGCGGACGTCATCCTCCTCGACCTCATGCTGCCCGGGATCCCGGGCACCGAGGTGTGCCGGGAGATCCGCACCCGGTCAGCCGTGCCGATCATCATGCTGACAGCGAAGGACTCCGAGGTGGACATCGTGGTCGGCCTCGAGCTGGGCGCCGACGACTACATGACCAAGCCCTATTCGACCCGGGAACTGCTCGCGCGCATCCGGGCCGTCCTGCGCCGCCACGCCGAACTCATCGACGAGCGGGACAAGGCCCCGGATGTCCTCTCCGCCGGAACCGTGGAGATGGACCTCGAGCGCCACGCCGTCATGGTCTCCGGGGAACTGATCAACATGCCGCTGAAGGAATTCGAGCTCCTCGAGTACCTGCTGCGCAACGCCGGCCGGGTCCTCACCCGCGGACAGCTGATCGACCGGGTGTGGGGAACCGATTACTTCGGCGACACGAAGACGCTCGACGTGCACATCAAGCGGATCCGCTCGCGCATCGAAGCGGTCCCGTCCCAGCCGGTCATGCTGGTGACCGTCCGGGGCCTGGGCTACCGCTTCGAGGCCTGACCCGCCCGGTTCCCGCTACGGGGCGACGGTCGGCGTCGGCGTCGGCGTCGCCGTCACGGGAGCCTGGAACTCCACCGTGGGCTCCGGCGTGGGCACCAGAGTCGAGTACTGCCCGAGGGCGTCGTCGAGTACCGGCACGAGCAGCTTGGCGCCGGTCTCGTTGCCGTACTGCACGAACACCGGGAAGAGCGAGCCGGGCTGGGCGTCGATGCCCCGCAGGGTCAGGGGTTCCTCGGCCTCGCCGCCCAGGGTGAGCGTCGAGTTGGCCTCGACGGTCAGTTCCTCGGTCACCTTGTCGCCGCCTGAGGTGTACTGCACGCCCACGATGTGCGACGAGTCGCCGTGGTTCACCAGCGTGAAGACCAGGTTGGCCGAGTCTTCCCCGTCGGAGATGAGGATGGCGTTGCGCACGGAGACCTCGCCGACGTCGGCGCTCACCCCGTCGCTCGCGTCGTAGTGGATGGTCGTTGCCTGCGGCGCCATGAGGCCGCAGCCGACGGTTCCCGACAGGATGGCAGTCGCCAGAATGGCGGATGCGACGATACGCGCCCTCACAAGACCTCCAGGTCATTTCGGGCCCAGGCCGAGTGGCCGGGACGCCGCAATTTTCGCTTTGAGTTTAGCCTACCCGCGGCTCGGGGAGCGGCGTTCGGCGGCTCACGGGGAGGCGGAGGAGGGGGCACGCGGGCGGGCGCGGCTCGGCGAACCTTACCACCGCGGGCTGTGGTATCCTAGACGTTGCTGAAGGGATATAAATACATGCTTTTTGAGGTTGGCGAAACTGTCGTTTATCCCCACCACGGAGCCGCAACGATCACTGAGGTGAAGACGCGGACGATCAAGGGTGTAGAGAAACTGTACCTGAAGCTCAATGTTACTCAGGGTGATCTCACCATCGAAGTTCCAGCCGAGAACGTCGACCTCGTCGGCGTTCGCGACGTCATCGGCAAGGAGGGACTCGACAAGGTGTTCGAGGTGCTCCGCGCGCCGTTCACCGAAGAGCCCACCAACTGGTCACGCCGCTACAAGGCGAACCTGGAGAAGCTCGCCTCCGGTGACGTCATCAAGGTGTCCGAGGTCGTCCGCGACCTGTGGCGCCGCGACCAGGACCGCGGCCTGTCGGCCGGGGAGAAGCGCATGCTTGCCAAGGCACGCCAGATCCTGATCTCCGAACTGGCCCTGGCCGAGAAGACCGATGAAGAGAAGGCGTCCAGCGTTCTCGACGAGGTTCTCGCGTCCTAGCCCCCCGTTTCGTTGAAAGGCGGCGCCGAAAGGTGCCGCCTTTCTCGTTGCCCCCACAGCCCGCGTACCCGGGCGTGGTCCTTCACTCGCACGACCTCACCAGATAGCCTCCGAACATGACTGATTCACCTGCGCCCCTGGTCGCGGTCATCATCGTCGCCGCGGGCAGCGGAACCCGGCTCGGGCACGAGCTGCCGAAGGCCTTCGTGCCGCTGGCCGGGCGCACCCTGCTCGAGCGCGCCGTCGAGTCCGTCTTCGGCATGCGCGAAGCGGCCCAGGTGATCGTCGTCGCCCCGGAAGACCGGCTGGACGAGGCGCGTGCCCTCGCGGCCGGCCGCGCCGGCTCGGCAGTCGGCTACCTGGACGTGGTCTCCGGCGGAGACAGCCGGCAGGCATCCGTCAAACGGGGCCTTGCCGTGCTCCGGCCCGACGTCGACACCGTGCTCGTGCACGATGCCGCGCGCGCCCTGACTCCGTCAGCGCTCTGCGACGCGGTCGTAGCCGCGGTGCGCGCCTCCGGCGCGGGTGTCGTGCCCGGCCTCGACGTCGTCGACAGCATCAAACGCGTCGACTCGCAGGGCGCCGTCCTCGCCGGCGTCGACCGGCAGGACCTCTCGGCGGTGCAGACGCCGCAGGGTTTCCCGCGCCGGATGCTGCTGTCGGCCTTCGACACGGCAACCGAGGAGCAGACGGATGACGCGGCGCTAGTGCTGTCCGCGGGCTTCCCGGTCAGCGTCATCCCGGGCGACCCGCTCGCCTTCAAGATCACCACCGCCTGGGACCTGCACCGGGCGGAACTGCTGCTGTCCGCCCGCGCCCAGACGACCGGCCTGCCGCGCGTCGGCACCGGACTCGACGTGCACGCCTTCGACGACACCTCCGAGCTCTGGCTGGCGGGCCTGCACTGGCCGGGGGAGCGCGGGCTGTCCGGGTACAGCGACGGCGACGCGGCCGTGCACGCGATCTGCGACGCGCTCCTGTCCGCGGCCGGCCTCGGCGACGTCGGCGGAGTCTTCGGCACCGCCGATGCCCGCCTGGCCGGCGCCCACGGCGACGTATTCCTCCGCGAAACCCTGCGCCGTGTCGCCGACGCCGGTTTCCGCGTGGGCAACGTCTCGGTGCAGGTCATCGGCAACCGGCCCAGGCTCGCGCCGCGCCGGGCGGAGGCCGAGGCCTTCCTCGGCGCCATCCTCGGCGCGCCGGTGAGCGTGTCCGCCACGACCACCGACGCCCTCGGTTTCACCGGCCGGGGCGAGGGCCTCGCGGCGATCGCCTCGGCGTTGCTCGTCCCTGCCGCGTTACAGGGCCCTGTCCTAAGCTGGGAGGCGTGACCATGCGACTGTACGACTCGAAGGCCCAGGCGCTTCGCGACTTCATCCCCCTCGTCCCCGACAAGGTGGGAATCTACGTCTGCGGCCCCACGGTGCAGTCCTCGCCGCACATCGGCCACCTCCGCAGCGCACTCGTCTACGACCAGCTGCGCCGCTGGCTCACCTACCGGGGCAACGACGTCACCTTCATCCGGAACGTCACCGACATCGACGACAAGATCCTCGCCAGCGCGGACGGCGTGATGGAGCAGTGGTGGGCGCTGGCCTACCGCTACGAACTCGAGTTCACGGCCGGCTACCAGCGGCTCGGCATCCTCGCCCCGAGCTACGAACCGCGCGCGACCGCGAGCATCCAGAACATGCTCGACCTGATCGGGCGGCTGGTTGACGCCGGCCACGCCTACCCGGCCGACGACGACACCGGCGACGTCTACTTCGACACCCGGAGCTGGCCCGCCTACGGCGAGCTCACCAGGCAGAAACTCGACAACATGGAGGCGGCAGCGGATGCCGACCCGCGCGGCAAGCGCGATCCCCGCGACTTCGCGCTGTGGAAGGGCCACAAGGCAGGCGAGCCCGTCTCGGCCGCCTGGCCGTCCCCGTGGGGCGAGGGCCGCCCGGGCTGGCACATCGAATGCTCCGCCATGGCCTCCCGGTACCTCGGTGCCGCCTTCGACATCCATGGCGGCGGACTCGACCTGCGCTTCCCGCATCACGAGAACGAACTCGCGCAGTCCACGGCGGCCGGCGACGCGTTCGCGAGCTACTGGATGCACAACGGCCTCGTCCATGTGAACGGCCAGAAGATGTCGAAGTCCCTCGGCAACTCCGTCTTCGCGGCCGAGCTGCTCGAGCAGGCGCGTGCCATCGTCGTGCGCTACTACCTCGGCGCCGCCCATTACCGGTCGACCATCGACTACCACGACGGCTCGCTCGCCGAGGCCGAGGCGGCCCTCGAGCGCATCGAAAGCTTCCTCGACCGGGCCGACCGGCGCCTGGCCGACACCCGGTTCGCCGGGTCGGGGGTCGAAATCGTGCCGGAGGAGTTCGCCGAGGCAATGGACGACGACCTCGCCGTTCCCCAGGCCCTCGGCGTGCTGCACGAAACGGTGCGCGCCGGAAACGCCGCGCTCGACGCCGAGGACCTGCACGCGGCGGCATCCGCCCGTGGCCAGGTGCTCGCGATGAGCGAGGTCCTCGGCATCAACCCCCTCTCGCCCGGTTGGTCCGTTGCCACGGATGAACCGGCCATGATCGCGCTCACCGCGCTCGTCGAGCGCCTGCTCGACGACCGCGAAATTGCCCGGCAGAGCCGCGACTACGCGGCCGCAGACCGAGTCCGGGACGAACTCGTCGCCGCCGGAATCACCATCGAAGACACCCCGTCGGGTGCACATTGGAGTTTTGACTGATGAAGAACACAGACCGCAAGGCTCGCACCGGGGCCGTGCGCAAGGGCAGCCGTGGCCCGCAGGTGGGCTCGGGCGGCCAGGGCCGACAGGCTCTCGAGGGCAAGAAGCCCACGCCCAAGGCCGAGGACCGCCCGTACCACCCCGCCGGCAAGCGCAAGCTCGCCGAGGACCGCTACACCGCGGCAAGCGGTGGCCGCGCCCGCCCGGCCGCGGCGAAGGGTTCCGCGCGCGGGGCCTCTCGCGGAACCGCGGCCAGCGGCGGCGGCGGAACGTCCACGCGCAAGGCGAAGCAGGTCGACGAGCACGAGATCGTCACCGGACGCAACTCCGTGCTCGAGGCGCTGCGGGCGAAGATCCCCGCCTCCACGCTGTACATCGCGACCCGCATCGAAATGGATGACCGGGTCAAGGAGATCCTGACCCTCGCGAACAACCGCAACATCCCGATCCTCGAGGTGATGCGCCCGGAGCTCGACCGCCTCGCCGGCCGTGACTCGGTGCACCAGGGCCTCGCCCTCAAGGTGCCCGCCTACGAGTACGCGCACCCGATGGAGCTTCTCGAACTGACCATCAGCCGCGGCCATAAGCCGCTGTTCGTGGCCCTCGACGGCATCACCGACCCGCGCAACCTGGGCGCGATCATCCGCTCGACGGCGGCCTTCGGCGGCCACGGCGTGATCGTGCCGCAGCGCCGCTCGGTCGGCGTCACCGCGTCGGCCTGGAAGACCTCGGCCGGCGCCGCCGCCCGCACCCCCGTCGCGATGGCCCCCAACCTCACCCAGACGCTCAAGGCGCTCAAGGACCAGGGTGTCCTGGTCATCGGCCTGGACGGCGACGGCGACGTGATGCTGCCCGAGCTCGGCCTCGGTTTCGCCGAACGCCCGATCGTGGTCGTCGTCGGTAGCGAGGGCAAGGGCCTGTCGCGCCTCGTCACCGAGACCTGCGACGCCATCGTGTCGATCCCGATCAGTGCCGCGACTGAGTCGCTCAACGCCGGGATCGCCGCCGGAGTGACCCTGTACGAGATCTCCCGCCTGCGCTCCGCCGCCAAGGCTGCCAAGGCCGCCGCCAAGCTCGCGAAGTAACCCGCCCCCACCCCCGCGAAACCGCAGTCGTGCACGTTATGAGGCGTTCATAACGCGCACGACTGCGGTTTCGCGGGGTGGAAGTTAGACCTTGAGGCGCCAGTCGGGCTCGGCGTCGGCGTCGGTGGGCAGCGTGATCGGCAGGGTGATCGATCCCGTCGGCGGCTCGATCACGGTCGCCTCGTCCCTGCGGTGTCGCAGCACATCCTGCACGTAGGAGGTGACGGCCTCGGCCAGCGGGATCTCGCGCGACTGGTTCTGGGCCATGAACCACCGGTGGTCGAGCAGCTGGTGGAAGACCTCGGCCGGTTCGAGCTTGCCCTTGAGTTCGCGGGGGATGGCGCGGACGACCGGCTCGAAGACGCGCACGAGCCACTCGTGGGCCGTCATCTCCTCGTCGGAATCCGGCTCGCCGTAGGCGGCCCGGTAGGAGTCGAGGTCGTTGAGCAGGCGCCTGGCCTGGTTCTCCTCCGCGTCGAGCCCGGTCAGGCGCAGCAGCCTGCGCTGGTGGTGCCCGGCGTCGACGACCTTCGGCTGGATGCGCACGGTCGTGCCGGTCTCATCGGTCTTGATGGCGAGCTCGTCGATGTCGAAGCCGAGATTGTTGAGGCGTTCGACCCGCTCGCGGATGCGCCACCGCTCGGAGCTCGCGAACGACTCGGATCCGGTCAGTTCCTTCCAGAGCAACCGGTACGCCGCGACGATGCCGTTGCTGACCCGGATCGGGTCGAGCTCGTCCGCGACCCGGCCGCCGGCCTCGAGGTCCATGAGCTCGCCGGCGATGTTCACCCGGGCGATCTCGAGGTCGTTCTCGCGCTGGCCGTTGGAGAGCCCGCCGGAGTACAGCTGACCCGTTTCCGCGTCGACGAGGTAGGCGGCGAAGGCGCCGGCGTCGCGCCGGAACAGGGTGTTCGACAGCGACACATCGCCCCAGAAGAGGCCGACCATGTGCACGCGCACGAGGAGCACCGCGAGGGCGTCGACGAGGCGGGTGGCGGTATCCGGACGCAGGGTCTGCGAGTACAGCGCCCGGTAGGGGAGCGAGAACTTGAGGTGCCGGGTCACGAGCACCGAATTCAACGGCTCGCCGTCCTCATCCGACCGGTTCGTGATCACGGCGACGGGCTCGACGCAGGGGATCTCCAGCGCCTGGAGGGTGCGCAGCATGTCGTACTCCCTCTTGGCCATCTCGCTCGTAGTTTCCTTGATGGCCACGACCCGGCCGCTCAGGTGGGCGAAGCGCACCAAGTGGCGCGAGATGCCCTTGGGCAGCGCCGCGATGTTCTCGTTCGGCCAGGCGTCAAGCGGGAGCTGCCACGGCAGGTCGAGCAGCGCGGGGTCGGCGGTGGCCGAGGTGATGTTGAGGGAACCGCTCATGGATCGAGCCTCACTGTGCGGGATATGACTGTGCCGGAATGAATCTGTGCGGGATGCCTGCGGGAATGACAAGGCCGGACGGAGCGATGCCCCGTCCGGCCGTGTCAAGCGGTGAACCTAGTCCGCAACCGCTCCGCCGAGGCGCAGGCCGGATTCCGCGTCGAAGACGTGGAGGTGGTTGGGCGTCGGGGTCAGGTAGACCGTGTCCCCGGCGTTCGGGTGCGAGCGCCCGTCGACGCGGGCGACGATGTCGGTGCGCTTGCCCTCGACCGTGGAGTGTCCGTACAGGTAGCCGTCGGCGCCGAGCTCCTCGACCAGGTCGACCTCAACCTGGAGTCCCTCGCCCTGCGCGGTCGCCAGGTGGATGTCCTCCGGGCGGACCCCGATCGTCACCTTGTCGCCGCTCGCGCCGGCGAGGGTGTCGCGCTGCACGGGGACGGTCGCGGTGCCGAACTTGACGCCGCCGTCAACCCGGTCCGCCAGGAACAGGTTCATGGCCGGGCTGCCGATGAAACCGGCAACGAACACGTTGTTCGGCTTCGCGTACAGGTCGCGGGGGGTGCCGACCTGCTGCAGGACGCCGTCCTTGAGCACCGCGATGCGGTCGCCCATGGTCAGCGCCTCGGTCTGGTCGTGGGTCACGTAGACCGTGGTGACGCCGAGGCGGCGCTGGAGGGAGGCGATCTGGGTGCGGGTCTGCACACGGAGCTTGGCGTCGAGGTTAGACAGCGGCTCGTCCATGAGGAACACCTGCGGTTGGCGCACGATCGCGCGGCCCATGGCGACGCGCTGGCGCTGGCCGCCGGAGAGGGCCTTGGGCTTGCGGCTGAGGTACGGCTCCAGGTCGAGCAGCTTGGCGGCCTCGAGCACGCGGGCGGCGCGCTCGTCCTTGTTGATGCCGGCGATCTTGAGCGCGAAGCCCATGTTCTCGGCAACGGTCATGTGCGGGTACAGCGCGTAGTTCTGGAAGACCATGGCGATGTCGCGGTCCTTCGGCGGGACATCCGTGACGTTGCGCTCACCGATGAAGATGTTGCCGTCGTTGACCTCTTCGAGGCCGGCGAGCATGCGCAGCGAGGTGGACTTTCCGCAGCCGGACGGGCCGACGAGGACGAGGAATTCCCCGTCCGAGACCTGCAGGTCGAGGTGATCGACGGCGGGGCGGGTGGAACCCGGGTAGAGCCGGGTTGCCTTGTCAAAAGTGACCGAAGCCATGGTTTTCTTCTCCTTCACCGGCAGGAACGTGCCGGACGATCCGTTGTGAGTGGGATGTGATGCGCGTCCCGCGGGCGGGCCGCGCATCCTGACCAGTATTGCATGGCGGTCCGCGTGCACCTACGGTGCGCGTACAGCGACCGTTTGGGATTTTCCCAGACACGGGTTCTAGTCTGTGGAAGGCTTTGCATAAACATTGCGGGAGCCCCCATACGTTCGGAGCAACTATTCATGACTAACGGCGGACCCGGCGACAGCCGTCCTTCCAAGAACCAGCGACGCGACGCGGCCCGCAAGAAGGCCACGCAGCTGCGCGAGGAACAGAAGAAGAAGGATCGCCGCAATCGGGTCTTCCTGCAGGGTGGCATCGCCGTGGCGGCCATCGCCATCGTCGGAATCATCGCCCTGGTCATCGTCAACTCCATCCGCCCGGTCGGCCCGGGCCCGGCCAACATGGCCAGTGATGGCGTGCTGATCGGCCAGGGGCTCAATACGGTCAAGACCCCCGCGCTCCAGCCCGATGCGGAGCCGATCGCATCCGTGCCCGACTCGACCGGCGCGGTGGCCGACATCCGCGTCTACATCGACTACCTGTGCCCGTACTGCGGCCAGTTCGAACAGACCAACAGTGAGCAGATCGCCAAGTGGGTTGACACCGGGGCCGCGACCGTCGAGATCCACCCCGTGTCGATCCTCACCAGCAAGTCCGCCGGCACCCAGTACTCGCTGCGAGCGGCCAATGCCGCCGCCTGCGTGGCGAACTCCGCGCCCAACGATTTCTACGCGTTCAACGCCGCCCTGTTCAAGGACCAGCCCCAGGAGGGCACCGCGGGCCTGACCGACAAGGAAATCAAGCAGGTCGTGCGGAGCTCCGGGGTGAAATCCTCGCTGTCGAAGATCGACACCTGCATCGATGACCTGCAGTACAAGTCCTGGGTCCTGGCCGCAACCGACCGCGCGCTCACCGGACCGATCCCGAACGCGTCAATCCCCAAGGTCACCGGCACGCCGACCGTGCTCGTCAACGGCAAGCAGTACCTCGGGTCGCTGGAAGACCCCAAGGAATTCGCGGCCTTCGTGCTGCAGTCCGCCGGTGCGACCTACTCCACCTCCACGCCGACCCCGACCCCGACGCCGACTCCGGCCGGCTAGGACGCGCCCCACCCGCCGATTCTGTGATTTAGGATGGGAGATCGAGGCCTTCGGGCCTCATGCCGGCCTGGCGCAATTGGTAGCGCACCACTCTTGTAAAGTGGGGGTTACGGGTTCAAGTCCCGTGGCCGGCCCCGTAGAGCCCGGCGTCGCCGTCCCTGGGCTATTCAACTTGGCTGCTTCTCAGCGCCAGGGTTGAGTCGGCTTCGTCTCCCTGTGCGCAGAGCGCCACTGTCGCTCGACACGCAAGGCGCTAAAACGTACAATTTAGCTATGAGCACTATTCCCGCCACCGAAGCCCGCCAGAAGTGGGCGCAGACTCTCGAACGCGCCCATCGTGAGCCGGTGACTATTACCCAGCACGGCCGCGACAGCGTGGTGCTGCTGGACGCCGCGGTGGCCAAGCGAGCCCTGGCCGCCCTGGAAGATGCCCAGGACGCAGCTGCCGCCGATGCCGCACGTGCGGAGATTGATGCCGGCGAGCCGACCATTGTGCTTGACGACATCGCCCGGGAGCTTGGCATCGAGCTTGGCTGACGACTACGTCGTCGAGTTGTCTCCGGCCGCAGCGAGGAGCCTGCGCAAGCTGGATCGGCAGGTTCAGCGGCGGATCCTGGGAGTGCTCCTGCTCCTTCGCGAAACGCCCCGTCCCCCTGCCGCGAAATCGCTGGTGGGTCATCCGCTGTACCTGCGGGTGCGTACCGGAGATTACCGAATCGTCTACACGATCCAGGGTCAGAAGCTTCTCGTCCTGGTGCTCGCGCTGGGCCATCGACGCGAGGTCTACAGGGACCTCTGAGCCAGGCTGCCTGGTGCCTCCCCGACCGCAGAAGTGGGACTCGCGGCTAGAGAACGCTCAGGAACTCGGCCGGGTCGATCGACAGGCGCACGCCCGGCTTCGCGTCCGGCGGCACTCCGCCGACGTAGAGCCAGCCGAGCAGTTCCTCATTGTCGGCCAGCGCATGCACGCCGCGCACCGGCGCCGACCGGGTCTGCGGTCCGGTTCGCCACATCACGCCCCAGCCGGCGTCGGCCAGCAGCAGGCTCAGCGCGTGGGCGACCCCGGCCGCCGCGGCATCCTGCTCCCAGTCCGCGACCTTGTCGCTCACGCGGCGGCTGGCCACCAGGGCGATCAGGAGTTCGGCGCGGAGCGGTTTGGCGGCGGTCCTGGCCGCTTCGTCGGCCGTATGTCCGGATGCCGCGACCAGGGCCTCGCCCAGCCGACGCCGCGCGTCCCCGCGCACTTCGATCAGGCGCCAGGGCCTCAGCGCGCCGTGGTCGGCGACCCGCGCGGCCGCAGCTACCAGCGGGAGCAGTTCGTCGTGGCTGGGGGCATCCGGGCTCACCCTGGAGTACGACCGACGCGCGGCGAGCGCGTCGGCAACGGCGGACACCGCCGGCTACTCGACGGGCTTGAAGTTGAGTGCGATGGAGTTCATGCAGTAGCGGTCGCCGGTCGGCGTGCCGAAGCCGTCGTCGAAGACGTGCCCCAGGTGCGAGCCGCAGTTGGCGCACCGCACCTCGGTGCGCACGGTGCCCAGCGTCCGGTCTTCGATCAGCTCGACGGCCTCCGGGCGCACGGACTCGTAGAAGCTCGGCCAGCCGCAGCCCGAATCGAACTTGGTGCCGCTCTTGAACAGCTCGGCGTTGCAGGCGCCACAGGTGTAGATGCCCGAACGGCTCTCATCGAGGAGCTCGCCCGTCCAGGCGCGCTCCGTGGCGGCCCCGCGGAGAACCGCATACCGCTCGGGGCCCAGCTCCTCGCGCCACTCGGCTTCAGACTTCTTGACTTCGTGGTCCATGTGCGTCCCTTCGTCCCCGGGCACAGCCCGGTTCTCATGTCCTAAGCCTAAACTCGCGGGGCCGCCGCGGCATTCCTTTCCCGGTCGGCATCCAGCCAACTCACACGCACCCGTGCCGGGGTACGTTGGGCGAACATGGAGACCGACCCAAATAGGATGACGGTACCAAGCGGTGCGCGCAGGGAGAGGTGGCCGATGGAGAAATCACACGAACCGGCCGCCGACGGCGGGCCGGAATCGGGCTCGCTGTCCGCGCGGGACGAAGCGATCCTCAACTTCGAAGGCCAATGGCGCAGCCACGCCGGCGCCAAGGAACAGGCCATTCGGGCCGAGTTCGGGCTCTCGGCCGCACGGTACTATCAGTTGTTGGGTGCCCTCATCGACTCCCCGCTGGCCCTCGCCCGCGACCCCATGCTGGTCAAGCGCCTGCATCGGATGCGCGAAGCCAGGGCACAGGCGCGAGCGCGCCGCTCCGCCCGCCCCACCGACTGATCGAGATCGAACCAGACTGACGATGCCCCAGCCCTATCCGAAAGATCGCTTCGACGGTCACGCGCCCGCTCTTGCCCGCGTGGGCGCGCACCGGGCGCCGAGCAGGAAGGGCCGCGGCTGGATCGCGTTCTGGTGGGCTCTCGCCGCGACGGTGCTGTTGATCGCGGTCGGCGTGGGAGGACTGTTCTTCCTGAACAACCGGCTCACGCCCGACACGGCCGGACTCGCGCCCGACGCGGCGGCACCCACGGCGACGGCCAAGCCCACGCCCACGCCCACTCCCACGGCGACGCCCACGGTGCAGCCGACCGTGGACCCGAACCTGACCGTGACCGTGCTCAACGGGACCCTGACGATGGGCCTGGCCGGTTCCGCGGGCGACGCGCTCGGTGCCGACGGGTGGACCGTGGGGGCGCTTGGCGACGCCGCCACCTCCGACGTTGCCGAGACGATCGTCTACTTCGCCGATCCTGCCCTGGAGGGCGCGGCCCTCGGGGTCGCGGAGTCCCTGCCCGGGGCGGACATCCTGCTCTCGGACGACTTCGCGGAGTCCGGCGCGGACCTCACGGTGGTCGTCGGCAACGACTACGTTCCGCCGGCGGGATAAGGCTCCCCGGAGCCCCGTTTTCTGGCCATCGACCTGCGATTTGTCAACCCCCTGTTATTCCAGAGGCTCTTCGCTACGATCGGCCATGGTCGCTCATTTTGTACGTGCCGCTCGCCTCTTCCGGGGCGGACCCGCTGCACGGCCATTGTGGACGCAGTCACTGCACCGAAGCAGTTTCCGCGGAAGGCCCGGCGCGGCCAGTGGGCCCGTGCCGACGTAATCACAGCACTGGGGAGTAACACATGGCGCACGGAACCGTAAAGTGGTTCAACGCTGAGAAGGGCTTCGGCTTTATCACGATCGACGGCGGGGGGCAGGACGTCTTCGTTCACTATTCCGCCATCGATATGAGCGGATACAAAGTACTCGAAGAAGGCCAGGCGGTCGTCTTCGAGGTTGGCACCGGAGCGAAGGGACCGCAGGCCGAGTCGGTTCGACCCGCCTGATCCGCTGAGTTTCACGGACCGAGTTTCACGGCTTGCACGCCCTAACGCCGCGCGGGTGACCGCGCGGCGTTAAGGTGAAACAGTGACCGAGAACATCGAAGTGATCCAACGTGGCCGACCGGTAGCGGTGAAGATCCTTGCCGCGGTCATCCCGGTGCTGCTCCTGGCCGCCTGCACGGCGGAGGCGCCACGGCCGAGCGCGACCGCCAAGCCGACCGCCACGGAGAAGGCCTGGGTCTCGACGTACACGCCCCCGGCAGCGACGGAACTCGCCCCGCTGCGCGGCACGGCCGTGGGGAAGGGCAAGCTCAAGCACCCCTCGCTGGCCGTGAAGATCGACAACCACGAGGCCGCCAGGCCGCAGATCGCGCTTGAACGGGCCGACATCGTCTTCGAAGAGCTGGTCGAAGGCGGCCTCACCCGCTACGCCGCCATCTGGCAGTCAGACATCCCGCCGCTCATCGGCCCCGTGCGCTCGATCCGGCCCATGGACCCGGACATCATCTCGCCGTTCGGCGGAATCGTCGCCTACTCCGGCGGCCAGAAGATCTTCGTCGACATGATGCAGAAGGCCCCTGTCGTGAACGCCGTGTTCGACTACGACCGATCCGGCCTGTTCTACCGCATCGGCGGAAAGAGCGCCCCCCACAACGTCGTCGTCAAGGCGACCACTCTCGTGGCGCGGTATCCCAAGCTGGCCAAGCCGGTGCAGCAATTCGCCTACGCCCCCAGCGTCGCCGCGTCCTCAGCCGTCGTCGACGGGAAGTCGGTGAGCATCATCAACACGAGGTTCTCCGATCAGCGCTGGCCGAGCTGGGCATGGAACATCAAGTCGAAGGCCTACCTGCGGTCCCAGGAGGGTCACGTGGACCGCGACAGCAACGGCGCACAGCTGAAATCCACCAACGTGGTCATCATGCGAGTCGGCATCAGCCACGTCTACGGACCCGTTCCCAAGACGGTCGTGATCGGCTCCGGCGAGGCCTGGGTCTCCACCGGCGGCCGGACGATCCACGCCACCTGGTCGAAGAAATACCACTCCTCGTCCATCCGCCTGGTCGACAACAACGGCGTGACGATCCGCCTGGCGCCCGGCAACACGTGGATCGAGCTGGTCCCCAAGGAGACGGGGTCGGTCGAGCTGGTGCGCTAGCGCCCCGCCGTTCACTTGCACTCTCGGCACCAGAGTGCCAGAATCGTCTTTGGCACTCTCTCCTTCTGAGTGCTAACCCCATCACGTTTTTGAACGTCCGGGAGGGACGAGAAACACTTATGGCAAAGATCATTGCTTTCAACGAAGAGGCCCGTCGCGGCCTTGAGCGCGGCCTGAACATCCTCGCCGACACGGTCAAGGTCACCCTCGGCCCGCGCGGACGCAACGTCGTTCTCGAAAAGAAGTGGGGCGCCCCCACGATCACCAACGACGGCGTGTCCATCGCCAAGGAGATCGAACTCGACGACCCGTACGAGAAGATCGGTGCGGAACTCGTCAAGGAGGTCGCCAAGAAGACGGATGACGTCGCCGGCGACGGAACGACCACCGCCACCGTCCTCGCCCAGGCGCTCGTTCGCGAAGGCCTGCGCAACGTCGCGGCCGGCGCCGACCCGATCAGCCTCAAGCGCGGCATCGAGAAGGCAACTGCTGCCGTCATCGAAGAGCTCATCGCGAACGCCAAAGAGGTAGAGACCAAGGAAGAGATCGCGGCCACCGCTTCCATCTCCGCCGGTGACGCCGAGATCGGCGCCATCATCGCCGAGGCGATCGACAAGGTCGGCAAGGAAGGCGTTGTCACCGTCGAGGAGTCCAACACTCTCGGCACCGAGCTCGAGCTGACCGAGGGCATGCGCTTCGACAAGGGCTTCCTGTCGGCGTACTTCGTCACCGACCCCGACCGTCAGGAAGCGGTCTTCGAAGACCCGTACATCCTGATCGTCAACTCCAAGGTCTCGAACATCAAGGACCTGCTGCCGATCGTTGACAAGGTCATCCAGACCGGCAAGCAGCTCCTCATCATCGCCGAGGACGTCGACGGCGAGGCCCTGGCCACGCTCGTTGTGAACAAGATCCGCGGCATCTTCAAGTCCGTCGCCGTCAAGGCTCCGGGCTTCGGCGACCGCCGCAAGGCGCAGCTGCAGGACATCGCCATCCTCACCGGTGGCCAGGTCATCGCCGAGGAGGTCGGACTCAAGCTCGAGAACGTCACCCTCGACCTGCTCGGCACGGCCCGCAAGGTCGTCATCACCAAGGACGAGACCACGATCGTCGAGGGCGGCGGAGACGTCGAGGCCATCGCCGGACGCGTCCAGCAGATCCGCAGCGAGATCGAGAACACCGACAGCGACTACGACCGTGAGAAGCTCCAGGAGCGTCTCGCCAAGCTCGCCGGTGGAGTTGCCGTCATCAAGGCCGGCGCCGCGACGGAGGTTGAGCTCAAGGAGCGCAAGCACCGCATCGAGGACGCCGTCCGCAACGCGAAGGCTGCCGTTGAAGAGGGCATCGTCGCCGGTGGTGGCGTTGCGCTGATCCAGGCCGGCAAGACCGCTTTCGCCAAGCTGTCCCTGACGGGCGACGAGGCAACGGGCGCGAACATCGTGCGCGTCGCCATCGACGCACCGCTCAAGCAGATCGCACTCAACGCCGGCCTCGAGCCGGGCGTTGTCGCGGACAAGGTGCGCAACCTGCCCGTCGGCTGGGGCCTCAACGCCGCAACCGGTGAGTACGTTGACATGCTCCTCGCCGGCATCAATGACCCGGTGAAGGTCACCCGCTCCGCGCTGCTCAACGCCGCGTCGATTGCCGGACTGTTCCTCACCACCGAGGCCGTTGTCGCCGACAAGCCCGAGAAGCACCCGGCCCCGGCCGGCGACCAGGGCGGCGGAATGGACTTCTAAGTCCCCTCCCGCTTCACCGCACCAGATGATGGGCGCCTCCTTGGGGAGGCGCCCATTGTTTTGTCTCGGCCGTGTTGTCCCGGTCGCCTTGTTCCGGCCGATTTGTTCCGCCCTCTTTGCGCGGGCGCCAGGGCCGTGCGCCGGCGTCAGCGCGCGAACAACAGCGCGTTGGCCTGCTCGACCTCGGCATACTGCTGACCGGCCTGCGACAGGGCCCGATTGAGACCCTCCGCGCTCTCCTCAACCTGTCGCTGGGTGGCGCGCCAGTCCGACACCGCAGCCTGGAATGCTGCGGCCGCCTGACCGCTCCACGACCCCTCGAGGCCGGTCAGCTGCGCGAGCAGCCCGGCCACCTCGGCCTGGATGCGGCCAATGGCCGCCTGCGCGGTCGCCGTCGTGCCCAGCACGGCCTCGCTGTCCACCTGGTAGCTCGTCATGTTCGTGGTCCTCTCGTCGCCCGCTACGGTACGGCTCCCGCGGGCGGACCAGGACGATGGCCCCCTGGCGGTGGATGGCGCCCCACCGGCCGCGGGTGGGGAGGTCGCGGCCCCCGGCGGTCGCGCCGCGGCCACGAGCCGGCCATCCGGGGTGCCCATGCGCGCCATTCGGACTCGACAGCCTTGGGGACGTAACCCCACACCAAGGAGACCGCATGAGACTTCTCACCCCCACCCGCCGGATCCGACCGAGCGGGCGCAGGTCCGCGAGGGCAGCGGCCGTATTCGTCGGCGTCGCCCTCGCCGCCGGCGCGACAGTGCCCACGGCCTCCGGCGCGCACGCGACCGAGGCGCCGGAGGCCGTCACGGTCATCAATGCGGCTCACCGCGGCGCGAGTGCGTACTACCCGGAGAACACGCTGCTCTCCTTTCGGGAGGGCATCGCCCTCGGCGGCGACTTCGCCGAGCTCGACGTCCAGCGTTCCAGAGACGGCGAACTCGTCGTGATCCACGACACCAGCCTGGCCCGGACGACGAACGTCGAGCAGCTCTTCCCCGACCGTGCTCCCTGGAAAGTCAGCGACTTCACCCATGCCGAGATGCTCACCCTCGACGCCGGCTCCTGGAAGGACCCGAAGTTCGCCGGTGAGAGGATCCCGACCCTCGCCGAGTCAATCCGGACGATCCGCAACAGCAGCGGCGGCATGCTCCTGGAGATCAAGGCGCCGGAACTCTACCCCGGAATCGAGGCCGAGGTGGCCGCGGAGATGAACACCTTCCCCGGCTACGTCCAGTCGGCCGTCTCCGCCGGGCGTCTCGTCGTCCAGTCGTTCAACTTCGGCTCGATGAAGGCGTTCAAGGCACTCGAACCGACCGTGCCCGTCGGTCTCCTCGGCACTCCGACGTTCGCCCAGCTGCCCGAGCTGGCGACCTGGGCGGACCAGATCAACCCGTACCACTACTCCATCGACGCCGCCTACGTTGCCGAGGTGCACCGCCTCGGGATGGAGTGCCTGACCTGGACGGTCGACAGCGACGCGGACCTCAGGCGCGCCATCGACCTGGGTGTCGACGGCGTGATCACCAACCGGCCTGACGCGCTGGAGCGCATCCTGGCCGACCGGGTGGCGCGAGGCTAAAGCGACCTGGCCTCAGGGGCGCTCGGCGGAGTGATCCCCTGGGGCGCGTTCGGGGAGCCGGCCAGCGGGAGCCAGACCCGGAAGGTCGCCCCGCCGCCGGGGGTGTCGAGGACCTCCACGGTGCCGTTGTGGCTGGCCACGATCGAGGCGACAATGGCGAGGCCGAGGCCGCTGCCCCCGGTTTCGCGGGCGCGTGAGGTGTCCGCGCGCCAGAAGCGCTGGAAGATCTTGTCCCGAATCTGGGGCGGGATGCCCTCACCGTGGTCGACCACGGCGATCGCCGCGCGCTGGTTCCGCCGATCAACGGACACCTCGAGCTCGACCGGGCTGTCCGGCGGGCTGAACCGCAGGGCATTGCCCATCAGGTTGGTGATCACCTGGCGGATCTTGTTCTCCTCGGCCATGACGACGGCGGGGACCGCGCCGGACGGAGCCGCGGGCTCGATCTGCGGGGCCGGCGGGTCGGTTCGGCGCGGCTTGCGCGTGCGCAGCCGGGCCAGCGTCGCGCCGGCGAAGGAGATCGGGCCGGTGAGGGAAGCCGCCCCATTGGCCGGCTGCATCCTGGGCGCGTTGACGGGCCGCGCGGCCGCGGCCGAGTCGGCATCGACGGCGGGGATGTCGGCGGTCTCGTCGAGATCCTCCTGCGGCGCCCGGGACACGACGGTCACTCGTCGCCCCGGGGAGGACGCCATGGCGTCGAGCGCGGCGTCGCGGGCCAGGGGCATGAGGTCGACCTCGGCCAGGGCCAGGGGCTTCGTTTCGTCCAGGCGGGCCAGCTCGAGGAGGTCCTCGACCAGTCCGCCCATCCGGATCGCTTCCTTCTCGATGCGTTCCATCGCCTGGGCGACGTCCTCGGGCGTCTGCAGCGCGCCCATCCGGTAGAGCTCCGCGTAGCCGCGAACGGAGACGAGCGGGGTGCGCAGTTCATGGCTCGCGTCGCCGACGAACCGGCGCATCTGGTCGATGGTGCGCGCGCGGTCCTTGAAGGCGCGGTCGATGCGGTTGAGCATCGTGTTGAGCGAGCGGTTCAGCCGGCCGACTTCCGTGTTCGGGGTCGCGCCGCCGAGGCGCTGGCTGAAGTCGCCGTCGGCGATCGCGGCCGCGGTGCGTTCGACCTCGCGCAGCGGCGCGAAGGTGGTCGTCACGAGCAGCCGGGTGAGCAGCGCGCCGACGAGGACCACGCCCACGCCGAAGCCGAGGAAGATGGTGAGGTAGGTGGCCATCGTGTTCTCGGTCGGCTTCAGCGACACGGCCATCAACAGGGTTCCGTAGGTGCCCTGGGGACTGATCACGAACGGCACCGCGACGGCGTGGAACTCGGTGTCGTGGTTCGCGTTGTAGAACGTCTGGATCTCGCCGTCGAGCCGGGTCACGGTCTGGAGGTCGAGCGGCATGTCGATCATGGGCAGGTCCCGGCTGGGCCGATCCCGCCAGGTGCGGTCCCGGATGGCGCCGCTCTCGTCGTACAGGGCGACGAAGTAGTCGGACGGGACGCCCTCCGCGCTGCCCTCGGCCAGGGAAGCCGCCGAGTAGCCGTTGAGCGCGGTCTGCGCCTCGGTCTGGAGGCGCGCGTCGACCTGCTGGACGACGTACTGCCGCAGCATCGCCATCGTGCCGATGCCGGAGACGAGGAGCCCGAGGGTCAGCATCAGCACGGTCACGCCGGTGATCTTGGAGCGAAGGGAGGTACGGCTCCAGCGCTCCGTCAGTGACTCATGCATGTGGCCTTCAGTTTATCGGCGCAGCCTGTGAGCTACGCCTTGGCCGCCTTGAGCATGTAGCCGAAGCCGCGTTTGGTCTGGATGAGCGGCTCGCTCGAATGCGTGTCAACCTTGCGCCGAAGGTAGGAGATGTAGGACTCGACGATGCCGGCATCCCCGTTGAAGTCGTACTCCCACACGTGGTCGAGGATCTGCGCCTTGGACAGCACCCGGTTGGGGTTGAGCATGAGGTAGCGCAGGAGCTTGAACTCGGTCGGGCTGAGCTCGATCGGCTGGTCGCCGACCAGCACCTCGTGGGTGTCCTGGTCCATGGTGAGCTCGCCGGCCCGGATGACGGCATCCTCGTCGGCGTGCATGGTGCGACGCAGGATCGCCTTGATCCGCGCGACGATCTCGTCGAGGCTGAACGGCTTGGTGACGTAGTCGTCGCCGCCGACAGTGAGCCCGGTGATCTTGTCTTCGGTGTCATCCTTCGCGGTGAGGAAGAGGATCGGGGCCGTGTACCCGGCGGTGCGGAGGCGCTTGGTCACGCCGAAACCGTTGATGTCGGGGAGCATGACGTCGAGGATGATGAGGTCCGGCTCCTCCTCCAGTACGGCGGAGATCGCCTGGGCGCCGTTTCCCACGGCGCGCACGGCGAAGCCGGCGAAGCGCAGGCTGGTGGTGAGAAGATCCCGGATGTTGGGTTCGTCGTCGACAATGAGAATGCGGGGGCCATCGGTCATGCCACCAGTATCTGCGCGTTAGCTGGGATGTTCCTGAGAGTGGACGGTATGTGTCAGGTCGTTGACGAGCCTCGAACGGATGCCTCGGCCCGGCTGATCCTGATGCAGCACCGCCCGGCTCCCGGCTCGCTGGCCACCGCGTGATCGTGGTCGCCGCACCCGTCGGCCAGTCCCCGGACGAGCTCGTAATTGAGCTCACAGACGATGTCGGTGTGCTTCTGGGCCAGGCGGTGGAACGGGCAGTTCCCCAGCACGAGGTCGTCGCCGTCGGCATACGGTTCGAAGCCGTTTCCCGCCAGGGCGAGGGGGAGCGAGGCGGAGGCCGCGCCCCGGCTTCGCCCGGCCTCGCCGGCCACCGCGCGGAGGGTTTCGCGCACCGGCCGTTCGGTCTCGATGGACCGCTCGATCGCGCCGGCGAGGACGTCGCCGGCCAGGTCGTAGTGCCGCTCGGGGAGCGAGACGCTGATCTCGGCGTCGGCGCGGCGGTACAGTTTCGCCGGGCGACCGGAGCCGGGCCCGGTCCGCCCGCTCAGGCGGCGGTACTCGACGTCGACCAGGCCGAGCGCGGCCAGGCGTTCGAGGTGGAAGGCCGCGGTGCTCCGGGAGAGGCCGACGGATTCGGCCGCGGCATCCCGGCCGATCGGTTCGGCGTTTCGGGTGACCAGCTCGTATAGGGCCCGGCGCGCGGGATCGGCCAGCGCCGTGACGGCGGCGACCCGGCGCGGGAGCGGGGTCGCCTCGGGGGGCGTGTCCGTGGGTGTCCCGGTCGGCGTCGGCGTCTCCATGGGATGAGTCTAGCTCTAAAAATTATGAATCTTGACAAAAGAAATATTCGGTTCTAGCGTCGGGAGTACATTCCGTGGAAGGGATCCCATGTCACTCGCAGAACGCACCCCCAACCTCGGGCCCGTGCTCCACGGTCCCTCGCCGTTGCGGGCCGTGCCGGGGCCCGGCGGCCCGGCATCCGTGCCCACCGGCCGGCCGGACGCGGAGCTCGCCGCCGCGGCGGTGGCCGACCTCCTCGTCGCCCTCGGCCGCGACGTCGCCAGCCCGCACCTCGCCGACACCCCGCGGCGGGTGGCGGACGCCTTCATCGAGATGCTCACCCCCACGGACTTCTCGCCGACCACGTTCCCGAACGACAGCGGATACGCCGAACTCGTGCTCGTGCGGGACATCCCGTTCCACTCGCTCTGCCAGCACCACCTGCTTCCCTTCCAGGGCGTCGCGCACATCGGCTACCTCCCTGGCGACCGCATCCTCGGCCTGTCGAAACTGGCCAGGGTGCTCGACTATTTCGCGCGCGACCTGCAGGTGCAGGAGCGGCTGACCACGGATGTCGCCGACTGGCTCCAGGCGCAGCTCACGCCCCGAGGCGTGGGCGTCGTGATCGAGGCCGAGCACCTCTGCATGTCGCTCCGCGGGGTGCAGGTCAGCGGCTCGCGCACCACGACGAGCGCGCTGCACGGTGCGCTTCGGGACGACCCGCGCACGCGGGCGGAGTTCCTCGCCCGATGCGGGCTGAGCGCGTAGACACCGCGCGGGACGCCGCCACGAACGCCGCCACGACCACCACCTGACCACCGCCACGAACGAGGAGAAGAGCATGAACCACGACCAGACCAGCGATCGGTCATTCGTCATCGTCGGCGGGGGACTCGCCGGGGCGCGGGCGGCCGAGGGGATCCGGGCCGAAGGGTTCGCCGGACGCGTCGTGATCGTCGCCGCCGAGGATGAGATCCCCTACATCCGTCCCCCGCTCTCGAAGGAATACCTGCAGGGGAAGGCCGGACGCGACACCGTGTTCGTGCACCCGGCCGACTGGTACGACCAGCAGAACATCGACGTGCTCCGCGGCCGCACGGCATCCGTGCTCTCGCCCCGCACCCATGAGCTGACGCTCGACGGCGGCGAGGTGCTGCGCTACGACAAGCTGCTGCTGGCGACCGGGGCCGCGTCCCGCCGGTACCCTGGCCAAGGCGCCGGCCTGGCCGGCGTGCACCACCTGCGCACGATCGGCGAATCCGAGGCGCTGCGCGAGGCGCTCCGGACGGGCTCCCGCCGGGTGGTCATCGTCGGTGCGGGCTGGATCGGCCTCGAGGTCGCCGCGGCCGCCCGCGGCTACGGCAACGAGGTCACCGTGCTCGGCCGGGAGAGCGTGCCGCTGAACCTCATCGTCGGGGACGAGGTCGGAGCGGTGTTCGGCGAGCTGCACCGGGCGAACGGTGTCGACCTGCGCATGTCGACCGGCGTCGCGGACATCGTGGGCGACGGGACCGGCGTGACCGGGGTCGTGCTGGACACCGGCGAGGTCGTACCGGCCGACGTCGTCGTGGTCGGCATCGGGGCCGTCCCCAACATCGGCCTGGCCGCCGAGGCCGGCCTGGCGGTCGACAACGGGATCGTCACCGACGCGGCCTTCCGCACGAGCGCCGCCGACGTCTACGCGGTCGGCGACGTCGCGAACGTGTTCCACCCGGTGCTCGGGCACCGGATCCGCATCGAGCACTGGGCCAATGCGGAGAACGCCGGCGCCGCGGCCGGGAGGTCGATGGCCGGCGCCGAGGTCAGCTACGCCGAGATTCCGTACTTCTACACCGACCAGTTCGACCTGGGCATGGAGTACTCGGGGTACGCGGACCTCGTGCAGGATGCCGCGGTCGTGATCCGCGGCGACCTGGCCGCGCGGGAGTTCATCGCGTTCTGGGT
The DNA here is from genome assembly GCF_004402215.1 of Cryobacterium tagatosivorans. Classification (GTDB taxonomy): domain Bacteria; phylum Actinomycetota; class Actinomycetes; order Actinomycetales; family Microbacteriaceae; genus Cryobacterium; species Cryobacterium tagatosivorans. The sequence goes on from NZ_SOEZ01000060.1 coordinate 39,651, forward strand.
GGCCGATTCGAGGGTGGTCGCCGGCATGAACGTGAACGTCTGGGACGTGAACCAGGCGGTGCAGGACCTCATCCGTTCCCGCGTGCGGATCGACGCCGACCGGCTGGCTGATGAGAAGATTGCACTGACCGACCTGAGTGCACCGACCGATTGACGGCCGCCGCATCCGACGACAGGGACTGACATGGCCACTGCGCCCAGCTTTGCCGGAGCCGTCCTGCCCGAGCTGGCGTCCCCGCGGCGCCTGATCGGCGGGCGCGTCTTCGATTTCTCCCGTGAGGTCGCCGTGATGGCGATCATCAACCGCACGCCGGACTCGTTCTACGACCGGGGCGCCACGTTCGAGCTCGATGCGGCCGTCGACGCCGCCCACCGGGCGATCGCCGACGGGGCCGACTGGGTGGACATCGGCGGGGCGAAGTTCGCGCCAGGGCCGGCCATCCCGATCAGCGAGGAGATCGACCGGGTCGTGCCGGTGATCCGGGCGCTGCGCGGCTCGGACGTGGTCATTTCGCTCGACACCTTCCACCCGAAGGTCGCCCTCGCGGGGATCGCGGCGGGCGCCCACGTGATCAACGACACCACCGGCGTGCACGACCCGGCCATGGCCGAGGTGGTCGCCGACAGCGACGCGACCCTGGTGATCACGCACAGCCTCGCGCTGCCGCGGACCCCGTACCCGGCGCCGCACTACGACGATGTCGTCGCCGAGGTGGCCGCCTTCCTCCGGGCGCGGGTCGACCGGGCCACCGAGCGTGGGGTTCCGCTCGAGCGCATCATCGTCGACCCGGGCCACGACCTGAATAAGAACACGAGGCACTCGCTCGAGCTGACCCGTCGGCTGGGCGAGATCACCGCGCTCGGCCTGCCGACCCTCGTGGCGGTCTCCAACAAGGACTTCGTCGGCGAGACCCTCGACCGGGAACGGGGAGCACGGGTGGAAGGATCCCTCGCTGCGGCGGTCTTCTGCATCCTTCAGGGCGCCCGGATCGTGCGCATGCACAATGTGGCCGCCGCCGTCGACGCCGCGCGGATGACCGAGGCCATCCTCGGCTTCCGCGAGCCGGCGTACCTGCGCCACAACCTGGCCTGACCGATGCCGGGCAGCCAAGCGGTGCCAGTCGGGGCGACACTCGACCGCACGGAGATCATCGAGCGCTACCAGGTAGCCGACCGGTCGGCCCCGCGGCTGCGGATGAATTTCATTTCCAGCCTCGACGGGGCGGCCACCCACGACGGGCTGAGCGGTGGGCTGGGGAACGCCGACGACAAGCTCGTCTTCGACACGCTCCGGATGCTGGCCGACGTGATGCTCGTCGGCGCGGGCACCGTGCGGGCCGAGGGGTACGGGGGCATCCGGCTGGCCCCGGCGGATGCCGCGTGGCGGGCAGCCCGGGGATGGGCCGAGCAGCCGCCGCTCGCGATCGTGTCGGGCCGGCTGGACATCGAGCCGACGCATCCGGCGTTCACCGAGGCGCCGACCCGCCCGATCGTGGTCACCCACGCGTCGGCGCCGGCGGACCGGCGGGCGGCGCTCGCCGAGGTCGCCGACGTGCTGGTCTGCGGCGAGGATGCCGTCGACCCGCGGCTCCTGCTCGCCGGGCTCGCTGCCCGGGGGCACGGCCAGGTGCTCTGCGAGGGCGGGCCGCACCTCTTCGGGTCGTTGCTCGAGGCGGACTGCGTCGACGAACTCTGCCTGACGCTCAGCCCCGTGCTCGAAGGCGGGCCCGCCGGGCGCATCGCGCGCGGCGCGGCCACGACGCACCGGCCGATGAGGTTGCTGCACGCCCTCCCCGCCGGCGACATGCTCTTCCTCCGCTACGAGCGCATTTCCCCCCGCGAAACCGCAGTTGTGCGCGCTAAAACACGTTTTTAGCGCGCACAACTGCGGTTTCGCGGGGGGAGAGAGTGCGGGTCAGGCTGCGAGGTTGTGCGAGTCGAGGATCGTGTAGCTGTACCCCTGTTCGGCGAGGAAGCGCTGGCGGTTCTGCGCGAAGTCCTGGTCGACGGTGTCCCGCGCGACGAGGGTGTAGAAGTTGGCCGACAGGCCCGATTCCTTCGGCCGGAGCAGGCGGCCGAGGCGCTGCGCCTCCTCCTGCCGGGAGCCGAACGACCCGGAGACCTGGATCGCGACCGTCGCCTCGGGCAGGTCGACCGAGAAGTTCGCGACCTTCGAGACGACGAGTACGTTCTCCTCGCCGACCCGGAAGGCCTGGTAGAGCCGCTCGCGTTCGTCGATCGGGGTCGCACCGGTGAGCTTCGGGGCGCCGAGCGCCTCGGCGAGTTCGTCGATCTGGTCGAGGTACTGGCCGATCACGAGGATGCGCTCGCCCGGATGCTTCGCCACCAGCTGCTTGACGACATCGAGTTTCGCCGGCGCCGTCGCGGCCATCCGGTAGCGCTCGTCGTCCGCGGCCGCCGCGTAGCTGAGCCGCTCGGACTGCGGCAGGTCGATCCGCACCTCGTAGCAGGAGGCGGGGGAGATGAAGCCCTGGGCCTCGATCTCCTTCCACGGCGCGTCGAACCGCTTGGGTCCGATCAGGCTGAACACGTCGCCCTCGCGGCCGTCCTCGCGCACCAGCGTCGCAGTGAGCCCGAGGCGGCGGCGGGCCTGCAGCTCCGCGGTGAGCTTGAACACCGGCGCCGGGAGCAGGTGCACCTCGTCGTAGATCACCAGGCCCCAGTCCATGGCGTCGAGCAGTTCGAGGTGGGCGTACTCGCCCTTCCGCTTGGCGGTGAGGATCTGGTAGGTCGCGATCGTGACCGGCTTGACCTCCTTCACCTGGCCCGAGTACTCGCCGATCTCGTCGGCGGTCAGGGTGGTGCGCTTGAGGAGTTCGTCGCGCCACTGCCGGGCGGAGATCGTGTTGGTGACGAGGATGAGGGTGTTGGTCTGCGCGGTCGCCATCGCGCCGGCGCCGACGAGCGTCTTGCCGGCGCCGCAGGGCAGCACGACGACTCCGGAGCCACCCTCGAAGAAGTTCGCGACGGCCTTGTTCTGGTAGTCGCGCAGGGCCCAGCCCGTCTCGAGCAGGGCGATCGGATGCGGCGTGCCGGGGGTGTACCCGGCGAGGTCCTCGGCCGGCCAGCCGAGCTTGACCAGTTCCTGCTTGAGCTGGCCGCGGGCCCACGGTTCGACCAGGAAGGAGTCCGGCGTCGGATGCCCGACCAGCAGCGGGGAAATCCGCTTGGCACCCGAGACCTCCATCAGCACGGCCTGGTCGGTGCTGCGCAGGATGAGGGCGCCTTCACCGTCGCGTTCGATGACCAGCCGGCCGTACCGGCCGACGGTCTCGGTGATGTCCACGGTCACGGTCTGCGGGATGGCGAACTTCGAGTATTTCTCCAGTGTGGCCAGCATGTCCGAGGCGTCATGCCCCGCCGCCCGCGCGTTCCACAGCCCCAGCCGGGTGATCCGGTAGGTGTGGATGTGCTCGGGGGCGCGCTCGAGCTCGGCAAACACGGCGAGGTCGTGACGCGCATCCTCCGCGAGGGAGTGCGCGACTTCGAGCAAAACAGTGCGGTCGCTTTGGACGATCAGTGGTCCGTCAGACATAACCGGTAATCCTACGCCAGCCCGCGCTGGAAAGCCGGGAGCCGGTCTACCCGACCGGCGTGATGCTGATGATGCTCGACAGCGGCAGCGTGCGCTCGATGTCGGCGCGGCGGTCCCTGGCGCGGAAGCGTCCGCCGCCGACGCTCGCCGGCTCGAGCAGGTAATCCACGACAACCCCGCCGGGCATCGCGATGCTCACCGTGACGGTCTGCTTGCCCTTGATCGCCGTGTCGAGCTGGCGAGCCAGCCATGCGTCCCCGGCCATGACCTCGCCGCCGTCGCCGGCCCGGAGCTTCTCGACCAGCGCGGCAGCGGGGTCGGCCACGACGACCGGTTGCACGATGGCGAGCTGGTGGCGGCGGAGGTGCACGATCTCGCCGTCGCCGTTCTCCGCCGCGACCGGGTAACGCGCGTCGGTGAGCGCCCAGAAGACGGTCTCGACGGGGATGCGGCTGGTCAGGCGGTCCTCGGTGTCCCGCACGAGCGCGAGCGGGGTGAGCGTCTGGTCGACGGCGATGGTGCCGAGCAGGGCGGCGTCGTCCGAGCGGATGTAACTCTGCGTCAGCGACCCCAGGGTGTGGGCGTTGCCCACCCGGACGCTGCCGTACCGGGCGGCCGATTCCCGGATGAGGTACTCGACCGGCTGCGGGATGCCGCTCAGGGACACGCCACGCAGGAAGTCGAGCAGCGAGTCGGCGGTTTCGCCGGAGGCCAGGGCGCGGCTCACCGAGGCCGCCGTGATGCGGTAGCTGGACGCGAGTTCCCGGCTCTCCACGTCGGCCAGTCCGCGGAGCCTCGCGTCGATCGATGGGGCGAGCGGGCCAGGGGCGACGATCGACAGGTCGTGCTGCAGGTACACGGCGCCGACCTCGGCCGGGAGAGACCTGCCCATCAGGGCGGCGGCCGCGTCGAGGTCGCCGGCCAGGAGGGCCACCCCCGCCGGGCTGGTCATGTGGTGCGCCATGATCCCGATCAGTTCGGCGTCGCGGGTGAACTCGGTGACGCGTTCGTCCATCCAGTCGCCGCCGGCCGGGTACAGCCAGGAAACGAAGGCGCGCAGACCCTCGCCCCAGGAGAAGGAGGGGCGGCGGGCGAGCAGGGCCCGCACATCGGCCGGCAGGGCGTCGTGCCAGGCCCGGGCGAGCGCGGCCCAGCGGCGGGTGGTTCCCTCGAGCATCCAGGCCTCGCCGGCTTCGGTGCCCAGCCAATGCCCGTTCGAGTGCGCGATGAGCCCGGAGCGGGCGGCGGCCGCGACCAGCGGCGCGACGGCGTCCAGCTCCACGGACATGACCATGGCGAGGCGTTTGGTGTCCGGCAGCCCCAGCCCGCCGCGGCTGAGTTCCCGAGCGGGCTCGCGGGAGAGCTCCGTGATCAGTTCTGCGATGGCGGAGACGGCGGTGAAGGCGCGCTCGGTGGCCAGCCGGTCGGCGAAGCGGATGTCATTCTCCGACGCCGCGGGCAGCGGCGCGGGCGGCGGCGTGGCCGCCAGCTCGGTGGCGCTGGGCAGGCCCTGGGCGGGCCAGCGGCGCAGTTGCGCGCTGACGGCTTCGTACGGGGCCAGCCGCCCATCGGCCAGGCGGGCGAGCATGAGGCGGTCGAGTTCCGCGGCGCGCGCGGCGACGTCCGCCTCCGTGACGACTGCCCCGGCCGGCACGGTCAAGCGGGAGGCGAGTTCCGCGGTCGTCGGGCCGCGCAGGTCGGCGACAGCACCTGCCGCAGCGCCGACCGGCTCCCCGGCCACGGCGAGGACGGCGAGGGTGGCGCGGTCCAGGTGGACCAGCGCGGCCTGGACCGAGGCCGGATCGAGCAGGCTCTCGGCCAGGTCGAAGAAGTCCCGGATGCCCGTGGCCGAGACGGAGCGGGCCGCGATCGCCAGGCGCAGCGAGGCGTCGTCCATGGCACGGAGACGCGTTGCGAGCGACAGCATGCCGTTACCGCCTGTTCTGACGTGCCTCGCGACTGCGGCGAACACCCGTCATCACCATGAGGGTGACAATGGCCAGGAAACCCACGGGCAGGCCGTAGTACGGCAGCGTGAAAACAACCGGCCAGATGCCGGAACTGAAACCGTCGTTGGCTCCGGCGCCGGCCACTGTCCCGATGATGATGGCCAGGAAGGCGAGGATCGACAGACCCACAACACCCGCAACCATAAATGCCAGGATGCGCTCGATCCGGCTGGAGCTCCGTGCGGTTTGATTGGTCACACCCCAAGGATAGTGGTCACACCCGACAAAGACGGGGCGGGGACCCGCCGAAGCGAATAGGCTTGGTTCGGATGACGTGCATTCCCGCGCGCCCGGAACCCAGCGAGGTCTAGATGCCTACCGGCAAGGTCAAGTTTTACGACGAGGAGAAGGGTTTTGGCTTCATCAGTTCCGATGACGGCCAGGAGGTCTTCCTGCACGCTTCCGCCCTGCCCGCCGGCGTGACGGTCAAGGCCGGAACCAAGCTCGAATTCGGGATCGCAGACGGCAAACGCGGCGCCCAGGCGCTGTCCGTGCGGGTGCTCGAGGCCCCGCCGAGCCTGTCCAAGCTCAGCCGCAAACCCGCCGATGACATGGCGATCATCGTCGAGGACCTGGTCAAGCTGCTCGACGGGATCGGCGCCAACTTACGGCGCGGCCGCTACCCGGAAAGCTCCCACAGCAAGAAGATCGCGGCGATGCTGCGCAAGGTTGCCGAGGAGCTCGATGCCTGAGCTGGCGGACGAAACCCTGCTCCAGGCCGTTGACGTGGCGCGGACGGCGCTGCTCGAGATCACCCCGGCCGACACCGTCGGTGAGCCGGTCGGCCACATCGTCGAAGGCGAACACGTCCTGTCGCTCCTCTTCGACTGCCTGATGACCGGTTACCCCGGCTGGCACTGGACGGTCAGCCTCTCCCGCATCGACGGCGATTCCCCGCCCTCGGTCCTGGAGACCGAGCTCATGCCCGGCGGCGATGCCCTACTCGCCCCCGAGTGGGTCCCGTGGTCGGACCGGCTGGCCGATCACCGCACCGCCGAGGAGCTCGCCGAGGCCGAGGCCGCTGCCGAGGCACTGGATGCGCTCGACGACTTCGACGTGGAGACGGATGACACCGCCGATCACGACGAGGACGACGACTTCGAAGACGACGACAGCGGCGACGACGAACTCGACGGCATTGACTTCGGAGAAGCGCTAGCGGCGTCTGACCTGCACCCAGGCGAGGCCGGCCACGCCGAGCCCGAGACCGATGACGGCACACCAGACCCACCATTCGACGCCGCGAGCGGCGAGTTCGACGCGGAAGACGACCGCGACGACGAGGACGACTAACCACACCACCGAACCCGCGAGGAAGGCCTTGCGCGCATCCGTGCGCGCGGGCAGCGGGTCGGGGCGTCGTTCGCTGTCCTTCAGCCAGAGACGCATCGGGCGCTACCGGCCGAGGTGTTCGACGACGTACTCGATCGCCCCGACGAGGCTGCGCACGTCGTCCGGCTCGATCGCCGTGAAGGTCGCCAGGCGCAACTGGTTGCGGCCCAGCTTGCGATACGGGTCGGTGTCGACGATGCCGTTGGCGCGCAGCGTCCGGGCGACGACCGCGGCATCCACGGTCTCGTCGAAGTCGATGGTGACCACGACCTGCGAGCGGTGGTCGGGGTTGGACACGAACGGCGTCGCGTAGTCCACGCGCTCGGCCCAGTCATAGAGAACGGATGACGATTCCCGCGTCCGCTCGGACGCCCAGGCCAGTCCGCCGTTGCCGTTGATCCACTCCAGCTGGTTTTCGAGCAGGAGCAGCGTCGTCAGCGCCGGCGTGTTCAGGGTCTGGTTGAGCCTCGAGTTGTCGATCGCGTTCTTCAGGCTGAGGAACTCGGGAATGTAGCGGCCGCTCGCCGCGATCCGTTCGACCCGTTCGATGGCGGCGGGGGAGAACAGCGACAGCCAGAGACCGCCGTCGGAGGCGAGGTTCTTCTGCGGGGCGAAGTAGTAGACATCCGACTGGGCGGCGTCGAAGTCGATTCCGGCCGCGGCGCTCGTGGCGTCGATGACGGTGAGCGCGCCGGGGTCGCCCTGCACCCGGGTGACCGGGGCCATGACGCCGGTCGAGGTTTCGTTCTGCGGCCAGGCGTACACGTCGACACCCTCGGTGACCACGACGTCGCTGCGGGAACCCGGGGCCGACGTGATCACGTCGGGCGCCTCCAGCCACGGGGCGGCCGACGCGGCCGCGAACTTGCCGCCGAATTCGCCGAAGACGAGGTTCTGGCTGCGCCGGTCGATCAGCGAGAAGGCGGCGGCGTCCCAGAAGGCCGTCGAGCCGCCGTTGCCGAGAACGACCTCGTAGCCGTCAGGTGCGCGGAGCAGTTCGCCGAGGCCCGAACGGATGCGGCCCACGAGATCCTTGACCGGTGGCTGCCGGTGGGAGGTGCCGAGCACCGCGGCGCCCGCGGTGAGGAGGTGCTCGAGTTGTTCCGGCCGGATCTTCGACGGGCCGCAGCCGAATCGTCCGTCGCTGGGCAGGAGTTCAGTGGGAATTGTCAGATCCGGCATACCGTGATTCTAGTTGGCCGCGGGCCGACGGGTAGGGTTGTGACGTTGTAAGCGGATGAGCGGAGGGCTGCGGATGACTGATCTGATCGACACCACAGAGATGTACCTTCGCACGATCCTCGACCTCGAAGAGGAGCAGATCGTCCCGCTGAGGGCCCGCATCTCCGAGCGGCTCAGCCACTCCGGCCCGACGGTGTCGCAGACGATCGCCCGGATGGAGCGCGACGGCCTGGTCATCGTGTCGGGCGACCGCCACCTGGAGCTCACCGCGGAGGGGCGCAGCAAGGCGGTCCACGTGATGCGCAAGCACCGTCTCGCCGAACGGCTGCTCAGCGACGTCATAGGACTCGAGTGGGAGTTCGTGCACGACGAAGCCTGCCGCTGGGAGCACGTGATGAGCGAGCAGGTCGAGCGCAAGATCCTCGAGATCCTCGGCCATCCGACCGAATCCCCCTACGGCAACCCGATCCCCGGACTCGACGAGCTGGGCGACTCGCCTGCCGTCGCGTTCATGGCCGGCGTGACGAGCCTCGTCGACGTCGTCGCGGCGTCCCGCGAACCCGTGACGGCCGTCATCCGGCGCCTGGGCGAGCCGGTGCAGTTCGACCCGGAGCAGCTGCTCCAGTTGAAGCGAGCCGGTGTGCTGCCCGGCCGGAGCGGCACCTTCTCCGCATCCGGAACGTACGTTTCCGTGCGGGTCGAGGGGTTCGCCGAGGGGCTCGAGTTGCCCCATGAACTGGCCAGCCACATCTTCGTCGCCACCCCGCCGATCCGCGGCTGAACGCCCGGGGATCCTGTCCCGGGCACCCGGCCCGGTCGTTACCAATTCGTTAAGAATGTGCCGATTTAGGTGACAATCGAGGGATCGTCACGTAACGTCGACCCTGTCCCGCAGGCCGGAAGTCGGTCGAAGGGCCCGGTTCAAGACGCCTTTCCCTCCCGTCTCTTGACTCGGTACGCACACGCGATCAGTCGCAGTGGACGGGGCAACTCCCTAGTGTTGTCGAGGCGCCGGAGGTAAAAACTTTGGCTGAATACGGCATCACAAGGTTCCGTCGCGGAACAAATCCGAAACTCGACACGCACGACTCGCGGGAGATCGCCCCAGGCGTCCCCGTCCCCGCCCCAACCCCCCGGCAGCGGAAGCCCTCGATCAGGCGGGGGAGCCTCGGCAACATCGTTGTCATGACCCTCGCCGGTGGACTCGTCGCCACGCTGGCGCTCCCCGCCTACGCGTTCGTGCCGGGTTCCACCGACACCCGCTACGGGGCGACCGCGGCCACCCTGCACGCCCGCTCCGGCGCGCAGGCCATGGACGTGCCCACGCAGGCGGCAACGATCAGTGTCGCCCGCGACGGCTTCACGGCCACGACGCCGGAGGAGCTGGCGGCACGCGCCAAGGCGCGGGCCGCGGCCAGGGCGGCGACGGCCGCCGAGGCGCGCCGCAAGGAGGTCGCCAAACAGATGACCTCGTATGCGGCGTCGTACACCGGCCCGTCGGCCAAGCAGTACCTGGCGAGCCCCACGCATCCGAACGTCAGCCTGTCGTCGGTCTACAATGTCGCCGCGCAGTACCAGGGCGTCCCCTATGTCTATGGGGGTGCGACCCCGGCGGGCTTCGACTGCTCCGGACTCGTGATGTATGTCTACGCGCAATTCGGTGTCGCGCTGCCGCACTCCTCTGCCGGCCAGGCCGCCGCCGGTACCCGCGTGGCGACCTCCTCGGCCAGGCCCGGCGACCTCGTCGTGATGCCGGGCCACATCGGCTTCTACGCCGGCAACGGCAACATCCTGCATGCCCCCTACCCGGGCACGAGGGTGCGGGTGCAGCCCATCTGGACGAGCAACTACTACATCGTCCGCATCGGAACCTGAGGCGCGGCCGGCCGCGCGGCCGGCCCGCCCATAGCACACCTGGCGCGCCACATTTTCGTGGAACACCAGTTGTGCGTTAACCTGAGTGCCTGATGTTCTGCGATTTTCTTTCGGGAGAGCCAATGCGCGAGCTTCGCACAGTCCATGCCATGGATGTGCGCGGACACTCGGTGCTGCGGCACAGCAGTCAAACATGCCTGGGCCACGCCGTGGCCCGCTGGGCGTTGTCCTTGTGACAGCGCTCTTTTTTGTTTGCCCGTACCCTCCTTTTTCGCTGGGCGCCAGGACGTAGTTCGAATGGCTGGAAGCCGTCCAGCCTCCTTCGAAAGGGAGCGCATGCGCACACTGGTCCTCAACGCGGGGTACGAGCCCCTCGCCGTGGTGTCCTTCAAGCGGGCCCTGGTGCTCGTCATGAACCAGAAAGCAACGATCGTCGAGAGCGATCAGGAACACCCGGTCGCGGCCGCGTCCGGGTTCTGGGAGCGTCCCAGCGTCATCCTGCTCACCCGGTACGTGCGGATCCCGCGCTCCCGGGCCGTGCCGGTCAGCCGGCGGGGGGTGTTGCGCCGGGACGAACATCGCTGCGGCTATTGCGGCAAATCGGCGAGCACGATCGACCATGTGCTGCCGCGGTCGCGTGGCGGTCGCGACACCTGGGACAACCTGGTGGCCTGCTGCTTGCGCTGCAACAACGTCAAGGGCGACCACACTCCGGCCGAGATGAACTGGGACCTCTTGTTCGATCCGGGCATGCCGCAGGGTGCCACGTGGGTGGTCAGGGGCGTCGAACGCCCCCTTCCGCAATGGGACGAGTACCTCGCCCCGGCCGCCTGAAAGCGACCCGAAGGTAACGGCAATGTAACGCTGAAGGTGACATTGGGCGCTCCGTCCCATAGTGTGGGGGAGCCAGATGACCTAAACGTGTACTCCGGAGGATCCCCTTTTGCCCCAGCCCGGCCTGACCGGTTCTCCCGAGAACTCCAACGCAACTCCCACGCGCCGCGAACTCCGCGCGCAGCGGGAAGCTGGAGAAACCCGGGAAATTGCCGCAGCGCAGGCCGAGGCCAGGGCCGTCCCCGAGCAGGCCGCCCCCGAGCAGGCCGCCCCCGAGCAGACTGCGGTACAGAGCGTGGTCCGGAGCGTCGTTGTCGATCGAACCTTCGTCGCCGTTCCGCCCGCCGCAATGCCGCCCGCCGCAGTCGCGCCCGCCGCCGGCAGGGCCGCAGCCAGAAGGCCCGCCGCCGTCAAGCCCCCGGCCGCACCGCCTGCGGCCCGCGGCCCGAAGCGCACCAGGCGCAACAGCCCGCTGACCGTCGCGGTCACCCTGCTCGCGATCCCCGGACTGTTCCTCACCGCGGCCCTGCCCGCCTACGCGTTCACGCCGGGCCAGGGCGTCGCAGGGGCCCCCACCGCTCACCAGCGCGCGTCGGCGGAGGAGCAGGGCGTCACCGTGGCCGCCGGTTCGGCGAGCATCGCCGTGGCCCGCGACGGCTTCAGCGCGACCACGACAGCGCAACTGGCCGAACGTGAGCGCGCCGCCGCCGCGGAGAAGGCCGCGGATGCCGCCCAGGCGACGACCGCCGCCTACGCCGTGTACGGCATCCGTGCCGACGGGGACGACTACCCCTGGGCCGGCAAGAAGAGTGGGCTCTCTCCGCTCGGCTACGTCTACGGGCAGTGCGTCGACTTCGTCGCCTGGCGCCTCAACCGCGACGCCGGCGTGACCGGCGGAAACTGGCGCTGGACCTGGAGCAACCTCACCCCCGGCGGCGGAAACGCCTCCGAATGGGCCAACGCCTGGGCCGGCCACGGCTGGAAGACCAGCACCACGCCCGTCGTCGGCGCCGTAGCCTGGTTCAATTACAACCACGTCGGCTACGTGCAGTCGGTCTCGGCCAACGGCTCGGTTGTGCTCGAGGAGTACAACTGGATGGGCAGCAGCGCGTACCACACACGCACGATCCCCGCCGGCCAGGTCCCGCTCTACCTGTACCCGCCCGCGTAGCCGGGCGACCGCGGCGCTCGCCTCACCGATGCCGACGAACACGGCGCCGGGCGCACACCGCTAAACTTGACCGGTCAGCCTCTGTAGCTCAACGGAAGAGCAGTTCCGTCCTAAGGAAACGGTTGGGGGTTCGAATCCCTCCAGGGGCACCTAAACAAAGGGATGTGGGGGCCGGTTTGCTCCGGTTTTCCCCCACATCCCACGTTTACCCTTGCTAAACGTTTTGAAAACCCGGACTACGGGGCTTTCTCAACAAGCCGCAGGTGCGACTTCGGGCTCAGCCCGTCGAACGCCGTGCGGACGTCGGGCCCGGCGACGAGGACCTTCTCGATGTAGTGCCGCGTCGTCACATCGGTCCCCTTGTGGTCGACGAATGCGGAAGCCGCCTCCAGGCCGAACACCTCGGCAATCCGGGAGAGCGCCGTCTTCCGGAGGTGGTGCGGCGTCATCCAGCCGAGCCCGGCCGCGTCCCGGATGTTCCTCCACGACTCCCGCATGTTGTGCGGGTCGAGCAACGTCTCATTCCGCGAAGCGAAGAGCAGGCCGCTCGGGCCGGCGAGCCGCGCCCGGTTGCGGAGGATGGCCACCAGCCAGTCGTGGATGATGACCGTCCTCCGGCCGGCCTCGCCGTCCTTGGTGTGCAGCTGCCGGGAGTGCTTCTGGCCGTTCGGCGTGATGACAGTCGCGACGATGTGGACGCGCGGGCTGACCGGGTGGTCCAGGTCGAGGTCCTCCACCGTGAGCGCGGCGATTTCGCCGATGCGGCCAGCCAGGCCGAGCTGCGCTTCGAAAGCGTCGGCCAGCCAGGTGTTCTGCCGCATGCCGCGGACAGCATCGCGGAGTGCGACGAGCTCGTCGGTGGTCAGAGCGCGAGGCACCGGCTTGGTCGCGATGGGCCGGCTGACGTTGGCGACCGGGTTGCCGGCGATGGCGTCGCGCTGGGCAGCGAAAGCGAAAGCCTGGTTGAGCAGCGTGCGCGCAATCTCAGCCTGGCCGGCGCGCGTCCTGCGCTCCTTCACCAGCCACCGGTCCATCCGGCCGGTGGTCGCCTCGTGCAGCTTCACCGCGCCGAGCCCGGGGATGATGATGCGGTTGATGACATCAGCGTAGTTGCCCTTGGTGCCCTCGCTGAGCTTGGACGTTTCCAACTTCCACGGCCACCAGGTGCGCATCAGCGTCTCGATGGTCGTCTCGCCGTTGAGGTCGGCGTCGCCGGAGGTGGCGCGCATCTTGACCGCAGCGAGGAGCAACACCTTGGCAGCGGCCCGCGTCGGACCGGTGCGCTCCATCAGCCGGACCTTGCCGTCGCCGCCGCGGTAACGGCAGCGCGCGCGGCTCTTTCCTTTTCCCCGCTGTACGAGATGTCACCGGCGACGCCGATGGGCAGGGACGGGCGGCCCATGCTAGGCCGCCGTCTGCTCGAGGGCCCAGCCGTCGAGCCCCTCGATGTGGTAGCGGACGGAGCGGCCGAGGCGCAGGGCCGGCGGGCCGGTGCGCGCGCTGCGCCAGTTGCGGAGAGTCTTCGGGACGACGCCCAGGCGGGACGCGGCCTGGGCTTCGGTGAGGAACGGTGACACCTGAACGGCGTCGAGGATAGCAGTGGTCATGAGTGTTTTCTTCCGGTTAGGTTCCGGGACTCAGCGGGTGCTGGGCTCCACACTGTCCATGCGCGGCACTGTGCCAGGAATTTTCAGTTCTGCTCAATTGGCGCGGTGAATTACCTGATCAACGAGTGGTTGTCGACTTTGGGTTGAGGCGGGATGCGCCTGGTGGCTGTCAGTGAACCATGCGGCTTCGCGAGTCACGACGTCGTTCATGAACGTCGCATTGGTTGGCGGGTAGCTCTCCAGGAGGTCGCCCGTGGCGCCGGTGGGCCCGCCCGCGATGAATGGCGGACCACCGTTCTCAATGGTGTGATGTTGTTCGTTGCCGAGAACGGTGAGACGACCTTCACGGCCGTGGGTGCCAAGTAGGAGCAGAAGCAGCGCCTACGCGTGATCTTCGAGAACGGCACCGAGTCCTCGATGTACCGCCAGTCACTCTCGATCCGGCTCCGCGAGGCCGAGGGCCAGGCATTGGCGCGTGCCGGGCGCGACCTCACCGAAGTGGGTGACGCCGACAAGGAGAGCGGCCACTTCTCCGTGCTTCGCTCTCGCAGCGACGACCCTCAGATCGCTGCGATGCGGGACCAGTACAAGATCAGGTTCTCCCGGAACAGCGTCGAGCAGGCTCATGGGTGTTGAGACGGGGATATGGCGCGCGGGTGGGAACAATCTCATCCACATCATCCTTCCGTGCCATGGTCACGGCTGAGGCTCGCGTGCTGGCATCACCAAGGGTGACCACTTTTGGATGTGGGACGCAGCGTCACCCGCGGTCCAGCGCAGCGAAGCGGAGCTCGATTAGTTCGGCGTACGCCGGCTCGCGCTCGATTGCGTAGGAGCGGCCTCCGGCGCGGATGATCCCTTCGGAGATCGCGCCGGAGCCAGCGAAGCCATCCAAGTAAGTTTCGCCGGGCATCACGATGAGACCGCAGAGCCAATTTGAGTATTTGATGCCTTGAGAGCCACCAGTTATTCCGTTTGAGCGCCACTGAGTATTGCGCTTCAGCGCCGCTGGTATTGCCGGTGAGCGCCAGCGGTTCAGCTCGCGCTCACCGGCGTGGGTCACGCCGCGTTGTCCGCGGCGTGTTCGCGCATGTTGGTGCCGCCGGTCTCGATCCAGATCGTGCGGTGCACGATTCGGTCCATGATCGCGTCGGCGTGGACGCCGGAGCCAAGGCGCTGATGCCAGTCCTTCTTGGCGTACTGGGTGCAGAACACGGTCGAGGTGGTGTCGTAGCGGCGCTCCAGGAGTTCTAGGAGCATGCTGCGGGTGTTGTCGTCCGGCGGGTCCAGCAGCCATTCATCGATCACGAGGAGGGTGAACGCCGCGTACTTCCGGAGGAACTTCTCTTTGCCTCCGGGTTTGTCGCGGCCTGCAGCCCAGGCTTCTTCGAGGTCGGGCATACGGATGTAGTGCGCTCGATACCGGTGTTGGCAGGCCTGCTTCGCCAGCGCCGATCCGAGGTACGACTTTCCGGAGCCGGTGAATCCTTGGAACACGACGTTCTGGCGCCTCTCGATAAAGGTGCAGGTGCCCAGCTGGGCGATGATCCCGCGGTCGAGGCCGCGTTGCTCGATGAGATCGAGCTTGCGAAGGTCGGCGTTCGGGTAGCGCAGCCCGGCCCGGCGGATCAGCCCCTCGACTTTCGCGTGCGTGAAAGTCGCGTGCGCGTCATCGACGAGGAGCTTGATCCGTTCCTCGAAAGGCATCCCGAGGGTGAGGGTGTCGTCTTGCGTCTCGAGCGCGTCGACCAGCGAGGTGACTCCCATCTCTCGGAGCTTGCGTTTGCTCTCCCCATCGATGCGGGTCATCGTGTCTCTCCTGCGTAGTAGTCGGCGCCTCGCACGTATCCGGTCGGCTCGGCCGGCGTCTCGGTGACGGGCTCGAACCTCGGCAGTCTTCTGCCGGTCTGGTCTTGTCTGGTCTCCAGGATCGGGCGCAGATGCGCATACCGGGGCGACCGGACCCGGGAAGCCAGCGCGATCTGGCAGGCCGCCTCGACTCTCGCCGCCGAGTAGCGGCGGGTTAGTCGTAGTACCGCCAGTGCCGCGTCCAGGCCCTGCTCGTCGACGGGAACGGACTCGAAGATGCGGTTCACGACGGTCACCGCGTTCTCGCCGACACGACCGGCCCCTTCGCGGACCCGGGCCGAGTCCCATTGCCGGTATCTGGGCCCGTTGGGCAGATCGGCGTCATGCGTGCGGTACTCGTTGGTCGCGCCTATCGGCGCCAGCAGGTGACTGGTCAGCCGCTCGCTATCGCCGAACACCTCGATCATGCTCTCGGTCACGCGCAGATCGACAGCGCGGCCGATATGGGCATAGGGCACAGAGTAAAAGTTCTTCTCCCACACCACGTGCCCGTTCTTCTGCACCCGCCGTCCATACGCCCACCGGCTGATCTCGAACGCGACCGCCGGTAACGGCCGAAGCAGCGGCCGTTCCTCGGCATCGAAGACGCCAAGGCGCGAGCCTTGACGTTTCTGGAACGGTTCACGGTTATACGCACCCATCCGCTCGTAGACCGCGGCCCGCAACTCGGCCAAGGTGCCGAACTGGCGATGACGGAGCCCGGCGATCACCCACGTCGCGACGTGACCGACGGTGTTCTCCACGCTCGCCTTGTCCTTCGGTTTCCTCACCCTGCCCGGCAGCACCGCAGCCGAGTAGTGCGCGGCCAACTCCCGATACGCATCGTTGAGCACCACTTCGCCCTCTGCGGGATGTTTGATCACGCCGGTCTTCAGATTGTCCGGCACGACCCGAGGCACGCTACCGCCGAACCAGTCAAACATCGCCACATGCGCGCGCAGCCAGGTGCCCTGCTGCATATCCAGCGTTGGTTCCACGAACGCGTACCTCGAGAACGGCAAGCACCCGACGAACAAGAACAACCGTGTCGACGCCCCGGTCACCGGGTCGGTGAGCTGCATCGTCGGCCCGGACCAGTCGACCTCGACCGTCTGCCCCGCCTTATGGCCCACCCGGGACGCGGCCCCGATGACGAGGACATGCTGCTGGTAGTTCTTGCAAAACCGGTCGTACCCCATCGCCGTATCAGCAGTGGCTCGGCACCGATCGACGTACTCGCCATGCAACAGCTTGAGCGTCACGCCGACCCGTGCGAGCTCGCGATGCACGTGCCCCCAGTCGGGCTGCGTATGCACGCTCTCGTGCACACCCCGGTCGGGGAACAACCGCGCATACACCGCTGCGTCGTCCAGGCCGGCGACATCGTCCCAGGTCAGTTTTTCCCGATCCGCGGCCTCGAGCACCGCCGCCACACTATGCCGGGACAATCCCTGCGCGGCGATCTGCCTCCCCGAGAGCCCTTCGCTGCGCATCCTGAGCACGAGCTTCGCCTTGATCTTCCGTACCATCTGTGATTACTCCTTCTGCCGCGTGATGAGGCACACGGCAGAAGGAGCCTACGAACAGTGGCGCTCAACCCGAATATTCAGTGGCGCTGAAAGACGCGCTCCCGAGAACGAGTAAGTGGCGCTCAACCGCAATACCGGTGGCGCTCAGGAACGCAAATACTCACCAATTCACAAGATTCATTGGTTTCACCGTCGGGTGGCCTGCTGTGCCGTGCGGCCGGGGGGACTCTGACGTGTGAGCCCGAGGCGAGTACTTGATTTGGGTGAAGAATCGGCTTGGTAGCTCTTTCCCTGACGCGTATTTCTTGCGACCTTGGGCGTCGATGAGCGTGACCTGGCAGCCTGGCGCGCACGCCGCCTCTGAGCAGGCTTCGTTGTGCTCCAAGATCAGGTTCCCAGGCTTGCGTCCACCGTCATTCGGCACGGACATGGAGCCCTCGGGCCGTCGAATCGAGCGGTTGGTATTCGCGTCTACACGTCCGTTCCGCCTGCTCCTATTCTCAGCGGGGTCCGCGGGGATGAGTGAAGCTCCGACGTTGAAGCCGCCGGCGGAGCCGGCGGCGATTGCCTCAATGAGCGAGTCTCTCGGTCCAAGATGCCTAGCGATCAAAATCGGTTCGAAAGCGCTCCTTAACTTGGTCTCCCATCCGACGTACCGCTCGGTGGCTGCGTCGGCGACACCTGCCTTGCGAAGCTCCGAATCGATGTGCCGGCTCGCTGTCGCGTGGCCGAAGCCCTTTGCCCACGCGAGGTGATCGACAATTTGGAAGCCGGCATCCTCGACGGCAGTGCTCTGCCTCGTGAAGGTCCTCGAATGCCCATGAACTGCGACTGTCGCGCCCGGCGCCAGCTTGGACCGGACCAGGCTCCAAAACCCCACGTCGAAGGCGATAGAGCTTCGATCCCAGGTGACCCCGCTCAAACCGAGGCCGTAGGGCGGATCGAGAATCCCCCTCGTACTCGTCGTGGAGCAGCGTGTCACCTCTCTTGATCGCGTCCGGACGGCCGCCCTGGATGAGCAGGTCAGCTTTACCGAGAGCGTAGGCGGACGGCATGAGTTCCTGACCGAACAGCGTGACTTGGATGGCGGGGTTCATGTCGAGCAGCGCCTGCTGGGCGACGAGCAGTATGCCGCCAGACCCAGCCGTAGGGTCGTAGATCGAGCGCAGCGTGCTCTCGCCCACGAGCGAGTCCTCGTCGGCGGCGAAAAGAACGTCAACCATGAGCTTGATGGCGTCGCGCGGGGTGTAGAAAGCACCGGCCGCCTTGCCCTTTTTGTTGAAGGCGCGGTACATGACGTCCTCAAAGATGTCGCCCATAGCGGTGTTGCTGAGCTTGTCAGGGCTGAGATCGAGCGTAGAGAAATGGCGGACGACCGCGTGCAGCCGGTTGGCTGATGCGAGGGTTGCGACCAGGCGCGGGAACTCAAACGAGCTCCAGATGTCGGCGATGTTGTGCGAGAAGCCGGCGATGTAGCTGAGCACTGACTTGTCGACGTTGTCATCGACCGAGGCGATCGCCTTGAGGTCAAGCGGCGAAACGTTGTAGAAGCTGAGACCGAACTTCTGCTTGACAGCGATATCAATGAGGTGCGGCGGCATCTCGCCGAGTGATTCGACGTACTCGATGACTTGAGGCTTGGTGTCCGCGAGGAGGGACTCCAGGCGGCGCAGTACGGTGAAAGGCAGGATGTAGTCGCCGTACTCGTTTGGCTCGACGACGTTCCGGAGGAACTTGTCGGCGGTGTCCCATACGATGCGCGCAGTCATCGTCGAGCTTGCGGAAATCGTTGCTGGTTTTGTCATGCCCACTCAGTCCTAGGGCGTGTCTCCTAATTCGTGTAACCAGATGGTGATGGCGCGGAGGACGACTCCTCCGCGGTAGGTCAGGGCAAGTTTGTCGTAGCGGGTGGCG
>NZ_SOEZ01000044.1 GCF_004402215.1 Cryobacterium tagatosivorans
GCCACCCGCTACGACAAACTTGCCCTGACCTACCGCGGAGGAGTCGTCCTCCGCGCCATCACCATCTGGTTACACGAATTAGGAGACACGCCCTAGGCGGAGAGTGACGCGCTAGTCGGCGCGAGGCCGAGGCCGCGGTCACGAACGGACGCGGAAGCCGCAGAAAACAGAAATCGCTCCTGAGAATCCTCAGGAGCGATTTCTTTTTTTGTTTCGGCCGGACCGTTTCGTGAAGAGTTTCGCGAACGGCCCTTTCTGTCGGGCTGACAGGATTTGAACCTGCGACCCCCTGACCCCCAGGTAGCCCCAATCATCGAAATCATTGATTTTCCGGGCCGCACAGGTGCGCAGAACGACTCAAATCATGTCATGCACTGCATGGTTTGCATGATTCTGGTCCCCTTTTGGTCCCCCAAGAATTGGGCTTAGACCGCTTCTGACAACCCGCCGTGTTCAGACCCTCAAAGCCCGTAGGTCGTCTATAAATCATCACTCGAAGTGACGTCAATGGAAGGCGATCGCTCCAACCGTTCTATCAGCATTCGCCGTGCTGCTTCCGCGGCAACGATCGCTTCATCTAGCGATCGGATCGAGGTTTTCAATGACACCGCCCGCGCATCGTTCTGTGTGCCGACCTCATCCATCGCAAGGTCGAGCCCATCCATCGCAAGGTCGAGCCCATCAAAGATAATCCCGAGAGAGTCGTCCCCTTCTATATTCGGGGCTGCTGAAATCCAAGTTCGTTCATGATCACTTGCGACAATTGCGGACTCGCTGAGCAAGGCACGAATTGCCCGCACACTGGATTCGTCTATTGCTATGGCCGCGTTGAGGAGCTGACTTGTCGGTCCCGCGAACTCGTCTCGATTTCTGAAGCTGCGTAGCCTCGTCCAGGTAGGTCGTTCTGGGTCAAGTTTCTCCAAGGCACGGAGGATGGGCTCAAAGCTCGACATCGGCCGGCTGTCACCAGGAAGGCCGGCACGGTGTTTCCACAGTTTGAGGATCTCCGTCGAGCATTGTGAGCGCAGTTCGAGTGCTCGCTCCCCCGTGGCAGCTTCCGCCTCGTTCATGAGGCTGGCGATGAAATGCCCCATCCATCTACCCAGCGTGTCTGTGTCGTTTAGATCGGCGACGAGTAAGTTACCTAGTTTGAAGTGGTCCGCGGGCATCGAACCATCCGAGATGCTGTTTGTAGAGGAAGATCTTGAAGTAGTCATCGAGGTACCCAATCTCATTGCTGGAATAGTCGTCGTTCCGTCCCGAGTAGTCGTAAGTCGCTCTGTCAATACTGACCTCAACGATTAGATCCATTCCAAAAACTTGCAACGCTTCGTTGAGTGCGGAGAGCTCAAGCTCAACACGATCGCCCTTTGATCCGAGCCCACGCCCATTCTTTTCACGACTTTGGTGGTTCCACGAGGTCACCACCAGGAAAGGAAGTTGGTCGCCCTCTTGGCGTATCCAGTTGCGTTGGTCTTGATCGGGAGCCATCTGGATGGCGGTCTGAAACTCGGCGGATGGCCGAGGCGGCGGGTAGCTTATGCCGCCCGAGAACGCGTCCGATCGGTCCAAACTGAGCTCTCGAGAGTCATCGTTCATCCAGCCCCGCAAAACATACCCGTCGTAGTCGAAGTCGAGGTCGTCGTCTGCAGGTGGTGTCCGGAAATCCATGTGACTTGCCGCGGTCTGCATCGCCCCTAAGAGCGCGTTAGCGCGCTCGGGTTGCACCAAGGCGCTGCGAATCCGGAGGCTCTGCGAACGGTCGCGTTCGTTTCGTTCCGACGTTTCCCAGATCCTCACCGCCCCTGTATTGGCGAGCCCTAGGAATTGCGTGAAGTCACTGGCTTGAACCGACCAGCGCCAGGTGTCCTTGTCGAAGGTCTTTGGCGTCAGCATTCTCTGGTCGGCAGGCGCTGGATCACGCCGGTCCGAGAGCCAGCGCCCGTCCGTGCGCGTGAGGTCGTGTTGGTGCCGCCACTGGGTGAAGTCATCGTGGTCACTTTCGGGATCCTTATATGCCGGAACCGAAGTGGCGAGTTCGCCGGCGACGCGCATGAGTGCGTGGAACGTGAGGTGCGAGTCGAGAGTATGAATGCGCGGAAAATCAGAGTAGTGGGAGAGAGTCTCTCCTTGCCGAAAGACTCCTATGGTCCAGCGTGCGTCCTCTTCGTGTATCCCCTTGAAACGTTTACCCCATGTGTTTAGAATCCGCGAGGAGACCCGGCTTTGAACGTCCCACGGGTCGGCTCCGAAGCACCTGGCGAGTGGATCTACCCAGTCACTTCTGAAGTCGTAGTCAAACTCGTAGCCCGTTTCGGGATGTTCGAATTTGGATCGCCCGTAGTGCTCACGGTTTGAGTAGTCAACTTCTTTAGGCATAAGCGGTGAGCATGTCCGGCTCGCGAGGATCTCGGCAGAATCCTGTGCCACAAGGGTGTTTGCGCTTCGAGCGAGCACCGAAAGTACCGATTCAATGTGACGCACCATGAGTTGGTGGTGGTGCTCGGTTGAAGCTAGTTCTGAAAGCAGCGGG
The DNA here is from genome assembly GCF_004402215.1 of Cryobacterium tagatosivorans. Lineage (GTDB taxonomy): Bacteria > Actinomycetota > Actinomycetes > Actinomycetales > Microbacteriaceae > Cryobacterium > Cryobacterium tagatosivorans. The sequence continues at coordinate 2,534 of NZ_SOEZ01000044.1, forward strand.
AGGAACTTTTCCACAACGTGGAGCCGATCTTTTGCCATTCGATCGAGCGCGATTAAGAGCCAGAGGATTGCGTCGTCGCGGTAGAAAACCAATCGCTCGTCAGTGAACGCTGGTGCGGACCCCGACAACGCTAAATCTTTGAGCTGCAGGAGTTCAGCCAGGCACCCCAATTGGCCGAGTATTCGGACAGAATGCGCTGCCCGCCACCGAATTGCTTCATCGGCGTCGCCCAGCGCCGCCCATACGAGACCGGCTACGCTTCCAGCAGTCTCGGTGGGTGGCTCAAGGATGGTGTTCCACTCGTGGTCGGGAGCATCCTCATTCACCAGGTACTGCGTACCGGCCTCAATCTGATCGAAAAGAGTCTGTGCCTGCGAGTGATTAAGCCGCGCGGTGAGGTTCATTAGAAGGCTGTAACTCGCACGGGAATCGAGGAACTCGCTGCTTGCACCAAATGATTCAAAGGCGCTAAGCGTCAATTCATCGCGAGTGACACCCGATACGTTTTCGATGTCAAGCCATGGCAGACTTCCCAGTCGGGCAACTGCTATTGCTTCACTGAATCGGGATGCCAGGCCTTTCGCCAGGTTTGCAAGAGCATCCTTCATCCCGGCCGGCAGGCCGCTGAGCTGAGCTACATGCTCAAATAGTTTCCGGTAGTCGTAGAGGGATAGCTCGGGGTCCTCAGCAAATGTTCGGACGACCTGTGCCCACTCGCGTTGTGGTCTGTCAAATGCAATCGAGAAAATGGTGTCAATTCCGAGATAGCGACTTCCCTTCACCATCGAATGAGCGGCACGTAATCCATCGGAATGAGCAAGGTTCAGGGTCTTCAGCTTCCTCAGAAGCTTCGCTCGCTCGCTGTTCAATTTTGAGTCCGGCGTCAACCAGTCTGGAGATAGAAATCCTTCGCCCGGGTCCGTCTCTTCAGGTTCCGTGCTTGTGGCCGGCGGAAGTCCACTCATTCGTCGGAGTTCGTCCGCGACTTGATGGAGTAGTTCTGCTGCCCCCGGCTCTTGGGCGACCGCCGCTTCGATCAGGGCGCGCTGGCCAACAGTTCGATCGCTAAGAACGGAAAGCGCCACCGCCGCTTTCAAACTGTGGAGTAACGCGCCGTTGGTTGGGTCGATGAGTGCTGCAATAGATTGACCGAAGTCTCCGAAGCGTCGATCTCGCCAGCGGGAAGCGATCGCGAGTGCTGACCGGGGGCTCAGATTGGCGAGTGCTTCTATTACTGGCGGCATGTAGTACCCGTCTCCCAAGTAGGGGGAAAAGGCCTCTGCCATACGGGCAAGTCGGAATGCGCGCTCATCATCCGGGTCATTGTTTGAGGCCTGGTTGGCCACGACGAGGGTGCATTCCCAGCGCGCGTGTGCCTCGTCACCCATCTTTTCGGCGATGTCGAGGGCTTCACTGAAGTAATGGTGCGCTTCGTTGGCGTCGACTGAGCGAAGTGCTCGCGAGAGGTCCAGTAAGTTGTCGACTCGGAACTCTGCATCCTCTGGACTTTGAGTGCTCTTGCTCGCCACGGCCCGGGCAATGGAGAAGAGTGTCGCGTCCCAGTCCGACTTTGCCGACAGGAGCCGGATCAGTTCGTTACCGGTAGTTGTCCAGATCTCCTCTGCGATGCTCGTCATCCACGTCATCAAAGCTTTGTCACTTGACGTGGTGGGGGCTGCGCTAACAATTGCCGCGCAGATCTTCGCGGCCATGTTGAGATGAAGGTTCGGGCTGAAATCCGCACGCCGGTTGCCTTTGGGCAGGGATTTCGTGAGGTCTCGTAACTCGGCTTCGGGTTGCGCTGCGGGATCGCACACTACTCGCGCCCATGCTCTAAGCCACGGCAAGAGAGGAACGATGTTCTCGCGGAATTCGCGACCATCTTGAGTAGACATATGTGTTTTGCCGCTGAGCTCCTCCAGTACTTCGGGAGAAGCGATCTGCTCGACCGACAGCTCTTTTCCTGTGACGAATCCGCGAAGCGCCCATGCACGAAGGACCGGGTCGGCGCCCGCGATAGGTTGCTGGGCGAGTGAGCGTGATGGCCGTTCCGGGAGATATTGGTCGAGAATTGCCGTTGCTCGCTCTTTCGTCATCGCTCCAGAACGAAGGGCGGCGATTACTGCGCCGCTGATCGCAGTTATTTCGTTCTCGTCGTGATCCCAGCTGTTGACAAAGTCGATTTTCTTCTTGTGCCGATTGAGCATGGAGGCAATCCCTTGTGATGCCTTCGTATCGAGTTGCACGTAGTGCCGCATGGACTGGCTCGCGATTGCGAGCTGAAGATACTTGTTTGATTTAGATGCAGCGAGGAGGGCATTTACCCTTGGGATGTCGCCGCGCTGGATCATTCGACGGGCAACGAGTTGCCCTACTTTGAACGTCGTGTGTGGGGAACGCAGACGTCCAATGAATCTCGCACAGGCTTCCGCACCCTCGGTGACCAACCGCCCTGTGGCGATTTCGGCAAAGTCTTCAAACTTGATCGGCTCTTTTTCGGACTCGACATTGGTTCTGTTCGCCCACCCGACCAGCCATTCCTCTGCGCTTCGTAGGCGATTACGTGAATCATCTTGGGTGGATGGGTTGAACGCCAGTAGAGTCCCTTCGTATACCAAGTTGGATCCCGGCCAACCCTGTCGAAGTGACCGGCTCGCGATGATTTCCTCGCTCGTCGTAGGGTCAAGAAACTCCCCTGCGAGATCTGTGTTTGCTCGGATCATCTCGATATGGCGGGATCGGCCGGCGGCCAATCCTCCTGCTTTGAACGCGAGAGTGGCCGCATCAAAATGATTCCCTGCCCGTAGGGAAGCTTTCAATGCGAATTGAACTCGATGCTCTTCTATCTCGCGGCGTTCGATGTTATTCGTCGAAGGCAACGCCTCGGTCGAGAGCGCCAGCGCTACAAGCTCCTGAAGTTCGCCCGATTCCCACAAGAGCTGCGGCAGCGAACCGGCCGCATAGGCATCTCGCTCGGCGAGAGTACGTAGCTTCTGCGCCAGAGCCCCTATCGCAGTTCCACTGGCGCGAAAATTGGATCGAAACCAGGACTCTGTCGGCTCGTCTCGAAATTGAACTGCGTCGCCTTGCACAAGCAGTGGTCTACCCAGGTCGCTTACGAAGCTCTCCACGAACTGCTTAGAAGTGTCCGTAATCTCACCGATAATATTTAGCGGGATTCGAGGACGGAGTGTAGCTAACACCTGAGAAATAGATTTGATTCTCGGTGCGTCTATCCCGTGATCGTTGAGTGTCTTGGCGAATTTCTTCCTAAGAAGATCATCGAACGCCGTGTCGGGCGACTGGTAGCCCTCGCCCAGCAGAGACAAGCACGTCGCCACATCGTTTGCCTGATCGAGAACCTCGTCTTGGACACGAGGGTTTCCTGATGTCCGTCGATGGAATTCACGCGCCTCAAGTTCGGACACAAGGCCGTATCGGAGCTCGATCCGCTCACGAGATTCCTTCGCGTCCAGAGGGGGCATCGGAATCTCTGTAGTACCTGCTGGCGCTTCTAGGTAGTGGATTCTCTCAGTTCGACAAAACGCGACTAATCGAACGTTTTCCGGGTAGTCCTCCCGAAGCAGGTCCGCAATGAACGCTCTGCTTCCGTCAATCTCTTCGGCTGCCATCGCAGCGTTATCGGCAGCATCTATGGCGATGATTAGAAGGCCTGACCCGACCGCTAGCGCCGCGTGGCGAACGCGCGACATGAAGGCGCGGGCGTATGCCGCAGCATCGCTATGCACCCCGACCAGTAGGGGGCTGCACAGGCTTCGCGTTGCAAGTTCGTTTGCAATCTGCACGAGTCCCTGACGATGCGCATGACGGTATCCAGTGGCGCGCCTATACGACCCCAATCCGTAACAGTCGTATGCGACAACGGTCGACCCACTCGGCAGATATTGCACCATTGATTGCGTGAAAACGGACTTGCCTACTCCCCCAGGAGCGTGGACGATCACGGGGCGCGTCGCAATAGCAATTTCCTGGGCGATATCCGCATAGCAGTCACGATCGATCAAATGATTCGGCGCAACGAACTGCGGCGGTGCGGGGTAATACTGGTCTTCAGGCGAGCCCAGCTCAGCCAGCACCACAGCCCGCGTGATGGGCGAAAGATCGAGACTCGTTGCTCGACGGGCAACGGCTTCCTTTAGCCTTGTCGCTGCGTCGGGGTCTGGTTCCGGCAGCAATTCGCCGACGGCCGTCCCAAATTGACGCATTAGGGGTAAAAGCGACGGTGCGCGAAGGTCAATGCTAAAACGCTGACAGAACTCAGCCTCATCGCCTGCGTTATTCAATTTCAGGTAGCGCCGCAGTTGGGCAACTGATCTCGTGTCACGTGGTGTCGCAGCTGTAGCTATGTCGATCAGCGCATTCGTGACCTTCGTGTCCACCACACGATTGGACACAAAGACGAACGTAGCCGATTCATGCAACGGGGAATCGCGTGTCTTCAGGTCGGTGTACTTCGCCGCAAACTTCTCCAGTGTCGTCGCCAGCCCTGACATCGTCCACGGCAATTCGGTCTGCGTCGTGGAGTGTTTCAACTGCCGGTATACAACGCGACCTCCCGCTTCGAGGCTTTCCGCACTGTAATATTCAGCGACGTCGATAATTTCGTCGCCTGTCCCTGGGCCGTCGCCTAGCTCCGTTTGCGAAGCTCCCTCGATCGTCAGCGCAACCATCTCGGTTCCAGGTATCAGGAGCTCCAAGGAGCGGCGCGCCGCCCAGTAGTAATGGAACAGATCACCGTCGCGGCTGTAGCGGACGAGGTCAGTAGCGGCCAATACAGTTCCTTCCCCGCGATGTAAGCGCGATGTTGATTGACTTGCGATTCTTTCAGGCAAGGGCGCGTGAGCCAAGAGCGGTCGCGTACCGGAGCAGTGTCGGGTCGGTTTCCCGTGCACACCGGTGCACGATCACCACTCCACGCTGCGCAACGACACCACCTACGAAGTGCCTCCAACGTCCATCTCGAGTTCCTTGATAGCAAAGCTGATGAACTGTCGGAAGAGACGTTCGATGCCAGCCGGGTCCGATGGAATAGAACGATAATCACTTGCCGCTTCAAGGAGGTTCTTCATGTCCACGGGATCAGTAATCAAGTCGAAGTTTGGTATGTATTGGACGCGATCGCGAGTCGGATCGCGCGTAAATGTATAGGCAGTCAGGAAAGATTTTGGGTTGATCTTCGTTTCTGATGGCAATCGAGAGATCAGTTTGGCCACAACGTCATCTAGATGATGCAAAAGGCTGGTGTTATCGATCTGCGAATAGTAAGGAAGCCATCCACGTCGTGTCTCCTCCGATATGCAGCCCGTGATTCGAAAATTTAGCCACCACTCGGCGCGAATCCGAATGCGTTCGATGTCGGCACGGCTCTCCTGCGCTGCTCGCCTAAGCATCGTGATTGGCCGTGCGAGGTTGTTAATGAGTCTGGAGTGTCGTGATTTGTGAACGGTGACCTTTCCCCGCTCGAAGGTGTAGCCCAAGTACTCAAATGGTTGCTTCCGAAGGATGCCGGTTGATGACTTATCTTTACTTTCCTTCGGGTGGGCTTTGAGCCCAACCATTCGAAGTTCAGAATGGACAAGTTCGGTGATGGAGCCGCGCTTACCGTAAGGGCTCAGGATTAAGATGTCGTCCACATATCTGAAGTACGCGATACCGGGCAGTGCACTTACCGCCTCATCAAAGGAGTGAAGCACGATCTCACCAAGTACATTAGCGATGACTGTTCCTGCCGGCACGCCCTTCGTGGGGCGAGCCGGCACAGCAGTCACATGGCCGTCGGGAAGTGTCGGAGTTTGGGCAGCATCTAGCGTTAGCTGAACTACGTCGGCCGAAATGCCGTATCTTTCTAGAGCCTTCGAGATCGCTTGGTGAGAAATACTGGGGTAAAACGACATGATGTCAAGCCGAATGAAGTCGCGGTACAGGCCTGACTTCACGGCCCCTCGAATGTTAGAGACAAGCTGCTGCGGGCGCGGAAACTCGATGCTAGGAATCGACTCTCGAAGGTGCTCGGCAAGCGTTGCCAGGATCAGACGGTCGCGGAGCGTGGGGATGGATATCACCCTGGGGAACTTGGCTGCACCTTTGAGCCTTAGGACCTCCTTGTAGGGAGAGAACACGTACGTGCCGTCGAGGATTCTCGATTCAGCTATTGCCACCAACCGGTCAAGTTGCTCGGGTTTGAGGTGCAATGCCGAGATTCCATCTCGACCACGAGTACGAGTCCCTTCTATTCGCTGTTCGTAGTTCCGTTGGAGAGCTCCAGCGCGCAGCGCGAGCTCGAAACTTGAAGCTTCTGGAAGTACTTCGGGGTTGTTTTCGCTCAAGCGATGGCCCAAATGGACACCGCAACCGTAACAAGGGATACGACTATTAGGAGTATCGGTAAGAGGACTGGCTTGGCTGTTGCCGCAACGAGGTTGACGGGAAATGGGTGAACACCCCTAAGAGCCTGTGCAACTTTGTGATCCATGGGCGAATGATTCTCTGACGTATCCATGATCGAGTTGTACTCCGTTTGTAGGGCTCGGAGCTGGCGCCCGGTGATCCGTGCTCGTGACTGGACAAGAGTTTCGGTTTTCACAGAGAAGGTTTGGAGTGATCTGTAGTTGCCGAACATGGCTTTCGCCCTCGCGGAGTAGTCAAGAAATGTCACGACGAGCGAAACGACAAGTGCTAGCACGGCAAGTATGACCAGCAGCACTGCGATGACTGGTGCTTGTTTCTCTGGGAATGCCAAGAAAACTATCGATACAGAAACGAGCGCAGTGGACAAACAGAATTGAGCGGCGTTCCACCATTGACCGACTTTCCTGAGTCGTTTCTCTGCGTTGAGTCGCGCCAGATAGCTGGCGAAAGAGCGCTTTGCTAGCGCCTCGATCGGTTCTTTGTACCGCACGCATCTCCTCGGCGCTATAGGTGGACCCGGGCGTCAGACCGAGATTCACTCGATCGAGGGTAATGATGACCGCCCGGAGGCATACGCCGAAGGATTGGTTACTTCCGCCACGAGGGCTTCGCCCGGATCCATTCGCATGCTACCAGTTGAGTTCAACGAGCTAGGGCTTGCGATCGAAGGGCTTGCGATCGACCGGCCATACTTCCCATCGGTTGGCGCGCCCGCGTCGAACCTCGCCGTCCGTCGATTGAACCTGAATGTCAGTGAGCAGTTCGACAACCATCAGCGAGGGAAAGCCCTGATCGGACAACCGCCAGGGAATTAGGTTGCGCCGGCGGCGAATCGTTCTGGCGGCGATCTCGTGTCAAGATCGCAAAGCAATTGTCAGTGCTGGACTCAGTGTGCATGACCAGAAAACAACATGTCCCACCCCTCGGGGTGCTTCACGGTGATCTCTCACCGCGAAGGAGCCTCCCGATGTCTGCACTCTCTGAATTCGGCCGTGATGAACGCATCGCCCGCATAGCCCTCTCGATCATTGCGACGCCGAACGACCCCTTGACCGGTCAGCTCCTGCGACATGTTGGTGTCACCGAGGCGCTGCGCCTTGCTTACTCGGAAGACGATGTCTCCGGTATGGACCGTATTGAGTCGCGTTTGAAAACCACAAAGCCCCGATGCAATTTACCGTTTCATCAGGGCTTTTCTGTCGGGCTGACAGGATTTGAACCTGCGACCCACCTGGAGAATCCTCACCTTTTCCGGGCTTCACCGGTTGTCTCGGAAAACTCGCTGATTCCCTTGTGTTTACAGGGAACCAAGCGGTTCGCTGCCTCCGAGTGTACCCGAGTGGGTCCGGTCCGCAAGGATTGATTTAGGTGGGAAAAAGTTGGCCTTCAACGACTCAATTTTCTGACAATCAGGCGGTCGAGCGCGTAGACGACGAATACGCAAATGTGTTACGTTTCTTTCGAATAGGGAGTGATTATGAGCACCACGTTGAACCAGCAGACGTACGTCGGCGACGACGCCGCCGGAGTAGCCAAAGTCCACGATTTCCTCGCGGCGCATGAAGCTGCCGGGCGAGAAACTCCAACTCCGCAGTACTTTCTGGCCGGAGCCACACCCGGCGATCAGGTTCAGATCCCCGAAGAGATCCACCAGATCCTTCTCCAAGTAATCGAGTCGATGAAGCGCGGACTGGCCGTGAGCATCGCACCCCAGTCAAAGACGTTGACGACCCAGCAGGCCGCTGACCTCCTGGGCATCAGCCGCCCGACCCTCGTCAAGCTCCTGGACGATGGCAGGATTCCTTTCGAACGCGTCGGAACGCATCGTCGAGTACTTCTGGTTGACGTTATGGATTACCGAGAGCGCCGTCGCGACGAGCAGTACGACGCGCTTGAGGAGATGCGCTCGTCGCTGGACGACGAAACTCCAGTGGACGAAGTGCTTCAGGAAGTGCGCGAGACCCGGCGTGCCCGTGCCGCCAAGCGGCGCGAGGAAGCTGCGGCACTGCCAGACTGAGCCGGTGTTCATCGCCCTCCTCGATAGCTGCGTCCTATGGCCCAGTACACTTCGGGACTTCTTGCTCTCCCTGGCGATAGAACAGTTGTACCGGCCAGCGTGGAGCGGCGAGATCCTGGCCGAGGTCGAAGACAACGAAGCGGCAAAGCTCACAAGTAGGCCTCCCCACCTCGCTCCGGGCGACGCACGGGATCGCGCCACGCACCTCGTCTCGGCGATGCGCACCGCATTCCCCGATGCAGAAAACGTCGGCTGGGAACCTTTGGAGGGCACCTTTGGGCTCCCCGACCCTGACGACGAGCATGTACTCGCGGCGGCGGTCCTCGCCAACGCCGGCGCAATTATTACGGAGAACTGGAAAGACTTCCCGCTTCATCTGGTGCCACCCCCAATCCAGATTCTCAGTGCGCGCGAGTTTGCACGTGACACGGTGGCGCTGAGCCCTTCCTCGGCACTTGGCGCTGTGCGCACGCTAGCCGTGAGATCGGGCCGCTATGGACCGAAGCGGACCGAGGATGAGATCCTCGACATTCTTGAGCACCGGTATCACCTGACAGAAGCCGTCGAGATGATGAAACAGGCCCGAACACTCACCTGAACATCAAGATCGGAGTCCCGCGAGGACGAGATTGCGGATCCGTTCGACGGCCTCATCTGCGTCCGGGCCGCCCGCGCGCCTGACATCCCAGGCTGCGATTACTGGATCCACGGCCGCCATGTTCGTGCGTTGCGCCCAGAAGGCTGCGGTCGCCCAGATGGTGTGATCGGCGGGAACAGCGAACTGGAGCGTGGCGCGCTCGCCACTCGTTTGCGCGAAGCCGAGCTTGTCGAGGGCGATACCTGACTTGGCATAGACGACCGCTCGCGCAGGGACCCGCCACGGCGCCAATTCATCAGCAGCGGAATCCCCCGAGCTCACGACGTGTACGCCAGCGGATGTGCCGGCGGCCACAACCGCTTTCGACTGCTCCGGGACGGAGTCAAGTCCGTACCAGTAAGTGGTGACGCCGCCCGGGCCCGGGTACTCAGCCATGAACATGTCCCAGGGCGCTGAGCGATCTGTCGCTCTCCAGCCAGCGGCTGATCTCACAATCAGGCCATCGAGCGCGCTGTTTGATTTGGACACCGCGGACTGCGTCACGCCGGTCTCCCTCGCCAGCTCGATCTGGGACCGGGGCTCCCCGTCGAGGATGCACGCACGCATGATCGCCCAGCGGCCCCACGGGTTCCGGCGACGGCCGGGCACCGCCACTGACGCATGGCTTTTCCGGGCCGCGTCGCGCGAGTGAATCTCCTCGCCGTTCCAGATGAGGCGTCGATCCGCGACGGATGCGACACCCAACCTCGGGTTCCCCTTCGCAGCGTCAATCAGGCCGCGGCTCGCGATCGGCACAACGACAAGCAAACGTTCGCGGGCGCTCCCGAGAAGTTGCAGAGCGTCCCTCTCGTAGATCGTCTTCTGCCGCACCTTCACTCGCACAACCGATCATGCTGACGAAGCTCGAGTGGCGGGCCGCGTCATAGCCCGCGAGAACGGCGAGGGCGATCGCCGCGCACACCCCGACGACGAGCATGACGGCAGTGGTGAGTGCGATCCCGGCGACCGGCCCGCCCGCGGCGGCGCCCACCGCATAGCCGATGCCCGCGGCGACCTTCACGAGGATCGGGCCTGGCAGCGCGTTCGCGACAGGTACGATTTGGCCGTAGAAGTCGAGAGGATCGACAAGCCCGGGCGCGACGAAGAACCCGTCTGCGACCGCGACATACGCCTCGCCGCCGCCGAACGACGAGACGGTGGAGAGGGCCGCGAGGAGCACAAAGCCGTCGGTCGCGGGCAGCAGAAGCATCGCGGCTCCACCCGAGACGACGGCGAGAAGCGCGAGCAGTCCAGCACCACCGAGTGCGCGGCGGGGCGAGGCGGTGTTCGTCTCGTCGTGATCATCCGCTTCCGACCGAAGCACCATAACTCGCTGGATGATCGTCATGGCCGCCACAGCCGCGATCGCGAGCAGGATGACCGCTACCGCGGAGAGTCGCGGCAGCTCGACGGCTTCGACCCCGAGCAGGTCGGCGACAAGGCGGGCCGTGACATCGAGACCCGTCGTGAGGAATACGGCGGCTGCAATGACAACCCCGCCGACATGCCACACGCCGCCGGAACGCAGCACCCGGGGTGCGTAATGGGCGAGCAGGAACAGTATGAAGGCCGTCACGCCGAGCGACAGTCCCTCGACGACGCGGATGCCGTCTGAGCCGAGGGAGGCGAAGAACGCGAGCAGCGCGACCGTGAGCACCGTGCCCGGGAGGGCGACCGCGATCGCGGAGACGAGTGCCGTGAACGGCCCGCGCACGCGCACACCCGACAGCGCCGCAAGCTTCACGGGGGAGCCCCGGGAGTGATGTTCGCGATCACCGTGTCGCTCCATGACGGGGATGAGCGCGCTGCCGCCGCCGAAACCCACCACTCCGACCTTGAGCATCGCGAGCACTTGACGGTGCCGCGACGACGACGGAATCACGAGGCGTCCGACGCGCGGTGCGACGGATGAGGACGCCCGAGCGGAGCCTGCTCCGCGATCAGCGCGGGCACTCATTCGAGACGGAGCTCGTCCTCCACGTTCGGCTCCGGAGCCGGGTCGTGGAAGGTGATCTCGACCTCGCGAAGCCCGTCGAGGCGGAACGGGGCATCGTAGAGCGAGCTCACAGGGGACGGCGAGTTGTGCCCGACCTGGGTGCTCAGCCCGCCGAACCCTCCGAGCAGGGTCTCGATCTCGCGGGCGACCACGGCGTGCCCGTCCACGAGCAGACGGACGCGTGCGCGCCCTCGCTCAAGGCGCTCGAAGTCCGCCTCGACCCGGCAGCGACGCGCCGGCAAGGGATCGGGAGCCGCTAGGATCGTGTGTTCGTAGACGCGGTTGTAGTCGAGATGGAGCCGCCCCTCGCGAACGAAGAAGACGAACCCCGCCGGTCGGCGACCGTAGGCGAGAATCACCCCGTCATGATCCGCCGCTCCGTCCAGCTCCGCGCCGATCGTGAAGCTCCGATCGGAGAAGTTCGGGCCCGTGATCGGTGAGAAGACTCGGGTTCCAGAGCGGAGTCGGAAGCGCGCACGGGAGGCGGCGGGTTCGCGCTCGAGTGCCCGCCTTTGGCGGCGGTCATCGAGGGGGAGGACTCCGAAGCGGCGGCTCTCCTCCCACCAGGCGTCCTCGAGCCGCGCTACGACGTCCGGATTCTGCTCGGCGACGTCGGAGGCCTCGGCGAAGTCTTCGTCGAGGCGGAAGAGCTGCCACTTCTCCCCGCGATACGGCGCGTCGGTCTCGTGGCTCGTGAGGGCCTTCCACCCGTCCATCCACATGGCGCGGTTGCCCGCCATCTCAAAGTACTGCCGCGGGCGGCGAGTGGGAGCGTCGACGGCGTCGAGTGTGTACGACATCGACGTCCCGTGGATCGGCTGCTGGTCAACGCCATCATACGACGGCTTCGGTTCCACCCCGCACGCCTCGAGCAGCGTGGGAACCACGTCGATCGCGTGATGGAACTGGTCGCGGATCTGACCCGCCGGGCCGGGGCGTCCGGGCAGCCGCAGGATCATAGGCGTGCGTACACCGCCGGCGTAGGTGTCCTTCTTGTAGAAACGCAGTGGGGTGTTACCTGCCTGCGCCCATCCCGACGGGTACACCCCGTGGGTTAGGGGTCCACCGAGGTCGTCGTACGCCTGAAGGTTGTTCTCGAGGCTGTCCGGGACCCCGAGCATGTAACGGTACTCGTTGATCGTCCCGTCAGGGCCTCCCTGGCCGGTCGCCCCGTTGTCCGACAGCAGCACGACCACGGTGTTGTCCCAGCTCCCAATCTCTTCGAGGAACTCGACTACTCGTCCGAGAGCTCGGTCGGCGTGAGTCATGTATCCGGCGAAGACCTCGTTCATCCGGGCGTAGAGGCGCCGTGCGTCGTCGTCGAGTTCGGCCCACGGTCGGACGTCGGGGTTGTTCTCGGGAAGCACGGTTCCGTCGGGTACGACGCCCATCTCACGCTGACGCTCGAAGACGCGCTGACGCTCGACGTCCCATCCTTCGTCGAAGCGGCCCGCGTACCGGTCGATCTCGTCGCGAGGTGCCTGGTGGGGTGCGTGCCCTGCGCCGAAGGCGAGGTACAGCATGAAGGGCCGCTCAGGAGCCGCGGAAACATGATCACCGAGGTACTGGATGGCTCGATCCGCCAGGTCGTCCGAGAGGTGGTAACTCTCGCGCCTCGGCGGATCGACGACGTGGTTGTCCTCCCACAGCTGGGGCTCGAAGTGGTCCTCTTCCCCCCAGAGGAAGCCGTAATACCGGTCGAAGCCGCGGCCGAGTGGCCAGTGCTCGAACGGGCCTGCGGCGGTCATATCTGCGGAGGGTGTGAGGTGCCACTTGCCTACGGCATAGGTGCCGTATCCGTCGTCCTTCAACATCCGCGCCAGAGTGGCTGCCTCCGCGCGCATGTGCCCGCGGTATGCGTCGTAGCCGGTGTCGAACCCGGCAATGAAGCCCATCCCGACGGAGTGATGGTTGCGGCCGGTCAGGAGGCTCGCCCGGGTGGGCGAGCAGAGCGGGGTCACGTGGAAGTTGCTGTAGCGCACGCCCTCTGCAGCGATCGCGTCGATCGTCGGCGTCTCGATCGAAGACCCGTAGCAGCCGAGCTGTCCGAAACCGACGTCGTCGAGGACGACGACGACGACGTTGGGCGCACCCGGACGTCCGCCGTGCGACCGCCACGCCGGGGTTGATTCTCGGTAGGTCTCACCGGTCTGCTGGGTCATTGTCTTTCCTCCATACGGTCGGAGCGCGGGTGCGCGGGGCCTCTCGTTCGGTCGCGTTCGACCTCTGTGAACCACGTCTCGAGCACTCGGCGCATGGCGGCGGCGCGTTCGGGATACGAGGCGGCCACATCGTGCCGCTCTTCGGGATCGAGGTCGAGGTTGTAAAGCTGGGGGTCCGACGGGGTCGGCCAACGGAGTCGCGGACGCTCGCTGGACACTTCGTGCGGAGCGGAGTCCGGGTCATACACGTGCTCGAGTTCGAGCCGTCTGTGGGCAGCGACGAGTGCGGCGTCGCGATCGGTGGCGGGCTCCCAGTTGAGCGCCGGCAGCACGAGCTTCCAGGGTCCTGCGCGATGGGCCGCGTTGGTCGCTGCGACTGGCTCGTACAGATTCCACTGCCAGAATCGGTCGATTTCGGCCTCGGGTCGGGCGCCGGTGAGCTCGTCGCTCCGGTCGATCCCATCAAGCGGGAGGCCGGAGCTCTGCGGAACGCCGGTGATCGACAGAATCGTCGGCAGGAGATCGACGAAGTGAACGACACCCTCGTGGCGGGACCCGGCCTGGACCGCCGCCGGCCAGCGGATCGCGCCCGGAACTCGGATGCCGCCTTCATAGACCGAACGCTTGCTACCACGGAGACCGAGGTTGGGGCGCGTGAGGTCTGTGCCAACACCGTCCTCACGCGGGATGTTTGGGTTGACTTCGAAGGCGGGGCCGTTGTCGCTGAGGAAGATGATCAGTGTGTCGTCGGCGAGGTCGAGGTCATCGAGGGCATCGAGGACTCGACCGATCCCGCCATCGAGTTCTTCGACCATCGCGTACAGTCGCGCGAGCGTCGGGCTAGCTCCGCGGTCTAGGTGGCGGCGCACGCGCTCGGCCGGGGCCTGAAGTGGGGCGTGGGGCGCGTTGTAGGCGAGCGTGAGGAAGAACGGCTCGTCGGCGTGGCGGCGGATGAAATCGAGGGCGGCGTCGGTGAGCGCATCGGTTAGGTAGCTGCCGTCGGAGGCGCGAACCTCGAGCCCTTCCTCAAGACGCCATTCCCAGTAGTCCATCCATCCGCCGCTGAACCCGACGAACTCCTGGAACCCTCGTGCGGTTGGGTGGTAGCGCTCGTCAAGGGCGCCGTTATGCCATTTGCCAACCAGCCCGGTGCGCCAACCGGCGTCGACGAAGACGTCGGCGATCGTTCGCTCGTCGAGGGCGAGACGATCCAGCCCAAGCATCTCTTGGGGTGTGACCGCACCCGTTCGGTGTGGGTACCTCCCGGTAAGAAGTCCGGCGCGCGCGGGAGCGCATACGGGCGACGCGGAGTAGCACCGAGTGAGCGTGGCACCCTCCGCCATGATCCGCTCGATAGCGGGCGTCGCCGTTGCGCCACCGTTGTTGATGCCGAGATCACCGTGGCCGAGGTCGTCGGCGACGATGAGGATCACCCGACGAGCGGTGACCTCAGCAAGCGCTGCATGACGTCTCATCCCCGGACCTGGTTCTCGATGCCACGCTCGCGATAGTCGGCGACCACGTCTTCCCAGGGCAGGACGCCGTTTGCCTGCGCCCAGGTCGACCACTCCTCGACGAGCTCGGCGACGAAGCGCGGTCGGGTGGCTACCAGATCGATCGACTCTGCGCGATCGCTCTCGATGTCGTAGAGCTCCCAAGGGCCGTTGTCTTCGCGCACGAGCTTCCACGGCCCGCGGCGGATCGCGGCGTTGCCGATGTGCTCCCAGTACATGGTGCGTTCGTGCGTGGGAACTTCGCCTCGGAGGGTCGGCAGGAGGCTCTCGCCGGCAGCGGTGTCGTCGACTGCTCCGATCGCCGCGAGCATCGTCGGCGCGATGTCGATCACGTGCCCTGGCGTTGCGGTGAGCGCACCCTCGACAATGCCACCAGCGGGCCAAGAAGCGATCATCGAGGAGGCAATGCCGCCTTCGTGGACCCACCGCTTGTACTGGCGGAACGGAGTGTTCGAGAGGTTGGCCCACGACCGGCCATAGCTCGCGTATCCTTCCTCGGGTCCCGGAGCGATCGAGGGGTCGTTGCCGACGCGCACGGTCTTTACGCCCCTCGTCAGCGGCGGACACATCTCGGCGGGAAGTCCGGGTCCGGCCATCAGGTCCCCGAGATCCTCCGCGCACGCGCCGTTGTCGGAGCTGAAGATGACGAGCGTGTCGTCGGCGACGCCAGCCGCCTCTAGGGCGTCAAGAACCGCCCCGATCCCGCGGTCCATCGCTTCGACCTGCGCTGCGTAGACGGCCATCCGCTCGGCCTCCCAAGCCTGGTCGTCCGACGCGCCCCAGGCAGGAACGCGCTCGTCACGGGGCGGCAGTTCCGCCATGTTGTGGATACCGAGTTCGACCTGACGCCGGAAGCGCGCGACACGGAGGTCGTCCCATCCGGCAAGGAAGCGTTCGCGGTACTTTGCGATGTCCTCCTCGCGAGCGTGGAGCGGCCAGTGCGGTGCGGTATAGGCGAGGTACAGGAAGAACGGAGACTCTGCTCCGGCGTTCCGGTCGATGAAGTCCACGGCCCGGCTGGAGAGGTCGTCGGTGATGTAGTAGCCGGGATCGGCCATGGCGTCGGCGCTCACTGTGCTGTCACCGTCAGTGAGCACCGGCTGGTAGTAGCTCCCGCAGCCGCCGAGCATCCCATAGAACTCCCCGAAGCCGCGTCGTAGCGGCCAGGTGTCGTTCGGCTCTGTCCGGTCGGACGATAGATGCCACTTGCCGATGAGGCCGGTGGTGTAGCCCTGCTCGCCGAGTCGATCGGCGATCGTGGGAATCCCGGGCTGAAGCGCCCCCCGGTAGCCGTTGGGCCGATCATCGCGGGTCAGGATGCCGATGCCGACCGAGTGCGGGTGGCGCCCGGTCAAGAGTGCGGCTCGGGACGGGCTGCACCGCGGAGTCACGTAGAACGAGGACATTCGCGTTCCGCGCGCTGCGAGACGGTCGAGATTCGGTGTGTCGATCTCGCCTCCGAAAGCGGCAAGGTCGGAGTAGCCGAGGTCATCGGCGAGGATCATCACGATGTTGGGGCGGGGCATGTCAGGTCTCCGGGTCGGTAGTGGAAGAGCCGTCGACGGACGGCTTGAGGTACGGCTCAAGGAGCGCGGCGAACTGGGCGACCGTGTGGTGTCGGTTGAGGCTGCCTGGTGAGAGCAGCCACTGGATTCGCAGCCCGTCCGACATGGCGATGAGCCAGCGCGCGACGGTCTCGGTCGTGACGCCTGCGGGCAGCCGTGACGGGTCGACGACCCCGCTGAGTCCCGCTGTGGCGTTGCCGACGAGCCGCTCGTAGCGGCTCACCCACCAGTCATGCGAAGGGTGCGTGGCTGCGATCCCTTCGGCGGACAGCACCGCGAAGAGCTGCACGAGAGAGGGACTCCGCTCGTTGGTCTGCAGCGTGTGGAGGAAAGCGGAGATGTAGTCGTTTCCGGCTTCGATCCAGCGATTCTCCGCTTCGTCGTTGCGTCGCTCGCGTTCCTCGAGCACCGCGAGCAGGAGGCTCGCCTTGGACGGGAAGTGGTACAACAGACCTGCCTGGGTGAGCCCTACGTTTTCAGCGATCTCTGCGATGCCTACACTGTTGAATCCGCGCTCGGAGAAGAGTTCGCGAGCTGTGTCGAGAATCTCCCGCCGTCGCGCATCGCCCTTGGCTCGGGTTGCGCGAGGAGTCGTCTCGGGCTGGTCGTCGGTCACGGGCGGTCCTCCACGTCGAGCTTCGGAGTCGATGCCAGCAGGCGCTGGGTGTACGGGTCGCGGGCCGCCTCGAAGATCTCCTGAGTCGTGCCCTGTTCCACGATCTTGCCCTTGTACATGACCGCGACGCGGTGACTGATCTCTCGCACCACCGCGAGGTCGTGAGAGATGAAGAGATAGCCGAGCCCGTGCTCCGCCTGCAGCCGCATGAGGAGATCCAGAATCTCTGCCTGGATTGAGACATCGAGCGCGGACACCGGTTCGTCGAGAACCAGCACCTTTGCCTTGCCCGCGAGGGCCCGCGCGATGCCGATGCGCTGGCGCTGCCCGCCAGAGAAGGCGTAGGGGTATCGGTCGAGGTGCTCGGCGGGGAGGCCGACGGTACGCATGAGCTCGATGCTCCGCTCCCGGATTTTCGATGCCGGCGTTCCGGCGACGCGCAGTGCTTCCTCGATCGACTGTCCCGCGGTGCGTCGCGGGTTGAGCGATGAATAGGGGTCCTGGAAGACGTACTGGACGCCCCGTGTCACATGACGCCGATCGGCAGGCGTCATCGCGGTCACGTCGCGACCTCCGACCCTGATCGTGCCGCCGGCGGAACCGTAGATGCCGACGATCGTCCGGGAGAGGGTCGACTTGCCGCATCCGGATTCGCCGACAAGGGCGACCGTCTCTCCGGGGTGCACCGCGATCGACACACCGTCGACGGCGTAGAAGGGCGCCTTACGGCGGAAAACGGAGCGCTGCCCGGCGTTGACGTCCGTGCGAAGATCACTGACCTCAAGAGCCGGCGGTCCGCTCGGCTCGAAGGGGGCCCGCAGAGGGGAGTCCATCCGCGGCACGGCGTTCATGAGCGAGATCGTGTACTCGTGCTCTGGGGCGGCGAGCACTTTCGCCGTCGGCCCGCGCTCGACGACCTTGCCCTTGTACATCACGAGTACGTCATCGCACATCTCTGCGACGACGCCCATGTCGTGCGTGATGAGGAGGATCGCGATGCCCAGATCGGTCCGCAGCTTCCGCAGCAGTTCCAGGATCTGAGCCTGAATGGTCACGTCGAGCGCCGTCGTCGGCTCGTCGGCGATCAGCACGGAGGGGTTGTTGGCAAGCGCGATCGCGATGACGACGCGCTGGCGCATCCCGCCTGAGTACTGGTGCTGATACCGCTCGAAAGCCTCCTCCGGGTTCGGGATGCCAACCTGAGAGAGGAGCTCGAGAGCGCGCGCTTTCGCCTTCTTGGCGCCCATCCCGTGGATCTGCAGCGACTCGATGATCTGGTCGCCGATCTTGATCACCGGGTTGAGGGCTGCCTGAGGGTCCTGAAAGATCATCGCAACGTCGCGCCCGCGAACTGACCGCATCGCTCTCTCGTCCAGGTTCCGCAGGTCTCGGTCGCCGAGCATGATGCAGCCGCTCTCGACCCTTCCGGGCGCGTGAACCATCCGCATGATCGAGCGGGCGGTGACCGACTTGCCAGACCCGGACTCGCCGACGATCCCGAGGATCCGGCCGGGGTACAGCACGAACGATACGTCGTCCACAGCGCGAACCACTTCGTCTGGCGTCGTGAACGTCGTAACCAGGGCATCGACTTGGAGCACGGGAGCGTGGGTGGGCGCGGTCATGCGCGGTTCACCGCCTTGTTGAGGGAGTCGGAGATGAGGCTGAAGGAGAGCGCGAGAAGGAAGAGCACGACGGTCGGTCCGAGGACGTAGGTCGGGGCCTGGGTAATGTAGCGCATGCCCTGGTTGAGAAGCGAGCCGAGCGACGGCTCAGGGGGCTGAATGCCAAGCCCGATGATGCTCAGTCCGGCTTCGATGAAGATCGCGTGCACGACGAACACTGCGCCGGCGACAAGGATCGGGTCAATCGCGTTTGGCAGGATGTGCCGGGTGATGATCGTGACGCGGCTCACGCCGAGCGTGCGAGCTGCCATGACGTACTCTCGCTGCGCCTGGCTGAGCATCGCTGCCCGCGATAGGCGGCCGAAGGTCGGCAGCGAGCTGACGGTGATCGCGATGACCAGGGCAGACCAGCCCGGACCCATGATCAAAATGATGCACATGCCGAGCACGATGCCCGGGAAGCCGATGATGACGTCGAGTACGCGCTGCAGGACCGTGCCAGCCACCCGGGAGAGAGCGCCGATGAGACCGAGTGTCGTTCCGACGACCATGCCGAGCGGGACGGCGACGGCGACGATTGTAAGGTCGATCCGAAGCCCGAAGAGCGATCGCGTAAGGAGGTCGCGACCAAGCTGGTCGGTGCCGAACGGATGCGCGAGCGAAGGGCCCCGCAGAGACTCGGCGGACTGCACGTCGTAGCCACCCGGGTAGAGCACAGGTGCCAGAAGTGCGAGTGCGACGAGGACGAGCAGGATCACCGAACCGGCGATCCCCCGCGCCGTGCGGAACGCCGTCAGGTAGCGCCGCAGGACGGGGTTCTTGACGCGCGGTCGCCGGTTGGCGGCGAAGGACGGGGTGTCGGCCATGTCAGGACTCCAGACGGATGCGCGGGTCGAGGGACGCCATGACGACCTCCGAGATGAGCTGCGAGAGGACCGCGATCACGACGGCGCCGATGACAAGCGTCTGGATGAGGAAGTAGTCGCGGTTGTTGACGGCCTGCACAGCCAGCTGGCCGAGACCGTTCCGGGCGAAGATCGCCTCGATGATGATCGCTCCGCTGAGGAGCTCCCCGATTCGGAGGCCGATGGAGACGATCGCGGCGTCGAGGCTCGCAGGCAGCACGTGACGGAAAGTAACCCGCGCGGGCGAAGCCCCCTTGGCGACCGCGAGGTCGATGAACTCCTCGCCTCGCGTCGTGAGCATCGAGGTCTGAAGGAGCCTGCCGACGACCGCAGCCTGCGTGAGCGCGAGCGCGGCCGCAGGAAGCAGAAGGTACTGGAGGCCGAGACCGAAGTTCTCGCTGAGCCCGACCTCGCCGCTCACCGGCAGGATCCTGAGCCAGATGCCGAACACGAGGATGAGAACAAGGGCTACTAGGAACGGCGGCGTCGCGAGCATGGCGGTGTTGAACATGTCAAGCGCAAGTCGACTGCCGCGACGGAGACGCGAGCCACCGAGGATGCCGAGCGCGAAGCCCAGCAGGATCATGAAGACCGCGGCGAGCCCAGCGAGCTGAAGGGTGCTCTCGACACGACTCAGGATCAACTCGCCGATCGGACGATTCAGGATGAAAGACACCCCCAGGTCGCCTCGGAACAGTCCGAGTACCCACGAGAGGTACTGCTCGATGAGCGGGCGGTTGAAGCCAGCGGCTTCCCGCACGGCCTCGACCTGCTCCGGTGTCGGGTCCGGTCCAGCCATGACTACGGCAGGGTCGCCGGGCGCGAGGCGCGGGAGGATGAACGCCACGATGGACGCGAGGAAGATCACCAGCAGGATCGAGGGGATCCTGCCCAGCAGGTATCTGATCACCGAGTCGGCTCCGTTGAATAGTCAGGAAGTGGACACGGGCGGCGCGGCTTGGGGACGCGCCGCCCGTGTGCGGCTAGCGCTGGAGGTACGTCGACGAGAAGTCGAAGTAGGAACGCCGGGTGTAGTCGACGTCGACCGCGTCGTTGTTGACGACTGCGATGGTGGGGTACTGGACGAGCGGGAGTGCGAACGCCTCGTCGATGAGGAACTCTGCCATTGCGCGCGTGGCCTCTTCGACGTCTGTTTGATCGACCGCCGACAAGAGGCTGGCGCGGAGTTCGGTGAACTCGTCGGACGAGAAGTGCGAGTTGTTCTCCACACGGATAGACGGCATGCGCTCGATCAGCGTTGCGGCACCAGATCCGTTCTGGCCGTGGAGCGGCATAAACGACGTGCCCAGGTTCGCGTCGACCTGTAGCGGCCCGAAGGTCGCCTGCTCAAGGACCTTCACGGTCGGCTTGAGGCCGACGGCCTCGAGGTTGTTGCGCACGACCTCGGCCGCAGCGACGTTTGCTTCGAGCCCGAAGACGGTGATCTCGAAGGCTGTGCCGGCCGCGCCCGCTTCCTCGAGCATCTCCTGCGCCTTCTCCGGGTCGTACGCATAAGAGTCCTCGAGCGACTCGTCGTAGCCGGGCGTGTCAGGGCTCCAGAACTGAACGCTCGGGAAGGCAAGTCCGCCGAAGACCTGGTCGGCGATCCGCTGACGGTCGATGGCGTACTGGACGGCCTGCCGGACCTGCTGGTTGTCGAAGGGGGCAACGTCGACGGCGACGCCGAGCGGGTAGACGTTGCCAGACGCGGTGGCCAACCCGAAGCCGGGGTCGGACATGATGCCCTGAATGTCGACGCCACTCATCCCGATCGCAACCTGAGCACGTCCACTGCGAACCGAGTTCACCATCGCCGTGCTGTCAGGGATGATCGCGACCTCGATCTCATCGAGGTAGGCGGGGTCGCCCCAGTAGTCATCGAATCGCGCGAGTCGGATCTCCGAACCCGGCGTCCACGATTCGAAGGTGAACGGTCCAGTTCCGACGACCTCCGATCCATCGGGCACGCCGGCCCAAGTCTCCTGGTCGATGATGAATGCCTGCTCGAAGAACTCGAACACGGTCGGAAGCGGCTTGGCGAAAGTGATCGTGAGTTCCGTGTCGCTGATGACGTCGATCGCGGTGAACTGCTTTCCGATGAAGGCAAGCTGCGACGCGGCCTCGGGGGTCACAGCAGTCTCGAAGGAGAACTTCACGTCGTTGGCGGTCATCGGGCGACCGGTGTGGAACGTGACGTCGTCACGCAGGTTGATGTCGATCGACAGCCCGTCCTCCGCGACCTCCCAGTCGGTCGCGAGGAGCGGCTGCGGGACGGCATCCTTGTCGAAGCGGGTGAGCGTCTCGAAGACGTTGACGGCCCAGGGGAAGTTGCCCTGCTGGCCGGCCAGGACGACGTCCATCCGGGCGTCGAGATTCGACGCGACCGTGAGTGTGCCTCCCTCGACGGGCTCGGTAGAACCTCCGCCGGTCACGCCAGCGGCGCATCCGGTCAGTAGGGCGAAGGCGGTAGCCACCGCAACGGTGATGCCGGCGGTGCTGCGACGCCGGGTCGAAGGTGCAGATCTCATCGTGATTCCTCGTCTTTGAGTACTCAGGTGCGGCGCGTCCGGGAGTGGCAGCGCCTGGGGCTCCACCACTGTAGCTAGAAAACCGACCGCTCGCTAGGTTACGACAAGACTCACGTAAAGTGCTCGCGAAGTGGGGCGTATGCCTCATTTGCTAAATCAGATCCAGCACCAGCCAGAACCCAGCAGCCACGATCTGGGAAGGAATAGCTGACCATGCCAAAGGACTACGACGATCAACGAGCCGGGGACCTCATTCCGGTGAAATTCTCCCGACTGACACGAAGGGGCATCCTGCTCGGACTATCCCTCTCACAGCTGGTCGCGCTCGGAATTGGTGTGACCACGCTTGTGTGGGCCTTCTATGCCGGAGGCGGCATGCTCATCGCGTTCTCGGCACCCGGTTGGCTCTGTGCCGCGGCCGTGGTGTGGATCCGGATCGCTGGACGTCCGATCGTCGAATGGATTCCCGTTGCCTTCTGGTGGATGTGGAAATCCACCGGTGGACAGTTGCTCTACCGGCGGCGTGTTGTGAAGCCGCGACCTGCGGGCTCGCTCGCGCTACCCGGCGACATGGCACGACTGCGCGAGTACGACGACCCGATCACCGGCGCCGGAATGGTTCATGACCCGACCGCCAGTACCCTCACGGCCATCGTTGCGGTCTCGCACCCAGCATTCGCGCTCCTCGATCCCGGTGAGCAGGAACGGCGTGTCTCCTCTTGGGGGCGTGTGCTCGCGACCGTGTGCAGATCCGGGCGCCTCTCAATGCTGCAAGTGCTTGAGCGCACCCTCCCGGACTCCGGGACAGGACTCGCTGAATGGTGGGCATCGCACGGCAACGCAGATGGCTCCTGGGCCTCGACGACGTACGCCGAACTCATCGACCGCGCAGGACCCGCTGGAGAACGCCACGCCACCACGCTCTCCCTCTCGCTCGACATGCAGACAGCGGCACGACAGATCCGCACTGCCGGTGGCGGCATCCGTGGCGCTGCGGCTGTTCTTCGCCAGGAGATGTCTACATTGATCGCCGCGCTGCGCTCAGCAGACCTCGTCCCCTCCTCGTGGTTGACGTGCGGCGAGATCTCCGTCATCCTGCGTTCGGCATACGACCCGGCAGTCGCCGCGACGCTTGAACGGCACGGCGAACTCGGCCAGTCGCTCGCGACCGCAGGTCCAGTCGCAGTGAACGAATCCTGGTCTCGGCTACGCACAGACTCGGCCTTCCACGCGGTGTTGTGGATCTCAGAGTGGCCGCGGTCGATGGTCTACCCGGGCTTCTTGGCACCCGTGCTCCTGTCGACCGGGATACAGCGGTCCTTCTCGCTGCTCTGCACACCGATGCGGTCCGACCAGGCAGCACGTGACATCCGGAAAAAGAAGACGGAGTACATCTCAGACGCAGCTCAGCGTCAGCGCATCGGCCAGATAGAGGATGCCTCGCAGACGGCTGAGTTTCAGGATGTTCTCCAGCAGGAAGCTGACCTCACGGCTGGGCACGGCGTCCTGCGCTACACCGGACTCATCTCAGTGTCCGCACGAACCGCTGATGACCTCGACGCCGCCGTCGCCGCGATCGAGCAAGCCGCCATTCAAGCGTCCTGCGAGACGCGACTCCTCGTCGGACAGCAGGCCCACGCATTCACCGCCGCGGCCCTGCCGCTATGCCGCGTGGTGTGACCGTCAAACAGGACACGCATGACCCGATTGGATTCACGTGGCATGCGCGCGTCAGTCGCCGCCCTTCGCCACATTCTTCGCCGTCGCAACGCTCACAACCGCAGCAACTGCGGTGCCGCCGATGATCGCTGCTCCGGTGAGGGTCTTACGACCCGCTTCAACGCCCGCATTCCTTAGCTGCTGCCGGTCACGGAGCGCGTCCCTCCAACGAGTTGCTTCCATTGGGTCACGCATCGGATCGATGCCAAGTGGAGCGTGGAACTCATCGATGCTGGACGCTGTGGCATTTACAGAGTCAACAACGGAACGAGCACCGCGGACGTGCAGAAGCTTGTTTGAATCTGCGATCGCACCCGCAGCGTCCATTCGCTCGATCAGCTTTCGCGTCTTCTCGATGATTAGCGCCCTGCGCTCCTGTTGGGCTGCACCAAGCCCAACGCGGTGTCCATCAATGTCAGCGGGTGCCACATCAAGAACGTGATCGATCTCCAACACAGCGAATTCGTCTTGCAGCTGAAAGCACCGGGCGAGCACCGCGAGCCACACACTCACTTCGAACTCGATCTCCTCGGTCGCGTTGGCTATCTGACCGACCTTCTTCTTTCCCTCGACCTTGTCCGCGAGGGCGTCGAGCGCACGCAAAGCAGATCCTTGCACTTCAGCGATCGTTCCTGACTCGGATTCGACCTTTCCCCAGGCCGTCTCCCTATTGCCACCGTGCTCATTAATCGTCAACGCTTCTTTGATTGCGAGCGCAGCTCGATCCATCTTCGCGAGCACTGAATCTCGCTGTGTGCGGCGCACTTCATCGAGCTTCTCGTCAATCTTCACCAGCAGAGCCTTGAGTTCATTGGCTTCAGCTTGCTTCGCGAATTGCGTCATCAACCCACCAATGCCAGACAGCAACGCTGGATTAGTCAGAAGCGAACCTGGACCACTCTCGACTTGAAGCCACTTATTGATCGCTCCCGGTTCACCCAACATGGCGTGGCTGATGCCCTTGGTCTTGGTCGGCATCAGACCGAGCTCCTTCGCCCGCGCGGCTGACTCCTTGGTGAGCTTTAGATACCGCCCTGAGTTCCCTGCAACGTCGGAAGCAGTACGAATGACTGCCCCGCCAGCGTCGAGAATGCGACCTAGGTTGTCTAACCGGAATGCTTTCGACGTCGAAAACAGACCGACCGACTCAAGGAAGCGCTCGACAGCGTGTTGTTCGCCGAAGACCGCGAGGCCGTCTCCATCGCTCACAAGCTCGATCTCGTCTGTCATCTTTCGCTCCTCGCTACCTGGCAGTTCCTAGGTTATTGCCTTCCTCAGACATCGGCCGGAATACCGACTGCGCACCTAACTGCTATCAAAGCCCGCGCTCGATATCCAAGGAGACACAGCGATGCCCACGTTCTACGATCCCGGCGCTGACGCCCGGGAAGCATCCGAGGCGCTGCGCGGGCTCGCGCACGCAACGCGCACGTTTGAAAGTCCGCAGGATCTGTACGGCGTTCTCGGCGACCTACTGTCCGGCGTGCGGTCACTCAAGCAGGTTCTCGATCAGCTCGCCACCGCCCACATTAAGAATCGCCCTCACGCGTTTGACGACCATGGTGACCACACCATCGGATCCAAGGATGCGCTGGCGGCCGCCGACGAACTTCACCAGGCGGCGACCCTGATCGACCAGGCAGAGGAACGGCTCGACGCCGCGGCGGGTGCGGCGAGTCGCGTTGCTTGGCACGAAGTTCCAGCCAGCGAAGCACCGACAATCGCTCGTTGGATCAATGTCGTCTTCATGCAAGGTCAAGAAGCAGACGAGGTGCTGGAGATGATCGACGCCGACGGTGCTCTCGCTGGGCTCAACCATCTGAAGTACTGGGATTACGGTGACGAGACCACCAGCGCAGCGATGGAGAACGGATACGTCTACGACGCACCGCCGAGCGGCCCGAGTGAGCATGAACTGCACGACGGTGGTTACCACCTCGCCTATAGTCACGCGTTCGCGCACGTCGCGCTCTACCGAATCCACGCGGTGGACACGGTAGATCAACTGCCAGATGACGCTCGAAGTCTCGCTGTTCCGTCGGCACCGAGCCGGGCTCGCGAGTCGAAGCGAGTGTCTTGGTTTGAGCCCGCCAGCATTACCGCGGTCAAGCGGCAGCGGGGTCTGGGACTATGAGCCGCGATGATGCCGAGCGCCTGCACACTTCGGTTCTCGTCGCTCCAGCATCCGAGAAGCGGCGTATACGTAAGCAGCGCAGGCAAGCTGCCGCGAAGTTACAAGCGGAGCAGCAGAGAGCGGAGCAGCAGGCGTCCCGCGCAAAGTACACCGCGGATCTGGCTGAGCGTCGGGCAACCACATACATTTCGCCAGCTGGCGAACCAGGACCAATGCAGATGCGTTCGTCCGGAAGGTTTCGCCTGCCACGGCATCAAGACACGTCCGCAACTCTTGCTGGTGCATACCCATTCCTAGCTGAAGGCGGGCTCGGCTCCGACGGCGTCTTCGTTGGTCAGGATCTCTACTCCGGCGGCTCTTTCGTCTACGACCCATGGGTGCTCTACGCGCGCGGCATCATCACCGCACCGAATCTCGTGCTCGCGGGCATTGTCGGTTCCGGAAAATCCAGCTTGGCCAAGAGCCTTTACACACGATCGATCCCGTTCGGGCGCCGTGTCTACGTCCCCGGTGATCCGAAGGGCGAGCACACAGCGGTCGCAGAAGCTGTGGGCGGTCGGGCGATCGTGCTCGGTCATGGGCTTGCCGCTCGGCTGAATCCACTCGACGAAGGCTATCGACCAGCAGGATTGAGCGATGAAAGCTGGGCGTCCAGGGTCGGCGCACGACGACGCGACCTGATCGGCGCGCTCGCCGAGACGGTCCTCACTCGACCGCTCACGCCTTTGGAGCACACGGCGATTGACACTGCCCTGACCGAGGTCGTGCGCAGCAACGACGTGCCGATCCTTCCCATGGTCGTTGAACACATCCTTGCCCCGACTGGCCAGGCGGATCCGGATGGGCGCCTCGCCGAAGACGGACGTCTCGTTGGGCACGCACTGCGGCGCCTTGTCGCTGGTGACCTCGCCGGACTCTTCGATGGTCCGTCGACAGTGAGTTTCGATCCGACGCTACCGATGATCTCTCTTGACCTATCGAGAGTGACGGAGAATTCGACACTGACCTCGGTCCTCATGACTTGTTCGTCCGCTTGGATGGAATCCGCCCTACTCGACCCGAACGGTGGCCAGCGCTGGTGCATCTACGACGAGGCGTGGCGCCTGATGTCTCATCCGGCGTTGTTGCGCCGGATGGATGCGCACTGGCGGCTCGCTCGCCACTACGGGATTGCGAACATGCTGATCGTTCACAAGCTGTCCGACTTGGAGAACGTCGGTGACCAGGGTTCCGCAATGCGAGCCCTGGCAAGCAGCCTTCTCGCCAACGCAGAGACGCGAATCGTTTACCGGCAGGAATCCGATCAGCTCGGGGCCACTGCTAGAGCGCTCGGTCTGACGGGGACCGAACAGAAGTTGCTGCCGGGGCTTGGCGTGGGCCAAGGACTGTGGCGCATCAAGGATCGCTCTTTCGTCTGCCAGCACCAACTGCACCCTGGGGAGCTGGAACTGTTCGACACCACGAGCCGCATGATGAGCTAAATCACTTCAATTGCCACGTCGGCGGCACATGCGATGCTGGTCCAGTGACCGAGAGAGTAGTCAACTTCGAGCGACTTCGCCGCATGCGCTGTGGCTCGTGTCGCCACGAATGGCGGGTCACTGCGGAATGGCTCGACCGCTTCAACCAGGCCTTTGAAGCTTGCCCGAACTGTGGCACCGATTGCCAAGGGGAGGACCGCCCCAACTTCTGTGCAGAACCGAACGATCCGTCGCACGATGACTCCACCGTACGCAGACTGCATTGGTATCACTCGTCGACCCACGAAACCTGGCCGGACAAGGACTTCGATCCGGCGAAACAGCTGACCGATGTCACCAAGCAGCGTATGGAGGCGATGGGATCACAAAGCGGAGGTGTCGAGCGCTG
This sequence comes from Cryobacterium tagatosivorans, assembly GCF_004402215.1. Lineage (GTDB taxonomy): Bacteria > Actinomycetota > Actinomycetes > Actinomycetales > Microbacteriaceae > Cryobacterium > Cryobacterium tagatosivorans. The sequence continues at coordinate 30,250 of NZ_SOEZ01000044.1, forward strand.
GGCAAATCGACAGAAAGCCAAGGCGCTCCACGTTGGGACCTACGAGGCGGCGATAGAGAACATGTTCAGGCGCATGGACGATCAGGGAGGCTCTGCTGACCGGTACTTCATGTACCGCGTGCAGCTCAGCCCCAACTGTGTGATCGAGCCGGGTGTGCACCAGGAGCCGACCGACTTTGTCGGCGATGCCCACCTCTCTGAAGTCTGTGCCCCGGGAGTCAATACGCTCCGCTACGTGAACGTGCACGAAGACCCTTCGAGCATTTCGCTCGCTGTCGATCTCAACGCGATCCACGCCGTCCAGAGAATCTCGGTACCCATGCGCGTCGAGGAGAATGATTCATGGACGCTCGACGCCACTGCTCGACTACTGGACGCCGTTTCTCAGCCACCACCGCCACTCCAGCATTGGATGCGCCGGGGCCCGTCAGCGCTCATGTCGGAAGCTCGCAAGCTTGAAGAAGAGATTGCTGCCAGCTTGCCGTTAGTGCTGAGGGAACGATTCAGCGCAGGGTTCGGCGAGGCAGCCTTCGAGTCGAACCCCAACGGGTTCCCCAGGAAGCTGATCGGACTAGCTCGACTCGTCACCGATCCGCGGGCGGTGCTCGACTCCCTTGACACACAGCAATGGCACACGGTCTAGCCTGGGCTCCCCCGGCGAACTGTCAAAGCTAATACGAGAATCCTCGGTCCGGAAGTTGTAGACCCGGCCGTCGACGGTCACCCCCAGCCCGTACCCGGAGTGCGTCGGATATTGAGCAATGGCGCGGGTACCCGCGCACCTCTGTGGCATGAGCAATAGCCCTGCAGAAACGCCGCCCGGATCGCCCATCGCCATCCCGCTCGCAGTCATCACGGTCAGCGAACGCGGCACCATGAACGTCAGCTGCAACAGACACGACTTCCCGCCTCCAAAGCCGGACGCGCCTTGGAGCCGCTCAGGGTTTGGTGATCTTCTTGATGCGATATCCGACCACCGCACTCGGACCGTCCGAGTTGAAGTACACGAGTTCGATGGCTCGGTGTTCACGGACATCGTCCATGCGGCGCGACGAGAACACGCCATCACTGACGTTCAGTCGCCCAGCACGATGCGGCGAGCGCGGCACCGCCCAACGAATCAGCTCATCGAGGTCACCGGGTCCGGATTCATCCCGGGCGAAGACGTCACCCTCGCACTGCCAGTCTCCAGCGCTGAAGGATCCGATGGCGGGAGCGCCCGTGCGGTCATCGATATGAGCCAACTAGTCGATCACCGATCGGAGATCTTGCTCATCGGACGTATCTCCGGCGTCATCGTCACCGAATCTTTGCCGTCATGAGCACCCCACACGGTCAGGGACGTGGTCTCGGCGATGAGTTGACCAACCTCCTGATGATCGCGTTGATCGCAGTCTTCGGGGTCGCCGTCGTCTTGCGAGCTGCGGGTTCCGTTGCGGCATTCCTCTCTGGCTCTGGGCAGCCTCAAGCCGGAATTGCAGGCGGAGCCGCCCTGCTGTTCAATCCGACAAACCCGGCCGAGGCGTTACAGGCACCAGGACTAAACACGATCCTCTACTGGTCAATTGCAATACTGCTGCTCCTCATGCTCGGCAGCGCTATCGGGTGGGCTTGGGTCCGCTGGCGTCGGCACTCGCACCGGGCCGATGCCGACCCGCGGCGGCTCGCGGGAACTGCCAGCAGCCACGAGATCGTAATTAGTGCGTCGGCGAAAGCGCTCCTGCGCCGGGCTGCGACGCTTCGCCCTTCGCTGGATCAACCGAAGCCCGAGCAGGTCGGCTACTTGCTCGGGCGTTCGCACGGCAAACAAGTATGGGCCAGCGTCGAAGACTCGATCCTTCTCATCGGCCCGCCGCGTTCGGGCAAGGGCCTACACATTGTGATCCCAGCGATTCTCGATGCGCCGGGTGCAGTGGTGACGACGTCGACCCGGCCCGACAACCTGACGGCAACGATGCGCGCACGCGAACGGGTCGGTCCGGTCGCTGTCTTTGATCCTCAGCATCTTGCTGAAGGCGTCTCCTCTGGGCTGCGGTGGTCGCCCATTCGGGGGTGTGAGGATCCGCTGACCGCGATGATCCGCGCCACCGGCCTTGCCGCGGCCACCGAGCTATCCGCTGGCGGTGTCGAAGGCGGAGGGTTCTGGGAGGGAAAGACACGCATCGCTCTGCAGTCGCTCCTTCACGCGGCCGCGCTTGATCATCGGAGTCCGGCTGAGCTGTTCCGGTGGACTCTCGACCCATCAGCCGCCGCCGAGGCAGTCGCCATCCTGACAGGCTCATCGCTGGCAGCCACGGGGTGGGCAGATTCGCTGGAGGCAACGCTCGACGCCGACCCGCGCACGCGCGACAGTATCTGGCAGGGTGTTTCGCTCGCACTGTCGGCGCTCGCCGACCCCAGAGTGCTGGATGCTGTCAGCCCGGCAGAAGGCGAGCAGTTCGATCCCGAGAGTTTCATCCGTGACCGTGGCACGCTTTATCTTCTGGCGACCGGCGTTGGGGCCGGGAACAGTGCAGCTCTCGTCGCAGCTCTCGTTGAAGACCTTGTCGAGACCGCCCGCCGAATGGCTGCTCGATCACCCGGCGCACGGCTCGACCCGCCACTGCTGTTTGCGCTCGACGAGATCGGAAACCTTGCGCCGCTACCCTCGCTGCCCACACTCATGGCAGAAGGAGGCGGCACCGGCATCACAACGATGCCCGTGCTCCAATCCCTTGCCCAGGCGCGGGACAAGTGGTCAGAGAACAAGGCCGCAGCGATCTGGGACGCCAGTATCGCGAAGATCATCCTCGGCGGCGCCTCGAACTCACGAGATCTCCAAGACCTCTCCACACTTATCGGCGAACGCGACGAGTTCACCGACTCAGTCACGCTCGGTGACCATGGATCGCGCTCCAACCAGCGTTCCATCCGTCGCGTACCGATCCTGCCGCCCGACCGCATTCGCACGTTGCCGTTTGGCATCGGGGTCATCTTGCTCCGGTCGGCGCCCCCCATCATCACTGACCTCCACCCCTGGCCCAAGCGCTCCGACGGCCAACAGCTCAAAGCAGATCGTGCGGCGGTTGAGTCGCTCTTGGAACGCCCTGCCACGCCATGATCCGCGCTGGGGCGCAGCGCGCACCTGTCTGTTGCAGCAGCCATCACATCCGATGGCCACCCCAACAGATCAAGGAGTCGTCATGTCCATCGACACCCAGCAAGCCATCACAGGATTCATCGCGACCGAGCCCCGTCTGACCTACACCGAGGACGGCACCGCGCGGTTCTACGCTCGGATCGGCATAGAGCATTCGCAGCAGACCCCAGACGGAAGTTTCACACAGCTCGACCCGTCCTTCCACGACATGAGTGCCTTCCGGCGCGCAGCCGAAGAAGGAGTCGCTCGATTCCACAAGGGCGACAAGTTCATCGCCACTGGGCGCGTGCGCGAGTACAGCTACGAGAAGGACGGCCAGACAGTCGCAGCCGAGGAGTTCATCGTCTCCCGCTTCGGTCACGACGTAGCGCGCACCCAATACGAGGTCGATCGCGGACCCCATCGCGACAGCAACATGCGCGAGTCGACCGGTCGTGATGCTTCCCCTTTTGAAGCCCCCGCCCGAGCACGAGCGCAGTCAGATGTCGCTCCTGCGGTCAGCATCTGAGCAGGAGCGGTCATCATGAGTGAGTTCGTTCCCACAGCTGAAGCACACGAAGGGCGCGACGAGGATGACTACGACGAATCGTTCGTCGCTGAACCACCGCATCCGATCAACTGGAATCTCCTCACCGCGAACGATGCGGAGGTTGAGTGGCTGGAGCTGAATCGCTGGGTCGACTGGCTCCGCCGCACTTACGGACTCCCGGCCGCAGTGATCCCGCCGTACTGGCATTGTCACACCGAACTCGTCTGGGAGCTGTCCGCGCTGCATCTGCACTGGCTGTGCGCCTACGACCCCAACCAAAACGGATCCGCACCGCTGGGGTGGCATCGCGACTTTGCGGATGCTCGCCTCCGCCTCCGGGACTGGGTAGCTACTTCCGGGACCCGACTCGATCGTGATCGTCCGACACGGCAAGCCACCTGGCCCGGCGAGGAGCCGCCTACTCCCTCCGAAGAGTCAATGATCACCGACCGGGAAGCCGACTTCGTCGAGTTCGTCGTTGATGACGTTCAGCGACGTCAGGCAGCCGAAGACGAGTTCTATCGTTCGCTCGGAAACCCGCCTCTGGACGAATCATGAGCGACACGGCCGAAGCGACCGCACCAGTCTCGCCATTGCTGGATAGCCGAGAGGTCGCCTCGTACCTGAAGGTCTCCGAGTCGACTTTGTCTCGATGGCGCTCCGCGGAGACCGGACCACCGTTCATCAAGCTCGGCGGTATCGCCCGATACAGACTCGAAGCGATCAACGAGTGGCTGCAGAACTTGGAGCCGCACCATGGCTCGCCCAGCTGAGCCGATGCCTGAGTCCTCACCCCGACCGGTACCGCCGATCGGGGTGAGGATCTCCACCGACATGGAACGACGCTCCTACGGGATTCGAGCGCGGGCACGCTGGACCGATCCGCTCACGAAGCAGCGCGTGATCCGTACCGAGATCGTGAAGGACGAGGCAACCGCACGGGCATTCTTCGAAACGCTCCGGAACTCTTCGGTCAAGGGAATGGACGTCTCCATGACGCTCCTGGAGTTCTTCACCTCGATCGACGATCGATGGGCACGCGGCCTCGATATGACTTCTACCGGCGACAACTACCGGTACGGTCTTCGGCTACGAGTGCTCCCGGCGCTTGGTCACCTGCCCGTCACGCAAATCACCGCTGGAATGATCGATCGCACGATTGATGACTGGGAGAAGCAGTACGGCGCATCGACGATCAAGAACACCATCGCCCCACTCGTGCGGGTGCTCGACGAAGCCGTTCGCGATGGCCTGATCACAATCAATCCCGCCAAACACCGTGCGAAGCGGAGCCTCCACCGAAACGCCTTCCGAATCCAACCCGCCGAGGATGCTGCCCCGCGCGCACACGCGATCCCTGACCTGCAGAAGCTGAACCAGCTCGCCTCCGCCTGCGGCGCCGTCCATCAGTCCTACTCAGACTTCGTGATGCTCGCCGCTCTACTGGCAGCACGCTCTTCAGAAGTCTCCGGACTTCAAGTTGGAGACGTGGACTTCAACAAAAGCCTCGTCATCATCCGAAGGCAGGTCTTCCCCGGAAGAGGCGGCCTCATCACCAAGCCGACCAAGAGCCGCAAGGAACGTCGCGTGCCGATTCTCGACCCTCTCCGACCCATCCTGAAGCGGCTCTCCGCGTTCAAGCAGCCGGAAGCGCCACTACTCGTCGGTCCGCGCGGTGGTTTCCTCACGACGGCCACGGTTCGCGATGCCACCAACTGGGACCAGGTCGTCGCCGACCTCAGCCTTCCCAATCTCACCCGACACGGCCTCCGACACACCGGCGCCACCTGGCTCGCCGACGCTGGGGTCCCCCTCCATGTCCTTCAAGAAATCCTCGGACATGCCTCGATCGAGACCACTCGCGGCTACCTCCACCCCGATGACCGCCACCTCGCATCCGCCGCGGAGCAGGCCAACGCATTCCTCAGCAGAGACGCCCGCCCGAACACTTCAGGACGGCCACGGCAAGGCACCGGACGCGGACTGTGAGCGGATCAGTCGTGGGTTTCCACCGTTCTGGTCCCCTTTTGGTCCCCTTATCCACAGACAGGGCATCGCGACGGATTCTGTCATCCACAGGTCGACCACGCCTACCTGTCCGGGGGGACCAGAGGGGGACCAGAGAAAACGACGTTCAGAAACAACAAATCCCTGATGAAAATTGCTTCTCATCAGGGATTTTCTGTCGGGCTGACAGGATTTGAACCTGCGACCCCCTGACCCCCAGTCAGGTGCGCTACCAAGCTGCGCTACAGCCCGCGACATTGATTTTCAGTTATTTGGGCCGACCGGAGAGGGGTGAACCCCTTAACCCCCAGTCAGGTGCGCTACCAAGCTGCGCTACAGCCCGCCGAATCCGTGTGGGTTTCGGCGAACGAAACCTACAGGAGACAACTCGAATAGCTTACCGCCTTCGGGAGGGTGCCGCGGACGTGATGGGAATCCGCGAGGGGTGTCGACAGGCTCGACCACCGGCGGAGTAGCGTGATCGCATGCAGAGCGACACGGGAGTCAGGGTTGTCTCGGTTGCCGACGTGAGCTGGGACGACGTGCGTACGGTGTTCGGCACGCGGGGCGACCCGGCCGGGTGCTGGTGCCAGTACTTCAAACTGCCAAACGCGGAGTTCGAGTCGGCGACGAAAGAGGACTGCAGCGGGATGCTGCGGCAGCAGGTGAGCGCGAATGACCCGGCACCCGGGGTGATCGCGTACCTGGGCGATGAGCCAGTCGGGTGGTGCGCGGTGGAGCCGCGACCGAATTATCCGCGGCTGCGACGCGCGAAGGTCGTGACGGAAGGCAGTCGGCAGGACCCGGATGACGCATCCGTCTGGGCGGTGACGTGCTTTGTGGTGCGGGTGGGGTTCCGCAAGCGCGGGGTTGGCGGGGCGCTGCTGCGCGGGGCGGTTGACCAGGCGCGGGCGCTGGGGGCACGGGTGGTCGAGGGGTATCCGGTGGATACGGCGGAGCGGGTTGGCGCGCCATCGGCGGAGTTGTATCACGGGACGGTGTCGCTGTTTGTGAAGGCGGGGTTTGCGGTTGTGAGCCGGCCGACGCGGGATCGGGCGGTGGTGGAACTGGTGTTGCGGGGGTAGCGGGGGTAGCGGGGGTAGCGGGAATACACGGGTGGCGACGGACGCAATGCGCCCGCCGCCACTCTGAGCGAACGACCTAGGCGGTCGGAACGGCGGCCATGCTCGTCGCGATGGTGCGCATCGCCGAGGTGTCGGCCAGGGTTGCGACATCGCCAATGTCGCGGCCCTCGGCCACATCCCGGAGCAGCCGGCGCATGATCTTGCCCGACCGGGTCTTCGGCAGCTCCGGCACGACGAGGATCCGCTTCGGCCGGGCGATCGGCCCGATCTCCGCCACGACGTGGGCGCTCAGGCTCGCGATGATGGCATCGCGGTCGACGAGGTCGCCGTCGTTCCGGTCGCGGAGGATCACGAACGCCACGATCGACTGGCCGGTCGTCGGGTCCGAAGCCCCCACGACGGCGGACTCCGCCACGGCGGGGTGGGAGACGAGAGCCGACTCCACCTCCACCGTCGAGATCCGGTGGCCCGAGATGTTCATCACGTCGTCGACCCGGCCCAGCAGCCAGATGTCACCGTGCTCGTCGTACTTCGCCCCGTCCCCGGCGAAGTAGTAGCCCTGCGCCTTGAACCGGTCCCAGTAGACCTCCTGGGCGCGTTCCGGTTCGCCCCAAATGCCGCGCGACATCGCCGGCCACGGCTTGTCGATCACGAGGTAGCCGCCCTCGCCCGCCTCGACCTGCTGGCCGTGGTCGTCGACGATCTGCACCGAGATCCCGGGCAGGGCCACCTGCGCCGAGCCGGGCTTCGTCGCGGTGACCCCGGGCAGCGGCGTGATCATGATCGCGCCGGTTTCGGTCTGCCACCACGTGTCGACGATCGGTGTCGTGCACCGGCCGATGTGGGTGTGATACCACATCCACGCCTCCGGGTTGATCGGCTCCCCCACGCTGCCGAGCAGGCGCACCGACTCGAGGTTGTAGCCCTGGGGAATGTGCTCGCCCCACTTCATGAACGTGCGGATCAGCGTCGGCGCGATGTAGTAGATAGTCACGCCGTACTTCTCAATGATCTCGAAGTGCCGCCCCTCGTGCGGCGTGTTCGGCGTTCCCTCGTACATCACCTGGGTGGCGCGGTTGGCCAGCGGCCCGTAGACGATGTAGCTATGCCCGGTGATCCAGCCGACGTCGGCGCCGCACCAGTAGACATCCGTGTCGGGCTTGAGGTCGAAGACCACCCGGTGCGTGTACGCGACCTGGGTGAGGTACCCGCCCGAGGTGTGCAGGATCCCCTTGGGCTTACCGGTCGTGCCCGAGGTGTACAGGATGAACAGCGGATGCTCCGAGTCGAACGACTCCGGCTCGTGCTCGGGCGACTGGGAGGCGACGAACTCGTCCCACCAGAGGTCGCGCCCCTCCTGCATCGCGACCGGCTCCCCCACCCGCCGCACGACGAGAACCTTCTCCACGGTTTCGGCGCCCTCCAACGCCTCGTCGACATTCGCCTTCATCGGTGCGCCGGCCCCTCGCCGGTATTGCCCGTCTGACGTGATGACGACTCTCGCCTCGGCGTCGTCGACCCTGGCGCGCAGCGCTGCCGGCGAGAAACCGCCGAAGACGACGCTGTGCACGAGGCCCAGACGGGCACAGGCGAGCATGGAGACGACCGCTTCCGGGATCATCGGCAGCTGGATGACGACCCGGTCCCCCGCGACCAGGCCGAGCGAGCTGAGCGCGTTGGCCGCCCGGCTGACCTCGTCCTTGAGCTGGGCGTAGGTGATGTCGCGGGTGTCCCCCGGTTCCCCGACCCAGTGCAGCGCCACCTGCTCGCCGTGCCCCGACTCGACGTGACGGTCGACGCAGTTGTAGGCGACGTTGAGCTTGCCGCCGTGGAACCAGCGCGCGTTCGGCGGGTTCGACCAGTCGAGAACCTCGTCCCAGGGCTGCGTCCAGACGAGGTTCTCGGCCTGGGTGGCCCAGAAGTGCTCGCTGTCGCGGTCGGCGTGCTCGTAGTGCGAGGCGTCGGCGTTGGCCTGGGCCTGGAAGTGCTCGGTCGGCGCGAAGGTGCGCGCCACATCCGGCCCGTCCCGGGTGATCGATTCCCGCGTGATCGATTCGCTGGTCATCAGTGGTTCACCGCCTCCTTCTCGGCGCCGACACCGGTCAGTGACCGGACTTCCATTTCAGCCTGCTTGGCGATGTCGCGCGGGACCTTGTCCAGCACGGTGCCGAGCCAGCCCAGAATGAAGGCGAGCGGGATGGAGACAAGACCGGGGTTGCTCAGCGGGAAGATCGCGAAGTCCGCGCCGGGGATCATCGACGTTTCCGTGCCGGAGACGACGGGCGAGAGCGCGATCAGGATGATGGCCGAGGCCAGTCCGCCGTACATGCTCCACACGGCGCCCTGGGTGCTGAACTTCTTCCAGAACAGCGAGTACAGGATCGTCGGCAGGTTGGCCGAGGCCGCGACGGCGAACGCCAGGGCGACGAGGAAGGCCACATTCTGGCCGTTCGCGCCGATGCCGCCGATGATCGCGACGATGCCGATGATAATCACCGTGCGCCGGGCCACCTTGACCTCGTCCTCCGGACGGGCCTTGCCCTTCTTGAACACGCTCGCGTAGATGTCGTGGGCGAAGGATGCCGCGGCGGTGATGGTGAGGCCGGCCACAACGGCCAGGATCGTGGCGAAGGCAACGGCGGAGATCAGGCCGAGCAGCAGCGGACCGCCGAGCTCGAAGGCCAGCAGCGGAGCGGCCGAGTTGACCCCACCCGGGGAGGCCAGGATCCGGTCGGCACCGATGAGGGCCGCCGCGCCGTAGCCGAGCACGAGGGTGAAGATGTAGAACCCGCCGATGAGCCAGATCGCCCAGACCACCGAGCGGCGGGCTTCTTTGGCCGTCGGAACGGTGTAGAAGCGCATCAGCACGTGCGGCAGTGCCGCGGTGCCGAGCACCAGGGCCAGGGCCAGGGAGATGAAGTCGAGCTTGGTGACGTCGTTCAGGCCGTACTTCAGGCCCGGGTTCAGGATCTCGGGGTTGTTGGCCGTGGACACGGCGGCGTCGAGCAGGCTCGAGAAGTTGAAGCCGTGCAGGGCCAGGACCCAGACGGTCATCACGGCGGCACCGGCGATGAGCAGGACGGCCTTGATGATCTGCACCCAGGTCGTGCCCTTCATTCCGCCGATGAGCACGTAGACGATCATCAGGGCGCCGACCACGACGATCACCACGGACTGGCCGAGCTTGTCGTTGATGCCGAGCAGCAGCGCGACGAGCCCGCCTGCACCGGCCATCTGGGCGAGCAGGTAGAAGAAGCAGACCACCAGGGTGGTGATCGCGGCCGCGATGCGGACCGGACGCTGCTTCAGGCGGAAGGAGAGGACATCCGCCATCGTGTACTTGCCCGTGTTGCGCAGGAGCTCGGCAACCAGCAGCAGCGCGACGAGCCAGGCGACGAGGAAGCCGATCGAGTACATGAAGCCGTCGTAGCCGGTGATGGCGATCGCCCCGACGATGCCGAGGAATGAGGCGGCGGAGAGGTAGTCGCCGGCGATGGCGGTGCCGTTCTGGCCGCCGGTGAAGGAGCGGCCGGCCGCGTAGTAGTCGGCCGCGGTCTTGTTGTTGCGGCTGGCGCGGAGAACGATGATCAGCGTGATGGCGACGAACGCGCCGAAGATGCTGATGTTCAGGATCGGGTTACCGGGGGCTGAGGCCACCTCGGCGGCGAGGTGGATGTTCACTTGGACTCCTTCGTGGCAGCCGCGAGCGGGCCCTCGATCTCGTGGCGGATTTTCGAGGCGATCGGGTCAAGCCGGCGACCGGCGTAGCTGACGTACCAGGTCGTGATCGCGAACGTGCTGACGATCTGAGCCAGGCCGAGCAGCAGGCCGACGTTGACGCTGCCGAAGACCTTGATCGACATGAAGTCGTGGGCGTAGCCCGCGAGCAGCACGTAGGCGAAGTACCAGAGCAGGAAGGCGATGGCCAGGGGAAAGACGAAACTGCGATGACGTTTGCGCAGTTCCTGGAACTCTTCTGATTCCTGCACTTGGTGGAAGGTTTCCGCCGAAACGACGACTTCTTCCTCTTTCAGGGCGACATTGCCCATGATTTTCTCCTCAACATTGATAGAGCGTGCACGCAGACCGCTGGTTCTTGTGCGGTGCCGATTACTCTCCCCTACGGCGGCGCCCGTGCGGCCGTTCCGGACGCGTCCGAGCGACGAGCGGCGGTCAGCCTGCGCCGAACGGTGGGTTCCGCGCCCGTGTGCCCCGGCGCGGCGGTTAGGGTTGGCAGCATGCCCGAGTCGCAGCTGCTCGCCGTGGCCGTCATCGGCGTCCTCGTCATCACCCTGGCGATCGCGCTCGTCGGCGCCGTCGGGTTCCGGCTGCTGCGCTCCTGGCGGGAGCTCGGCACCGACGCCGAACGGGCCACCTACACGACGCTCCACTCCGCATCCCTGGCCGGCAAGCACCTGCGCAGCGGGCTGGAGCCCGTCGGCGCGGCGAAGGCCAGCAAGCATCTGCGCGGCCTGCTCGGCTGCGAGGCGGTGGCGATCACGGATGTCGCCGGCGTGCTCGCCTGGGACGGCGCCGGGGAAGCGCACAGGGACGGCGCCCTCGGGCTGGCCGCGAAGGTGCTCGCCACCGGCCGCACCCAGGTTTTCCGGGATGCCGGCACGCACCAGGCCGAACTGAAGGAGGCCGTGGTGGCCCCGATCCGGGCCGGATCGCGCATCGTGGGCGCGCTCGTCGCCTACGCGCCGCGGGCCAAGCCGGGCCTGGTTCGCGCCACGAGCGAGGTGGCGGACTGGGTCGCGGCGCAGGTCGAACTGGCCGAGCTGGAGTCCTCCCGCACGCTCCTGATGGAGGCCGAGGTGCGCGCCTTGCGGGCGCAGATCAGCCCGCACTTCATCTACAACTCGCTCAACGCCATCGCATCCTTCATCACCACCGACCCGGCCAAGGCGCGCGACCTGGTGCTCGAGTTCGCCGACTTCACCCGGTACTCGTTCCGCCGGCACGGCGATTTCACCACCGTCGCCGAGGAACTGCGCTGCATCGAGCACTACCTCAAGCTCGAACGCGCCCGCTTCGGCGACCGGCTGCAGGTCACCCTGACCATCGCGCCGGAGGTGCTGAGCACCGTGATTCCCTTCCTCAGCCTGCAGCCGCTGGTGGAGAACGCCGTGCGCCACGGGCTCGAGGACAAGGAGGGCATCGGCCGGATCGCGATCACCGCCCAGGACGCCGGGGCCTTCGTGGAGGTCACGATCGAGGACGACGGCGTCGGGATCGAACCGGAGCACCTGCGCGCGGTGCTCGCCGGGCACAGCGACAGTGACCACGTGGGGCTGCGGAACGTCGACTCGCGGCTGCGCCAGGTGTACGGCGACGACCACGGGCTGGTCGTCGACACGGCCCCCGGCGCGGGAACGCTGATCACCATGCGGGTGCCCAAGTCCCAGCCCCGGCCCGACCTCGGCTCCTGACCGATGTGCCCGGCGAACGATATGCCCCGTCACTGGCAGACTGACGGCATGATCACTGTGCTCATCGCCGATGACGAGCCGCCCGCGCTCGACGAGCTTGCCTTCCTGCTCGGCAAGGACGGGCGGGTCGGCACGATTCACCGCGCCTCGTCCGGATCGGAGGCCCTGCGCATCCTCGATCACGAACGCGTGGACGCGCTGTTCCTGGACATTCACATGCCCGGGCTGTCGGGCCTGGACATCGCCCGCGCCGTGTCGCGGGCCGGCAACTCCCCCGCCGTGGTCTTCGTCACCGCGGACGAGGAGCACGCCGTGAAGGCGTTCGACCTGGCCGCCGTCGACTACCTGCTCAAGCCGGTGCGCGCCGAACGGCTGGCCACCTCGGTCGGCCGGGTGATCGAGACGATGGCGATCGCCGAGACCGTCCCCGCCTCGGTGATCACCGTCGACGTCGGCGGCGTGAAGAAGATGATCCGCCGCGACGAGGTTCGCTACGTGCACGCCCAGGGCGACTACGCACGGCTGCACACCGAGGACGCGAGCCACCTCATCCGGGTTCCGCTTGCGGAGCTGGAGAAGCAGTGGGCGGATGCCGGGTTCCTGCGCATCCACCGGTCGTACCTGGTGTCGATGTCGCACGTCACGAAGGCGAACCTGGGCGCGGCGCAGCCGACGATCACCACGAACGGCGCCGAACTGCCGGTGAGCCGGCGGCACCTCCCCGCGCTCCGGGAGAAGCTCGAGGCCACGCGCATCCGGCCCTCCACATGAGCGCCAAGGACGAGGATCGGCTGAGCCCCGCGGACAGTCGAAGCCCCCAGGATCGACCGGGCCCCGCGAATCAGGATCGGCTGAACGCCGAGGATGCCCCCGGGAAGACGCCGCCGCGCCGGGTCAGGGTCACCGCGCCCAGGTCACAGGCCAGCCGGGCGCCGTCGGGCTATCCGGTGGCCCGGGAGGTCGCCGAGCAGTCCGAGGTGGGCCAGGTGTTCGTGCGCTCGCTCATCCGCTCTCAGCTCCGGCTCGCGGTGGTCGTCGCGGTCGGCTTCCTGCTCATCCTGCTGGCGTTTCCGCTGCTTCTGGCCTGGGTGCCCGGCATAGACCGGGCGGCGTTGCTCGGGGTGCCCTTCACCTGGCTGCTGCTCGGCGTCGGCGTCTACCCGCTGATCGGGCTGAGCGCCTGGCTGTACGTGCGCACCGCGTCGCGGAACGAGGCCCGGTACCTCGACCTCGTCGAGGACGAATGAACGCGGGGGTGGGCTACGCGGCCCTGATCGGCGTCTTCGCCGTGACCGCGGTGATCGGTTTCTTCGGGCTCCGGATCTCCCGCACCACCGAGGACTTCTACGTCGCCTCGCGCACGGTCCGGCCGTGGTGGAACGCCTCCGCAATCGGCGGCGAGTACCTCTCCGCGGCCAGTTTCCTCGGCGTCGCCGGGCTGATCCTGATCTCCGGGTCGGATGCCCTCTGGTTCCCGATCGGCTACACGGCCGGCTACCTGATGCTGCTGCTGTTCGTCGCGGCGCCGCTCCGCCGCTCGGGCGCGTACACGGTCCCGGACTTCACCGAGGCGCGGCTGGAGTCGGTGACGGCCCGGCGGGTGACCAGCGTGCTGGTGGTCATGGTCGGCTGGTTCTACATCGTCCCGCAGCTGCACGGCGCCGCGCTGACCATGAGCATCGCCACCGGGCTGCCATCCTGGGTCGGCGCCGTCGCGGTCGCCGTCGTCGTCTGCGTCACCGTGGTGACCGGCGGGATGCGGTCGATCACCTTCGTCCAGGCGTTCCAGTTCTGGCTCAAGCTCACCGCGATCGCCCTGCCCATCGTCTTCATCCTGATCGTGATGGGCAACACGGGGCTGTCGGTGCCGGCCGTCGCCGAGCCGTTCGCCGCCGACCCGGTCGCCTCCCCCGCCGGCGCGTACCGGAACATCTCGCTGGTCATCGCCCTGCTCTTCGGCACGCTGGGCCTGCCGCACGTGCTCGTGCGCTTCTACACGAACCCGGACGGCCCGTCGGCCCGGCGCACCACCCTGATCGTGCTCGGGCTGCTGTCCGTGTTCTACCTGTTCCCCACCCTGTACGGGGTCCTCGGGCGGGCCTTCACCCCCGACATCGCGACCGGCGGCACCCCGGATGCCCTGGTCCTGCTCCTGCCCGGCCGGCTGATCCCCGGGCTGGCCGGCGACGTGCTCACCGCCCTCGTCATCGCCGGGGCCTTCGCCGCGTTCCTCTCGACCACCTCGGGTCTCGTGGTCTCCGTCGCCGGGGTGATCAGCCAGGACGTGCTCGGCGGACGGGTGCGCGGCTTCCGCCTGGCCGCGGTCTTCTCCACCCTCGTGCCGCTCGTCGTTGCCCTGCTGACCGAGTCGATGCAACTGGCCGGCAGCGTCGGCCTGGTCTTCGCCTTCACCGCGTCGACGATCTGCCCGCTGCTGCTGCTCGGCATCTGGTGGCGCGGGCTGACCGACGCGGGCGCCATCGCCGGGATGCTGGCCGGCGCCGCGCTCTGCGGCGGCTCGATCCTGCTCGGCCGGGCGCTCGGGCCCGGCGCCGGGCCGATGGCGGACTTCCTGGCGCAGCCCGCTGCCTGGAGCGTGCCGGCCGCCTTCGCCGTGATGATCGGGGTCTCGCTGCTCACCAGGAACCGGCGGCCCGCCGGCATCACGAAAATCATGACCCGCCTGCACGCGCCCGAGCGCCCGCAGGCGGCCCCCACCCGCTGACTCTCGCGCCCCGGTGCTCTTCGGCGAGAATCGCCGTTTCTGCCGACAGTCGCCAGTGGAACGGGGATTCTCGGCAGAAACGGGGATTCTCGGCGGTCTTGGCCTCGACGAGCTCGACCTCCGGCGCGGGGGCGGGGACGCGAAACGCGCGCGACCCGAAGGGCGCGCGCGTTTCGCGTGGAGAAGAACGTCCTAGCGCTTGCGCTTCTCGCGCACGCGCATGCTGAGGTTGATCGGGCTTCCCTCGAAGCCCCAGATCTCGCGCAGGCGACGCTGGATGTAGCGGCGGTAACCCGGGTCGAGGAACCCGGTGGTGAACACCACGAAGGTCGGCGGACGGCTCGAAGCCTGGGTGCCGAACAGGATGCGGGGCTGCTTGCCGCCACGCACGGGGTGCGGATGCGCTGCGGCGAGCTCGGCGAGGAAGGCATTGAACTTGCCGGTGGGCACGCGGGTGTCCCACGACTCGAGCGCGAGCTCGAGGGCCGGGACGAGCTTCTCCATGTGGCGGCCGGTCTTGGCGGAGATGTTCACCCGCGGGGCCCAGGATACGTGCGCGAGGTCCTGCTCGATCTCCCGCTCGAGGTAGCGGCGACGGTCGTCGTCGATCTGGTCCCACTTGTTGAAGGCGAGCACGAGGGCGCGGCCGGACTCGAGCACGAGGTCGATCACGCGCACGTCCTGCTCGCTGATCACCTCGGTCACGTCGATCAGCACGACGGCGACTTCGGCCTTTTCCAGCGCGGCGCTGGTGCGCAGCGAGGCGTAGAAGTCGGCGCCCTGCGAGAGGTGCACGCGGCGACGGATGCCGGCGGTGTCGACGAAGCGCCACACCTTGCCGCCGAGTTCGACCTGCTCGTCGACCGGGTCGCGGGTCGTGCCGGCGAGGGCGTTGACGACGACGCGCTCTTCGCCGACGACCTTGTTCAGCAGGCTCGACTTGCCCACATTCGGGCGGCCGAGGATGGCGACGCGGCGAGGCCCGCCGACCTCCTGCTTGGCGACGTTGGAGATCTCGGGGAGTTCCTTGAGGATCGCGTCGAGCAGGTCGGCGACGCCGCGACCGTGCAGGGCCGACACCGGCCACGGCTGGCCGAGGCCGAGGGCCCACAGGCTGGCCGCTTCGGGCTCCTGGCGGATGTCGTCGACCTTGTTGGCGATGAGGAAGACCGGCTTGCCGGACTTCCGCAGCATCCGCACGACGGCCTCGTCGGTCGAGGTGGGGCCGACGTTGGAGTCGACGACGAACATCACCAGGTCGCACAGGTCGATCGCGACCTCGGCCTGGGCGGCGACGGAGGCGTCGATGCCGCGGGCGTCGGGCTCCCAGCCGCCGGTGTCGACGAGGCTGAACTTGCGTTCGTTCCACTCGCCCTTGTAGGTGACGCGGTCACGCGTCACACCGGGGGTGTCCTCGACGACGGCTTCACGGCGGCCGAGGATACGGTTGACCAGTGCCGACTTGCCCACGTTCGGGCGGCCGACGATGGCGATGACCGGCAGGGCCGGAAGGTACTGAATTGCGTCGGGGTCTTCCGTCGCGTTCTCGAGGACCTCGAAGTCTTCCTCGTCGAGTTCGTAGTCGTTCAGGCCGCTGCGGAGCGCGGAGGCGCGCTGCGACGCAAGGTCTTCATCGAGGTTGGACAGTCGGGATGCGAGTTCGCTGTCAAGCTCGGGGATCGCGTCGTCAATATTGTTAGTCATGCGAGTTCCTCGCGGTACGTGTGTTGATGACCTCGATGACCGCGTCTACGGTCTGCTCGAAGTCGAGATGGGTGGAATCGACGGTCGTCACACCGTCTGCGGCGCTCATAAAATCGACAACCTGCGAGTCAGCGCGATCCCTCGATCGCAACGCCTCCGCCACGGTATCGGCCGATTCGGTCGGTAATTCCGCAGAGCGCCTACCCATTCTAGCCTCCTCGGATGCCGTGAGCAGGATCCGGACCTCGGCCTCGGGCGCGACGATGGTCGTGATGTCCCGTCCCTCGACAACGATCCCGGGCCGGTTCACGTCCCGGGCGATGCCGCGGAACAGCTCGGTGAGGTGCGTGCGCACCTCGGGGATGCGCGCGACGGCGCTCACCGCGGCCGATACGGCGGGCTCGCGGATGGCGTCGGTCACGTCCATCTCGCCGACCGTGACGGCGGAGGCATCCGGGTCGGTGCCGATGGAATAGTCGAAGTCGGCCAGCTCCGCGATGACCGCGTCGGCGTCGCTCGTGTCGACCTTGCGCTCGAGCACCAGCCAGGCCAGGGCCCGGTAGGCGGCGCCGGTGTCGAGGTAGCCGAAGCCGAGGCGGCGGGCGGCGGCCCGGCTCACGCTGGACTTGCCGCTGCCGGCGGGCCCGTCGATGGCGACAAAGGTGGGGAAGGCGTGACGGCCCATGTAGGTTAACCAGCAATCCGCCAGCCGCGGGCGGCCAGCTCTTCGGTGAGGCGGGAGACGGCCTCAGGGAGAACGGAAATTTCGGCGAGGCCCAGCTGCGCGCCGGGCGAGTGCTCGAGCCGGAGGTCTTCGAGGTTGACCCCGACCTCGCCGATCTCGGCCAGCAGGCGGGCGAGCTGGCCGGGGGTGTCGTCGACCATGACGATCATCGACACGAAGCGGCGGTCCTGGCCGTGCTTGCCGGGCAGCCGGGCCACGCCGGCGTTGCCGCCGGCGAGCTCCTCGGCGAGCTTCCGGCGGGCGCCGGGCGCGGCCGGGTCGGCGAGGGCGTCGATGAACCGGTCGAGGTCGTCGCGGTAGGCGATCAGGATGTCCCGCACCGGCTTCGCGTTCGCGCCAAGGATCTGCACCCACAGCTCCGGGTCGCTGGCCGCGACCCGGGTCACGTCGCGCAGGCCCTGCCCGGCGAGGTTGAGCGAGGAGGCCGCGGCATCCGTGAGCCGGCGGGCCATCAGGGTCGATACGACCTGGGGCACGTGGGAGACCAGCGCGACGCCGCGGTCGTGGTCCTCCGCGGTCATCTCGACGATGGTCGCGCCGAGGTCGAGGATGAGGTCGTCGATCGCGGTGGCCTGCTGGTAGGTGATCGCGTCGTGCCCGGCGACCACCCAGGGCCGCCCGATGAAGAGGTCGGCGCGGCCGGCCAGGGGCCCGCCGCGTTCGCGGCCGGCCAGCGGGTGGGTGCCGATGTAGCGGGAGACGTCGGCGCCGCTCGCGCGGAGGTCCTCGAGCACGGCCAGCTTGACGCTGGCGACATCCGTGACGATGGCGCCCGGGAAGGAGGCCAGTTCGCGCGCGACGATCTCGGCCGTCACGTCCGGCGGCACGCAGACGACGACCAGCTGAGGTGCGTCGCCGGCGGCGGCGGCCCGGCCGGCGCCGTAGTCGACGGCGATGCTGAGGTTGGTCGGCGACGCGTCGGCGAGGATGACCTCGATCCCCCGGTTGCGCAGGCCCAGGCCGATGCTGGTTCCGAGCAGTCCGACGCCGACGATGCGCACGGGCCCGACTAGGCGACTCTCGACCACGTGCCGACTCCTGACTTCGTTATTTGGTGCCGGCGGCGTCCCGGCTGCCGGCCCGCGACACGGTGAGCAACTCGCCGAGTTCAACTTTAGTGAGTTCGCGCACGTCGCCGGCGCGGAGCGTGCCGAGGTGCAGCGGGCCGAACTGGCGGCGGACGAGGTCGACGACCGGGTGGCCGACGGCCTCCAGCATGCGCCGCACGATGCGGTTGCGGCCGGAGTGCAGGGTGAGTTCGACGAGGCTGAAGCCGTCGCCGGGAGGGCTCGCGAGGATCCGGGCCTTGTCGGCCTTGATCGGGCCGTCGTCGAGCTCGATGCCGGTCTGCAGCTGTCCGATCGTCTGCGCGGAGACCCGGCCCTCGACCTTGGCGATGTAGGTCTTCGAGACGCCGAACGACGGGTGCGCGAGCACGTGCGCGAGGTCGCCGTCGTTGGTGAGGATCAGCAGGCCGGAGGTCTGCGCGTCGAGGCGGCCGACGTTGAAGAGGCGTTCCTCGAACTGCTCGGTGAACTCGCGCAGGTCGGGGCGGCCGCTTTCGTCCTGCATCGACGAGACGACGCCGACGGGCTTGTTCAGCATGATGTAGCGGCGGCTGGTGTCCAGCTGCACGGCGACGTTGTCGACGGCGACCTGGTCGGTCTCCGGGTGGATGCGCCGGCCGAGCTCGGTGACGACCCTGCCGTTGACGCGCACCCGGCCGGAGGTGATCAGGTCCTCGGAGACGCGACGGGAGGCGACGCCGGCGGAGGCCATGACCTTCTGCAGGCGGACTCCGTCGGCCGCGGCATCAGGGTTGCCCGCGGCATCCGGGTTGCCCGCGAAGTCAGGGGTTCCCTCGTGGTCGGTTGTCATCTCAAGTCCTCGAATCCTTCTGCGCCGTCGGCGAGCAACGGCGAAATGTGTGGCAACTCGTCGAGCGAGTTGATCCCAAGCTGGGTGAGCAGCAGGTCGGTGGTGCCGTAGTTGATGGCTCCGGTCTCACTGTCGGTGAAGGCCTCGGTGATCAGGCCGCGACCCAGGAGGGTGCGTACGACCGAGTCCACGTTAACCGCCCTGATTGAGGCTACCGCGCCGCGGCTGATTGGTTGCTTATAGGCGATCACGGCCAGGGTCTCCAGCGCGGCCTGGGAGAGGCGGCTGGGGTTCTGGATGAGCACGAAGTCGGCGACGATCGGGTCGTATTCGGCGCGCACGTAGATCCGCCAGCCGCCGGCGACCTCGCGCAGCTCGAAGCCGCGCCGAACCGTGCCGCCAGTGCCTGTGCCGTCGAAGTCGGCGACGAGCCGGGCGACGGCCGCGCTCACCTCCTTCAGCGGGCGGTCGACCGCCGTCGCCAGGTGGATCAGGCCCTGCGGCTCGTCGGCGACCATGAGGATCGCCTCGAGCTGGCGGTCGATCACGGCGGTGTCGGCCTGCGCGGTGTCGGCCTGCGCGGTGTTGGCCTGCGCGGTGTCGGCCTGCGCGGTGTCGGCCTGCGCGGTGTCAGTTGCCTGGGTGTCAGTTGTCATAGTCGGCTCCGAGGTTGGCGAGGGTTTCTTCGGACCAGGACTCC
Source organism: Cryobacterium tagatosivorans (assembly GCF_004402215.1). Classification (GTDB taxonomy): domain Bacteria; phylum Actinomycetota; class Actinomycetes; order Actinomycetales; family Microbacteriaceae; genus Cryobacterium; species Cryobacterium tagatosivorans. The sequence goes on from NZ_SOEZ01000044.1 coordinate 50,194, forward strand.
GCGCTCCAGCGCAGGTTGAGCTCGCCCAGCGGCTCGAGCTGGTCGAACGAGATGGCGCCGCGCCGGTACAGCTCGAGCACGGCGAGGAAACGGGCGATCACGACGCCCTTCTGCCCGGCGCCCACGATCAGCTGCCGGAACGAGACGGTCTCCCCCGCCCGGAGGACCGCCACGACGTAGGCGGCCTGTTCCCGGATGCTCACCAGCGGCGCGTGCAGGTGGTCGAGTCCCACGGTGGGCAGTTCGCGCGGGGTGAGGGCCAGCGCCGCGAGGGCGGCGAAGTCGTCGGCGGAGAGGGTCCAGACCAGTTCGGGCGTCTGCTTGCGGTACTTCTCCTCGAGGCGCACCGAGCGCAGGTGCCGGGAGGATTCCTCCTCCATCCGGCCGAGGAACCAGGCCGAGGCGGTCTTGAAGGCGCGGTACTGCAGCAGCCGGGCGAAGAGCAGGTCGCGGGCCTCGAGCAGGGCCACGTCCTCGGCGTCGACGAGTTCGCCCTGGGGCAGGAGCCCGGCGACCTTGAGGTCGAGCAGGGTGGCCGCTACGACGAGGAACTCGGTGGCCTGGTCGAGCTCCTCCGTGGCATCCAGCCCGCGCAGGTAGGAGATGAACTCGTCGGTGACCCGGCTGAGCGAGATGTCGGTGATGTCCAGCTCGTGCTTGCTGATCAGCGAGAGCAGGAGGTCGAACGGGCCCTCGAAGTTGCCGAGGGCAACCGAGAATGCGGGCGCTGCAGCCGGGTTAGGCGGGACGGCCGTTGTCGCCGGGACAATTCGCGACTGCCGAGATTCTTCGTCCACGGGGGTCAAACCGGCCCGTTCGGAACGATGCGCGGGTCGTGCGCCGCTTCGCGGGAGATGTGCCACGCGCGGAACGGCGTACCACCCGCGCAGCTCGAATTCTCCAGCTCGCCGGCCTGTGAAAGAGCCGGGTTAGGCGACGGCGCCACGGACGATCAGTTCCCGCGCGACCTGCATGTAGGCCTTGGCGGCGGGGTGCTCCGGCGCGAAGTCGGTGATCGGCACGCCGGCGACGCTGGCATCCGGGAACTTCACCGTGCGGCCGATGACGGTCTCGAGCACGCGGTCGCCGAACGCGTCGACGACGCGCTCGAGCACCTCGCGGGAGTGCAGGGTGCGCGAGTCGAACATGGTGGCGAGGATGCCGTCGAGCTCGATGGCCGGGTTGAGGCGGTCGCGAACCTTGTCGATGGTCTCGATCAGGAGCGCGACGCCGCGCAGGGCGAAGAACTCGCACTCGAGCGGGATGAGCACGCCGTGGCTGGCGGTGAGCGCGTTGACGGTGAGGATGCCGAGCGAGGGCTGGCAGTCGATCAGGATGACGTCGTAGTCCGCGGACACCTTGCGGAGCACCCGGGCGAGGATCTGCTCGCGCGCGACCTCGTTGACGAGGTGCACCTCGGCGGCGGAGAGGTCGATGTTGGCGGGGATGATGTCGAGACCCTCGACCGCGGTCTGCTGGATCGCGATCGACGGGTCTTTGGACCCGCTGAGCAGCAGGTCGTAGATGGTGGGGACGTCGTGGGTGGGCACGCCGAGGCCGGCGGACAGGGCGCCCTGCGGGTCGAAGTCGATGGCGAGCACGCGGCGGCCGTAGCCGGCGAGGGCCGCGCCCAGGTTGATGGTCGTCGTCGTCTTGCCGACGCCGCCCTTCTGGTTGCAGAGGGAGATGATCCGGGCCGGACCGTGGCTCTTCAGGGGTCGGGGTTCGTCGAAGTCCTGCTTCGGCCTCCCGGTGGGGCCGAGCGGTACTTCGTCGAAACCGGCCAGTCGTGTCCGGTCAGTCTGCGTACTCGCCACTGAAATGTCCTCGATCCGTCCTGCGCCACTCACTTGCTCGATTGTAGCGAGGGAAACGCGCGCAATCGGTCAGGATCGCCGCTTCCCCGCGTCTCCACCCCCGCGAAACCGCAGTTGTGCGCGCTAAGAGGCACGAATGGCGCGCACAACTGCGGTTTCGCGGGGTCAGCGGGCGCGGGGGTGGGCGGTGGTGTACATGTCGCGGAGGGTGTCGGCGGTGACGAGCGTGTAGATCTGGGTGGTCGCCACCGAGGAATGGCCGAGGAGTTCCTGCACGACGCGCACGTCGGCGCCGCCGGCGAGCAGGTGGGTGGCGAAGGAGTGCCGGAGGGTGTGCGGCGACACCTCCACCTCGAGGCCCGCGCGCACGGCGGCGGCCCGGATGATCAGCCACGCGTTCTGCCGGCTCACCCGCTGGCCACGGATGCCGAGGAAGAGCGCGGGCGTGGACTTCCCGCGTGCCGAGAGCAACGGCCTGGCCCGCACGAGGTACGCGTCCATGGCCGCGCGGGCGTAACTGCCCACGGGCACGATGCGCTGCTTGTCGCCCTTGCCGGTCAGCCGCACGACCTCCTCGTCCAGCACGTCGTCGACGTTGAGGTTGATGACCTCGGACACCCGGGCGCCGGTGGCGTAGAGCATCTCGAGCAGGGCCTTGTCGCGCAGCTGCTGCACGTCCTCGCCGTCGGTCGCGGCGAGGAGCGCGGCGACCTGGTCGATCGAGATTGCCTTTGGCAGCCTCGAGCCGAGCTTCGGCGGTTTCGTGTCGTGGGCGACATCGATCTCGACGACCGATTCCTCGAGCAGGAACCGGTGCAGGCTCCGCACCGTCGACAGCATCCGCGCGATCGAGGAGGCCGTCAGCGGCGACTCCTCGCGCTGCCCCAGGTACCGCACGAACTCGGACACGTGCCCGCTCGTCACGTCCCGCAACTCGGTCAGCTCCCGCTCGGCCAGCCACGCCGTGTAGACGGCCAGGTCGCGGCGGTAGGCGGCCACCGTGTTGGCGGCGAGCCCGCGCTCGATCGAGACGTGCCGCAGGAACAAGTCCACAGCCGTCCCGGCGCTCACGAGCCGGCGATTCCGTTCGACGGATGCCGCGGCCAGGGCGTGTCCGCCGGGGCCAGGCTGGCCCAGCCGCGCGAACGCGAGGCCTGTGCCGCGAGCACGCCGAGGGCGAGCGAGGGGTTCTGCACCCGGCGGGCGAGCACGGCGTCGACGCACTCGTCGAGCGGCACCCAGCGGAGCTCCATGTCGGCTTCCTCGTCGGTGCGGTCGAAGGCGTCCTCGAGCACGGTCAGCCCGCGGGCCAGGTAGATCCGGATGGCCTCGCTGCTGCCGCCCGGCGAGGTGTAGAACTCGGCGAGCACGCTCCAGTCGGTGGCCGCGATGTCGGTTTCCTCGGCCAGTTCGCGCCCCGCCGCGACGGCCGGGTTCTCGCCCGGTTCGTCGAGCAGCCCGGCCGGCAGCTCCCATTCGCGCATCCGTACCGGGTGCCGGTACTGCTTGATCAGCAGCACCCGGTCGTGGTCGTCGATCGCCAGGACCGCGACGGCCCCGGGGTGGTCGACGTATTCGCGGGTGATCGCCGAACCGTTGTAGCCGAACCGGTCGCGGCGCACACCCCAGACCCGGCCGTCGAAGACGAGTTCGCTGCCGGAGACCGCCGCGTCGACCGGTTCATCCTCCAGCGGAGGGTGACCGGTCGGAAGCCCGGAGGCCTCAGGCATCTTCCTTCACTTCGAACAGGCGGCTGGCCTGCTGGCGGTCCAGGGCCGCGCCGATGAGTCCGCGGAAAAGGGGGTGCGCCTTGCTCGGCCGGGAGCGCAGCTCGGGGTGCGCCTGGGTACCCACGTAGAACGGGTGCTCCTCACGCTTGAGCTCGACGTACTCGACGAGGTGGCGGTCGGGCGACGTTCCGGAGAACCAGAGTCCGGCATCCGAGATCTGCTCGCGGTACGCGTTGTTGACCTCGTAGCGGTGGCGGTGGCGCTCCGAGGCCTCGGCTGCGCCGTACATCTCCTCGACCAGGGAGCCCGCGGCCAGCTTGGCCGGGTAGAGGCCGAGGCGCATGGTGCCGCCCAGGTCGCCGCCGGCGATGATCTCGACCTGCTCTTCCATGGTCGCGATCACCGGGAACTCGGTGTCGATGTCGAACTCAGACGAGGATGCCCCGGCGAGGCCGGCCTTGTTGCGCGCGTACTCGATGACCATGCACTGCAGGCCGAGGCAGAGGCCCAGCGTGGGGATCCCGTTTTCGCGGGCGAAGCGCAGGGCGCCCAGCTTGCCCTCGATGCCGCGCACGCCGAAGCCGCCGGGCACGAGGATGCCGTCGAGCTCGCCGAGCATGCGTGACGCGCCCTCTTCGGTCTCGCACTCGTCGGAGGGGATCCAGTTGATCTTGACCTTGGTCTGGTGGGCGAAGCCGCCGGCACGCAGCGCCTCGGTCACCGATAGGTAGGCGTCGGGCAGGTCGATGTATTTGCCGACCAGGCCGATGGTGACCTCGTGCTTGGGCTCGCGCACCGCGTCGAGCACCTTCTGCCAGGCCGACCAGTCCACGTCTTCCGCGGGGAGGTCGAGCTTGTCGATGATGTACGCGTCCAGGCCCTGGTCGTGCAGCATGGTCGGGATCTCGTAGATGCTCGGCACGTCGATGGCGTTGACCACGGCGTCCTCATCGACGTCGCACATGAGCGCGATCTTCCGCTTGTTCGATTCGGAGACTGGGCGGTCGCTGCGCAGCACGAGGGCATCCGGCTGGATGCCGATCGAGCGGAGGGCGGCGACGGAGTGCTGGGTGGGCTTGGTCTTCTGCTCGCCGGACGCGGCCATGAACGGCACGAGCGACACGTGCACGAAGAAGACGTTCTTCCGGCCGAGTTCGTGGCGCACCTGGCGGGCCGCCTCGATGAACGGCTGGGACTCGATGTCGCCGACCGTGCCGCCGATCTCGGTGATGATCACGTGCGGACGCGGCTCGTCGCCGGCCTGGAGGCGCATCCGGCGCTTGATCTCGTCGGTGATGTGCGGGATGACCTGCACGGTGTCGCCGAGGTATTCGCCGCGGCGTTCCTTGGCGATTACCTGCGAGTAGACCTGGCCGGTCGTGACGTTCGCGGCCTGGTTGAGGTTGATGTCGAGGAATCGCTCGTAGTGGCCGATGTCGAGGTCGGTTTCGGCGCCGTCGTCCGTGACGAAGACCTCACCGTGCTGGAACGGGTTCATCGTGCCGGGGTCGACGTTGAGGTACGGGTCCAGCTTCTGCATGACGACCCGCAGTCCGCGAGCCGTGAGGAGATTGCCGAGGCTTGCCGCCGTCAGGCCCTTGCCCAAAGAAGAAACGACACCTCCGGTCACAAAGATGTGCTTGACAGCTTTGTTAAGGTCGATGTCGTCTGAATTGTCCGCGTTAATTATGTCCACCACGGGCTTTGATCCTATCAGTTGGAAATGGCGTTCAGCGGGCTTGGGCGAGCGAGATGAGTTCCCGGGCGTGTTCGAGCCCGCTGGCGGAGTCCGGCAGGCCGGAGAGCAGCCGGGCCATTTCCGCCGCCCGTTCGTCGCCATGCAGCTGGCGGACGCTGCTCGCGGTGACGGCGCCGTCGCTGCCCTTGACGACGCTGAGGTGGTTGTCGGCGAACGCGGCCACCTGCGCGAGGTGGGTCACGACGATCACCTGTGAGGTTTCCGCGAGCCTGGCGAGTCGCCGCCCGATCTCGATGGCCGCGGCCCCGCCCACGCCCGCGTCGACCTCGTCGAAGACGAACGTCGGCACCGGGTCGGCCTGGTTGATGACCACTTCGATCGCGAGCATCACCCGGGACAGTTCGCCGCCGGATGCCCCGCGGGCCAGGGCCCGAGGCTCGGCGCCGGCGTGCGGCTGCAGCAGGATCTTCACGAGGTCGCGCCCGGTCGCGGTGAACTCGTCGCGGCTGTCGATCTCGACGACCAGGACCGCGTCGGGCATGGCGAGGGCGCCGAGTTCGATGGTGACGGCCGCGCCGAGTGCGGCGGCGGCGGCCCGGCGGATGGCGGTGAGCCGGTCGGCCAGTTCCTGGACGAGGCGACGGTCGGCATCCGCGTCGTTGCTGAGCAGTTCGATCCGGTCGGAGTCGCTGTCGAGTTCGACGAGCCGGGCGCTGCCGGTGTCCAGGAACTCGATCGCCTCGTCGATGCCTCCGGCGTACTTGCGGGCGAGGCCGATCAGCTCGGCCCGGCGTTCCTGAACGATCTCGAGTTCTCGGGCGCCGTCGGCGTCGAGGCCGGCGAGGTAGCTGGAGAGCCGGCCGGCGATGTCGGCGACCAGGAACCCGGCGTCGGCCAGCGCCTCGACCAGGGGCGGCAGTGCGGGGTCGTGCTCGGCGGCCCTGTCGAGCCGGCGGCGGGCGTATTCGAGCAGGGCGACCACGTCGGGCGCCCCGTCGGTGCTCTCCTCGGCGGAGAGGTGTTCCCGGGCCTCGGCCGCGGCCAGGCGCAGGTCTTCGAGGTTGCCGAGGCGTTCGGCACGGGCGCCGAGCTCGGCGTCCTCGCCCGGCTGCGGGGCGATGGCTTCGATTTCGGCGATCGCGGAGCGCAGCTCGTCGGCTTCGAGCGCCCGGAGCGCCTGCTCGGCCACGAGGCGGTCGAGCTCGTCCCGGTTGGCCTGCCAGCGGTGGAAGGCGTGCTGGTAGAGCCCGAGCGTTTCGGTCAGGTCGGCGCCGGCGTAGCGGTCGAGCGCGGCGCGCTGGGCGACGGATGACCGCAGGCGCACCTGGTCGGACTGGCCGTGCACGACGACGAGGTCTCCCCCGAGGTCGCCGAGCACGGCGGCCGGGGCGCTGCGGCCGCCGACGACGGCCCGGCTTCGGCCCTCGGCGGACACGGAGCGGCCGAGGATGAGTTCGGGTCCGTCGAGGTCTCCCCCGGCGTCGCGGACGCGCTCGGCGACGGCGCCGTCGGGCTCGACGAGCCAGCGTCCCTCGACCCAGCTCTGGGCCTGACCCTGGCGCACGGTGCCGGCATCGGCTCGTTCGCCCAGCAGGAGGCCGAGCGCGGTGACGACCATGGTCTTGCCCGCGCCGGTTTCGCCGGTCACGGCGGTGAAACCCGGGCCGAGCGGCAGGGTCGCCTCGGCGATGACGCCGAGGTCCCTGATGAAGAGTTCCTCGATCATGCGACGCGTCTATTCACGGCCGACCGGGCCCCGCCAGCCCGTGACGGGCAGGTTGAACTTGTTGACCAGTCGGTCGGTGAACGGGCCGCTGTGCAGCCGGGCCAGGCGCACCGGCACCGGGGAGCGCCGCACGACGACCCGGGCGCCGGGCGGCAGGTCGTGCGTGCGTCGTCCGTCGGCGTAGAGCACCGCGGATCCCGGCGTGCGGGCCAGGATCTCGACGGCGAGGGAGGAGTCCGGTCCGACCACGAGCGGCCGGGCGAAGAGAGCGTGGGCGCTGAGCGGCACCAGCAGCAGGGCGTCGAGGCTCGGCCAGACGACGGGGCCGCCGGCGGAGAACGAGTAGGCCGTGGACCCGGTGGGCGTCGACATGACCACCCCGTCGCAGCCGAAGGAGGAGAGCGGTCGGCCGTCGACCTCGATGACGACCTCGAGCATCCGTTCGCGGCTGGCCTTCTCGACGGTGGCTTCGTTGAGCGCCCAGGTTTCGTAGACCACGTCGTCGTCGACCTTGACCCGCACGGCCAGGGTCATGCGCTCTTCGACGAGGTAGTCGCGGGACAGCGCCCGGCGCACGGCTTCGCCGAGGTCGTCGCGTTCGCTTTCGGCCAGGAAGCCGACATGGCCGAGGTTGATCCCGAGCAGCGGCGCCGAGCATCCGCGGGCGACCTCCGCGGCGCGCAGGATCGTGCCGTCGCCGCCCAGCACGATGACGAGTTCGAGGTCGGTGAGCTTGACCGTGTCGCCGAGGATGGCGACGTGCCCGTCGAGGGACGGCGCGGAGGCGAGCAGGTCCGCCTGCTCGTCGCGGGCCAGTACCGGAACGGCGCCGGCGGCGAGGAGCTGTTCGCAGACCGTGACCGCGGCCGCGAGGGAATCCCGGCGGCCGGTGTGGGCGACGACGAGGATGTTGCGTGGCGGTGCAGTCACAATGCTCACGCTCCCACCAGGGCCGGTATCCGGTCCATCCATTCTGTCGGATTGCTGCCCGATTTCGTGGTCATCCAGCAGAGGTACTCGTGATTGCCCGCGGTGCCGGCGATCGGCGAGGCGATCAGTCCGTTGGTGCGGAGGCCCAGGTCCCAGCCGGCCCAGAGCACGCCGGAGACGGCATCCGCCCGGAGCCCGGGGTCGTGCACGATGCCCTCGCGGATGCCGCCGCGGCCCACCTCGAACTGCGGCTTGACCAGCAGCACGAAATCGGCGCCGGGCTCGGCCGTCGCCACCAGCGCGGGCAGCACGTGGGTGAGGGAGATGAAGGAGAGGTCGGCGACGACCAGGCTGGGCCGCTCGGCCACACTGGAGGCCGCGGCGACGTTCTCCGGGGTGGCGTTCTTCACGTTGAAGCCCTCGACGAGCGAGAGCCTGGGCTCGAGCGCCAGCTGCGGGGCGAGCTGGCCGTGGCCGACGTCGACGGCGATGACCTGCGCGGCGCCGCGTTCGAGCAGCACCTGGCTGAACCCGCCGGTCGACGCGCCGGCATCGAGCACGGTGCGGCCGGTGACGTCGAGGCCGAACGCGTCGAGGGCCGCGATGAGCTTGTGGGCGCCGCGGCTGACGTAGTGGTCGGTCGCCGCGACCTCGATGACCTGGTTGTCCCTGACCTTGGCGGATGCCTTGACGGCCGGTTTGCCGTCCACCGTGACGAGTCCGTCGGCGATGACCCGCGCCGCGACCGTGCGCGAACGCACCAGCCCGCGCTCGGCGAGGGCGGCGTCGAGCCGCTGCTCGGTCATCCGGCCACCCTGGGCGGAACGTCCCCGCCCTCGAGGCCTTCGCGCAGCTGCTCGTGCAGCTGCCCGTAGGCGGCGGCGCGTGATTCCAGCGGCTGCCCCTCGATCACGGCGAGGGTGGAGACGAGTGCGTCGTCCAGCGGTGTCTCGTCCTCGGTATTCACGTTTCCTAGGCTATCGGTCGAGATAGAGACGCTCCGGAACATTGAGGCCGTAGATCGGGCGGCCGGACTTCCAGATCACGGCGCAGGCGGCGCGGAGCAGGTTGATCCCGTCGTCACCGTCGGCGACGATCTCCACCTCGGCGCCGCGGATGCGCACCGTGGCCCCGTCGACCGTCGCCGAGGATCCGTCGCGGGAGAACCGGGTCTCCGGGTACGGTTCATGCAGCTGCCGGAGGTCGTCGAGGATGAAGGTGGGCCGGGATGTGGCGTCGGCCGCGAGCACCTGCTTGGCCTTGTCGATTCCGGTGAGCACGAGCGCCGAGGGGATCTCCGCCCGGTTGGCGCCGAGGATGTCGGTGTCGAGGCGGTCGCCGATGAACAGCGCGCGCCTGGCCTGGAACCGGTCGACGGCTTCGACGAAGATGGCCACCTCGGGCTTGCCGGCCACGATCGGCAGCCGGCCGACCGCGGTGTGCACGGCGGAGACGAGGGTCCCGTTGCCGGGGGCGATCCCCCGGGCCACCGGGATGGTCCAGTCGGTGTTCGTCGCGATCCACGGGATCGCCGAGCCATCGGCGGCGGGGTGCAGCGCGAAGGATGCCTCGGCGAGCTGGGTCCAGCCGACGTCCGGGGAGAATCCCTGCACGACGGCGGCCGGGGAGTCGTCCGCCGAGCGGGTGACGACGAAGCCGGCCTTCTCGACCTCGGAGACGAGTCCTTCGCCGCCGACGACGAGAATGCGGGACCCCGCGGGAGCCTGGTCGGCGAGGAGCCGGACCGCTGCCTGGGGCGAGGTGACGACATCCGTCGCCGCCACCCTGAGGCCGAGTTCGGTCAGGTGGTCGGCCACGGACTGGTCGGTGCGGGCCGCGTTGTTCGTGATGTAGCCGACGCGCAGGGTTTCGGCCGCACGGTTGAGGCTCTCGACGGCATGCGGGATCGCCTTCGGGCCGGCGTAGACGACGCCGTCAAGGTCGGCGAGCACGACGTCGACGCCGGTGAGCGGCGTCGCCGTACTAATCTTTCGCCGCTTCGTCAGCAACGGCGGCCGAGCCCTCGTCGGTGGTCGAGCCGTCGGTGGTCGAGCCTGTCGAGACCTCGTCGATCTTGGCGTAGTCCTCGTCCTCGTCCTCGTCGATCTCGATGATCTCCATCGTCTCGTCCGGCTGGTCGCCGGCCGTGCCGAGGGCCGCGTCCGCGCGGGCGGCACGTTCCTGCCAGGTCACGGCCTCTTCTTCGCGGCCGAGTTCCTCGAGCACCTCGGCGTAGGCCGAGAAGAGCTCGGGGCTGTAGGAGAACGCCTTCTTCGGGTCGAGCTGCGGGATCTCGAGCTCGCTCAGCGCGGCCTCGGCCTCGCCGAGGTCCAGGCGTGCGCCGGACATGGCGATGGCCAGCGCGACCTGCACGGATGCCGGAAGGGTGCTGCGATCGACCGAACGGCCCAGTTCCAGCGCGCGGTCGGGACGACCCACGCCACGTTCGCTGTCCACCATGAGGGGCAGCTGGTCGTTGGAGCCGGAGATGCGGCGGTAGGTGCGCAGTTCGCGCAGCGCCAGGGCGAAGTCACCGGTGGCGTAGGCCGTGATGGCGAGGCTTTCGCGGACGACGGCGATCCGGCCGGCTCGACGGGCCGCCGACAGCACGTGCCGGTGCGCGAGTTCGGGGTCCTCGTCGATGACGCGGGCCGCCATGGCCAGGTGCCGGCCGACGGCCTCGGCGTTGTCCTTGGTCAGGGTCTTCAGTTCGTTGCGGGCGATCCGGTCGAGGTCCTGCGACGTCACGTCGTCGGGCAACTCGGGGTCGTCGTGGCGAGGACGAACGGCGCGCAGCTCGCGCTGCATCCGCTGTTCTTCGGTCATCTCCTCTTCGACGGCGCGAGCGTCGCGGTCACCGCGGGCGGGGGCGCCTTCGCGGGTCCAGAGCTTTTTTCCGGCGTCGCGCGGGGCGCCGGCACGGGTCGGTGAACCGCCGCGTGCGCCCCACTCCTTGCGTTCGCCGGTTCGGGGAGCCGAGTCGCGGCGCGGGCGCTCGGACGAAGCACCATCCTTGGCCCAGGGCTTGCGCTCACCATCACGCGACTGCGCGGGACGGTCCGAGTTGCCCCGGTAGGCGGGGCGGTCGCCGCCCTGCTGGGGACGATCGGAGTTGCCGCGGTAGGGGGCACGTTCGCCATCCTTGGCCCACGGCTTGCGCTCACCATCACGCGACTGCGCGGGACGGTCCGAGTTACCACGATACGGGGCACGCTCGCCATCCTTCGCCCACGGCTTGCGCTCACCATCACGCGACTGCGCGGGACGGTCCGAGTTACCACGGTAGGGAGGACGCTCACCATCGCGCTGGGGACGATCGCTGTTGCCACGATAGGGAGGACGCTCACCATCACGCGACTGCGCGGGACGGTCGGAATTGCCACGGTACGGAGGACGCTCGCCTCCCTGCTGCGGACGATCGCTGTTGCCACGGTACGGAGGACGCTCGCCGTCACGCTGCGGACGATCGGAATTGGCACGGTACGGAGGACGTGCGCCGTCCTGGCGCGGTCGGTCCGACCGACCCTGGTGGCCCCCGCTGGAGCGACGCTCGTCGCGGCCGCCGTCGCGTGATTCGTTGCCGTGCGATCCTGAAGGGCTCACTGTGTCTCCTGTGTAATTGTGCCTGGTCATTTCGACCGGCTGTTCAAGCGTAACTTAACGCAAAATGGCCACCCTGTGAGGTGGCCATTTTGTTTGTTTCTAAGTTAAGTCCGGCGGTGTCCTACTCTCCCACAGGGTCCCCCCTGCAGTACCATCGGCGCAAAGAGTCTTAGCTTCCGGGTTCGGAATGAGACC
>NZ_SOEZ01000063.1 GCF_004402215.1 Cryobacterium tagatosivorans
CAATCCGAGTCCACTGGTCATCGGTCAGCAGAGCAGTACGCGACATTCCTCCAGCCTCCCAAACGAATCACGATTCGATTAGGAGACACGCCCTAGTCCGGGTGCGGGTGGTACAGCTCGCCGACGGGCACCTCGACGGGCACGATGTTGCCGGCCTGGGGAAGCGGGCAGGCCCACATCGGGTCGAAGGCGCAGGACGGGTTGTAGGCGAAGTTGAAGTCGAGGATGAGGGTGTCGTCGTCCATGCCCGGGCCGAGGTCGGCGCCCTTGACGGTGTCGAGCAGGTAGCGCCCGCCGCCGTAGGTCCCGCCGGGCTTGCCGGCCAGGGCGTCCTTGAGCGGCAGGAACAGGCCGCCCGCGTAGCTGGCGAGGCGCCACACGTCGAGCACTCCGATGTAGGGCAGCCGCACCGTGCCGACGAGGTCGAACGGGACCGTGCCGTCGGTTCCGGTTTCGACGACCATGCGCAGCGGCTCCTCGGTCCGGTGCACCTCGGCCTCGAATCGCCAGTCGGGGTCGTAGGCGGCGATGGGCAGTCCGGTGAACGCGGCGCGGTCATCCGGCAGCAACGGCGACGACGGATGCCCGGCGAAGAGCTCGTCGCGGCCGGAGCGCCAGAGCTCGTGGCCCGCGGCCGGGCTACGCGCGCTGAGCTGGCGCACCCCGGCGTACAGGCCGAAGACCCGCCGGCGCCAGTCGACGAGCTGCAGGGCTCCCAGTGAAGAACTCATCTCGTCAGGCTAGCGGGATGTCGGCGCCGAGGTCGTGCCGCCAGGTGGGGGCCAGCTGCTTGAGCCGCAGGGCCCGCCACTGCCAGAACGCCCAGAACGCGGGCCAGAGCGCAAGGGTCGCCGGACCGGCGCGGAAGATCAGCTGGTCGCGGTAGAGCGTCTTGCCGGTGCCGGCCGGGTCGGGGGCGATCGCCATCTGGTGGTCCCAGAGGGTGACGGCGGCCAGGGACCCGGAGACGCCCCGGCCGGTGTCGCGCAGGATGCGCACGCCGTCGGGCCGGGTCGTGGCCAGGGCCAGGCGGATGACCTGTTCGCCGAGCGGCACCAGGCCGAGCCCGCGGAGCGCGACGGGGTGCTCGCCCTGCTCCCAGACCGTGGGAAAGCCCGCGTCGTCCCGCGACTCCATGCTGACGAGGGGCGCACTGACTTCCCGGAAGACCGCGGGGCTTTGGATGGCGCGCCAGGCAGCATCCGGGGGGCAGTCGAGGATTTCTTTCAGCAGCACGCGCATGCCCCCAGTCTCTGTGCAAGCCGCATGGGATACAACTGGAGCGTGGCAATCCGATACTGGCTGGGCGTCGCGCAGCGCGAAAACGTGCGGCGCGGGGTCGCCATGGGCATCGCGCAGGTCAGCCACGGTGCCCGGCCCGCGCTGGAAAGCATGCGCGACTCGGACGGGATCGTCTACTACTCGCCGCGGACCGACTTCGAGGGCGATCCGCTCAAGTGCTTCACCGCGATCGGGTGGGTGGCCGACGACACGGTCTTCCAGCCCGCCGAGTCCCCGGCCGGCGGCTACCGGCCGTGGCGGCGCCGGGTGGACTACGACCAGGGCGCCGTTGAGGCACCCATCCGACCGCTGCTGCCGCTGCTCGACCTGACCCGGGGCAATCCGGACTGGGGATATCAGCTCAGGCGCGGCCTGCTCGAGATCTCCCGGCACGATTTCGAGGAGATCCGCCGGCAGATGCGGCGCCCCTCGGCCGACGACCGGTAGCGCCGCTTCATTCGCCGGCGCGGGCCGGCGGATGCGCCGGGCCGGGCTCGGCAGGATCGTTAGACTCGCGACTATGACTGGCGAACTGTGGTGGGTACCTTCGGTCATTGTCCTCGGTCTTGTCCTGGCCATCGTCGCGTTCATCGTCGTGGTGGCCCGGCGGCGGCGGCGGGGGCGTGAGCGGGTCGCTGACGCGGAGGCGGCCGACCTCGCCCGATCGGCATCGATCGGCCTCGTGCGCGCCGATGACCTGATCCAGGCGGCCACCGACGAGCTGGGATTCGCGATCGCGCAGTTCGGGGAGAACGCGACCCGGGACTTCGCCGCGGCGCTCGCCGTGTCCCGCCGCCAGCTGCGCGACGCCTTCGCCCTGCAGCAGAAACTCGACGACGCCCTGCCCGAAAGCGCTGCCGAACGGCGGCGCTGGAACGAGCAGATCATCGCGCTCACCGCGGAAGCCACGAACCGGCTCGACGAGCAGACCCGGGACTTCGACGCCAAGCGCGGCATCGAGCGGGATGCCCCGCAGCGGCTGGACCAGCTGCGCCGGCGCCTCGACCGGGTCGCCGACCGTCTCGGCAGCGGCGCGGCGAGCCTGGACCGCCTCGGCCACACCTACGCCCCAGCAGCCCTCGCCCCGATCGGCGGCAACGTGGCGAGGGCCAGGGGCGCCCTCAACCAGGCGCGGTCCGCGGCCGACGCCGTCGCCGCGCGGCTCGAGCACGGGGCGGCCGAGCCGGTGGGGGAACAGATGCGCGAGGCCGAGCACGGCCTGTTCCTCGCCACCCGACTGCTCGATGCGATCGAAACGGGCGAGGACGAGCTGCACATCGGCCACGCCGGCCTGGTCACCGCTCTCAACGCGGCCGACGCGGAACTCGCCGAGGCGCGCGCGCTCCGCGACCGGCACGAGGAGGCCGACACGAGCGCCGAGCTCAACCGGGTCATCGCCGAGGCCGACCGGGTGCTCGCGGAGCTCCGCGATCCGGCCAGGCCGAGCCATCCGTCGGCCGACCTTGCCCGGCTGCGGGAGGCGATGGACGGCCTCGACGTCATGCGCTCTGAGGCGCGTAACCGCCAGCTGCGCCTGGAGAACGCGCGCACGGCGCTCGGCGGCGCGCTGCTCGCGGCCCGCAGCCAGATCGCGCTCACCCGCGACTTCATCACCGGGAACCGCGGCCGGGTGGGAGCGGCCGCCCGCACCCGACTCGCCGAAGCCGAACGGCAGCTCGCGCTCGCCGAGGCCGAGGCCGACCCGGTCAGCGCCCTCGACACCGCCCGCCGGGCGATGACCCACGGGACGGACGCCGAGGCCCTCGCCCGCTACGACGCTCGCTGAGCGGATCCCCGTTCCCCTCTTCGTATCTTCGTATCTTCCCTTCTTCGTATTTTGCCTTCTTCGTATATCTTCGTATCCGCCCCGCTCGCCGCGCCTACTCGCCCAGCCACCGGTTCCGCGCACAACTCCTCCAGAAAATCGGCGCAGCGCGAGTCTGCCCCGGAAATACAAGGAGGTCGCGGCGGCCGCCGCCGATCTGGAGGAGTTGTGAACGCGCCGAAGCGGCGGGAGCGGGCGGGGCTAGCCTTGGGGGGTGATTGACGTGCAGCCGCAGCAGAAGTACCAGGTCCGGTTCGACTGGGGGCTGGCGGGGTTCCAGGCCCTCGCGGAGCAGGCGGACGTGGTCATCCTCGCCGACGCGCTGCCGACGACGGATGCCGCCAACGGCTACCCGACACCGCTCGCCGCGCACCAGGTGATCGCCGCGGGGCTGGGCAATCGCAGCGCCGTGGCCGAGTGGGTGCTCGCCCGCCAGACCGAGAAGGGCGACCGCTTTTCCGTCGCCGTCATCGCCGTGGGGGAGCGGCGCCCGGACGGCACACCGCGCGTCGCGGTCGAAGACCTCCTCGTCGCCGGCGCCGTGATCGACGCCCTCACCGGCCTCGGCATCGACCATTGCTCGCCAGAGGCGGCCGCAGCATCCGCGGCCTTCGTGGGCTTGAAGCGCGCGCTGCGGCACCTCACCAGCGCCTCCGAAACCGGCCAGGCGCTGGCCGCGGCCGGCCGGGACGCCGAGGTGGCGGCCGCCGGCCTGCTGGACGACTCCCGAACCGTTTTGGGACTCGGGGAATTTACCTTTCCGGCCTGACGTTTCGGCAGGGGAAGCCCACCTTACGAAGGAGCCCCATGCAGGCAGTCATCAACGGCACCGTCATCGCCGACGCACCCCTGGCCGACCTGATCAAGATCGAGGGGAACTGGTACTTCCCGCCGGCGAGCGTCAACGCCGACCTGCTCGTCGAAAGCCCCACCCCGTACACCTGCGGGTGGAAGGGCGACTGCCAGTACTTCAGCGTCAAGGACGGCGACACCCTGCTGCAGGACCGCGCCTTCAGCTACCCGACGCCCTACCCCGCGTCGTTCGACCGCGTCGGCCAGGACTACAGCAACTACGTCGCCTTCTGGAAAGAGGTCCAGGTCGTCGACTGAGGCGACTGAGGCGACTGGCACGCCTGAGGACGACTGGGCCGTCTGCGACGCCTGAGGGGCGACCGGGCGCGGCCGAGGCCCGGCCCCGGGCGGTCAGCTGGCTGCCGCCGCCGCCCGCCGTCTGGCCGCGGCGGTGATCTCGCGCCGGTCCCAGGTGATCAGGTGGGCGCGGTTGAACCCGCGGCCGCACAGCCCACAGGCCAGGGCGCGGGTCGGCTGCCGGTACCGGTAGTGCGTGTGCCCGGCCGGGCACGTGCCCACCCAGGGCGCGAGTTCGTCGGCGATCTCGCCGTCGTGCGTGCGCTTGCCGTCGTAGCCGAGGTCGAGGGCGACCTTCTTCCACCTCGGCCCGTGCGCGGCGCGGGGGCCGGCCAGCGCGTGCGCCACCTCGTGCAGCAGGATCTGGTGGATCTCGTCGTCGTCGTACCGGGCCGCGAGGTACCGGGAGACGGTGATGCGGCGGGCGGTGAAGTTGCACAGGCCCGCGCGCTTCTTGGCGTTGTCGAAGTCGAACACCCACGTGGCGTCGAGGTGCAGGGCGATGAGCGCGTTGGCCCACCGGCGTACCCGGTCGAGGTCTGCCATCAGGGCGCCACCTCCACCTGGTACAACCGGTCGTCGCCGGGAGCGGGGGTGCCCCGACCGTCCGTGTTGTTGCTCACAAACCACAGTGTGCCATCCGGACCCGGCACGACATCGCGCAGCCGCCCGTAACTGTGCACAAACCAGTCGCCGGCCTCCCCTGAGGAGGGATCGATGCGCCACAGGCGCTCGCCGCGCAGGCCGGCCATGAAGATGGTGTCGTCCACGATCGCGATCCCGCTCGGGCTGGCCTGGTCCGTCGACCACTGGACCAGGGGATTCACGAACACCTCGTGGTCGCTCTGCCCCTCGACGATCGGCCAGCCGTAGTTCGCACCGGCGGTGATCAGGTTGAGTTCGTCCCAGGTGCTCTGGCCGAACTCGCTCGCCCAGAGCCGCCCGCGGGAATCCCAGGCGATCCCCTGCGGATTGCGATGCCCGTAGGAGTAGACGTACGTGCCGAACGGGTTGCCCGCTGGCACCCGGCCGGTCGGCGTCATCCGCAGGATCTTGCCGCCGAGCGAGTCGAGGTCCTGCGCGTTCGCGCCGTTGCCGGCGTCCCCGGCCGTCGCGTAGAGCAGACCGTCCGGGCCGAACGCGATCCGGCCGCCGTTGTGATTCCCGGCCCTCGGGATGCCGTCGAGGACGGGCTCGGGCGCGCCCAGGGTGCGCTGTCCGGCGGGGCCGCCCAGCGGCATCCGCACGATGCGGTTGTCGACGTCGGCCGTGAAATAGGCATAGACCCAGCCGGTTCCGCCGGGGGCCGCGGTGTCCGGGAGGAACGCCAGGCCGAGCAGCCCGCCCTCGCCGCCCGGCCGCGCATCGGCGACGACGCCGGCCTGCCGCAGGCTGCCGTCGCCCCGCAGTTCCCGGATGAGCGTCGTGTCGCGTTCGCTGATCAGGGTGCCGCCGCCCGGAATGCGCAGGATCGACCACGGTGCGGCCAGGCCAGAGGCGATGACGACGGGGTCGCCCACCGGGTGCACCGGTCGAGGCACGGCTCCGGGCGACGGGCTCGCGGACGAGACCTCCCGGGCCGGCGTCGCCGTCGAGGCGGACGGGGCGGGCGCGCCCGCCGTGCAGCCGGACAGCGCGACGAGCACGCTTGCTGCCAGCGCAGCCCGTGTCACAGCCCCCGCCCGCATATTCACGTTCCACCTCATCGACGTCGCAGGCCAACCCCTGCTGGTCACAGCATGCCGCAGAACGGCGCGAGCGGCGAGGTGCGGCGCGTGCGGCGAGGTCCGCGATAGCCCGCGCAGCGCGGGGTCAGCGCGCCTGGTCCCGCTCGGCGATGAACGACTCGACCACGGCGACCGCGATGAGCGAGCTCTCGAGCTGGTCGGTCGGGGCGCCGGCCTTCTCGCGCAGGAAGACCGCGGCGGTGAAGTCGGTCAGCGCGTCCTCGAGGTTGCCCTGGTCGAAGTGCACCTTGCCGCGGTGCTGGCGGGCGAAGGCGGCAACGTGCGTCCAGTCGTGCGTTTCGGCATCCGCCACGCAGTGCGTCAGCTCGTAGGCGGCATCGTCGAGCTTGCCCTGCGCCTGCAGCACCTGGGCGCGACGGATGCGACAGGCGGTGAGTTGTTCCCGGGACCCGGTGAACCGGGCCTGGCGGGTGGCCTCGTTGGCGAGATCCCAGGCCTCGTCGAGGCGGCCGAGGAGGCGCAGCAGCGCGGCCTTCTCGTTCAGCGCGGACAGGCTGCGCAGCGCGCCGAGTTCGTCGAGGCGCTCCGCCGCGGCGCGGAGGTCGACCTTTTCGCGCAGGGTGACTGCGTCGTAACCGATGATGATGCTCAGGGTGTTGTCCTGTAGGCGAAGGCGGCGCGTGCCGCGTACGGGGGGTGGTCCTTCCAGAGTAACCCGGGCGCCGGGGCCTGCGCCCCGGCCCCGCCGCGCGCCTCAGTTGCCGATCTGGAAGACGGTCCGGCCGGGGAGCGGCGACGGCGTGGCCGTGGCATCCGTCGACACCGACGCGGCGGCCATGAACTGCTTCAGCTCGGCGCCCTGGATGACCTTCGCCGGGTGCGGCCCGCCGGCGAGCAGCCGCTGCACCCAGTCGAGGTCGATCGGCGTGTGCGCGGCCACGAACACGATGTTGCCGAAGCGGCGCCCCTTGAGCACCTGCGTCTCGGCCAGCCCGATCACGTGCGGGAACACGGCGGAGAGCGTCGCCGCCTGGCCGCGGGCGAAGGCCAGGCCGGGGCCGTCGGCCACGTTCACCGTGAGCACTCCGCGCGGGCTCAGCAGCGGCGCGGTCAGCTCGTAGAACTCGCGGCTGGTCACGTGGGCCGGCGTGCGCGCTCCGGAGAAGATGTCGACGACGACGAGGTCGACCGCCCCGCGGAGCCCCGCGGGCAGTTTGCCGAGCACCTCCCGGGCATCCCCGTGCCGCACCCGCAGCTGGGCGCGCTTGTCCCAGGGCAGCCAGGCGCGCACCAGGTCGATCAGGTCGCTCTCGAGTTCGACCACCTGCTGGCGGGAACCGGGCCGGGTCGCCTCGACGTACCGGGGGAGGGTCAGCGCGCCGCCGCCGAGGTGCACAGCGGTGATCGGCTCGCCGGGTTCGCCGAGCAGGTCGATCACGTGGCCGATGCGTTGCACGTATTCAAAGAAGAGCTCGTCGGGATGCTCGACGTTCACGTGCGACTGCGGGGTGCCGTCGACGATCAGCTGGAAGCTGCCCGGCGTGAAGCGGTCGGGTTCGATGACGGCCACGTGCCCGCTCAGCTTCAACGTGACCGACGGATGCTGCTGCTGCTCGCCCCTGCTCATCCCCCCATCTTCCCCTTTCTTTCCACCGCGAAACCGCAGTCGTGCACGTTATTCGGGGGTTTTAGCGCGCACAACTGCGGTTTCGCGGTGGAGGGAAGCGGGCTTATACCTGAGAATTTGCACAAGGTCAAGAATCCAGTGGACACGGCGATTCAAAAACAATATGATGGACCATTGCGCTCCCAGATTAACCTCTGCCTTCATATTGCGGTCGGCTTTGCGTGCTCAAGCCAACTTGCGGCACATCTTCCATGAGGTCTCAGAACCTCAGAGGGTCTGTGGAGTAAATCCCTTAATAACAGTAACTAGGCCTGACGGGGTCCACGGAGGTTATTTTCTTGGCTGCTGCGCGCAACGCAACCACCAACTCACCCAAGAACGGTCGCTCAGCAGAGCGTCTTTCGTTCGCAAAGATCAGCGACAACCTCACTGTTCCGGATCTGCTCGCTTTGCAGACCGAGAGCTTTGACTGGCTTGTCGGGAACGACATCTGGAAGGCGCGCCTCGCTGAGGCGCAGAAGGCCGGTCGTCAGGACCTGCCCAGCCGCACCGGACTCGACGAAATCTTCGAAGAGATCTCTCCCATCGAGGACCTCGGCGAAACGATGCAGTTGTCGTTCACCAACCCGGAGCTCGAGCCGGAGAAGTACACCATTGACGAGTGCAAGGAAAAGGGCAAGACCTACTCCGCACCGCTCTATGTGAACGCTGAGTTCATGAACCACCTCACCGGTGAGATCAAGACCCAGACCGTGTTCATGGGTGACTTCCCCCTCATGACGCCCAAGGGCACCTTCGTGATCAACGGCACCGAGCGTGTCGTCGTCTCACAGCTCGTGCGTTCGCCCGGCGTCTACTTCGACCGCCAGCAGGAGAAGACCTCCGACAAGGACATCTACTCCGCTCGCGTCATCCCTAGCCGTGGTGCCTGGCTCGAATTCGAGATCGACAAGCGCGACCAGGTCGGCGTCCGCATCGACCGCAAGCGCAAGCAGTCCGTCACCGTCTTCCTCAAGGCGCTCGGACTGACCAGCGAGGAAATCCTCGAGGAGTTCAAGGGCTTCGCGTCCATCGAGCTCACCCTCGAGAAGGACAACATCCTCACCAAGGAAGAAGCCCTCAAGGACATCTACCGCAAGCTCCGCCCGGGCGAGCAGGTTGCCGCCGAGGCCGCACGCGCGCTCCTGGACAACTTCTTCTTCAACTCCAAGCGCTACGACCTGGCCAAGGTTGGTCGTTACAAGATCAACCGCAAGCTCGGCCTCGAGGCCCCGCTGAGCGACTCCGTACTGACCCTCCAGGACATCCTGGCCACGATCAAGTACCTCGTCGCGCTGCACGACAACCAGACGACGATCGTCGGCACCCGCGAGGGCAAGAAGACCGACATCCGGATCGACATCGACGACATCGACCACTTCGGTAACCGTCGTATCCGCGCCGTCGGCGAGCTGATCCAGAACCAGGTCCGCACCGGCCTGTCCCGCATGGAGCGCGTCGTTCGCGAGCGCATGACCACGCAGGACATCGAAGCGATCACCCCGCAGACCCTGATCAACGTGCGCCCCGTCGTCGCCGCGATCAAGGAGTTCTTCGGTACCTCGCAGCTCTCGCAGTTCATGGACCAGAACAACCCGCTCGCCGGACTGACGCACAAGCGTCGCCTGTCCGCGCTGGGCCCGGGTGGTCTGTCCCGTGACCGTGCCGGCGTCGAGGTGCGAGACGTTCACCCCTCGCACTACGGCCGCATGTGCCCGATCGAGACCCCGGAAGGCCCGAACATCGGCCTGATCGGTTCGCTCGCCTCGTTCGCGCGGATCAACGCCTTCGGTTTCATCGAGACCCCGTACCGTCGCGTTGTCAACGGCAACGTCACCACGGACATCGACTACCTGACCGCGTCCGAGGAAGACGAGTACATCGTCGCCCAGGCAAACGCGCCGCTCACCAAGGACTCGCACTTCGCCGAGACCCGCGTGCTGGCCCGTAAGAAGGGTGGAGAGGTCGACCTCTTCCCCGCGGACGAAATCGGCTACATGGATGTCTCGCCGCGCCAGATGGTGTCGGTCGCGACCTCGCTCATCCCGTTCCTCGAGCACGACGATGCCAACCGCGCGCTCATGGGCGCCAACATGCAGCGCCAGGCCGTGCCGCTTCTGCTCAGCGACAGCCCGCTCGTCGGAACCGGTATGGAGGTCTTCGCGGCCATCGACGCCGGTGACGTGCTCACCGCCGACAAGGCCGGTGTGGTCATGGAGGTTTCGGCCGACGTCGTCACCATCCAGCTGGACGAGGGCGGAACGCAGGACTACTACCTGCGCAAGTTCGCCCGCTCCAACCAGGGAACGAGCTACAACCACCGCGTCATCGTCAATGCGGGCGACCGCATTGAGGTCGGCGAGGTCATCGCCGATGGCCCGGCCACCGACAACGGAGAGCTCGCCCTCGGGAAGAACCTCCTCGTGGCATTCATGCCGTGGGAGGGTCACAACTTCGAGGACGCGATCATCCTGAGCCAGAACCTGGTGAAGGATGACACCCTCTCCTCGATTCACATCGAGGAGTACGAGGTCGACGCCCGCGACACCAAGCTGGGCAAGGAAGAGATCACCCGCGACCTGCCCAACGTGTCGCCTGACCTCCTCGCCGACCTCGACGAGCGTGGCATCATCCGGATCGGCGCAGAGGTTCGCCCCGGCGACATCCTCGTGGGCAAGGTCACGCCGAAGGGCGAGACCGAGCTTTCCGCCGAGGAGCGCCTGCTGCGCGCCATCTTCAACGAGAAGAGCCGCGAAGTTCGCGACACGAGCCTGAAGGTTCCCCACGGTGAGCGCGGCACGATCATCGGCGTCAAGGTGTTCGACTCGCAGGATGGCGACGACGAGCTCGGCTCGGGCGTCAACCAGCGCGTTGCCGTCTTCATCGCCCAGAAGCGCAAGATCACCGAGGGTGACAAGCTCGCAGGCCGTCACGGCAACAAGGGTGTCATCTCCAAGATCCTGCCCGTCGAGGACATGCCGTTCCTCGCCGACGGAACCCCGGTTGACATCATCCTCAACCCGCTGGGTATCCCCGGTCGGATGAACTTCGGTCAGGTGCTCGAGACCCACCTCGGCTGGATCGCCAAGCAGGGCTGGAACGTCGAGGGCAAGCCCAAGTGGGCCGCCAAGCTCCCCGAGAAAGCGCACAGCGCCGCCCCGGGCACCAAGGTTGCGACCCCGGTGTTCGACGGCGCGCTCGAGGCCGAGATCGAGGGTCTGCTGGACTCGACGACCAAGACCCGCGATGGCGACCGCCTGATCGACTCCACCGGAAAGACCATGCTGTTCGATGGCCGCTCCGGCGAGCCGTTCCCGCGGCCGATCTCCGTTGGCTACATGTACATCCTGAAGCTCCACCACCTGGTTGACGACAAGATTCACGCACGTTCGACCGGCCCGTACTCCATGATCACGCAGCAGCCGCTGGGTGGTAAGGCACAGTTCGGTGGACAGCGTTTCGGTGAGATGGAGGTGTGGGCGCTCGAAGCATACGGAGCCGCTTACGCCCTGCAGGAACTCCTGACCATCAAGTCGGACGACATCCTCGGCCGCGTCAAGGTGTACGAAGCGATCGTCAAGGGCGAGAACATCCAGGAGCCCGGTATCCCCGAGAGCTTCAAGGTTCTGATCAAGGAAATGCAGTCGCTGTGCCTGAACGTCGAGGTGCTCTCGGCCGACGGAACCGCAGTCAGCCTGCGCGACACGGATGACGAGGTCTTCCGCGCTGCGGAGGAACTGGGCATCAACATTTCCACCCGGTTTGAGTCGTCGTCCATCGACGACATCTAAACCAGGCCACTGACGAAAACTTCGAAAAACTTTCCAAGGAGAGAAATTGCTCGACGTAACAACATTTGACGAGCTTCGCATTGGCCTGGCCACCGCTGACGACATCCGTCGTTGGTCGCACGGTGAGGTCAAGAAGCCCGAAACCATCAACTACCGCACGCTCAAGCCGGAAAAGGATGGGCTGTTCGGCGAACAGATCTTCGGCCCGTCCCGCGACTGGGAGTGCTCCTGCGGCAAGTACAAGCGAGTGCGCTTCAAAGGCATCGTTTGTGAGCGCTGTGGCGTAGAGGTCACGAAGTCGTCGGTGCGCCGCGAGCGCATGGGCCACATCGAGCTCGCCGCCCCGGTCACCCACATCTGGTACTTCAAGGGCGTTCCCTCGCGCCTCGGCTACCTGCTGGACATGGCCCCGAAGGACCTCGAAAAGGTCATCTACTTCGCGGCGTACATGGTCATCACGGTTGACGAAGACGGTCGCCACCAGGACATGCCTGGCCTGGAGAACGAACTGCGCCTCGAGATCAAGACCATCGAAGGTCAGCGCGACTCCCGGATCGCCGACCGCCTGCAGCGCCTCGAAACCGACCTCGCAGCACTGGAGGCCGAAGGCGCCAAGAGCGACCAGAAGAAGCGTGCCAAGGACTCGGCCGAGAAGGAGATGAGCCAGGTCCGCAAGTCCCTCGACGAGCAGATCGCTCACCTCGAGCGAGTGTGGGAAGACTTCCGCACCCTCAAGGTCGGCGACCTCAAGCCCGAGGACTCCGTCTTCCACGAGCTGCAGGACCGCTTCGGCATGTACTTCGAGGCCTACATGGGCGCCGAAGCCATCAAGAAGCGCCTGCTGGCCTTCGACCTGGTCACCGAAAGCGAGAACCTGCACCTGCAGATCGCCGAGGGCAAGGGCCAGAAGAAGATCCGTGCGATCAAGCGCCTCCGCGTGGTCAACGCCTTCATCATGACCGGCAACTCGCCGGCCGCGATGGTGCTCGACGTCGTGCCGGTCATCCCGCCGGAACTGCGCCCGATGGTGCAGCTCGACGGTGGCCGCTTCGCGACCTCCGACCTCAACGACCTCTACCGTCGTGTGATCAACCGCAACAACCGCCTGCGTCGTCTGCTTGACCTCGGTGCCCCCGAGATCATCGTGAACAACGAGAAGCGGATGCTGCAGGAAGCCGTTGACGCGCTGTTCGACAACGGTCGTCGTGGTCGCCCCGTCACGGGCACAGGCAACCGCGCCCTCAAGTCCCTGAGCGACATGCTCAAGGGCAAGCAGGGTCGTTTCCGCCAGAACCTGCTCGGCAAGCGCGTCGACTACTCCGGCCGTTCGGTCATCGTCGTCGGCCCGCAGCTCAAGCTGCACCAGTGTGGTCTGCCCAAGCAGATGGCCCTGGAGCTGTTCAAGCCGTTCGTGATCAAGCGCCTGATCGACCTGAGCCACGCTCAGAACATCAAGGCCGCCAAGCGCATGGTTGAGCGCAGCCGCCCGCAGGTTTGGGACGTGCTCGAGGAGATCATCCGCGAGCGCCCCGTGCTGCTGAACCGCGCACCGACGCTTCACCGCCTGGGCATCCAGGCGTTCGAGCCTCAGCTCGTTGAGGGTAAGGCCATCCAGCTGCACCCCCTCGTCTGTGCCGCGTTCAACGCCGACTTCGACGGTGACCAG
Source organism: Cryobacterium tagatosivorans (assembly GCF_004402215.1). Lineage (GTDB taxonomy): Bacteria > Actinomycetota > Actinomycetes > Actinomycetales > Microbacteriaceae > Cryobacterium > Cryobacterium tagatosivorans. The sequence continues at coordinate 13,067 of NZ_SOEZ01000063.1, forward strand.
ATGGCAGTCCACCTGCCGCTGTCGATGGAAGCCCAGGCCGAAGCGCGCATCCTGATGCTCGCCTCGAACAACATCCTGAAGCCGTCCGACGGCCGCCCGGTGACTCTGCCCACCCAGGACATGATCATCGGTCTGCACCACCTGACCACGCTCAAGGAAGGCGTCGAAGGCGAAGGCCGTGCGTTCTCCTCCACGTCAGAGGCGATCCTCGCCTTCGACCAGAAGTCGCTCGACCTCAACGCCAAGGTGCGCATCCGCCTGACCGACAAGTACTTCACCGAGGGCACGCAGCCCGACGGCGTCGAACTCGTGGGCGGCCAGGCCGTGGGAACGGTCCTCGTGACCACCACGCTCGGACGCGCGATCTTCAACGAGGCCATGCCGGTCGACTACCCGTACTTCGAGAAGGTGGCCGACAAGGGCACGCTCTCCGCGATCGTCAACGACCTCGCCGAGCGCTACCCGAAGGTGGAAGTTGCCGCGACGCTTGACCGCGTCAAGGACGCCGGTTTCTACTGGGCCACCCGCTCAGGCGTGACCGTCGCCCTGAGCGACATCCTGACCCCGCCGAACAAGCCGCAGATCGTTGCCGGCTACGAGAAGCAGGCCGCCAAGGTCCAGTCGCAGTTCGAGAAGGGTCTCACGACCGACCTCGAGCGTCGCCAGGAGCTCATCCAGATCTGGACCCGCGCAACGGAAGACGTTGCCAAGGCCATGCAGGAGAACTTCCCGGAAGACAACACGATCAACCGTATGGTGACATCCGGTGCTCGTGGTAACTGGCTGCAGGTGCGCAACATCGCCGGCATGCGAGGCCTGGTGAACAACCCGAAGGGTGAGATCATCCCTCGCCCGATCATCTCGAGCTACCGCGAAGGCCTGTCCGTCGCCGAGTACTTCATTGCTACTCACGGTGCTCGTAAGGGTCTGGCCGACACGGCTCTCCGTACCGCCGACTCGGGGTACCTCACCCGTCGTCTCGTGGACGTCTCGCAGGATGTCATCATCCGCGAAGACGACTGTGGAACGACCAAGGGCCTCGAGTTGCCGATCGCGACCGTCGATTCGACCGGGGCACTGGTTCGCCACCCCAACGTCGAGAACGCGGTTTACGCTCGCAGCCTGGCCGCTCCGGCGGTCAACGGCAAGGGCGAGGTTGTCGCGGATGCCGGCGCCGACGTGGGCGACGTGCTCATCGGCAAGCTGGTCGCCGCGGGCGTCGAGAACATCAAGGTGCGTTCGGTGCTCACGTGTGAGTCGGCCGTCGGTGTGTGTGCTGTCTGCTACGGCCGCTCGCTTGCCACGGGTCTGCTCGTCGACATCGGTGAGGCCGTCGGTATCATCGCCGCGCAGTCCATCGGTGAGCCGGGTACCCAGCTCACGATGCGTACGTTCCACACCGGTGGTTCGGCATCCGCCGACGACATCACCCAGGGTCTGCCGCGCGTGCAGGAACTGTTTGAGGCGCGTACCCCCAAGGGTGCATCGCCGATCGTCGACACCGCCGGTCGCATCACGATCGAGGACACGGACCGCAGCCGCAAGGTGATCCTGACCCCCGACAACGGCGACGAAGCGATTGCCTACCCGGTGCTCAAGCGTTCGACCCTCCTCGTCGAGGATGGCCAGCACGTCGAGCTCGGCACGCAGATCATCATCGGCGCCGTCGACCCGAAGGAAGTTCTTCGAGTCAAGGGTGTCCGCGAGGTGCAGAAGCACATCGTCGGTGGCGTGCAGGATGTCTACCGTTCGCAGGGCGTGCCGATCCACGACAAGCACATTGAGGTCATCGTTCGCCAGATGCTCCGCAAGGTGACCGTCGTCGACCACGGCGACACCGGCCTGCTGCCGGGCGAGCTCGTTGACCGGTTGAAGTACAACGAGCTCAACCGCACCGCGCTCACCGAGGGCAAGAAGACGGCCTCGGCTCGTCAGGAAGTCATGGGTATCACCAAGGCTTCGCTGGCTACCGAGTCGTGGCTGTCGGCCGCTTCCTTCCAGGAGACCACCCGGGTTCTGACCCAGGCGGCCATGGAAGGCAAGAGCGACCCGCTGATGGGCCTCAAGGAGAACGTGATCATCGGTAAGTTGATCCCGGCCGGCACCGGTCTTCCCCGCTACCGCGACGTCACCGTCGAGGCAACGGATGAAGCCAAGGCTGAGCGTTACCCGAACCGCATCTTCACCGATGATGCGTCGTTCAGCGAGGGTGACCTGAGCTTCGTCGACTTCGACAGCTTCTCGTCGGACGACGCGACGCCCGGTACGTACAACTAATACCGAGCCCGCTCCTCGGATGGCCCCCTGCTTCGGCAGGGGGCCATCCGCCGTTAACGGGGACCGATAAGGTAGAGCCAATCTCAAAGGGGAATCCGTTGGCCGCTGCACGACCTCGACCCGCGCCGACGTTCCCGGGCGCAGGACGCCCGGCCGCGGCGCCCCGGCCGTGGGTTTTCGTGGTGCTCGCCATCGCCGGGCTCGCGGTCGCCGCCCTGGTCGTCCTGGCCCTCATGCCCCGGGGGAACAGCCCGGCTGGCCCGGCCGGCCCTAACGCCCCCGCCGCGCGCCCTGTGCCCAGCTCGCCCGCGACCGCGTTGCCGATCACGCCGACACCCACGCCGGTTCCCGACGACGGGACTCCGCGGCCCGCCGGCTGCGACGAGCTCTACAGCCCGTCGATGGTGGAAGCCATGGGCGACCTCGTGCTCAACCCAGCCTGGAGCGCGGCGCCGGGCACCGAGGTGCTCTATGGCACCGACGACGCGCAGCTCCGCGGGATCATCGACACGGCCGAGCACCTGAACTGCATCTGGGGCACTGCGGAGGGCGGCTCGGACACCGGCCTCGTCACCGACCTCGTCTGGGTCACGCCGGAGCAGAGCGCGACGGTCAAGGCCCGGCTCGATGAGGCCGGCCTCCGCTGCTATGAGGAGCTCGAAGGCCTGCGCTGCATTGCGCAGGAGACCGCCGAGGCCGGAACGTTCGGCGAATCGCACTTCCTGCGCGACGGCATCTGGCTGGCGACGAAATACACGAACGCCGGCCCGGACGGCTACACGCACGACATCATCGGCAACGTCTGGAAGGACGCGTAGCTCCGCGAACCAGCCGGCACCGATAGTCACCCCCAGATTGCGGGACTGTCAAGCGTGTCGGAGCGCCGGTACCGTTAGCCTTGACCTAGATCCACACCCCGGGCGTCGACTGACCTGCACCGCCCGACGGTTTCGCCGCAGCGTCCAGCCCGGGGGGAGGATCACGTGGCAACCCTGACCGAAATCCTCATCCTGCACGGCCTGCTTCCCATCGAGGTCCTCGACACCCTGATGGCCGGCGACCCGGCTGACGAGAGCGCCGTGCGCGCCCTGGTCAAGAGCGGCGTGATCAGCGAAATCCAGTTCGCCAAGGCCGTCGCTGCCCAGGCCAACCTGCCGTTCGTCGAGCTGATCGACTACCCGGTCGACCGCCTCGCCGTCTCGCTCGTGCCCGCGGCCGTGTGCCGCCGCCACAACGTGCTCCCGCTCCGGATCGACGGCGGCCACCTCGTGCTCGCCATGGTCGACCCCGGCAACGTTTTCGCCATCGACGACGTCCGCGAAGCGGCCCGGATGCGCGTGGTCCCGGTCGTGGCCGAACGCTCCGACCTGCTCGGCGCACTCGCCCGCTACCACCGCGCCGACGACGAACTCAGCGACCTCACCTCCACGCTGGAGGAGGAGAGCGCGGCGCTGGACAGCTCCTCGTTCGGGCTCGCCGACTCCGCCGAGGACGACGCGCCGATCGTGCGGTTCGTCAACCTGCTGGTCAGCCAGGCCATCCAGGACCTGGCCTCGGACATCCACATCGAGCCGGCCGAGCACAACCTGCGCGTGCGCTACCGCATCGACGGCGTGCTGCACGAGATGCAGACCGCACCCAAGAGCATCCAGAACGGCGTGATCTCGCGGCTCAAGATCATGAGCGACATCGACATCGCCGAGCGGCGCAAACCGCAGGACGGCCGCATGTCGGTCAGCCACGGCGGCCGCAAGATCGACCTGCGCGTGGCGACCCTACCCACCGTGTGGGGCGAGAAGATCGTCATGCGCATCCTGGACAACTCGAACACGAGCATGAGCCTGAAAGACCTCAACCTGCTCGACTACAACTACGAGGCCTTCAAGACGGCGTACTCCAAGCCGTACGGGATGATCCTGGTGACCGGGCCCACGGGTTCGGGCAAGTCGACGACGCTCTACACGACCCTGAATTCGGTCGCCCGGCCGGAGATCAACGTGATCACCGTCGAGGACCCGGTCGAGTACCGGATGGCCGGCATCAACCAGGTGCAGGTGAACGTCAAGGCCGGCCTGACCTTCGCCAGCGCGCTGCGCTCGATCCTCCGCTCCGACCCCGACGTGGTGCTGCTGGGCGAGATCCGCGACCACGAGACCGCGCAGATCGCCATCGAGGCCGCCCTCACCGGCCACCTCGTGCTCTCCACGCTGCACACCAACAACGCGCCGAGCGCGATCACCCGCCTCACCGAGATGGGCATCGAACCCTTCCTGGTGGGCTCCGCCCTCGACTGCGTGGTGGCCCAGCGCCTCGCCCGCCGCCTCTGCGCACGATGCAAGGCGCCCGGCGCGCACGACGCCGACGAGCTGCAGAGCCTCGGCATCTTCTTCGATCCGTCTCTTCCGCCGCCGCCGATCTACCAGCCGGTCGGATGCGCGAGCTGTTCCAACACCGGCTACCGAGGGCGCGTCGCCGTGCACGAGGTCATGACGGTCTCCGAAGAGATCGAACGGCTCACCGTTGCCCGCGCGTCCAGCGCGGACATCTCCCGGGCCGCCAGGGAGCAGGGAATGCTCACCCTGCGTGAAGACGGCTGGGCGAAGGTCCGGCTTGGTTTGACGTCCATTGAGGAAATTCTGCGAGTGGTCGCATAGTGCAAAAGGGGAAGTCCGCATGAACCAGCCCATCTACGAGATTCCGGTGACGCCGCCGGGCACCACAGCGGCCAGCTGGAGCCTCAGCGAGCCCGACACCGGGCTGGCCGCGGCTGCAGCTGCCGCGGCTGCCGAGGCCGCGGGGGCGACCGAGGTGGAACCGGACTTCAACACGCCGGCGCTGCGCCAGCCTTCCGGTCTTCCCGACGGGCAGCGCGGTCAGTTCGGCGGCGTCGCCGAGGCGGAGATCGTGACCTTCGCCGATCGCCCGCGCCGCAGCCGCGCCGGCGACACGAACGCGCCCGACCCCGACCTCATGGGCGCCCTCGCCGAGGTGCTCGACCTCAACGCCTCGGACCTGCACGTCACGGTCGGCGCACCGCCGAGCATCCGCGTCGACGGCGGCCTCCGGCCCATTGAAGGCTCGACCAAGTGGATGCGCGACAAGGTGCTGTCGGCGCTCTACAGCATCCTCACCCCGGCGCAGCGGGAGGAGTTCGAGCGTGAACTCGAACTCGACTTCGCCTACACCGCCGGCGGGGCGCGGTTCCGGGTGAACTACTACCAGCAGCGCAGCTCGATCGGCGGCGCCTTCCGGCTGATCCCGCGCGAGATCAAGCAGCTGAAGGACCTGGGCGTGCCCGAGTCGGTGGCCCAGTTCGCCGCGATCCCGCGTGGCCTCGTTCTCGTCACCGGCCCCACCGGTTCGGGCAAGTCGACCACCCTGGCCGCGCTTGTCGACCTGGTCAACCGCACCCGCGCCGACCACATCGTCACCGTCGAGGACCCGATCGAGTTCCTGCACCGGCACCAGAAGTCCTTGGTCAACCAGCGCGAGGTCGGCAGCGACACGCACAGCTTCGCCTCCGCGCTCAAGCACGTGCTGCGGCAGGACCCCGACGTCATCCTGATCGGTGAGCTGCGCGACCTGGAGACCATCTCGGTCGCCCTGACCGCCGCAGAGACCGGCCACCTCGTCTTCGCCACCCTGCACACGCAGTCGGCCGCGCAGACGATCGACCGGGTCATCGACGTCTTCCCACCGCACCAGCAGGGCCAGGTGCGGGCGCAACTCGCGGCCACCCTGCAGGGCGTCGTCTGCCAGACCCTGGTGAAGAAGGTCGGCGGCGGACGCGTGGTCGCCACCGAGGTGCTCGTCACGACCTCCGGAATCGCGAACCTCATCCGCGAGGGCAAGACCTACCAGATCGCCTCCGCGATGCAGGCCGGTCGCGCCCAGGGCATGCACACCATGGACCAGCACCTGGCCGAACTCGTCAACTCCGGCCTGATCACTCGCCACTCGGCGGAGGAAAAGGCCCAGGACTTGGAGGGCCTCGCCCAACTCATCCGCCGGGTCGACCCCACCGATGATCCGATGGCCGGCGGCATTGACTTCGGCGACTCCTTCTCGCCCAAGGGCAAGTAAGTGGCCACCAGCCTGGCCTTCGCCTACAAGGGCCGCAACGCGGCCGGCAAGGTCGTCAAGGGGCGGCTGGACGCCGCCTCGGAGGCAGCGGCCATGGGCCGCATGCGCACCATGGGGCTGGCGCCGATCACCGTGTCCGAGGTCCCGGTGGGCACCGGACTCAGCATGGAGATCAAGATCCCCGGCTTCGGCAAGGGGGTCGGGCTCAAGGACCTTGCCATCATGAGCCGTCAGATGGCGACCATGACCTCTGCCGGGCTGTCGCTGCTCCGCACGCTCAACATCCTCTCGGAGCAGACCGAGAACAAGGAACTCGCACGAATCCTCACGACGATCCGTAATGACGTGGAAACCGGCGTCTCACTTTCCGAGGCGATGGACAAACACAACACGGTCTTCCCGCCGATCATGATCAACCTGGTCAAGGCGGGCGAGACGGGTGGGTTCCTGGAGAACTCGCTCAACTCGGTCGCCGGAAACTTCGAATCGGAGGGCAAGCTTCGCGACACCATCAAGTCCGCGATGGCCTACCCGACAATCGTGCTGATCATGGCCGTCGTCGCCGTCATCGGCATGCTGACGTTCATCGTGCCCGTGTTCGAGAAGATGTTTGCGGGGTTCGGCGGCCAGCTGCCGGGGCCAACGATGGTGCTTGTTGTGCTCTCGAAGGCGATGGTCTGGCTGCTACCCCTGCTCATCGTCGGCGGAATCGTGTTCACGGTCTGGTGGAAGAAGAACAAGCACACGGAAGCCGTGCGCAAGATCGTGGACCCGCTCAAGCTCAAGCTGCCTGTCTTCGGCCCGTTGATGACGAAGCTCGCGATCGCGCGGTTCAGTCGCAACTTCTCAACGATGATCGGTGCCGGTGTTCCCATCCTGCAATCGCTGAACATCGTCGGCGAGACGTCGGGTAATTATGTGGTGGAGTCCGCGCTCCGCAAGGTGCAGGAATCCGTGCGTCAAGGGAAGTCGATCGCCGGGCCCCTGAGCCTGGAACCGGTCTTCCCCGCCATGGTGACGCAGATGATCGCTGTGGGCGAGGACGCCGGCGCCCTGGAACAGATGCTCGGCAAGATCGCGGACTTCTACGACCAGGAGGTGCAGTCCACGGCCGAGCAGCTCACCGCCCTGATTGAGCCGCTCATGATCGCCTTCATCGGCGTCGTCGTGGGCGGCATGATCGTCGCGCTGTACATGCCCATGTTCAGCATCTTCGAGTACATCAAGTAGCCGCCCCCGCACTGGGGGCGCGTTATGCCGGAAAACCCCCTGTAAGTGGGATATTGCCCCACGCCGTGGCCCATAAGCTTCAAATCAGGCAACGCAAAAGCCTTTCCCAGCACCCATCCAGCAAAGGACACTCACATGATCAAAAGCATCACTGAGGCGCTTGCCCGCAAGCGTTCAGAACTCGGCAACAAGGAAAAGGGCTTCACGCTCATCGAGCTCCTCGTCGTCGTCATCATCATCGGCATCCTCGCCGCCATCGCCATCCCGATCTTCCTCGGCCAGCAGGCTTCGGCCCGCGACGGCGCAGTGAAGTCGGACATCACCAACGCCAAGGTCGCCGCCGTCTCCTACATGGTCGACAATAACGGCACACCGCCGGCCGACGCTGCAGCCCTCACGGAATTCACGCCGGGTGCCGACTCCGCGATTGTTGTGAAGGCCACCGCCACCGGCTTCTGCATCTCTGGCAAGAGCGTCATCAACAATGACAAGACCTTCCGGGCGACCGACCTCACTGGGGTTGCCGAAGGCGCTGCCTGCTAACTCAGCGCCAACCTAAAGCGGTGGGGTGCCGCGGTCGCGGCGCCCCACCGCTATCTCATTGATTGAAAACCATGGATTCCGAAGGGGCGGTCTGCGAAATGATTCCCCAGTGGCGCCTTGAAGCAGCCCGTCAGCGCGAGGATGGCTTCGGTCTGATCGAGATCGTCGTCTCGATGTTCCTGCTCGCCTTGCTGGCGGTTGCCTTCCTCCCCCTCCTCATAACGTCCATGAAGACGACCGTCAAGAACTCCACGATCGCCACGGCGACGCAGCTCGTCAGTCAGCAGATGGAGCAGGCGCGCGCGGCCGGCGACACCTGCACGGCCCTCACTGCCTACGGCAATCCCAGCCCCGCCCTCGCGGCCGTCACCGACGCCCGCGGCAACAGCTATCAGGCAGCGCGGGCGGTCGAGGTCTGCCCGACTCTGGCAACGGCATATCCCCGAACGGCACGAGTGACAGTGACCGTATCGGTGGCCGGTTCAGCAGTCCCAGCCCAGACGGCAACAACCCTCGTCTACCTGAAGGCGCCCTGATGGACCCCCGCGCCGAGGTCTCGGACAGCGGCTCCAGGGAGGCCGGGCTCACGCTCATCGAGCTCCTCATTTACATGGTCCTGGCTGTCGTCGTGCTCACAATCGTCGGGGCCTTCCTGATCAACTCGCTGAGCAGCCAACGCACGGTGCAGGACGCCACCCAGGCCAGCAGCGCCGGCCAACTCGTCTCCAAATCGGTCGGCCATGGCGTGCGCAATGCGAGTGCCATCTGGCACAGCCCGGTCGGTACCGTGCCCGAGATACTCATTGTTCGAACCGCCGGCTCCGCAAACACGGAAAGCTGGCTTTGCCAGGCCTGGTCCTATCAAAACGGCCAGGTCCGCACCCAGACCTCGACCGCGCTCATTCCCACCACGACTGCAAGCATCTCAACCTGGACCCTTCTCGGGGATGGCATGGCGCCCGTGTCCGGCTCCCGGGTTTTCGGAGGTACCGGCCGCAACGTCAATCTCAAACTCGACGTCGATTCCGGCGAGGGCCAGCCCGTTCGAATCGACACATCGCTACACAGCCGGCAGCCCGTGCCGGCGACCGGAGTGGAAGTGAGCCTGCCATGTTTCTAGCCCTGGGACTGCGCACTCGACGACAAAACGAACGCGGCAGCGCACTGATGGCGGTGGTTGGTGTGATGGCGGTCACCGTGGTTATCGGCCTGACGATCACGGCGGCAACCATCAACGGCCTCGGCGTGACCAGTAGCAGCAAAGCCTCCGTGCAGGCCAGGGCGGCGGCCGAGGCAGGCGTCGACGTCGCCGCGGTGGGGCTCCAGACCACCGGCAGTTGCGCGGCGGTCAGCCACGTCTACACCTCCGCGGCCGGGACGACACCCAAGTACAGCGCCGTCGTCGAGTATCAGGCGGGCGCCGGCTGGATAGCAGGGTGCCCCACGACAACGACGTCGCAGGTGCGCATTCGGTCGACCGGGTATGCCCAGGCGAACGGAGTCGCCGGGGCCACATCAGGGAACACCGAGCGGGTCGAGGCCCTCTACGACTACATTCCGGCATACCCGGGAATCCCCCAGATTGCTTTGACCGGCGCCGCGATTTACGCGGAAACGTTCGCCGCAACTCACAGCCAGTTCGGCATTGTCGACCCGATCATCACTGACAGCGTCCTGGCCGACGTGCAAATCGGGCACGGTGACATCGACATCGACTGCAAGACCAACGGCGGCATCGCCGGCAGCGTCATCGCGGGCGACGGATCCATCATCCTGAACAACTGCGACGTCTCCGGCTCCGTTCACGCGTCGAAGAATGTGAAACTCACCGGCGGAACGGTGCAGGGCGACGTGATCGCAAGTGGCACTGTGACGGTGGGCGGAACCGTTAACGGCAGCATTTGGGCTGGTGGAGACACCACCGTGTCCAGCAGCACGGTGAAGAAGTCCATCATCCTGGCCGGGACCGCAACAAGCGTCGCAACCGTCACCGCGGGCTCCACGGTCATGGGCGACCTCCTGTCGAGCGGTACAGCCACCGTCGCCACTGGCGCCGTGCAAGGTGCCGTGCGCACCGGCGTGGGGAGCCTGACTCCGCCGCCGCCGCCCAAGATCCCCAGCTGGGTGGACGTGCCGTACCCCTACGCCTCTCCCGCCTCGGCGGCGTGGTTCCTCACCTCCAAATGGAAAGCAGAGGGATACGTCGAGATTCCCTGGGCGGGCGCGCCCGCCAGCTGCTCGATCAAGAACCTCGAAGCCGCGTGGTTGGATGCCATTGTCGTTCCCACGGTGGTCAACGCGCTGAACTGCCCGAACGGCATCAGCACGGACAGCAGCATCAAACCCATCGCCCTACACGCCAATGTCGCCATCATCGCCAAGAGCTTCACGATCAACAAGCTCGAGGCAACCGGGGTGGGAGGCAGCCGCAAGCTGTGGCTCATCGTGCCGGATAACACCGCCGACCACGCGCCCACCTGCGTGGCACCTGGCGACATCTACCTCAACAACGAGACGAACACCGACGTGACCCTGTCCGTGATGGTCTACACGCCCTGCAGTATCCTGATCGACCGCAACAACTGGCGCGGCCAGCTGTACGGCGCGACGGTGCAGTTCAACCAGCAGGCCCAGATGAACTTCGCCCCGGTCGGGATCCCGGGCGAGAACCTCGGCGGGGACCCGCCGATCCCGCCGATCCCGGCCCACCTCGGAAGCCGGACCAGCTTCCGTGACCTGAGGTAGTCGATGGTTGGCGCGCTGGTCGGACTGTCCGGGGTCTTCGGGTCGCTCATCGGATCTTTTCTGAACGTGGTGATCTTCCGCCTGCCGGCAGGGCGCTCGATTGTCGCGCCGCCGAGCGCGTGCGGGAGCTGCGGCGCGCGGATTCGGCCGTGGGACAACGTTCCGGTGTTTTCGTGGCTGGTGTTGCGCGGAAGGTGCCGCGATTGCGCGGCGGGGATCTCGGTGCGGTATCCGCTGGTAGAGCTCGGGACTGCTGTGTTCTTCGGGGTTGTTGCGTGGTGGGGGCTGTCGGGAGGATTGGTCTCGACAGGCTCGACCGCCGGAGGTGTGGTCTCGACAAGCTCGACCACCGGGCTGGGCTCGACTGCCGTCATCCTCGTGGCATTTTTGTATTTGGCGGCGGTGAGCGTGGCACTGACAATGATCGACCTGGACACGCACACGCTGCCGAACCGGATCGTGCTTCCGGCGTATCCGGTGGCGGCGGTGTTGCTGACCGGCGGCGCTCTCTTGGCGGGCACGCCCGAGCGGCTGCTCCCCGCGCTGGCGGGCGGCGCGGCACTGTTCGGCCTCTACCTGCTGCTGGCGCTCATCTACCCCGGCGGCATGGGCCTCGGCGACGTGAAACTGGCCGGTCTGCTCGGCCTGTACCTCGGCTGGCTCGGCTGGGCTCCGCTCGCCGTCGGCGCGTTCAGCGCGTTCCTGCTCGGCGGAGTCTTTAGTCTTGTGCTTGTCATCACCCGCAGGGCAAACCGGAAGAGCGGTATTCCGTTCGGTCCGTGGATGCTGGCCGGAGCGTGGCTGGGCATTTTCGGCGGCGAAACGATCGCCACTTGGTACCTGTCACTCTTTGGTTTGGCATGACGACACGACTAGCGGGGGAGAAGCCATGACGACCAGCGTCGTAGGGATCGACATCGGCAGCGCCGCGGTGCGCGCCGTAGAGGTGAGTGACGCCGGGAAGGCGAAGCCGACCCTCGTGCGCTTCCATGAGGTGGCCCTGCCCGACGGCGCCGTCAACCGCGGAGAGGTGGTCGAGCCGAACACGGTCGCGGCCGCCATCAAGCAGTTGTGGTCCGCCGGCGGCTTCAAGAGCAAGAACGTCGTGCTCGGCATGGGGAACCACCGGGTGCTCGCCCGGGACCTCGCGGTGCCCAAGGCCTCGATGAAGCACATCCGTGAAGCGCTGCCGTTCCAGGTGCAGGACATGCTGCCCGTGCCGGTCGCCGACGCGCTGCTCGATTTCTACCCGATCTCCGAGAGCGAGGGAGAAACCGGCCCGCAGATCAACGGGCTGCTCATCGCAGCGGTGAAGGACGCGGTACTCAGCAATGTGCTCGCCGCCGAACTCGCCGGCCTGACGCCCGTCGAGGTCGACCTCATCCCGTTCGCGCTCAGCCGCGCGATCCACCGCGGCGAGAACACCGACGGAGCCGTCGTGCAGATCGATGTCGGTGCCGGCACCACCAGCGTCGTGATCACGATCGCCGGTGTTCCGCAGTTCGTGCGCCTGATTCCGACCGGCGGCGACGACCTCACGCAGGCGCTCACGGTTCGTCTGGCCATCCCCGTCGAGGAGGCCGAGGCCATGAAGAAGGCCCTGGGGCTTTCCCCGGCGGGCGCGCTTCCCGAACACCACGCGGCCGTCACGATCATCCGCGAGGTCACGACCGAGCTGCTGAACAGCCTGCGGAACACCGTGAACTACTTCACCAACACACGAGACCACCTCACGGTGACCCGGATCGTCCTCACCGGCGGCGGGGCACAACTGGATGGGTTCGCCGAAGCGCTCGGGGAGATGACCAGGCTGCCGGTCGTGGCTCCGGAATCGATCGGGTCCGTGACCCTCGGGCGCGGTGTGGACGCAGCTGCCTTGACGCAGACCAGGGGTGCATTCCTGGTAGCGCTGGGCCTGGCCCTGGGGAGCAAAGCATGAGCCGCACATCCGCTACCGACGAACTGATCATCGGCGGTGAGCCGAGGGTCGACCTGCTGCCTCCGATCGTGAAGGCCAGGCAGCGCGGCAAGGTGCTCCGCAGGAACCTCGGCTTTGCCGTCGTCGCGGTGGTCGTGCTCGTGGCCGCCGGCGCGGGCGTGGCGTTCTGGCAGGCCGCCGTGAGCCAGGCGCAGCTCGCCACCGTGCAGCAGCGCACGACCGAATTGCTGGCAGAACAGGCCAAGTTCGTGGAGGTGCGCCAGGTGCAGGATGATGTGGACCTGTCGATGGCCGCACGCCAGGTGGGTGCCTCCACCGAGGTCGACTGGAAGGCCTACCTCGAGAAGATTCGTCGTGCCCTGCCGTCCGACGTGACGATCGACACGGTCGACATCAACGCTGCGTCACCGCTCGTGCTCTTCGAGCAGCCGACCGTTCCGCTCCAAGCGGCGCGGATCGCCACCATCATGATCACGTTGACGAGCCCGGGCCTGCCGACTGTGCCCGACTGGCTCGAGGAGATGAAGGCCCTGCCGGGCTATGCCGATGGTTCACCGACCTCGATCAAGCGCTCCGACACGGGCGCGTACGAGGTCGACCTCACCCTGCACATCAATGAAGGCGCGTACTCCAACCGCTTCGCCGACACCGAGGAGAAGTAGCCGTGAACATGAACCGGATGTGGGTGCTCGGGGCGGTCCTCCTGATCGGCATCGTCGCCGTGCTGGGCTGGATGCTCGGCATCTCGCCGAAACTCAGCGACGCGAAGGAAGCCAAGGCCCAGCAGGCCACCGTGGAGACACAAAACACGGAGTTCGAGGCGCAGCTCGTGAAGCTCAAGAAGCAGTTCGAGAGCATCGACGACCTGCGGGACGAGCTGGCCGGCCTCCGGGAATCCGTGCCGAGCGACCCGGACATGGCTGCCTTCGTCGGGCAGCTCGACACCATGGCCGGGAAACACCGGGTGACGCTGACTCAGATCACGGTCAGCGACGCCCAGCCGTACGTGCCCGTCATCGCCGCACCCGCCGCGGAGCCGGCACCGGCAGAGGGCGCCGCCACCGGTGACGCCGCCGCCGCAGCCCCCGTCGACGCTGCTGCGGCAGCTGCTGCCGCAGCGGAGGCCGCAGCGGCAGCCGCGGTTCCTGCCCCGGTCGTGAATCCGCTGGTGACGGCTCAGAACTTCGTCGCCGTTCCGATCTCGGTGGAGGTCAACGGCCGCTACGACGACGTGCTCGCCTTCGTCGCTGGCCTGCAGAAGGGCAAGCGCCTGGTCATGGTCACCACGTTCAAGACGTCGGAGGAGGAAGACTCCGGCAACGTGACCGGCACGATCACCGCTTTCGTCTACGTGCTGATCGACCCCAACGCGGCCACCCCGGCCGCCGAGGCGACCGCGGCGGGTTAGGCGCGCCGCGCGCCTGCCGTCCGCTGATCCGGCAGGCGCCTTGCTAAAGTTGCTGCAGATAGCTATGGCCCCGGCCACGAGGAGTGCAGCATGAGCGACACCACGCCCACCGATGGCAACCGCAACGACGGCAAGCGCAACGACGAGAACTGGACCGACAACCCGGAGAACACCGGTGAGGTTCGCGAGCCCGTCGAGCAGCCGGAGCACGTCGAGCAGCCCGAGCCGGTCGAGCACGCCGGGACCGACGAGCACCACGCCGCGGCCGGCACCGACCCGAATGGCTTCACCGGGACCGGCTCGCACGCGGCCGTCTCCGAGCCGACGCCGGCTGAGACGCCGGCTGAGGCTCCGGCCCAGGCGCCGGAGCCGACCCCGGCCGACGCGATGACGCACGAGAGCTACCGTCCGGCCGCCACGGTAGCCGCGGCAGCTCCCGCCGCCGCCGCCCCGGCAGCGACCCCCGACTACGCGCCCCGCGAGCAGGCCACGGACTACGTCCCGACGCAGACCGCCACCCCGCAGCCGATCTACGTCCAGGCGCCGACGCCCCCGCGTTACCGCGGCAACCGCGCCACCGGAATCCTCGTCGCGCTGCTCGCAACCGTGGCCTACGCAGTCCTCTATGCGCTGGTGGCCATCATCATCGTCGGCGTGAACGTCGACAGCGCAGCCGAGGCGACCGCCCGCTTCACCGAGTTCGTCGTGCGCCCGGTGTTCTACATCCCGGTCATCTTCTTCTTCATCGCCCTCGCCGTGCTGGTCGCCCTGGTCAACCGCGGCGGCTGGTGGGCCTACGTGCTCTTCGGCTTCGCGGTCGCGGCCGTCGTTTACTTCTCCTACATCGGTGGAGCCCTCCTCACCGTGCAGGCGTGGAACTACGCCCCGGAGGAGGCCGTGCGGTTCGTCAACACGCTCTGGCTGAACCCGCTCGCCATCGCAGCAGCTGTCATCGCCCGCGAGGTGCCGATCTGGGCCGGGGCCTGGATCGCCCGCAGCGGACGGTCGGTCACCGCCCGCAACGCCGAGGCCCGCGCCGAGTACGAGCGCCAGCTCGCCGAGGGTCCGCAGGTCACTCGTTCGGCCTAAACTCGGGTCGTGCGCGACTATCAGAAATATGCGACGATACTCGCCGTCTTCACGGCGGCGCTCTACCTCGCCCTGATCGTCGCTGCCTTCGGCCTGGTCAGCCTCGCCACAGACACGGATGTCGTCACCCAGCCGGATGCCGGGCCCCTCGTCGGGCCCGGCATGGCCGGCGCGGCCGTGTTGCTCGTCTTCGTCCTGCTGCTCGTTCTCGGCGTGAACACCCCGCCGGAACGCCAGCGGATCGCGGTTGGATTCGCCGTCGGCACCGGCCTGGGCGCCGTCGCCGCCTTCGTTGTCGCCGGCGCCGTGCTCTACGCGGTGGGGGAGGGGGAGTCGATCAGCGCGCTCACCTTCGCGTCATCGATGCTGCTGGGCCCCTACGCCGCGGCGACCGGCATCCTCGCCTTCATCGTCGTGCTTGTCTACTCGTGGATCCTCGCCGCCCGCGTGGGCGAACACGGTCGCCCGCTCTGGCCGTGGGAACGCCGCGGCGAATAGCCGCAGGGAGTATCCTCAGTATCCATGGAGGGTTCCATCGAGTCGCGCGTCAGCCACGAGGTTGATAACTGGCTGCGTTGGGTTCCCCGCTGGCGCCCCGGCACGCACCGCGGCCGGGCCAGGCTCTGCCGCCAGTGTTTCGGCTCGCCGGTCATCGCGGCCGCCGGCCTGGCCACGGATGTTCCGCACGCCGTGCAGCACGCGCTCTCGATGCGCATGAAACTCGTCATCGACGCGTCGGTGGACGAGTACACCGACCGGAACCTGCCGCTGCTCAGCCGGGAGATCCACATCAACGAGGCGCGCAAGGCGGCCACGGAGTACCGGCCAGCCGACGGGCTCGACCCCGAGTTCAAGGGCCTCGACCTCGACCCGCCGGCGGCCCCGGATGCCCCGTACCTCTTCACCTTCGGCGAACTCGCCAGCCCGGAGGAGCCCACCGACGTCGCCCCGCCGCCCCCGCCGCTCTCCGCCGAGGAGAAGGCGGCACTCCGGGCGGAACTGAGGCTCGCCGACGACTACGCGATCCTCGTGGGCAAGCGGGTGTGCGCCGAACTGGAGGAGCACCGCGACCGGATCCACCGAGCGGTGGCGGAGTACGTCGAGCCCCAGGTGAAGGCGCTGCTGGCCGACCTCGAGAGCGCGCTGGATTCGCCGCTCTGGCCGAGCAGCGGGTAGCGGGATCTCGACAAGCTCGATCACCGGGGGAGTGGCTCGATCACCGGTGGGACGGACTCGATCGACGGCATCCATTTGACCGGGTGGGCAGGCGCGGGTTAGTATTTCGGGGTGTGCGCTTTGTCGTGCGGTTGAACTATGCCACCGACAAGACCATGCACCCAGGGTTTGCTCTCCGAGCAGCCCCCACGGCATACCCACCTGAATCGCGGAAACACGTTCCGCGCGCGCTGGTGGGTCCAGATGAACTCGACTCGCACGGCGACGTGCGGAACGAATGCTAGCCATCAATGAGCTGTCACCGTGCAGTTATATCAAGGAGTAATTAGTGCCAACCATTCAGCAGTTGGTCAGAAAGGGCCGCAGCCCCAAGGTCACCAAGACCAAGGCTCCCGCCCTGAAGGCCAACCCACAGCAGCGCGGCGTTTGCACCCGTGTCTACACCACCACGCCGAAGAAGCCGAACTCGGCTCTCCGCAAGGTCGCCCGCGTCAAGCTGTCCAACGGCACCGAGGTCACCGCCTACATTCCCGGCGAGGGCCACAACCTGCAGGAGCACTCGATGGTGCTCGTCCGCGGCGGTCGCGTTAAGGACCTCCCGGGTGTTCGTTACAAGATCGTTCGCGGCGCACTGGACACCCAGGCCGTCAAGAACCGCAAGCAGGCTCGTAGCCGTTACGGCGCCAAGATGGAGAAGAAGTAATGCCTCGTAAAGGCCCAGCGCCCAAGCGTCCCGTTATCGCTGACCCGGTTTACGGTGCTCCCATCGTCAGCCAGCTCGTCAACAAGATCCTCCTGGACGGCAAGAAGGGCCTCGCCGAGCGCATCGTTTACGACGCACTCGAAGGGGTCACCGCCAAGAACAACGCGGATGCCGTTGTCACGCTGAAGAAGGCACTCGACAACGTTCGCCCGACCCTCGAGGTGCGTTCGCGCCGCGTCGGTGGTTCCACCTACCAGGTGCCGGTCGAAGTCAAGCCGCACCGCGCCAACACCCTGGCCCTCCGCTGGTTGACCAGCTACGCCAAGGCTCGTCGCGAGAAGACGATGACCGAGCGTCTCACCAACGAGATTCTCGACGCATCCAACGGCCTCGGTGCCGCTGTGAAGCGTCGCGAAGACACTCACAAGATGGCTGAGGCGAACAAGGCCTTCGCACACTACCGCTGGTAGTCGTTTCGATGGTCGAGCTTGTCGAGGTCACAGATCTCGACAAGCTCGATCACCATGCTTGTTTAGCCCCACAAAACCACAGACTTCCGGAGGACTCCCGTGGCACTTGACGTGCTGACTGACCTGAGCAAGGTCCGCAATATTGGCATCATGGCGCACATTGATGCCGGCAAGACCACCACGACTGAGCGCATTCTGTTCTACACGGGTGTCAACCACAAGATCGGCGAGACCCACGACGGCGCCTCGACGATGGACTGGATGGCGCAGGAGCAGGAGCGCGGCATCACGATCACGTCCGCCGCGACGACGTGTTTCTGGGACAACAACCAGATCAACATCATCGACACCCCCGGCCACGTGGACTTCACCGTCGAGGTGGAGCGTTCGCTCCGCGTCCTCGACGGCGCTGTCGCGGTGTTCGACGGCAAGGAGGGCGTTGAGCCCCAGTCCGAGACCGTCTGGCGCCAGGCCGACAAGTACGACGTGCCCCGCATTTGCTTCGTCAACAAGATGGACAAGCTCGGCGCCGACTTCTACTTCACGGTCGACACGATCATCAAGCGCCTCGGCGCCAAGCCGCTGGTCATCCAGCTGCCCATTGGTGAAGAGTCGAACTTCGAGGGCGTTGTCGACCTCGTTCAGATGCGCGCGCTGACCTGGCGCGGCGACTCCAAGGGTGACGTCGAGATGGGCGCCAAGTACGCCATCGAAGAGATCCCCGCCGACCTCGTCGAGAAGGCGGCCGAGTACCGCAAGCTTCTCCTCGAGACCGTCGCCGAGACCGACGACGAGCTCATGGAGCGTTACTTCGCCGGCGAAGAGCTGACCGTCGCCGAGATCAAGGGCGCCATCCGCAAGCTCACCGTCAACAGCGAGATCTACCCGGTCCTCTGTGGTTCAGCGTTCAAGAACCGCGGCGTCCAGCCGATGCTCGACGCTGTCATCGACTACCTCCCCACCCCGCTCGACGTGCCCGCCATTGAGGCGCACGACCCGCGTGACGAGGAGAAGGTCATCATGCGTCACCCGGATGCCGACGAGCCGTTCACCGCTCTCGCCTTCAAGGTTGCCGTGCACCCGTTCTTCGGTCGCCTGACCTACGTTCGCGTGTACTCCGGCCGTCTCGACTCCGGAGCCCAGGTCATCAACTCGACCAAGGGCAAGAAGGAGCGCATCGGCAAGATCTTCCAGATGCACGCCAACAAGGAGAACCCGGTGGCCTTCGTGACCGCCGGTCACATCTACGCGGTCATCGGCCTCAAGGACACGACCACGGGTGACACCCTGTGCGACCCGAACGCGCAGGTCGTGCTCGAGTCGATGACGTTCCCGGAGCCGGTCATCGAGGTTGCCATCGAGCCGAAGACCAAGCAGGACCAGGAAAAGCTGGGTCTCGCGATCCAGAAGCTGGCCGAAGAAGACCCCACCTTCCGCACCGAGCAGAACCAGGAAACTGGCCAGACGGTCATCAAGGGAATGGGTGAACTTCACCTCGACATCCTCGTCGACCGCATGAAGCGTGAATTCAACGTTGAGGCGAACGTCGGCAAGCCGCAGGTTGCTTACCGCGAGACCATCCGCAAGGTGGTTGAGCGTCACGACTACACGCACAAGAAGCAGACCGGTGGATCCGGCCAGTTCGCGAAGATCCAGATCGCGCTCGAGCCGCTTGAAATCACTGTCGACAAGACGTACGAGTTCGTGAACAAGGTCACCGGTGGCCGTATCCCGCGCGAGTACATCCCCTCGGTTGACGCTGGTATCCAGGACGCGCTGCACGTTGGCGTCCTGGCCGGCTACCCGATGGTGGGCGTCAAGGCGAGCCTGCTCGACGGTGCCGCGCACGACGTCGACTCCTCGGAGATGGCGTTCAAGATCGCCGGATCGATGGGCTTCAAGGAAGCCGTTCGCAAGGCGAACCCCGTTCTTCTCGAGCCGTTGATGGCCGTCGAGGTGCGCACCCCTGAGGAATACATGGGTGACGTCATCGGAGACCTCAACTCCCGTCGTGGGCAGATCCAGACCATGGAGGACGCGCAGGGCGTGAAGGTAATTCGCGCCCACGTTCCCCTCTCGGAGATGTTCGGATACATCGGTGACCTGAGGTCGAAGACCTCCGGCCGTGCCGTGTACTCGATGACTTTCGAGAGCTATGCGGAGGTCCCGAAGGCAGTCGCCGACGAGATCATCCAGAAGAACAAGGGCGAATAGCCCAACCCCTGGCCTTCGGGCCGAATCGCTTAGGCCGCCTGGCCCAAGTAACATAAGTAGACACATCTCCAGCAGAGTCACCGGTCGCCGTGAAAAGCGGCCGGTGGACTGCACGAGGATCCTGAGGAGGACCTACAGTGGCCAAGGCCAAGTTCGAGCGGACCAAGCCGCACGTAAACATCGGAACGATCGGTCACGTTGACCACGGAAAGACCACGCTGACTGCAGCGATCTCAAAGGTCCTTGCCGACACGTATCCGTCCAAGACCAACGTTCAGCGCGACTTCGCGTCGATCGACTCCGCTCCCGAAGAGCGCCAGCGCGGCATCACGATCAACATCTCGCATGTTGAGTACGAGACCGAGAAGCGTCACTACGCACACGTTGACGCCCCGGGCCACGCTGACTACATCAAGAACATGATCACCGGTGCCGCTCAGATGGACGGCGCGATCCTCGTGGTTGCCGCTACTGACGGCCCGATGGCTCAGACCCGTGAGCACGTTCTTCTCGCCAAGCAGGTCGGCGTGCCGTCCCTGATGGTCGCGCTGAACAAGTCCGACATGGTTGACGACGAAGAGATCCTTGAGCTCGTTGAGCTCGAGGTTCGCGAGTTGCTTTCCGCCCAGGGCTTCGACGGGGACAACGCTCCCGTCGTGCGCGTTTCCGCACTCAAGGCGCTCGAGGGCGACCCCAAGTGGACCGCGAACATCCTTGAGCTCATGAAGGCTGTCGACGACTTCATCCCGGACCCCGTCCGCGACAAGGACAAGCCGTTCCTCATGCCCGTCGAGGACGTCTTCACGATCACCGGTCGTGGAACCGTCGTCACCGGCCGCGCCGAGCGTGGAACCCTCAAGATCAACTCCGAGGTCGAGATCGTCGGCATCCGCCCGACGCAGAAGACCACGGTCACTGGTATCGAGATGTTCCACAAGCAGCTCGACGAGGCCTGGGCCGGCGAGAACTGTGGTCTTCTTCTTCGTGGCACCAAGCGCGAAGACGTCGAGCGCGGCCAGGTCGTCGTCAAGCCCGGTTCGGTTACGCCGCACACCGAGTTCGAGGGCACCGCCTACATCCTGTCAAAGGATGAGGGTGGCCGTCACAACCCGTTCTACGCGAACTACCGCCCGCAGTTCTACTTCCGCACCACGGACGTCACCGGCGTCATCACGCTGCCCGAGGGCACCGAGATGGTCATGCCCGGCGACACCACCGACATGACGGTCACGCTGATTCAGCCGATCGCCATGGAAGAGGGCCTCGGCTTTGCTATCCGCGAAGGTGGCCGCACCGTCGGCGCCGGAACGGTCACCAAGGTACTCAAGTAACACCCTTCTGCCGGCTCGCATGTTGAGCTAGTCGATCCGAAAGGGGTCGGGCCTTCGGGCCCGGCCCCTTTTTGCGTGCTCGGCGCCCGGGCATTGCAAAGGTCGCCGCGTCGTTCTAGCTTTGACGGGATGGGCCGCGCCGGGCGGCCGACAGCGGAGGAGCGATCGTGGGACTCGAGGACATCACCAGGAAGGCCCAGGAATTCCTGGACGACAGCAAGGTCAAGGAAGCGCTGAACAGCCAGCAGGCCGAGGACATCAGCGACAAGGTGCTCGGCGGCACGGCGGATGCCGTCAAGAAGGTCACCGGCGGCAAGTTCGACGAGCAGATCGAGGGCGCCCGCGACGAGGCCGACAAGAAGGTCGGCAACGACTAGAGCCGCCCGGCCGGTCACGGCCCCCTTTCGCCGGCGTTTCGCTTTCGGCACCCGGGCCGCTGCGAAGCGTCGCACAGTCGGCAGCCGGGCCGCGCGCGGGTACTGCGTCGCTGCGCGGGCGTTGCGCCGCCCGCGCAACGGCGTAGCACCCGCGCAACTCGGGCGGACGGGCGTCCTCCCCAGTGGCCGCGCCTGGGGGCTCCTCCACCCGATTTGTGCCGCGCCCGCCCGCCCGGCAGCCGTCGAACAGACTGAGCGGATGCTGGAGCCGAATGACCTGGAGCCGAATGACCTGGAGCCGAATGACCTGGCGCCGAACAACCCGGGGCGGAATGAGCCGAAGACGAATGACACGGAGCCGAATGACACGCAGCCGACTGACACGGAGCCGAATGACGCAGGCGCCCTCACCGACGGCCTCGTACTCGCCTCCGACCTGAGCGGTGCCTTCGGCGCAGACCTTCGTCTGCGCCGGCTTGCCCAAAGCGGCCACCTGCATCGGTTCTACCGCGGGCAGTATGTCGTTGCCGCTCGCTGGCGGGAGTTCACACGGGACCAGAAGTACGAGCTTCGGGTGCGCGGTGCCGCGCTGGCCCGCGGGGGCTCCCTCCCGGTATCCCATCAATCCGCCGCGGTGCTCTGGGGGCTGCCGATTCTTGTGCCGTGGCCGCGGGAGGTTCACTTCCTGATCGAACGCGCGGCGGGCGGCCGGTCCGACCCGGGGATCCGCAAGCACGCAGTGGGCATCCACGCGGCAGACCTGACCGAACGCGATGGGGTGCTCCTGACGACAGTCGCGCGAACGGTCGTCGATCTCGCGGCCACGATGGATCTGAAGTCGGCGGTCGCGGCGGTCGATCGTGCGCTGGCAGTCGACCGCTTCGGCCGGGTACTCCCGTTGACGACGAAGGCGGAGCTGCTAGACACCTGGCAGCGGATGCTGCCCTTCCGCGGGTCGGTGCGGGCGCGGGCGATCATCGAGTTCGGCACCCACCTGTCCGGATCCTCCAGCGAATCGGGGAGCCGCGTCAATATTGCGCTGAGCGGATTCCCCGATCCGGAACTCCAGCACCGCTTCCAGGTCGACGGCCGAGACGTGGAAACCGACTTCTTCTGGCGGGACTACGACTCCGTCGGCGAGTGCGACGGCACGGGCAAGTACTTCGACCCGGTGATGCTCAGGGGACGCACGCCGGCCGAGGCGGTCTATGCGGAGAAACTGCGGGAGGACGGCATCCGGCGGCAGGTCCGTGGGTTCACGCGCTGGGACACCGCCACCGGGCTGAATCAGTACCGGCTGCGCGCGCGTTTGCTCCAGCTCGGGCTGCCGACGGGACGTTCGCGGCTGATTCGCGGGTAGTACGCCGCTGCGCGGCACCTGCGCCACGGGCGCAGCGGCGCACTACCCGCGCACCGCGAGATTCGGCAGAAACTCGCAGGAATGCACATCGGCGCGCGGGTTCCTGCGCCCGCACCCTCGTTGGGCGACTCCCGGGCGGGCATTGGGCGAGAGGGACACGCCGAAAGCGACACGCCCGGGTTGCACAATGCCCCAACCCTATGGCAGACTCTTCTAGTTCAACACTTTCGGCCCGCGCACTGCGCAGTGGCTGGGATCACTGCCAGGCAGTGCATAACCGCTCCTCACGGGAGTCCAGGTTAGGCCGCGGGTAGCAGAGCACAGCTTAAATCAACTCTCCAAAAGATGTGGGTAAAACCATGTCCGCCCTCCGGTCCGCCGGAGCGTGGGGGTTGGCCTTGGCGAATACCGACAATTCGGTGTGAGCTGAAATTGACAGAAGAACAGTGGTGCTTCAGCAGTAGTGCTACTACGGCGTCCAATGCAGCCTTCGGGATGTAAGAAGCCTTGACAGAGAGAGAGTTCGACATGGCGGGACAGAAAATCCGCATTCGGCTTAAGTCGTATGACCACGAGGTCATCGACACCTCGGCGCGCAAGATCGTCGACACAGTCACCCGTGCGGGTGCCACCGTCGTCGGCCCCGTGCCGCTTCCGACCGAGAAGAACGTGGTGTGTGTCATCCGTTCCCCTCACAAGTACAAGGACAGCCGGGAGCACTTTGAAATGCGCACCCACAAGCGTCTGATCGACATCATTGACCCGACGCCGAAGGCCGTCGACTCGCTTATGCGTCTCGACCTCCCGGCAGACGTCAACATCGAGATCAAGCTGTAGGGGCCGGTATGTCTTACTCCGATACCAAGACCACCAAGGGTCTGCTCGGCAAGAAGCTCGGTATGACCCAGGTGTGGGACGAGAACAACAAGCTCGTACCCGTCACCGTCATCGAGATCTCGCCGAACGTCGTGACCCAGATCCGCAGCAAGGAGATCGACGGCTACGCCGGCGTTCAGATCGCTGCAGGCGCCATCGACCCGCGCAAGGTGAACAAGCCGGCCGCAGGCCACTTCGACAAGGCCGGCGTCACGCCGCGCCGTCACCTCACCGAGCTCCGCACCGCGGATGCCGCTGACTACACCCTGGGCCAGGAACTCACCGTTGACGGTGTCTTCGTTGCCGGCACCAAGGTCGACGTCATGGGCACCAGCAAGGGCAAGGGCTTCGCCGGTGTCATGAAGCGCCACAACTTCAAGGGTGTTTCCGCTTCGCACGGTTCGCACCGTAACCACCGCAAGCCCGGTTCCATCGGTGCTTCCTCGACCCCGAGCCGTGTCTTCAAGGGCATGCGCATGGCCGGTCGGATGGGTGGAGAGCGCGTTACCGTCCTGAACCTCAAGGTTCACGCGGTTGACGCTGAGAAGGGCCTCCTGCTGGTCAAGGGTGCCGTTCCCGGCGCCAAGGGCCGCCTCGTATTCGTCCGCAACGCAGTGAAGGGGGCGTAGTCACTATGGCTAACTCACTTGACCTCATTGACGCCAAGGGTCAGAAGGCCGGCACCGTTGAGCTGCCCGCCGAGATCTTCGACGTTCAGACCAACATCCCCCTGATTCACCAGGTCGTTGTCGCGCAGCTCGCTGCCGCACGCCAGGGAACGCACAAGGTGAAGGGCCGCGGAGAAGTTTCCGGTGCCGGTCGCAAGCCGTTCAAGCAGAAGGGAACCGGTCGCGCTCGTCAGGGCTCGATCCGCGCCCCTCAGATGACCGGTGGTGGCATCGTCCACGGACCGACCCCGCGCAGCTACGACCAGCGCACCCCGAAGAAGATGATCGCGGCAGCACTGCGCGGATCGCTTTCCGACCGCGCCCGTGGCGACCGCCTGCACGTGGTCACCGCGCTGTTCTCGGCCGAGACGCCCAGCACCAAGGGCGCCATCGAGCTGCTCACCAAGATCGCCACCAGCAAGCACGTGCTGGTCGTCCTGGAGCGCACCGATGAGCTCACGCTTCGCAGCGTGCGCAACGTCCCGACGGTCCACGTTCTTTCGTGGGACCAGCTGAACGCCTACGACGTGCTCGTCAGCGACGACATCGTCTTCACCAAGGGCGCGTTCGACGCGTTCGTGGAGAGCAAGACCAAGAAGGAAGAGGTGTCCGCATAATGGCTACCCCCGTAAACAAGGACCCCCGCGACGTCATCATCGCTCCGGTCGTCTCTGAGAAGAGCTACGGCCTGATCGACGAAGGCAAGTACACCTTCGTTGTTGACCCCCGCTCGAACAAGACCGAGATCAAGCTCGCTATCGAGAAGATCTTCAAGGTCGAGGTCGCGTCGATCAACACCCTGAACCGTCAGGGCAAGACTCGCCGCACCAAGTTCGGACTCGGCAAGCGCAAGGACACCAAGCGTGCCATCGTCACGCTGAAGTCCGGCTCCATCGACATCTTCACGGCCGTCGGCTAAGCGGCGCGGACAAGAGGACTAAGAAATGGCTATTCGTAAGTTCAAGCCCACGACCCCGGGTCGTCGCGGATCATCTGTTGCGGACTTCGCAGAGATCACCCGTTCGACCCCCGAGAAGTCGTTGCTCCGCCCCCTGTCGAAGACCGGTGGCCGCAACAACCAGGGTCGCATCACGACTCGTCACATCGGTGGTGGCCACAAGCGCCAGTACCGCGTGATCGACTTCAAGCGCAACGACAAAGATGGCGTCAACGCGAAGGTCGCTCACATCGAGTACGACCCGAACCGTACGGCTCGCATCGCGTTGCTGCACTTCATGGATGGTTCCAAGCGCTACATCATCGCCCCGAACAAGCTCAACCAGGGCGACATTGTGGAGTCGGGCGCCGGTGCTGACATCAAGCCCGGCAACAACCTGCCGCTGAAGAACATCCCCACCGGTACCATCATTCACGCGATCGAACTCCGCCCCGGCGGCGGTGCCAAGATGGCCCGCTCCGCTGGTGCGTCGGTTCGTCTCGTCGCGAAGGATGGCATCTACGCCCAGCTGCGTCTGCCGTCCGGAGAAATCCGCAACGTCGACGCCCGCTGCCGCGCCACGATCGGCGAGGTCGGCAACGCCGAGCAGTCGAACATCAACTGGGGCAAGGCCGGCCGCATGCGCTGGAAAGGCGTTCGTCCCACAGTTCGTGGTGTCGCCATGAACCCGGTCGACCACCCCCACGGTGGTGGCGAGGGCAAGACCTCCGGTGGACGTCATCCTGTTAGCCCCTGGGGCCAGAAGGAAGGCCGTACCCGGCACATCAACAAGGAAAGCGACAAGCTCATCGTTCGTCGCCGTACCGTCGGCAAGAAGCGTAAGTAGGAGTAGACGATGCCAAGAAGTCTTAAGAAGGGCCCCTTCGTTGATGACCACCTGCTTCGCAAGGTTGTCAGGGCGAATGAAGCCTCCAGCAAGAATGTGATCAAGACCTGGTCGCGCCGTTCGATGATCATCCCCGCAATGCTGGGACACACCATCGCCGTGCACGACGGGCGCAAGCACATCCCGGTGTTCGTCACCGAGACCATGGTTGGGCACAAACTCGGCGAGTTTGCTCCCACCCGCACCTTCCGTGGACACGTGAAGGACGACAAGAAGGGCCGTCGCCGCTAACGCGGGGACGTGAAGGAGGAGAAGAAATGGTGGAGTCGATCGCACGCGTGCGTCACATCCGCGTTACCCCCCAGAAGGCTCGTCGCGTTGTCAACCTGATCCGCGGCAAGCAGGCGCAGGAAGCGCTGGGAATTCTGAAGTTCGCACCGCAGGGTGCAAGCGACCCGGTGTACAAGCTGGTTGCTTCGGCCATCGCCAACGCGAGGGTCAAGGCAGACGCCGCGAACACCTACCTGGACGAGCAGGACCTGTTCGTCAGCCAGGCCTACGTCGATGAGGGAACCACCCTCAAGCGTTTCCAGGCACGGGCACAGGGCCGCGCATTCCAGATCAAGAAGCGCACCAGTCACATCACGGTTGTGCTCACCACTCCTGAGGAGGGGACGAAGTAATGGGTCAGAAAGTAAATCCCTATGGCTTCCGTCTGGGAATCACGACCGACCACGTGTCGCGTTGGTTCTCTGACAGCACGAAGCCGGGCCAGCGTTACAGCGACTTCGTTGCTGAAGACGTCAAGATCCGTCGTCTGCTGAGCACGAGCCTCGACCGTGCGGGCGTGTCCCGCATCGAGATCGAGCGCACCCGTGACCGCGTCCGCGTTGACATTCACACCGCCCGTCCGGGCATTGTGATCGGTCGCCGCGGCGCCGAGGCCGAGCGCATCCGCTCCGACCTCGAGAAGCTCACCGCCAAGCAGATCCAGCTGAACATCCTCGAGGTCAAGAACCCCGAGCAGGATGCCCAGCTTGTCGCGCAGGGTATTGCCGAGCAGCTCTCCGCTCGTGTGGCTTTCCGCCGCGCGATGCGTAAGGGCCTGCAGGGCGCCCAGCGTGCCGGCGCCAAGGGTGTTCGCATCCAGGTGTCGGGCCGCCTCGGCGGCGCTGAGATGAGCCGTTCGGAGTTCTACCGCGAAGGCCGCGTGCCACTGCACACGCTTCGCGCGAACATCGACTACGGCTTCTACGAGGCCAAGACCACCTTCGGCCGTATCGGCGTGAAGGTCTGGATCTACAAGGGCGACATCACCAACAAGGAACTCGCTCGCGAGCAGGCAAGCGCAAAGTCATCGCGCCCCGAGCGTCGCGACGACCGTCCCCGCCGTGCGCCCCGCGCAGAGGCAGCAGCGGCTCCGGTCGCTGCGGCAGGAGTTGAGGCATAACCATGTTGATTCCACGTAGAGTCAAGCACCGCAAGCAGCACCACCCCGGCCGTAGCGGCCATGCAACCGGTGGCACGACCGTTTCGTTCGGTGAATACGGCATCCAGGCCCTGACCCCCGCTTATGTGACCAACCGTCAGATCGAGTCCGCTCGTATCGCCATGACGCGTCACATCAAGCGCGGCGGCAAGGTATGGATCAACATTTACCCCGACCGCCCGCTCACCAAGAAGCCTGCCGAAACCCGCATGGGTTCCGGTAAGGGTTCCGTTGAGTGGTGGGTTGCGAACGTCAAGCCGGGTCGCGTGCTCTTCGAGCTGAGCGGTGTCTCTGACACCGTCGCTCGCGAGGCGCTCACCCGCGCAATTCACAAGCTGCCCCTCAAGGCACGCATCATCAAGCGCGAGGAGGGCGACGCATAATGGCGATCGGATCCAAGGAGCTCGCCTCAAACGAGCTCGACACTTTTGAAAACGAACGACTGTTCGACGAGCTGAAGAAGGCCAAGGAAGAGCTGTTCAACCTGCGCTTCCAGTCGGCCACCGGCCAGCTCGAAAGCCACGGCCGCCTCCGCGCGGTCAAGCGGGACATCGCTCGGATCTACACGGTTCTCCGTGAGCGCGAGCTGGGCATTCGTGCCACGCCCGTCGCAGTCGAGGCTCCGGCCAAGGCTGAGAAGAAGACGACCAAGAAGGCCAAGGCCGAGACTGCACCCGTAACGGATGACGTCGCAGCCGAGGCCGTCGAGACGAAGGAGGCCTAGCCATGGCGAAGACAGACGAGAAGGTCGTCGCAGCCGAGGCAACGGCTCTCGAGCGCGGCTACCGCAAGACCCTTCGCGGGTTTGTGACCAGCGACAAGATGGACAAGACCATCGTCGTTGAGGTCGAAGACCGCGTGAAGCACCCCCTGTACGGCAAGGTCATCCGCCGTACGTCCAAGCTGAAGGTGCACGACGAGGCGAACACCGCCGGCGTCGGCGACCTCGTCCTGATCAGTGAGACCCGTCCGCTGAGCGCCACCAAGCGCTTCCGCCTGGTCGAGATTCTCGAGAAGGCCAAGTAAGCCTCGCGCTTGCTTGATAGAAGGAGTTAGAAAGTGCTTCAGCAAGAATCACGACTCAAGGTTGCCGACAACACGGGTGCCAAGGAACTGTTGACCATTCGCGTGCTCGGCGGCTCCGGCCGTCGTTACGCCGGTCTCGGTGACGTCATCGTCGCCACGGTTAAGGACGCCATCCCGGGCGGCAACGTCAAGAAGGGTGACGTCGTCAAAGCCGTCATCGTTCGAGTCAAAAAGCAGACCCGTCGTTCAGACGGTTCGTACATCAAGTTCGATGAGAACGCCGCAGTGATCTTGAAGGCTGACGGGGACCCTCGTGGCACCCGCATCTTCGGACCGGTCGGTCGCGAGCTTCGCGACAAAAAGTTCATGAAGATCATTTCGCTGGCACCGGAGGTTATTTAGTCATGGCCAGAATCAAAAAGGGTGACCTCGTTGAGGTCATCACCGGCCGCAGCCAGGCTCGCGGAGGCGACAAAGGCAAGCAGGGTCGCATCCTCGAGGTGCAGGTGGAGAAGAACCGCGTCCTCGTAGAGGGCATCAACTTCGTCACTAAGCACAGCCGCGTCGGCCAGAGCCAGCGCGGCACCAAGACCGGCGGCATCGAGACCATGGAGGCCCCGATCCACGTGTCCAACGTGGCCCTGGTCGACCCGGAGTCCAAGAAGCCGACTCGCGTCGGAGTTCGCATTGAAGAGGTAACGAAGGACGGCGTCACCAAGACGGTCCGCGTTCGTTACGCAAAGAAGTCTGGTAAGGACCTGTAATGACTGACACAGCAGTTGCAGCTGGCAAAATCCAGCCGCGTCTCAAGCAGAAGTACCGCGACGAGATCTCCGCCCAGCTCTCCAAGGACCTCGGTTTCACCAACGTGCACCAGGTGCCGAACCTGGTGAAGATCGTCGTCAACATGGGTGTCGGCGAGGCTGCCCGCGACGGCAAGATCATGGACGGCGCCGTCGCCGACCTCACCAAGATCACCGGCCAGAAGCCGCAGGTCACCAAGGCACGCAAGTCGATCGCGCAGTTCAAACTGCGTGAAGGACAGCCCATCGGCGCCCACGTCACGCTTCGTGGCGACCGCATGTGGGAGTTCCTCGACCGCCTGCTGAGCCTCGCGCTTCCCCGTATCCGTGACTTCCGCGGCCTGTCGGACAAGCAGTTCGACGGCAGCGGTAACTACACCTTCGGTCTCACCGAGCAGGTCATGTTCCACGAGATCGATCAGGACCGGATTGACCGTATCCGCGGAA
Organism: Cryobacterium tagatosivorans; assembly: GCF_004402215.1. GTDB lineage: Bacteria > Actinomycetota > Actinomycetes > Actinomycetales > Microbacteriaceae > Cryobacterium > Cryobacterium tagatosivorans. The sequence goes on from NZ_SOEZ01000063.1 coordinate 43,105, forward strand.
TGGACATCACAGTTGTGACGACCGCCCGCAACAACGAAGAGGGACGCGCGCTGCTCAAGGCGCTCGGCTTCCCCTTCAAGACGGCCGAGAACACCCCGTAAGACGGGCCAGCATTACCCCCGGGGGCTGGACAGCCGTTCAGCCCCGCAACCACCACAGGTCGTCATCCGTGTAACGGGTGCACGAAACCAGGCGAGAAAGGCACCACAAAATGACAATGACAGATCCGGTCGCAGACATGCTGACCAGACTGCGCAACGCTAACTCGGCGTACCACGACACAGTGTCGATGCCGCACAGCAAGCTCAAAGCGCACATCGCTGACATCCTCAAGGCGCAGGGTTACATCTCTGCCTGGGACGTCAAGGATGCCAAGGTAGGCCAGACCCTCACGCTGAACCTCAAGTTCGGCCCCAACCGCGAGCGTTCCATCGTCGGCATCAAGCGGGTTTCCAAGCCCGGCCTTCGCGTGTACGCAAAGTCGACCGAGATCCCCACGGTTCTCGGCGGCCTCGGCGTTGCCATCCTGTCCACGTCCAGCGGACTCCTCACGGACCGTCAGGCTGAGAAGAAGGGCGTAGGCGGAGAAGTTCTCGCTTACGTGTGGTAGCCGACAATGTCACGAATTGGAAGAGTTCCCATCCAGATCCCCGCTGGGGTCACGGTGGAGGCTGACGGCCAGGCCGTCAGCGTCAAGGGCCCGAAGGGTGAGCTCGCGCTCACCGTCGCCAAGCCCATCGAGGTCAAGATCGAGGACGGCCAGGTTGTCGTCACTCGTCCCGACGACGAGCGCAACTCGCGTTCGCTGCACGGACTGACCCGCACCCTGATCGCCAACCAGATCATCGGGGTGACCGTGGGTTACACCAAGGGCCTCGAGATCGTCGGTACCGGTTACCGCGTAGCGCAGAAGGGCACCTCAGTTGAGTTCGCCCTCGGCTTCTCGCACCCGGTCCTCATCGAACCGCCCGCTGGTATCAGCCTGACCGTCGAGAGCGTCAACAAGCTCACGGTCAGTGGTATCGACAAGCAGGCCGTCGGCGAGGTTGCCGCCAACATCCGTAAGATTCGCAAGCCTGAGCCTTACAAGGGCAAGGGTGTGCGTTACGCCGGCGAGATTGTTCGCCGCAAGGCCGGAAAGAGTGGTAAGTAACCATGGGTCTCGGAACTAGAGGAAAAAGCAAGTCGGCTGCCCGCGGACGCAGGCACGCACGTCTTCGCAAGAAAATCGAGGGCACCGCGGTTCGTCCGCGCCTCGTCGTCACCCGTTCGGCTCGTCACGTTTTCGTGCAGGTCGTCGACGACAGCAAGGGTTTCACCCTGGCTTCGGCTTCGACGCTCGAAACCGACATGCGCACCTTCGATGGTGACAAGACGGCCAAGGCTCGTAAGGTCGGCGAACTCGTCGCCGAGCGCGCCAAGGCAGCCGGTATCGACGCCGTCGTATTCGACCGTGGTGGAAGCAAGTACGCGGGTCGCGTCGCGGCCATCGCCGAGGGAGCTCGAGAGGGTGGATTGAACCTGTGAGCACTGAAACTGCAAAGACAGCAACAAAGGAGACAGTGGTGGCTGCAGAGGCACCAGTGGAGACTGCTGCATCAACGGCTCCGCCGCAGAACGAGCCTCGTGAGGCTCGTCGTGGTGGCCGTGAGCGCAGCCCGAACAAGGATCGCGGCAGCCGCGACGCCGACAAGAGCCAGTTCCTGGAGCGCGTTGTCACCATCAACCGCGTTTCCAAGGTGGTCAAGGGTGGTCGTCGCTTCAGCTTCACCGCGCTCGTTGTCGTCGGTGACGGCAACGGCCTGGTAGGCGTTGGCTACGGCAAGGCTCGTGAGGTTCCGACGGCAATCTCCAAGGGCGTCGAGGAAGCGAAGAAGAACTTCTTCCGCGTTCCCCGCGTCGGCCTGACGATCCCGCACCCCGTGCAGGGCGAGGCAGCAGCAGGCGTTGTCCTGCTCCGTCCCGCAGCTGCCGGTACCGGCGTTATCGCCGGTGGCCCGGTTCGCGCCGTGCTTGAATGCGCCGGCATCCACGACGTGCTGAGCAAGTCGCTCGGTTCGTCGAACACCATCAACATCGTCCACGCCACGGTCGAGGCGTTGCACCAGCTCGAAGAGCCGCGTGCAGTCGCAGCTCGTCGTGGCCTCGCGTACGAAGATGTGGCTCCGGCCCGCTTCCTCCGCGCCGACGCCGACGCAGCAGCTGCTGCAGCGGCAGCAAAGGCAGGTGCCTGATGGCTCGCCTCAAAGTGACGCAGATCAAGTCCAAAATTAGTGAGAAGCAGAACCAGCGCGACACGCTTCGCAGCCTGGGTCTCCGACGCATTGGCGCCGTGGTTATTCGCGAGGACAACTCGCAGAACCGTGGCTACGTCAACACCGTCGCTCACCTTGTGAAGGTCGAGGAGATTGACTAATGGCTGACGAGAAGGAAGCTGTCAAGAAGACAGCCGACAAGCCCGCCACCGCGAAGAAGGCCGCCCCCAAGGCTGCCGCTGCCAAGGCTCCGGCCAAGGCTGCTGCTGCCAAGGCTCCGGCCAAGGCCGCTGCTGCCAAGGCTCCGGCCAAGGCCGCTGAGCCCAAGACGGCTGCTGCAACCAAGGCTCCGGCCAAGGCTGCCGCGCCGAAGAAGGCCGCTGCCGAGCCCGCTGAGACCCGCGAGCACGTGCTGAAGGTTCACCACCTTCGCCCGGCTCCCGGTGCGAAGAAGGCCAAGCAGCGCGTCGGCCGTGGTGAAGGATCCAAGGGTAAGACCGCGGGTCGTGGCACCAAGGGCACCAAGGCGCGCTACAAGGTGCGTATCGGCTTCGAGGGTGGGCAGATGCCTCTGCACATGCGCACCCCGAAGCTGCGCGGGTTCAAGAACCCGTTCCGCGTCGAGTACCAGGTTGTCAACCTGGAGCGCCTGGCCGAGCTGTACCCGAAGGGTGGCGACGTCACCGTTGCCGACCTGGTAGCAAAGGGTGCCGTTCGCGACAATGAGAAGGTCAAGGTTCTCGGTAACGGGGACATTGCGGTTAAGCTGACAGTTGCAGTAGACAAGGTCTCCGGCTCAGCAGAGCAGAAGATCGTCGCAGCAGGTGGCTCGATCAAGTAAGTCCGTAGACGTTGGTCGAGCTTGTTGAGTGATGGCGCCGAGAAATCGGCGGCGAATCTCGACAAGCTCGATCAACGCATTTAACTGGAGGCCTTTTGTTTAGCGCCATTGCGCGGATATTCCGCACACCGGACCTTCGTAAGAAGATCGGGTTCACCCTGGTCGTCATCGCGGTGTACCGTCTGGGTTCACACATCCCGACTCCGTTCGTCGACTTCGGCAACGTCCAGGCCTGCCTCGCAGCCAACCAGGACGCCAGCGGTCTCTACCAATTGGTCAACCTGTTCAGCGGTGGCGCACTGCTGCAGCTCTCCATCTTCGCCCTGGGGATCATGCCGTACATCACGGCCTCGATCATCGTGCAGTTGCTGCGCGTGGTCATCCCCCACTTCGACACCCTCTACAAGGAGGGTGCGTCCGGCCAGGGCACACTGACGCAGTACACGCGTTACCTCACGATCGCGCTCGGCATCCTCCAGTCGACCACGCTGATCACCGTGGCCCGCAGTGGCGCCCTGTTCGGCACGTCCGGCAGCCCCGAGTGCTCGCAGCTGCTGACCAATGACGCCTGGTACGCCATCATGCTGATGGTCATCACCATGACCGCCGGTACCGGCGTCATCATGTGGATGGGCGAGATGGTCACCGAGCGCGGCATCGGCAACGGCATGTCGATCCTCATCTTCACCTCGATCGCCGCCCAGTTCCCGAACTCGCTCCTCGCGATCGCCCAGCAGAAGGGCATCGACATCCTGCTCATCGTGCTGGCCATCGGTTTGCTGATCGTCGCCGCCGTGGTCTTCGTCGAGCAGTCGCAACGTCGCGTCCCGGTGCAGTACGCCAAGCGGATGGTCGGCAAGCGCACCTACGGCGGCAACAACACCTACATCCCGATCAAGGTGAACATGGCGGGCGTCATCCCGATCATCTTCGCGTCGTCGCTGCTGTACCTGCCCGCGCTGATCGCCCAGTTCAACCAGCCGGCCGCCGGCCAGCAGCCCGCGGCCTGGGTCGTCTGGATCACGAACTACCTCACCAAGGGCGACCACCCGCTCTACATGCTGATGTACTTCCTGCTCATCGTCGGATTCACCTACTTCTACGTCGCGATCACCTTCAACCCCGAAGAGGTCGCCGACAACATGAAGAAGTACGGCGGGTTCATCCCCGGCATCCGGGCCGGGCGCCCGACGGCCGAGTACCTCGACTTCGTTCTGACGCGAGTGACCCTGCCCGGCTCGATCTACCTGGGCCTGATCGCGCTCATCCCGCTGATCGCGTTCGTCGCGATCGGTGCAAACCAGAACTTCCCATTCGGCGGCGCGAGCATCCTGATCATCGTCGGTGTCGGCCTTGAGACGGTCAAGCAGATCGACTCGCAGCTGCAACAGCGTCACTATGAAGGGCTTCTCCGATGACCCGACTTCTACTGATCGGCCCGCCAGGGGCCGGCAAGGGCACCCAGGCCGTGCGCCTCGCCGAGGCCTTCGAGGTTCCCGCCGTCTCGACCGGGGACATCTTCCGGGCGAACGTCAAGAACGGCACCGAGCTCGGCCTCGAGGCGAAGAAGTTCATGGACGCCGGCGAGTACGTGCCCGACTCCCTGACCAACGCCATCGTGCACGACCGCCTGCAGGAGGTCGACGCCTCAGGCGGCTTCCTCCTCGACGGCTACCCGCGCACCACCGAACAGGTGCACGAACTCGACCGTCTGCTGCACACCGACGGCACGGCCCTCGACGCCGTCGTCCAGATCGTCGCCGACACCGACGAGGTCGTCGCGCGGCTGCTCAAGCGCGCCGCCGAGCAGGGCCGGGCGGATGACACCGCCGAGGTGATCCGTCACCGGATGGACATCTACGAGGCACAGACCGCACCCCTCATCGAGGTCTACGGCTCGCGCGGCCTCGTCGTGACCGTCGACGGACTCGGCCCCGTGGACGAGGTGACCGAGCGCATCCTGGTTGCCCTCGCCGCGCGCGGGCTGCACGCCGTTCGCCCGGTCGAAGCCTCCTGACCGGTTCCGGGGGAATCGGATGAGCCTTCGACGCTCGATTTACAAGACGCCGGCGCAGCTGCGCCTGATGATCGCGCCCGGCCTGGCCACTGCGGCCTCGCTGGCCGCGGCCCGCGCCGCCATGCGGCCGGGCGTGTCGACCCTGGAGCTCGACGCCGCCGCTGAGGCGGCGATCGTCGCCCTCGGCGGCACCTCCAACTTCAAGCTGGAGGCCGGCTACCGGCACACCGTGTGCGCCTCGATCAACGAAGAGGTCGTGCACGGCATCCCGACCGACCGGCGCCTGGCCGCCGGCGACATCGTGTCGATCGACAGCGGCGCCGTGATCGACGGTTGGAACGGCGATGCCGCCTTCACCTTCGTGATCCCCGACCCGTCCCGGCCGGAGCTCGTCGCCGCGCGCGAGGAGCTGTCCCGGGTGACCGAGCAGTCGCTCTGGCACGGCATCGCCCGCCTGGCCGTCGCCCGCCACCTCAACGAGGTCGGCGAGGCGATCGAGGACTACGTCGAGTCGCAGGGCAGCTACGGCATCCTCACCGACTACGTCGGCCACGGGATCGGCCGTTCGATGCACGAGGCACCGCCCGTGTTCAACTACCGGGTGCGCCAGAAGGGCCCGGACGTCAAGCCCGGCCTGGTCGTCGCGATCGAGCCGATGGTCGTGCTCGGCTCCATCGAGACGTTCGTGCGCGAGGACGAGTGGACGGTCGCCACGAGCGACCTGAAGGCCGCCGCGCACTGGGAGCACAGCGTCGCCGTGCACAAGGACGGCATCTGGGTGCTCACCGCCGAAGACGGCGGAGCATCCGGCCTGAAGCCGCTCGGCATCACACCCGTCCCCATCCCCTAACCCCCCTCCTCCCACCCCGCGAAACCGCACTTGTGCGCGTTATTCGCGCGTTTTAAGGCGCACAACTGCGGTTTCGCGGTGGGCGAGAGGGGGCGAGAGGGGGCGAGAGGGAGCGTGAGGCCAGGGATTATAGGAGAGAATTGCTAAAAGGCAACCTCATACCTTAGAGTTGATCCTTGGTGTCTTGCACCGTCGTTCTCGGCGCGTCATTTCACCACAATCCACGCACGACCAGCAAACCAATGCATTGAGCGACAGTGAGGCTATGGCGAAAAAAGACGGTGTCATCGAAATCGAGGGCGCAGTAGTCGAAGCTCTTCCCAACGCGATGTTTCGCGTTGAGTTGACCAACGGCCACCGTGTTCTTGCCCACATTTCGGGCAAGATGCGTCAGCACTACATCCGCATCCTCCCAGAGGACCGCGTGATCGTTGAGTTGAGCCCGTACGACCTGACCCGCGGCCGGATCGTCTACCGCTACAAGTAACGGTTGCTGTAAGTAACGGCCCGCGGCATCCCGTGGGTACGAAGACAGCGAACACAAGGAATCACCATGAAGGTCAATCCCAGCGTCAAGAAGATCTGTGACAAGTGCAAGGTAATTCGCCGTAACGGAAACGTCATGGTGATTTGCGAAAACCCGCGTCACAAGCAGCGCCAGGGTTAGAGTCCGACCCGGCTTCAGAGCCGACCGGCACTCGACCACACACGTTTCATAGCAGCACCGGGAACCCTTCGGGGCGACACCATCGGTTGGAGGCCGATGCACAGGTGCTGCTACAGACCTCCACTCATCAACAGGAGAAGCCACAATGGCACGTCTAGCCGGCGTTGACATTCCCCGCGACAAGCGCGTGGAAGTTGCACTGACTTACATCTATGGCGTCGGACGTACGAGGGCCCTCAAGACCCTCGCCGACACCGAAATCGATGGAAACATCCGAGTCAAGGATTTGAGCGACGACCAGCTCGTCCTGCTCCGTGACTACATCGAAGGAACCTTCAAGGTTGAGGGTGACCTCCGCCGTGAGGTTGCCGCTGACATCCGCCGCAAGGTCGAGATCGGTAGCTACGAAGGAATTCGCCACCGCAAGGGCCTGCCCGTTCGCGGCCAGCGCACCAAGACCAACGCTCGCACCCGCAAGGGCCCGAAGCGCACCGTAGCCGGCAAGAAGAAGGCCCGCTAGGCCTCGGCCCAGCGCGCTCACGCCTTTAGGATTCAGGAGAAATTCATGGCAGCACCCAAGTCGGCCGTACGGAAGCCGCGTAAGAAAGAAAAGAAGAACATTGCTGTGGGCCAGGCCCACATCAAGTCCACCTTCAATAACACCATCGTCTCGATCACCGACACCACCGGTGCGGTCATCAGCTGGGCGTCGTCAGGTGCCGTTGGCTTCAAGGGTTCGCGCAAGTCGACCCCCTTCGCCGCACAGCTGGCAGCCGAGTCGGCCGCCCGCCAGGCGCAGGAGCACGGCATGAAGAAGGTTGACGTCTTCGTCAAGGGACCGGGCTCCGGCCGCGAGACCGCGATCCGCTCGCTCCAGGCCGCAGGCCTCGAGGTCGGCTCGATCAACGACGTCACCCCGCAGGCGCACAATGGTTGCCGCCCGCCCAAGCGCCGCCGCGTTTAACTTCCTTTCAGTGGTCGATCCCTCTCGGTGATCGAGCCCGTCGAGATCTCGACAAGCTCGATCACCGATGGCTCGATCACCGTCAAGTTCGGCAGCGACAGACTCGGTTGTCGAGCTTGTCGAGACACATAACTCAAAAATCATCGCAAGTGTCATATAGCGGACACTTAGCCGAAAGGAATCAATAGTGCTTATCGCACAGCGCCCCACGCTCACCGAAGAGAACGTCTCGGAGTTCCGCTCCAAGTTCGTCATCGAGCCGCTTGAGCCCGGTTTCGGTTACACCCTCGGCAACTCGATGCGCCGCACCCTTCTTTCCTCGATTCCCGGCGCTGCTGTCACCAGCATCCGCATCGACGGCGTGCTGCACGAGTTCAGCACCGTTCCCGGTGTCAAGGAAGATGTCACCGAGATCATCCTGAACATCAAGGGCCTGGTCATCTCGAGCGAGCACGACGAGCCGATCACCGCGTACCTGCGCAAGCAGGGTGCCGGCCAGGTCACCGCCGCCGACATCTCGGCTCCGGCCGGCGTCGAGGTTCACAACCCCGAGCTCGTCATCGCGACCCTCAACGACAAGGCCAAGTTCGAACTCGAACTGACCATCGAGCGTGGCCGCGGCTACGTGTCGTCCACCCAGAACCGGAACGAGTACTCGGAAGCCGGCCAGATCCCGGTCGACTCCATCTACTCGCCCGTGCTCAAGGTGACCTACCGCGTTGAGGCCACCCGTGCCGGTGAGCGTACCGACTTCGACCGCCTCGTCGTTGACGTGGAGACCAAGTCGGCGATCACCCCCCGCGACGCCATCGCATCCGCCGGTCGCACCCTGACCGAGCTGTTCGGCCTGGCCCGCGAGCTCAACACCGCTGCCGAGGGCATCGAAATCGGCCCCGCGCCGGTGGACGCCGTCCTCTCGAACGAGCTGTCGATCCCGATCGAAGACCTCGATCTGTCGGTTCGCTCTTACAACTGCCTCAAGCGCGAGGGCATCAACAACGTCAGCGAACTGGTCGCCCTCTCGGAGACCCAGCTGATGAACATCCGCAACTTCGGTCAGAAGTCGGTGGATGAGGTCAAGGACAAGCTCGTTGAGCTCGGCCTGTCGCTCAAGGACTCGGTGCCCGGATTCGACGGCGCCCACTTCTACAGCGGCTACGACGAAGAAACCATCTAAAGCAGTCACTCAGACTGACTTTCGACTTTTGATACTGGAGATTACCAATGCCTACGCCCACTAAGGGAGCCCGCCTCGGCGGCGGCCCGGCCCACGAGCGCCTCATGCTCGCCAACCTGGCCGCGTCCCTGTTCACCCACAAGTCGATCAAGACGACCGAGACCCGTGCCAAGCGCCTGCGTCCGGTTGCCGAGCGACTGATCACGTTCGCCAAGAAGGGTGACCTGCACGCTCGTCGTCGCGTGCTCGCCACCATCGGCGACAAGACCGTCGTGCACGAGCTCTTCACCGAGATCGCGCCGCAGGTTGCACTTCGCGAGGGCGGCTACACCCGCATCACGAAGCTCGGCTTCCGCAAGGGCGACAACGCCTCGATGGTGCAGATGGAACTCGTTCTCGAGCCCGTCACGCCGAAGGTCAAGAAGGCCAAGGCCTCCACGAAGGCTGCGCCCGTCGTCGAAGAGCCCGCTGCCGAGGTCGCCGAGGAGCCCACCGAGGCTCCCGTCGCCGAGGAGTCCGCGGACGAGTCGACCGAGGCTCCGTCCGAGGCCGACGCTGCGGTAGAAGCCGAAGAAGCCAAGTAACACCTGCTTCACACTGCTTCACTTGTTTCATCCTGAGAGGGGCCCGACTTCGGTCGGGCCCCTCTTTCGTTCCCCGACCCTTGCGCCCGCCCACCTGCGCCACCCCCGGTTGAGTTGCGGGAAAAGTACCTTCGTTTGGCAATTGAAGGTACTTTGTCCGCGACTCACCTCGGCGACGACCGGGGGAGGGGCCTCGGTAGGCTGGACGGATGGCTGTAGAACTGCGACCGCTGAGCGAGCGCGTCACCGCGCCGACCGAGCCGACGCTGCCGGAGCATCCGGATGTCGCCGAGTGGCGCCCGGCGACCGACGCCGACATTGACGGCATCTGGCGTTTGCGCCAGGCCATGGGGCGGCTCGACCACCCGAACTACCTCACCACCCGCGGGGCGATCGCCGCCGACTTCGGCTACTCGCACTTCCACCCCGAGGTCGACTCCCTGGTCGGCCTCGACAGCGACGGACGCATCGTCGCGAACGGGGTGGTGCTCCTTCCGCCCCGCCAGGAGACCCTCGTGCGGTCGATCGCGATCGGCGGCGTGCACCCCGAACTGCGCGGACGCGGCATCGGCCGGCAGTTGCTCGCCTGGCAGTTGGACCGCGCGAAGCAGCAGCTGGCCTCTTCGGCCAAGGCGTTGCCGGGCTGGATCCTGCTCTACGCCGACGAACGCGCCCCGCAGAACGCGCGGCTGTTCGAACGCGCCGGGCTGAACCTCTCCCGGTACTTTCTCTCGCTCGAGCGGGTGCTCGCCGAACCGATCCGCGCGATCGAACCGGCCGCCGGCATCCGCATCGCGCCATACACGCCCGCGGTCTCGGACGCGGTCCACACGGCGCGCGACGACGCGTTCATGGACCACTGGGCCAGCCAGCCGATGAGCGACGAGAACTGGGCGGCCTTCGTGGGGTCGAGGTGGTTCCGCGAGGACCTCTCCTTCGTGGCCTTCGGCACGGCCCCCGACGGCCGGGAGCAGGTCGTGGGCTTCGTGCTCACCACCGCGAACGAAGACGTCTGGAAGACCCAGGGCTTCACCGGCAGCTACATCGACCTGGTCGGCGTGGTCAGCGGCTGGCGCGGCAAGCACATCGCGCAGGCCCTCCTGGCCGCCCAGCTGCAGGCGGGCCGCGGCCTTGGCCACGAGCGCGCGACGCTCGCCGTCGACTCGGCCAGCCCGACCGGCGCCCTGGGCCTGTACACCGGCATGGGCTTCGAGCCGGTTCATCGCAAACTGGCCTTCACGCTCGAGTTCTGATCGGCGCCCGGCCCTGTTCGCTCCCGGGGGTGCCCCGGAATAGGGTTGGCACATGGTTGACCCTGTGCGTCCCCTCCATGACCGCGTCACCGCGCCGGAGTCGTTGCCGCTTCCCTCGCATCCGGATGTCGCCGCCTGGCGGCCGGCAACCGCGGCCGATGTCGACGGGATCTGGCAACTCGACCGGGCCATGGGCGAGGTCGACCACCCCGACTACCTCGCCACCAGGGACGAGATCGCCGAGGACTTCGGCTTCTCGCACTTCCACCCGGAACTCGATTCCCTCGTCGGGCTCGACTCCGCGGGGGCCATCGTCGCCAACGGGATGGTGATGTTCCCGCCGGGCCAGCAGACGCTCGTGCGCTCGGTGCTGCACGGCGGGGTGCACCCCGAGCTTCGGGGCCGGGGGATCGGCCGCGAGCTCCTGGCCTGGCAGCTCGGCCGGGCGAGGCAGCAGCTCGCGTCGTCGCCGAAGACGCTGCCCGGGTGGGTCATCGTGTTCACCGACGAGCGAGCGCCGCAGAACGCCCGGCTCTACGAGCGCGGGGGTCTCAGCCTCGCTCGGTACTTCCTTGCCCTGCAGAGGGTGCTCGGCGACCCGATCCGCGAGTTCGCCCTCGCCGACGGCATCCGGATCGCGCCGTACTCGCCGGAGCGCGGAGCGGCCGTCCACGCCGCACGCGACGAAGTTTTCATGGACCACTGGTCGAGCCAGCCGATGAGCGACGAGGCCTGGGACGCGTTCGTGGGCTCGGACGTGTTCCGCGCCGACCTGTCCTTCGTCGCCCTCGGCGCGGAGCCGGGAGGCGCCGAACGGGTGGTCGGCTTCGTCCTCTCCACGGTGAACGAAGACGACTGGGAGCGGCAGGGTTTCACGGGCTCGTACATCAGCCTGGTCGGCGTGCAGCGGGCATGGCGCGGCCGGCACATCGCGCAGGCGCTGTTGGCGGAGCAGCTGCGGGCCGCCCGCGCCGCCGGGCAGGAGCGGGCGACTCTTCACGTGGACTCGGCCAGCGCCACCGGCGCCCTCGACCTGTACACGGGCATGGGTTTCACGCCGACGAACCGCGAGTTCGCCTTCACCCTCGAGTTCTAGCGTCCGCGAGGCCCAGGGCGGCTCGGCACCCTAGGCTGGAGCAGTGAACAGCACGCCGGATGACGCCTCCCGGCGCCCGGAGACCCCCGGGACCACGCGCCTCCGGCTGGACATCGCCTACGACGGCACGAACTTCGCCGGCTGGGCCATCCAGCCGGGCTTCCGCACGGTGCAGGGCGAGATCCAGGCCGGACTCGCGGCGATCCTCAAGCGCTACCCGCCGGGGCCGACGCTGGCCGTCGCCGGGCGCACGGATGCCGGGGTGCACGCCTTCGGCCAGGTCGCCCACGTCGACCTCACCGCGGAGCAGGCCGAGGGCCTCGTGCGCCCGCGCCAGGGCATCGGGGTGCGCCCCGCCACGCTCGAACTGGGAGCGGAACTGCACCACCGGCTGCGCGGCATCCTCGTCAACCGGCCCGACATCGTTGTCGTCCGGGCGCGCCGGGCGGCCGCCGGGTTCGACGCCCGCTACTCGGCCCTCTGGCGCCGGTACGAGTACCGGATCGCCGACCGCCTGGCCCTGCACGACCCGCTGCAGCGCCTCCGCACCACGTGGTATCCGCAGGAGCTGGACGTCGCGGCGATGGATGCCGCCGCCGCCAGCCTCGTCGGCCTGCACGACTTCGCCGCCTACTGCAAGCGCCGCCCGGGGGCCACGACGATCCGCACCCTGCAGCAGTTCAGCTGGCGGCGGGACCCGGACGGCGTGCTCGTGGCCGTGGTCAAGGCGGATGCGTTCTGCCACAGCATGGTGCGTTCCCTCGTCGGCGCCTGCGTCGCCGTGGGGGAGGGCAAGCTCGACCCGGCGCGCCTCATCGACCTGCGGTTCGAACGGGAACGCCCGAGCGGCGACTTCAACGTGATGGCGCCGCACGGCCTGTCGCTCATCCAGGTCGGATACCCGGAGGACGCCGAACTGGCCCTGCGCGCGGTGGAGACCCGCGCCCGGCGGGTGCACCCGGAGGCCTTCCCCACCTGAGCGCGTCCCGGCCCGAATTGCGAGTCCGGCGCCGGCCGACTACCATGGACCTTTGGTGTCTGCGCGTTGCAGCCAGGCACACGAACGTGAGCCCTCCATCGATCGTGTTCTTCTTCTAGAACACACCCGGAGCGGGATTCACGAACACCTCCGTTCGAAAAAAGAAAGCAGCACACTAGTGACGCGCACTTACACACCCAAGGCAAGCGAAGTCCAGCACGACTGGGTCGTCATCGACGCCACAGACATCGTTCTCGGTCGTCTTGCCAGCCACGCCGCCGTTCTCCTTCGCGGCAAGCACAAGGCCACGTTCTCTCCCCACATGGACATGGGAGACTTCGTCATCATCGTCAACGCCGAGAAGATTGCCCTGACCGGCAAGAAGCTCGACCTGAAGATCGCCTACCGCCACTCCGGTTACCCGGGCGGCCTCACGGCAACCAACTACTCCGAGATGCTCGAGAAGCACCCGACGCGTGCGGTTGAGAAGGCGATTCGCGGCATGCTGCCGAAGAACTCGCTCGGCCGCGCCCAGCTGGCGAAGCTCAAGGTCTATGCAGGCCCGGAGCACCCGCACGCCGCGCAGCAGCCCAAGCCGTACACCCTCAGCCAGGTCGCTCAGTAGCGCCGGCTCCCGGCCTCCTCGACTCTAAGAAAAAGGATTCACACCATCGTGGCGAAAATCGCAGACCAGATTGACGCGGCTCCGGAGAGTTACTCGACCGAGTCTCCCGCTGAAGTTGCTACCAAGGCGCCCCGCGCCATCCTCACCGTCCCCGGCGCAGCCGTTGGCCGTCGCAAGCAGGCCATCGCCCGCGTGCGTCTCGTTCCCGGAGCCGGCACCATCACGGTTAACGGCCGCGAGCTGACCGACTACTTCCCGAACAAGCTGCACCAGCAGCTGATCAACGACCCGTTCAAGGTCCTCGACCTCCTCGGCAGCTACGACGTCATCGCGCGCATCACCGGCGGTGGCCCCTCCGGCCAGGCCGGCGCTCTTCGCCTCGGCATCGCGCGCTCGCTCAACCAGATCGACGAAGAGAACAACCGCGCCATCCTCAAGAAGGCCGGCTTCCTCAACCGTGACGCACGCGTCAAGGAGCGTAAGAAGGCCGGACTCAAGAAGGCCCGTAAGGCTCCGCAGTTCTCGAAGCGTTAATCCGATAGCCGACGGCACTATGCCTCGACTTTTTGGCACGGACGGTGTCCGGGGCCTGGCCAACCGTGATCTCACGGCTGGCCTGGCCCTGGGCCTCGCCCAGGCGAGCGCCACAGTCCTGACCCAGGGCCGCCGCGCCGAGGAACGTCGGGCGTCCGGTCGCCGTCCGGTCGCCGTGCTGGCCCGCGACCCGCGCATCTCGGGCGAGTTCATCTCGGCCGCGGTCGCCGCAGGCCTGGCCAGTTCCGGAGTGGACGTGCTCGACGCCGGGGTCATCCCGACGCCCGCCGCCGCATTCCTCATCGCCGACATCGGCGCAGACTTCGGCGTGATGATCTCCGCCTCGCATAACCCCGCCCCGGACAACGGCATCAAGCTGTTCGCCTTCGGCGGCACCAAACTTCCCGACAACGTCGAGGACCGCATCGAGGCTCACCTCGCGATGGACGTGCTCATGCCCATCGGCGGCGACGTTGGCCGCATCCGCCGGTTCGCCGACGCGGAGGACCGCTACGTCGTGCACCTCCTCGGTACCCTGCCCAACCGCCTCGACGGCATCCACGTCGTGCTCGACTGCGCCCACGGGGCCGCGGCGGGCGTCTCGCCGCAGGTCTTCACGGATGCCGGCGCCACGCTCACCGTGATCGGCGCCGACCCCGACGGCGTCAACATCAACGACGGCGTCGGTTCGACCCACCTCGACAACCTCGCCAGGACCGTGCTCGAACACGGCGCCGACATCGGGATCGCCCACGACGGCGACGCCGACCGCTGCCTCGCCGTCGACCACGAGGGCAACGTCATCGACGGCGACCAGATCATGGCCATCCTCGCCGTATCGATGGCCGAGCGCGGCGTGCTCAAGGACCGCACGCTCGTGGCGACCGTCATGAGCAACCTCGGCCTGCGGAAGGCCATGGCGGCCAACGACATCACGGTCATCCAGACCAAGGTGGGCGACCGCTACGTGCTCGAGGAGCTCAACGCCAACGGGCTGTCGCTCGGCGGGGAACAGTCCGGCCACGTGATCATGACCCAGTTCGCCACGACCGGCGACGGCATCCTGACCGGCCTGCACCTCGTCGCGGAGATGGCACGCACGGGCAAGACGATCGCCGAGCTGGCATCCGTGATGACCGTGTACCCGCAGATCCTCGTGAACGTGCGCGGCGTCGATCACCGCGCCCTGCACTCCGACGACGTCATCACCGCGGCGATTGCCGCCGCCGAAGTGGAGCTCGGCGACTCCGGCCGGGTGCTCCTGCGTCCCTCCGGCACCGAGCCGATGGTCCGCGTCATGGTGGAGGCGGCCGACCAGCCGACCGCCGACCGGCTCGCGCACAGCCTCGCCGACATCGTGCTCGAACGCCTGGCCAACTAGCCTCTCCCGCACCCCGCGAAAGCGCAGTTGTGCGCGTCATTCGACGGGTTTAACGCGCACAACTGCGGTTTCGCGGGGGTGGGGCGGCTAGACCTTGCGGAGGAGCACCTTCGAAACGGCGTGGTTCGGGTCCTTCCGCAGCACGAGCGTCGCCCTCGACCGGGTGGGGCGGATGTTCTGCAGCAGGTTGGGCTCGTTGATGCTGCCCCAGATCTGCCGCGCCCGCGTGCGCGCCTGGTCCTCGCTCAGCTCCGCGTACCGGTGGAAGAACGACTTCGGGTTGGCGAAGGCGCCGCGCTGCAGCTTGAGGAAGCGCTCCTCGTACCAGCGGGCGATGTCCCGGGTGCGGGCATCCACGTACACCGTGAAGTCGAACAGGTCGCTGACCGCCATGCCCTGCCCTGGGCCCGGTGCAGCGAGCACGTTCAGGCCCTCGACGATGAGGATGTCGGGCTGTCGGACGACGATCTGGGCGTCGGGCACGATGTCGTAGCGGAGGTGCGAGTAGAAGGGGGCACGGACCTCTTCGGCGCCGCTCTTGATCGCGGAGACGAAGCGGAGCAGGGCGCGCCGGTCGTACGATTCGGGGAAGCCCTTGCGGTCCATCAGGCCGCGGCGGGTGAGCTCGGCGTTCGGGAAGAGGAAGCCGTCGGTCGTCACGAGCTCCACCCGGGGGGTGTCTTCCCAGCGGGCGAGCAGCTCGCGGAGCAGGCGCGCGATGGTGGACTTGCCGACCGCGACGGATCCGGCGACACCGATCACGAACGGCGTGCGCTGAGCCCGCTCGCCGAGGAAGTCGCTCGTGGCCCGGTGCAGCTGGCGCGCGCCCGCGGCGTAGAGGTTGAGCAGCCGGCTCAGCGGCAGGTAGACCTCGGAGACCTCGTTCAGGTCGAGCGGCTCGCCCAGGCCGCGCAACTGGACGATCTCGGTCTCGCGGAGCGGCAGCCGCGTGGAGTGGGCGAGAGCCGCCCAGTCCGCCCGGTCGAGTTCGACAAATGGGGTGCCGTGACCGCTGTTTGCGGTGCTCACAAGCGGCTCGGACATTCCACCCAGCTTAGTCCCGCTAAAATCAGGTGCATGTGCGGAATCGTTGGATATGTCGGAGACAGCAAGAGTGTGGAAGTCCTCATGGGAGGGCTGCGTCGACTCGAGTATCGCGGGTACGACTCCGCCGGCATCGCCGTCATCGACGACTCCGGCCATCTGAACACGGCCAAGCGCGCCGGCAAGCTCGCCATGCTCACCGCTGAACTCGAGGCGCACCCGATCAGCAACGGGCGCACCGGCATCGGGCACACCCGCTGGGCCACGCACGGCGGTCCGACGGACCAGAACGCGCACCCGCACCTCGGCGACAACGGCCGCCTTGCCCTGATCCACAACGGCATCATCGAGAACTTCGGGCCGCTCCGGGACGAACTCCTCGCCGAAGGCTTCTCCTTCACGAGCGAGACCGACTCCGAGGTCGCCGCCCTCCTGCTCGGCCGCGAATACCAGCGCGTCGGCGACCTCAGCGAAGCCTTCCGCACGGTCGTCGCCCGCCTCGACGGGGCGTTCACCCTCCTCGCGGTGCACCAGGACCAGCCCGGCGTCGTCGTCGGCGCCCGCCGCAACTCCCCGCTCGTGATCGGCCTCGGCGACGGCGAGAACTTCCTCGGCTCCGACGTCGCCGCGTTCGTCGAATACACCCACCGCGCCCTCGCCATCGGCCAGGACCAGATCGTCACGATCACCCCCGACCTCGTCACAATCACCGACTTCGACGGCAACGCCGTCGAGTGCGAGGAGTTCGAGGTGGCCTGGGATGCGTCCGCCTCCGACAAGGGCGGCTGGTCCAGCTTCATGGCCAAGGAGGTCTCGGAGCAGCCCGACGCCGTCGCGAACACGCTGCGCGGCCGCATCACCGACGGCCACGTCGTCGTGCCCGAACTGACCGAATTCGGTGACGACGTGCTCGCCGGGCTCCGCCGGATCGTCATCATCGCCTGCGGAACGGCCGCCTACGCCGGCCAGACCGCGAAATACGCCATCGAGAAGTGGGCCGGTGTGCCGGTCGACGTCGAGCTCAGCCACGAGTTCCGCTACCGCGACCCGGTGCTCGGCGAGGACACCCTCGTGGTCTCGATCAGCCAGTCCGGCGAGACCATGGACACGCTGATGGCCGTCAAGTACGCCCGGGAGGCCGGCGCGAAGACCATCTCGATTTGCAACACCCAGGGCGCCACCATTCCCCGCGAGTCCGACGCCGTGATCTACACCCACGCCGGCCCGGAGGTCGCAGTCGCGTCGACGAAGGCGTTCGTCGCCCAGATCACCGCCCTCTACCTCTTCGCACTGCACCTCGCCCGCGTCCGCAGCAGCCTGAGCGAAGCCGAGCTGGCGGTGCAGACCGCCGAGCTGCAGGCCGTTCCCGCCAAGATCGCCACGACGCTGCTCGAGGCCGACTCGATCCGCCAGCTCGCCAAGTGGATGTCGGACACCCGCGCGGTCCTGTTCCTCGGCCGCCACGTCGGTTTCCCCATCGCCATGGAGGGCGCGCTCAAGCTCAAGGAGCTCGCCTACATCCACGCTGAGGGCTTCGCCGCCGGCGAGCTCAAGCACGGCCCGATCGCCCTGATCGAGCCCGGCCAGCCCGTGTTCGTGATTGTGCCGAGCCCGCGCGGGTCCGCGCACCTGCACCCCAAGGTCGTCTCCAACATCCAGGAGATCCGCGCCCGCGGCGCACGCATCATCGCGATCGCCGAAATCGGGGATGCCGCGGTGCTGCCGTTCGCGGACACCGTGATCCACATTCCCCTGGCCGCGCCGCTGTTCGAGCCGTTCCTGGCCGTCGTCCCGTTGCAGATCTTCGCGATGGAGCTGTCCATCGCCAAGGGACTCGACGTCGACCAGCCGCGCAACCTCGCGAAATCCGTCACGGTCGAGTAACCCACGCATGACCACGGGACGCGCATGATCAGGGGAATCGGCGTCGACATCGTCGACCTCGCTCGCTTCGAGCGCCAGGTCGAGCGCACCCCCGGGCTCATCCCGCGCCTCTTCACCGAGAGCGAACGCGGGCTGCCGATCCACTCCCTGGCGGCGCGGTTCGCGGCCAAGGAGGCCCTGGTCAAGGCCCTCGGCGACAGCGCGGCGATCACCTGGCAGGAGCTGGAGGTCGTCGCCGACGACCACGGCAACCCCGGATTCGTGATGCACGGCAGCGCACTCGCGGCACTGGCCGAGCGGGGCGTCACGGGCGCGCACCTCACGATGACCCATGACGCCGGGGTCGCCTGCGCGTTCGTGGTGCTGGAGGGACCATGACCGGCTACCGGGAGGCCGTCGTCGACCTCGGCGCCGTCACCGCGAATGTCGCGCACCTGCGTTCGGTGATCGGCACCGCGCACACCATGGCCGTGGTGAAGGCGAACGGTTACGGCCACGGCGCGGCGCCGGTAGCCCGGGCCGCGCTGGCGGGAGGCGCCGACTGGCTCGGGGTCGCCGACATCGAGGAGGCCCTCGAGCTGCGCAGCGCCGGTATCCGGGCGCCCATCCTGGCCTGGCTGCACGACCCGGACGCGGACTGGGCCGGGGCCATCGCCGCCGACATCGACCTCGGCCTGTCGTCGGCCCGGCAACTGCAGCAGGTGGCGGATGCCGCGGAATCGCTCGGCCGCACGGCATCCGTGCAGATCAAACTCGAGACCGGGCTCAGCCGCAACGGCGTGCACGAATCGGAGTGGGCCCCGGTTCTCACCCTCGCCGCCGAGCTCGAACGGGCAGGCCGGCTGCGCGTGCGCGGCATCTTCAGCCACCTGTCCAACGCGTCACCGGCCGACGACACGGAGGCAATCGCGCGCTTCGACCGCGGGCTCGCCCTCGCCGCCGCCGCCGGGCTCTCGCCCGAGCTCACCCATCTGGCCGCGTCGGCCGCGGCCCTGCGCCTGCCCGCCGCCCGCTATGCCATGGTGCGCCTCGGCATCAGCATCTACGGCCTCTCGCCGTTCGACGACGCGACCTCGGCGGAGCTCGGACTCGTGCCGGCGATGACCCTCCGCGGGAGGGTCGCCGCCGTGCGCCACGTCGCCGCCGGCGCCGGCGTCTCCTACGACTACACCTGGCGCGCGCCGGTGGACTCATCCCTCGCGCTCGTGCCCCTCGGCTACGCCGACGGCGTCCCGCGGCAGGCGTCCGGGTGCGCCCGGGTGAGCATCGCCGGCCGCCCCCACCCGGTCGTCGGCCGCATCGCCATGGACCAGTTCGTCGTCAGCGTGGGAGAGGACCTCGTGCGCGTCGGCGACGAGGTCGTGCTGTTCGGCGACCCGGCGGCCGGGGTGCCGAGCGCCGACGAGTGGGCGCACGCGGCCGGCACGATCAACTACGACATCGTCACCCGGATCGGCCGTCGCGTGCCGCGCAGCTACCGCAACCCGGCAGCGGAGTAGGCGGATGCAGCCACGCGCGAACCCCACACCGGCGCGCCTGTCCATCCCCGATGCCGAGGCGATGTACGAGTTCGGCCGCGACCTCGCCGGCCGGCTGCGCGCCGGGGACCTGGTCGTGCTGACCGGGCCCCTCGGCGCCGGCAAGACCACGCTCACCCGCGGGCTCGGCGCGGGCCTCCGGGTGCGCGGAGCGGTCACCAGCCCCACCTTCGTGCTCGCCCGCACGCACCCGAGCACCATCGAAGGCCCGCCGCTGGTGCACGTGGACGCCTACCGCCTCTCCAGCGCCGTCGAACTCGACGACCTCGACATCGACTTCGCCGGCTCCATCGTCGTGGTCGAGTGGGGCCGCGGAATGCTGGACGGCATCACCGACTCGTGGCTCGACATTGAGATCGAGCGCCCGCTCGGCGCGTCCGAGGCCGTCCCCGCGGATGCCGCCGACCTGGACCTCGACCTCGACGAGCCGCGCACCGTCACCATCACCCCCGTCGGCCCGCGCTGGGCCGCCGAGGGGGAGTGGCCGCGCGCGGCGGGGCCCAGCGCATAGGCTGAAAGCGTGCTTCTCGCCATTGACACCTCCGCCGGAACGAGCGTGGCCGTCGTCGACCACCGAGGGCACGTGCTCGCCGAGCGCAGCACCGACGACACCATGCGGCACGCCGAGGTCGTGGGCCAGCTGATCGAGGACTGCCTGCGTGAGGCCGGCCTGGACGCCGGCGCGCTCACCGGAGTGGTCGGCGGCATGGGCCCCGGACCGTTCACCGGCCTCCGCGTCGGGATCGCCGCGGCCCGCGTCTTCGCGCTCGGCGCGTCCCGCCCGTTCCTGCCGGTGATCAGCCACGACGCCATCGCCTGGGGGCGGTACCAGGCCGGTCACACCGGCGGGCTCCTCATCGTCACCGATGCCCGTCGGCGCGAGGTGTACTGGTCCGCCTACAGCGGGTCGGATGCCGCCGGGCTGCCCGTGCGCAGCGACGGCCCAGGCGTGGCCAAACCGGACGTGCTGCTGGGCGAGGACTGGGCGCATGCCCGGCTGCCCCGGTTCGACGCCGCCGCGGTATCGGCCGGGGAGCTTGGCCGGGTCGCCGCCCGGCGCCTTTTCGAGGGGCATCCGTTCGCCGCCGACGAGGCGCTCTACCTGCGCTCGCCCGACGTGACCATCTCGGCCGGCCCGAAGCGAGTGAGCCGATGACCTGGCAGTTGCGGCACGCCACGCCCGCCGACGTCGACGCGATCATGGCCCTCGAGACGAGCACCTTCGACAACGATGCCTGGTCGCCGGAAATGATGGCCCGGGATGTCGCCGACCCCAACTGCTACTACCTCGTCGCGTTCCCCCCGGACCAGCCGGAAAGGATCGAGGCCTACGCCGGGCTGCTCGCCCCGCGCGGGGCGCCCGAGGGAGACATCCAGACCATCGCCGTCGCTCCAGCGGCCCGCGGCCGCGGTCTCGGCCGCACCCTCATGCAGGCCCTGATCGGCGAGGCGCGGAAGCGCGGCGCGCGCGAGGTCTTCCTCGAGGTGCGCGCCGACAACCCGTCGGCGCAGCGCCTGTACGAACGGCTCGGCTTCGACGAGGTCGGCGTGCGCCGCGGCTACTACCAGCCCGACAATGTCGACGCGATCGTCATGCGGCTGGTCATCCCCGCGCCGACGATGGAGGCCACAGCATGAACCGCCTGGATCCCCTCGTTCTCGGCATCGAGACGTCCTGCGACGAGACCGGCATCGGCATCGTGCGCGGCACCACCCTGCTCTCCAACACGATCGCGTCGTCGATGGAGGAACACGCCCGCTACGGCGGCGTCGTCCCCGAGGTCGCCGCCCGTGCCCACCTGGAGGAACTCGTCCCGGCCATCCACGCGGCCGTGGCGGAAGCGGGCATCCGGCTTACGGACCTCGACGCCATAGCCGTGACCAGCGGTCCGGGGCTCGCCGGGGCCCTGATGGTCGGCGTCGGCGCCGCGAAGGCGCTGGCCGTCGCGCTCGGCAAACCGATCTACGCGGTCAACCACCTCGTCGGCCACGTCGGCGCCGACCTGTTGCGGAACGGCGCGGAGCACGCCGACGAGCCCCTCGAGTACCCCACGATCGCCCTCCTCGTCTCCGGCGGCCACACCTCGCTGCTCCTCGTGCGCGACCTGGTCTCCGACGTCGAACTCCTCGGCGAGACCATCGACGACGCGGCCGGCGAGGCGTTCGACAAGGTCGCGCGCATCCTCGGCCTGCCCTATCCCGGCGGACCCGAGATCGACCGCGCCGCGCAGGGCGGCGACCCGAGGGCGATCCGATTCCCCCGCGGCCTCAGCCGACCCAAGGACATGGCCCTGCACCGCTACGATTTCTCCTTCTCCGGCCTCAAGACCTCGGTCGCGCGCTGGGTCGAACAGCGGCAGGACGCCGGCGAGACCGTGCCGATCGCGGATGTCGCCGCCAGCTTCCGTGAGGCGGTCGTCGACATCCTCCTGACCAAGGCCGTTGCCGCCTGCGTCGATCTCGGCGTACCGCGCCTGCTCCTGGGCGGCGGCGTGATCGCGAACGCGCGGCTCCGGGCCCTCGCCGAAGAACGTACGACCGCGGCCGGGATCGCCCTGCGCATCCCCCCGTTGTCGCTCTGCACAGACAATGGGGCGATGATCGCGGCGCTCGGGGCGCAGCTGATCATCGCCGGGCACGAACCCTCCACGCTGGGATTCGGCGCGGATTCGACGTTGCCGGTGTCGGAAATTCAGGTCTGAAACGCCGCCTCACCCGGTGGTTCGCGGTATTCTGGCACCGCCGCCTCGACCTGCTCGTGATCGGCCCTTCCCGTCCGGATCACAAAAGGAGCTTCCTCATGACCGATCCCAACATGCCGCCCGTGGGACCGCCGTCCGCGAACCAGCCGCCGCCCCCTCCCGGCTACGGGCCGCCCGCCGTGACGCCCGCTGCGCCCGCCGCTGCGCCCGCCGCTGCGCCCGCCGCTGCGCCC
>NZ_SOEZ01000081.1 GCF_004402215.1 Cryobacterium tagatosivorans
GGCGCGCCGCTGCGGGCGTCCGCCGCGTTCGACCGACGCGCCGTAGCCGACGAGCACGGCCTCCCGCTCCTGGACGGGCTCGGCCGGCGCCGTGACGCCGGCGCCGTTCGTGGGCGCAGTCGGCGCGGCGGCCGGTTCGGCGCCCGCCACGTCGAACGACACGATCGGCTCGCCGACCTGCACGACGACGCCGGTGGGCTGGTGCAGCGCGGACACGGTGCCGGCGAACGGCGACGGCAGCTCGACGACGGCCTTGGCCGTCTCGACGTCGGCGATGTGCTGGTTGAGGGTGACCGTGTCGCCAGGGGCGATATGCCAGGCCACGATCTCCGACTCGGTGAGTCCTTCACCGAGGTCGGGGAGTTTGAAGATCTTGATCATTGCGGTCAGCGTCCCATCACGCGGTCGACGCCGGCGAGCATGCGGTCGAGGTCTGGCAGGTGGTGGCTCTCGAGCTTCGCGGCCGGGTACGGGATGTCCCAGCCGGTGACGCGCACAGGGGCGGCCTCGAGGTAGTTGAAGCAGCGCTCGGTGATGCTGGCGACGATCTCGCCGCCGATCCCGCCGGAGCGGACGGCCTCGTGCGTGATGACGAGCCGGCCGGTCTTGCGAACGGATGCCTCGAGCGTCGCGTAGTCGACCGGCGCGAGCGAGCGGAGGTCGATGACCTCGACCGAGACGCCTTCGTCGGCGGCGGCGAGGGCGGCATCCCGTGCGGTGGGCACGAGTGGGCCGTAGGTCACGAGCGTGACATCCGTGCCCGGGGTGATGATGACGGCCTTCTCCATCGACTCGCCGAGCACCGGGGAGACCTCGCCCTTGACGTGGTAGCGGCGCTTGGGCTCGAAGTAGAGCACCGGGTCGTCGGAGGAGATGGCCTGGCGGAGCATACTGTAGGCATCCTGCGGGTTGGACACGGCGATCACGCGCAGCCCGGAGGTGTGGGTGAAGTAGGCCTCGGGCGACTCGGAGTGGTGCTCGGCGGCGCCGATGCCCCCGCCGAACGGCACCCTGATGGTGATCGGCATCTTCACCGCACCCTGGGTGCGGTAGTGCAGCTTGGCGACCTGGCTGACGATCTGGTCGAAGCCCGGGTAGATGAAACCGTCGAACTGGATCTCGCAGACCGGGCGGTAGCCGCGGTAGGCGAGGCCGACCGCGGTGCCGATGATGGCGGATTCGGCCAGCGGCGTGTCGATGACGCGGTTCGCGCCGAACTCGGCGAGCAGGCCGTCGGTGACCCGGAAGACACCGCCGAGCGCGCCGATGTCCTCACCGAGCAGCACGACCTTGGGGTCGTCCGCCATCGACTGGCGCAGTGCCGCCGTGATGGATTTGGCCAGCGTCAGGGTGGTCGGCGTCGTCAAGGTGGTCGGCGTCCTCACGGCGTTGGCGGTCATCGGATTCAGCGTGGTGATGCTCATGAGCTGCTCCCGTCCGCGGCGTCGAAGCTCGCGAGGTAGTCGGCGTATTCGGCGCGCTGGCCGTCCAGGGTCGTGTGCGGCGTCGCGTAGACGTTGTCGAAGACCGTGAGGGGTGCCGGGTCGGGCATCCCGATGCAGCCGGCGCGGAGTTCCGCGGCGACGGCATCCGCCTTCGCCTGGGTCTTTGCCTCCAGTTCGGGCGTGAAGAGCCCCATGGAGTCCAGCAGGCGCTGCAGGCGCAGGATCGGGTCCTTCGCCCTCCACGCCTCCAGCTCGGCGACGTCACGGTACTTGGTGGGGTCGTCGGCGGTGGTGTGCGGCCCCATCCGGTAGGTGACGGCCTCGATGAACGTCGGCCCGCCGCCGTTCCGGGCCCGGTCCAGGCCGATGCGGGTCGCCGCCATGACCGCGAGCACGTCATTGCCGTCGACCCGGATGCTGGGGATGCCGAAGCCGGGCGCGCGGTCGGCGATGTTGCGGTGCGCCTGCAGTCCGACGGGCTCGGAGATGGCCCACTGGTTGTTCTGGCAGAAGAAGATGACCGGCACCTGGAAGCTGGCGGCGAAGACCATGGCCTCGTTGACGTCGCCCTCGCTCGTGGCGCCGTCGCCGAAGTAGGTGATCGCGACCGAGTCGGAGCCGTCGAACTTGGCGCCCATCGCCCAGCCGGTGGCGTGCAGCGTCTGCGCGCCGATAATGATGGCGGGGCTCGCCATCCCGATCTCGAACGGGTTCCAGCCAGACTGCGCGGAGCCGCGCCAGACGCGGAGGATGTCGGTGTAGTCGACCCCGCGGCAGTACGCGACGGCGTTCTCGCGGTAGCTGGAGAAGACGAAGTCGTCGCTGCGCAGCGAGCGGGCCGAGCCGATCTGCGCGGCTTCCTGCCCGAGGAGCGGCGGCCACAGGCCGAGCTCGCCCTGCCGCTGGAGCGCGGTGGCCTCGGTGTCGATGCGACGAACGACGATCATGTCTTCGTACATCGCTGCCAATTGTTCGCCGGTCACGTCGGCGACCCACGGGTCGTAGTCGGCCAGGGCGGTCCGCACGCCGTCGGGAGTAAGAAGTTGCACGAATTCTGCGGGGAAATCAACCAAAGTACCGCTCCTAGCGTCCTTGCTAAAGTTGAAATGATCCTAGGGTGATGCGACACAAAGCACAACCGCGCTCGATTTTCTTGGGCATACTGCTCTATCCAGCGCGCGAGCCGCGTGCTAACGTCTTGCACTATGCACAGCCTGGACAAAACCGACACTCAGCTGCTCGCCGCTCTCTGCGAAGATCCGAACAGCACCTTCGTTGCCCTCGCCCAGAAGCTGGGGCTTTCCCGCAATACCGTGCAGGCCCGGATGGCCCGGCTGGAGGAATCCAACGCCTTCCTCAGCTTCGACCGTCGGGTCAATCCGATGGTCCTCGGCTACCAGCTGACGGCGTTCATCACCGTGCACGTGCAGCAGAAGCGGCTGGCCCAGATCGTCGCCGAACTGGCCCTGATCCCGGAGATCGTCCAGGCCCACGGCATGAGCGGGCCCGCCGACCTCCTGGTGCGCGTGGTCTGCCGGGATGCCGACGACCTGTTCCGCATCGACGGCACGATCCTCGCCTGCGACGGCGTCGAGCGCACCGAAACCTCGCTCGCGATGGGCGAGCTGATCCCGTTTCGGATCACGCCGTTGCTGGAGAGCAACGGCACCTCGGGCGCAGGCGCCTGAGCCGCCGCCACTGGAGCGTGTCTCCGGTGGTGCGGGCAGGATGCGCGGGCAGGATGCGCGGGCCGTACGCCGCTACGCGGGCGATGCGCCACCCGCGCAGCGGCGGATCGCGCGCGTAACTCAAATCACCGGGGCGTTAGCCTTTGGGAGACACGCCCCAGGAGCTTGCTGACGAAGCCGGGTCGGCCGCCCGCTCAGACCCCAGTGCACGACTGCGGCCCTCGGCCTCACCAGCCCGAACGGGATCTGGGCACTTGGACAGAACTCAGCGAGGTGCCCTCGAGCTTTCCCTGAACCCAACAGGGATTGAAGGCCGGAAGGATTAAGGGTTCGTGCCCGAAGACCGGACGAAACAGCGAGTACCCGCCACCGGTTCCGGTTTTCACGAGTGCCGGGCCCCTCAAGACGCCGTGTTCAGCAGTGTCCTACGGCTTCCGCGGTGCCGGGAGCAGGGTACGGGCGTAGGCAATCGCGTCGGGGGTGGCGGCGAAGACCCGCCCCAGTTCGCGCAGGTGCGGCGCGACGCCGAGTCGCCTGAGCACCGCGCGATGGCGATCGGTCACGCCCGAGACGAGCACGACGATCCCCTTGGCCTCCAGGCGCGTGATCACGTCGTCGAGCATGAGGCCGCCGGTCGCGTCGAGCGTGGTGACCCGGCTCATCCGCAGGATCACGATGGAGACCGCGCTCACCTCGGTGAGTTCGAGCAGGAAGCGGTGCGCGGCGCCGAAGAACAGCGGTCCGTCGAACCGGTAGGCGACGATGTGCTCGGCCAGGAGCTCGCGTTCCTCGGCGCTGTGGTCGGCGGTGTCCAGGGGAACCTGCTCGACCCGGGCGCTGCGCGCGACCTCGCGGAGGGCGAGCAGGGCCGCCGAGGCGAGCCCCACCACGACCGCGGTGACGAGGTCGATGGCGACCGTGACCCCGAAGGTGACCGCGAGCACGACGGCATCGCCGCGGGTGGCGCGCATGATGGCGCGGATCGAGCCGAACTGCACCATCTGGATGGTCGTGGCCAGCAGCACACCGGCCAGGGCGGCCAGCGGCACGAAGCCGACGAGCGATCCCGCGACCAGCACGACCACGAGCAGCACCAGCGAGTGCGAGATGGCGGCCAGCCTCGACCGGGCGCCGCTGCGCACGTTGACGGCCGTCCGCGCGATCGCGGCCGTGGCGGGCACGCCGCCGAAGAACGGGACGACGAGGTTGGCGATGCCCTGGCCGAAGAGCTCGCGGTCGGGGTTGTGACGCTCCCCCACGCTCATTCCGTCGGCCACCGTCGCGCTGAGCAGGCTCTCCAGGGCGGCCAGGGCCGCGATGGCCAGGGCCGAGGGCAGGAGCGCGGCGAGCATGGCCGGGTCGAAGAAGCCGGTGGCCGGGGCGGGCAGCCCGCTCGGCAGCGCGCCGATGACGGGGAGATCGGACGAGCCCCAGGCGGCGATCATGGTCACGATCACCACGGCGAGCAGTGACAGCGGGAGCGAGGGTCGCCACCGGGCGCCGGCCAGGATGACCCCGGCCACTCCCAGGGTGATCAGCGGAGCGACCGGGTCCGGCGCCTGGGCGAAGCGGACGACCGCGTCCCAGGCGAGGGCCCAGACCTTCTCCTGGTCCCCCGGTTGCAGGCCCAGCATGTTGGGCACCTGCTGCAGCGCGATGACGACCGCGATGCCCGCGGTGAAGCCCTCCACCAGCGAGGCAGGCAGATAGCGCACATACCGGCCGATCCCACTGACGGCCAGGACGAGCAGGAGGACCCCGGCCATCACCGTCACCTCGAGCACGCCCGACACCCCGAACTCGTGCACGACCGGCACGAGCACGACGGTCATCGCCCCGGTCGGGCCGGAGACCTGGATGTTGCTGCCGCCGAACACCGCGGCCAGGATGCCGGCGATGATCGCCGTGGTGAGGCCGGCTGTTGCCCCGAGCCCGGAGGCGACCCCGAAGGCCAGGGCGAGGGGCAGCGCGACGATGGCGACGGTCAGCCCGGCGAGCAGGTCCCGGCCGGGCGAGCGCCGCATCAGGGCGAAGTCGGCTCGCTGAGGCAGGAGCCCCCGCGCAAAGGCCAGTCCGTGCCGTGCCCTGGTCTTCATCGTGCGTCCTGTTCCATCGTGCGGAGCAGGGCGTGCGAGTCCTGCAGGTTGGCGACGAGCATCCGTTTGGCGACCTCGAGCAGGTCGATCATGCCCCGGTCGCGCAGCGCGTAGAAAATGGTGTTGCCCTCTCGGCGGGTGGTCACGACGCCGGCGCGGCGGAGCACGCCGAGTTGCTGCGACAGGCTCGAAAGCTCGGCACCGAGCGCATCGGCCAGGCTTCCCACGGAGCGTTCCCCGCCCACGAGCTGTTCGAGCACCTGGACTCGCACGGGGTGGCCGAGGGCCTTGAAGAGTTCGGCCTTGAGCTGGGCGACGGGGAGTTCGGTGGAAAGCACCATCTGACTATATCGCTAAGTTGCATTTTCTTCAAGTAGATTCGGCCGCCTCCGTGCCGCGAGGGGGCGGCGGCGAGGCCCGTCGGCCTACTTGACGGCGATGAGTTCGACGAGCCGGATGTCGGGATCCCGGGCCAGGAGGGCCGGGCCGTGCTCGGCGAGGGCGGCGGG
Source organism: Cryobacterium tagatosivorans (assembly GCF_004402215.1). GTDB lineage: Bacteria > Actinomycetota > Actinomycetes > Actinomycetales > Microbacteriaceae > Cryobacterium > Cryobacterium tagatosivorans. The sequence continues at coordinate 5,739 of NZ_SOEZ01000081.1, forward strand.
GATGGCGCCGGCCAGGTGCGCCTGCCTGCCTTCCTCGGTCTCGAACGTGTCGAAGATGCCGAAGGTCTTCTCGTCGACCCGGAACGCGTACCAGGTGCGGGTGCCGGGCTCTGCGGCGACGATGTCTCGCCCGCCGCTGAGGAAGTCCCACACGTCTTGTTCTTTGCCGGGCCGGGCTTCCACCAGGGCCAGGACTCCTACCGTGAGCGCCATTGCCGCCTCCTCCGCGTGATCTGCCGCGAGTCTAGGAAGGGGCGGGGGGAAGCGCAAGGGAGCGCTCGCGTGCCCCACGGGCCACGAGCGCTCCCGACGCCATCAGCGGCGCAGTCAGCGGCGCAGTCAGCGGCGCAGGACGCCGTCAGCCACCAGCGCCCGGTAGTAGCCGAAGGTGTTGCCCAGCGCGTTCGGGTGGAAATTGCTCGGCGCCAGCAGGTTCGCCGGGTCGAACGCGATGTACGGCACGGCGGACCCGATGCCGTGGCCGGCGAACTCCTGGGTCGCGTCGATGTAGCGGATCCGGTCGACGCCGGCCGGCTCCGGTGTGTACGTGACGGCCGCCTGGATCGCGGCGTTCAGGGCCCCGGTGCCCTGGTTGACCAGGTCGCCCAGCGGTGACACCCCCGGCTGGAACAGCATCGGGTAGTTCAGCACGGCCACGCGGGCATCCGGCAGGGTCGCCGCGATGTAGCCGTAGGTCTGGGCCAGGCTGGTCGCGAAGGCCGGGCTGGACAGCGTGGCCAGGCTCGTCTGCACGGCCAGGCCGCAGGGCGCGCTCGCCGGGTCGGGGGCGCAGGCCTGCAGAATCGCGGTCGATCCGGCGTCGATGCCGCCCACCGTGATCGTAACCAGCTTCGCCCGGGCGCTGACCCCGGAGAGCTGGGCGGGAATATCGGAGATGCTCGCGCCCGAGCAGGCCTTGTTCGCGCTGAGGCGGTACGGGCTGAGCAGGGAGCTGATGACCGGGTAGCTCTGGTACCTGCTGCGCTGGCAGGTCGCGTCGGAGTACGGCGGGGCGCCCTGGCCGGACGTGAACGAGTCACCGAGGGCGACATAGCCGAGCGGCGCGGCGAGCGAGAGGGCGGCCTGGCCGGCACGCGCTCCCGCGGCGGCCGCGGAGGGCGACGCGGCGGGGGCGGCCGTGGCCGGGGTCGCGACTGCGCCGACGACCAGGGCGGCGCTCAGGAGTGACAGGGCGCCGAGGCGCGACAGGGAACGCAGGCGATTCTGAGGATTTGTCATGCTGCAGGTTAGTGTCCGGCCGGCGGCGCGGACCAGGGCGGGCGCTGACCCCAGTTCGGGGGTGGCCACGGCCCGGCAGGCGAAAGGGCCCGCCCTGCCGAAGCAGGACGGGCCCTCCGTCTCACCGATCCACCTGGCGAGAGGTGATCGGGAGAACTACCAGACTACGCTTCGGTCGGAACCTCGGCGCCCTCGGACTCGGCCGCTTCGGCCGATTCCTCGAGAACCGGCGCGAGCGACAGCTTGCCCCGGTCGTCAATCTTGGTGATCTCAACGAGGACCTTCTGGCCAACGCCGAGCACGTCTTCGACGTTCTCGACCCGCTTGCCGCCGGCGAGCTTGCGCACCTCGGAGATGTGCAGCAGTCCGTCCTTGCCCGGGAGCAGCGAGACGAAGGCGCCGAAGGCGGCGATCTTCACGACAGTTCCGAGGAACTGCTCGCCAACCTCGGGGTTGGTCGGGTTCGCGACGGCGTTGACCATGGCGCGAGCGGCCTCGGCCGAGGGGCCGTCGACGGCGCCGATGTACACGGTGCCGTCTTCCTCGATGGAGATGTCGGCTCCGGTCTCGTCCTGGATCGAGTTGATCATCTTGCCCTTCGGGCCGATGAGCTCGCCGATCTTGTCGACCGGGATCTGGACCGAGATCACGCGGGGCGCGGTCGGGGCCATCTCGTCGGGCTTGTCGATCGCGGCGTTCAGCACGGCGAGGATCGTGGCGCGAGCATCCTTGGCCTGGGTGAGCGCTCCGGCCAGGACCGACGCGGGGATGCCGTCGAGCTTGGTGTCGAGCTGGATCGCGGTGACGAACTCGCTCGTGCCGGCAACCTTGAAGTCCATGTCGCCGAGCGCGTCTTCGGCGCCGAGGATGTCGGTCAGGGCCGCGTAGCGGGTCTTGCCGTCAACGGTGTCGGAGATGAGGCCCATGGCGATGCCGGCAACGGGTGCGCGCAGCGGCACACCGGCGTTGAGCATCGACAGGGTCGAGGCGCAGACGGAACCCATCGAGGTGGAACCGTTGGAGCTGAGCGCCTCGGAGACCTGACGGATGGCGTACGGGAACTCCTCGCGCGTGGGCAGCACGGGGACCAGGGCGCGCTCGGCGAGCGCTCCGTGGCCGATCTCGCGGCGCTTCGGCGTTCCGACGCGGCCGGTTTCACCGGTCGAGTAGGGCGGGAAGTTGTAGTTGTGCATGTAGCGCTTCTTGGTGACCGGGCTCAGCGAGTCGATCGTCTGCTCAAGCTTGAGCATGTTCAGCGTGGTGACACCCAGGATCTGGGTCTCGCCGCGCTGGAAGATCGCCGAACCGTGCACGCGCGGGATGACAGCAACCTCGGCGTCGAGCGGGCGGATGTCGGCGAGGCCGCGACCGTCCATGCGCACGCCCTCGTTGAGGACGCGGGTGCGGACAACCTTCTTCGTGACGGACTTGTACGCCGCGGAGACCTGGTTCAGCGCACCGGCGGGAAGTTCACCGGCGTCGATCCTGGCCGCGATGGCATCCTTGACGCGAGCCTTGAGTGCGTCATCGGCATCCTGGCGCTCGACCTTGCCGGCGATCTTGTACACGTCGCCCAGCTCGGCCTCGGCCAGGGCCGCGACGGCGTCGTAGGTCTCCGGCTGGTAGGGCGGGAAGACCTGGTAGTTGCCGGTCGGCTTGGCAGCGGATGCCGCGACCTTCTGCTGGGCCTCGATGAGCTGCTTGATGAACGGCTTGGAGGCCTCGATGCCCTCGGCGATGACCTCTTCGTTCGGCTTGATGGCGCCGCCCTTGATGAGGTCCCACGAGTTGTCGGTGGCTTCGGCCTCGATCATCATGATCGCGACGTCCTGGCCGCCATCGGCATCCGTGACGACACGACCGGCGACGACCATGCTGAACACGGCGTCGGCGATCTGCGAGTACTTCGGGAAGGCAACCCACTGGCCGGAGCCGTGCTCATCGGGGATGAGGGCGACGCGGACGCCACCGATCGGGCCGGAGAACGGGAGGCCGGCGAGCTGCGTCGACATGGACGCCGCGTTGATCGCGAGCACGTCGTAGTATTCGTCCGGCGCGATGGCCAGAACGGTCACGACGACCTGGATCTCGTTGCGGAGGCCGTCGACGAACGACGGGCGCAGCGGCCGGTCGATCAGGCGGCAGGTGAGGATCGCCTCGGTCGACGGGCGACCTTCGCGACGGAAGAAGCTGCCCGGGATGCGGCCGGCAGCGTACATACGCTCCTCGACATCGATGGTCAGCGGGAAGAAGTCGAAGTTCTCCTTCGGCTGCTTGCTCGCGCTCGTGGCGGAGAGAAGCATGGTTTCTTCGTCGATGTAGGCGGCGGCAGAACCCTGCGCCTGCTGGGCGAGACGCCCGGTTTCAAAACGGATGGTGCGCTTGCCGTACTTGCCGTTATCGATAACGGTTTCAGCGAACGTGATTTCTGGACCCTCCATGTGGGGGTTCTCTCCTTTGTTTAGACTCGCATGCCCGTGTGGCGCGCGAGTGGGACAAGGAGCAGGGAACAGGCAGGACGAAGTCGTGCGCGGTGAGCGACGGACTCGTGCTGGCCACCAGTAGAAATTCACCACCCACGCCGTTCGTGAGAACCGCGGGTGGGAAACCACCACCGAGGACCAGCTTCCTGCCAGCCTGCTCCAGTTGCTCGGCCATCCGAAGATGGCCGCCCCAATTCTAACAGCCCCCGCCCTGAATACCCCCTTTCCCCCCTCCGCGAAACCGCAGTTGTGCGCGCTAAAACGACGTTTTAGCGCGCACAACTGCGTTTTCGCGGGGCTAGACGGGGCTAGACGGCTGCGAGGGCGAACGGATCCCGCACCGTGGCCGAGCGGTCGGAGACCGCGACCAGTGCGGCCAGTTCGCCGGCGGCGCGGTCGATTCGGTCGGGCAGGGTCTTGACTCGGCGGTCCCCGCTCCCCCAGTCCTCGGAGGCGGCGAAGACCGCGGTGGGTGCGACCACGGAATGCAGGTAGGTGAACATCGGCCGGAGCGCGTGGTCCAGCGCCAGGGAGTGCCGCGCCGTGCCGGCGGTCGCGCCGATCAGCACCGGCATGTCAGTGAGGGACTGGTTGTCCAGGACGTCGAAGAACGACTTGAACAGGCCGCTGTAGCTGCCGGTGAAGATCGGGGTGACGGCGATCAGCCCGTCGGCACCGGTCACGGCCTCGATCGCGGCGTCCAGCGTGGGGCTCGGGAACCCGGTGAGCATGTTGTTCATCACGTCCCTGGCGATGTCCCGGAGCTCGATGGTCTCCACGGTCGTTTCGATGCCGTTCTCGGCGAGCCGGGCGACCGTCGCGGCCGCCAGCTTGTCGGCCAGCATCCGGGTCGATGACGGCCGGCTCAGGCCGGCGGACACCACGGCCAGTCGGCGGGTCGTCATCTCAGGCCCCCTTCGGGTTCGACGCGGCGAGGCCGAAGGCCGCGCCGGCCGGCGAGCCCGGCCTCACGGCGGTCTTCGCGATCGCCCGGGCGTCCGCCGCGGCCCTGAGGGACGCGTGCGTCGGGGCATCCGGCACGGTCGCCGGGCGGTTCTTCGCGAACTCGGCGCGGAGCACGGGCACGACTTCCTCGCCGAGGAGGTCGAGCTGTTCGAGCACGACCTTCAGGGGCAGGCCCGCGTGGTCCATCAGCCAGAGCTGGCGCTGGTAGTCGCCCACGTAGTCGCGGAAGCCGAGCGTGCGGTCGATGATCTCCTGCGGGCTGCCGACGGTCAGCGGAGTCTGCTCCGTGAACTCCTCCAGGCTCGGCCCGTGGCCGTAGACCGGGGCGTTGTTGAAGTACGGACGGAACTCGTTGACGGCGTCCTGCGAGTTCTTGCGCATGAACACCTGCCCGCCGAGTCCGACGATGGCCTGCGCGGCGGTGCCGTGGCCGTGGTGCTCGAAGCGCTGGCGGTAGTAGCCCACCATCTTCGCGGTGTGCGAGGCAGGCCAGAAGATGTGGTTCGAGAAGAAGCCGTCGCCGTAGAAGGCGGCCTGCTCGGCGACCTCAGGGGTGCGGATGCTCCCGTGCCAGACGAAGGGCGGCACGCCGTCGAGCGGACGCGGCGTCGACTGGAAACCCTGCAGCGGGGTGCGGAACTCGCCCGACCAGTCCACGATGTCCTCGCGCCAGAGCCGGCGCAGCAGGGCGTAGTGCTCGAGGGCCAGCGGGATGCCCTGGCGGATGTCCTGCCCGAACCAGGGGTAGACCGGGCCCGTGTTGCCGCGGCCGAGCGTCAGGTCGACCCGGCCTTCGGCGAGGTGCTGCAGCATCGCGTAATCCTCCGCGATCTTGACCGGGTCGTTGGTCGTGATCAGCGTGGTCGCCGTGGACAGCACGATCCGCTCGGTCTGCGCGGCGATGTAGCCGAGGAGCGTGGTCGGCGAGGAGGGCACGAAGGGCGGGTTGTGGTGCTCGCCGGTGGCGAAGACGTCGAGCCCGACCTCTTCGACCTTCCTGGCGATGGTCACCATGGCCGTGATGCGCTCGTGTTCGGTCGGGGTCCGACCGGTCGTGGGGTCGGTGGTGATGTCCCCGACGGTGAAGATTCCGAACTGCATTTCCAGCCTCTCAATCTCAATGCGTTTGCATAGATACCCTAGCCAACCATGGGCCGCGCGATCCTATTCCCCCGCCCCGTGCCACGCGTGGCAGGATTGGCGGATGACGGATGAACCTGCCCTCGATTCTGCCCGCAAGCCCGTCCCGGCGGGTACCCCGGATGCCGACTCGGCCGCGGCCCCCTGGTGGACGAGAGCGGTTGTCTACCAGGTGTACCCCCGGAGTTTCGCGGACTCGGACGGCGATGGGGTCGGCGACCTCGGCGGCATCCGCGCGAAGCTCGGCTACCTCGCCGAACTCGGCGTCGATGCGGTGTGGCTGTCTCCCGTCTACCCGTCGCCGCAGCACGACAACGGTTACGACATCCGTGACTACCAGGACATCGACCCGGTGTTCGGCAGCCTCGCGGAGTTCGACGCTCTCCTCGCCGAGGCGCACGAACGCGGCATCAAGATCGTGATGGACCTTGTCGTCAACCACACGAGCGACGAGCACGACTGGTTCCAGGAGTCGCGCTCCTCCCGGACGAACCCCCGGCGCGACTGGTACTGGTGGCGGCCGGCCGCGGCCGACGGCGGCCCGCCCAACGGCTGGCGGAGCGCCTTCAGCGGGCCGGCCTGGACCCTCGACGGGGCGACCGGCGAGTACTACCTGCACCTGTTCGCCCGGCAGCAGCCGGACCTCAACTGGGAGAACGCGGAGGTGCGCCGCGCCGTCTACGCGATGATGAACTGGTGGCTGGACCGCGGCGTGGACGGCTTCCGGATGGACGTGATCAACTTCATCGCCAAGCGGGTAGAGCTCGTCGACGGCCCCCGGCCGAGCGTGGACGGCGGCTCGCCGATGGGGCCGCAAATCCACGACTACCTGCAGGAGATGCACCGGGAGGTCTTCGCGGGCCGGGGCGGCGAGCACCTGACGGTCGGCGAGATGCCCGGTGTGAGCGTCAGCGACGCCGTGCTGTTCACCGACCCGGCCCGGGCGGAGGTCGACATGATCTTCCAGTTCGAGCACGTCTCGCTCGACCAGGGCGAGCACAAGTTCCACGCGTTGCCGCTCAGCCTGCCGGCGCTGAAGAAGAGCCTGTCCCGCTGGCAGGACGGCCTCGCCGACACCGGCTGGAACAGCCTGTACCTCAACAACCACGACCAGCCCCGGCTGGTGTCGCGGTTCGGCAACGACTCCGAGTACCGGTACGAATCGGCCACGCTCTGGGCGCTCGTGCTTCACCTGCACCGCGGAACGCCCTACATCTACCAGGGCGAGGAAATCGGCATGACCAACGTGCGCTTCGATTCCATCGACGACTACCGCGACATCGAGTCGCTCAACCACTTCCGCGAGGCGGTGCAGGAGTTCGACCGGTCCCCCGCCGCCGTGCTGGCCGGGGTGCACACGATGGGGCGAGACAACGCCCGCACGCCGATGCAGTGGGACGCCTCCGACAACGCCGGCTTCACCTCCGGAACCCCGTGGATCGCGGCGAACCCGAACTTCCCCGGGATCAACACGGTCGCCGACCGCGCCGGGGAGCGGAGCATCTTCCGCTTCTACCAGCGCCTGATCGCCCTGCGGCACGAGAGCCCGGTTGTGGCGCTGGGCGCGTTCTCGATGCTCGAGCCGGAGCACGAACAGCTCTACGCGTTCACACGCACGCTCGGCGACGAGACACTGCTCGTGGTCGCGAACGCGTCGGATGCGCCCCTGGTCGGGCCGCTCCCGGTCGACGTCACCGGCGGCGACCTGGTGCTCGGCAACTACGCCGGCGCCGACGGAAGCGGGCTGCGGCCCTGGGAGGCGCGCCTCTACCGGCTGTAACGGGCTCGCCCGGCCGATCGAGGAGATCTACACGCGCGCCGATCCACGAACGGGCGGGCGGCGAACAACCTCCCACCCGGTGATGACGAGCGCGAACAGCACCCCGAGCACGGCGCCGGCCGAGTTCGCGACGAGGTCGCGGAGATCCGGATAGCGCGTCGGCAGGAACTGCTGGGTGAACTCGATCGAGCCGGTGAGCACGACGCCGGCGAGGATGGCCAGCCACCACAGCCGCCGCCCGAGGAGCAGGAGCAGGAACACCCCGATGGGGATGAACATGCCGATGTTCGCGGCGAATTCGACCCGCCCGTAGGTGATCCAGTCGGTCGCGTCGTGCCGGGCGAAGAAGCCCAGGGCGCGCAGCAGCCAGCCGTTGTTGGCACTGTCGAGCGGCTGCGGCCCGAGGGTCACCCAGCCGACGAACGCCAGGTAGGCGAGCGTGACCAGGGACAGGACGGGATGGCGGTGCAGCATCCCCCCATCGTGCCCGATCGCGGCTGGGTGTCCACCCGCGGCGCGGCATCTCGCCCCCGGGATGCCGGGACTACTTGCGGAGCGAGTCTTCCTCGGCGATCGCTTCGTCGCGGATCGTGTCGTCGAAGATCCGCTTCGCTTCGATCCCGACGACCGAGTGACGACGTCCGTAGGCGAAGTACACGACGAGGCCGATCACGAGCCAGACGGCGAAACGCACCCAGGTCAGCGTCGTGAGATTCATCATCAGCCAGAAGCAGAGCACGGCGGAGAGGATCGGCAGGAACGGCGAGAACGGCACCTTGAACGCCCGCTTCAGGTCCGGGCGCTTCTTGCGCAGCACGACCACGGCGATGCTCACCAGCACGAAGGCCGACAGCGTGCCGATGTTGATCATTTCCTCGAGCACGCCGACGTCGGTGAGCCCAGCGATCAGGGCCACGGCCAGACCGGTGATGATCTGGATGCGCACCGGGGTGCCGCGCTTGGCCGAGGTCTTGCTCAGCGACCGCGGCAGCAGGCCGTCGCGGCTCATCGCGAAGAGAACGCGGGAGAGGCCGAGCAGCAGCACCATGATGACGGTGGTCAGGCCAACCAGGATGCCGACGGAGATGACCTGGGCGGCCCAGCCGGCGCCCACGGCGACGAAGGCCGTCGCGAGGGAGGCGTTGGGGTCGTCCGCGAGCACGGTGTACGGCACCATGCCGGTGAGCACGAGGCTGACGCCGATGTAGAGCACGGTGACGATGGCCAGGCCGGCGAAGATGCCGCGCGGGAGGGTCTTCTGCGGGTTCTTGACTTCCTCGGCGGAGGTCGCGATCACGTCGAAGCCGATGAAGGCGAAGAACACCAGCGAGGCTCCGGCCAGCAGGCCGAAGATGCCGTACTGGGCGGGTGCCGCCCCGGTCATGAAGGAGAACAGGGACTGGCTCCAGGCGTCCCCGTCGCCGCCCTTGGTCGGCACGGACTCGGGGATGAACGGCGTGTAGTTCTTGATGTTGATGAAGAACGCGCCGACGACGATGACGAAGACGACAATGGCGATCTTGATCAGGGTGAAGATGCTGGCGACACGCGCGGAGAGCTTGGTGCCGAGCACGAGCAGGGTCGTGAAGATGGCGACGATGACGAACGCCCCCCAGCTCACCTTCAGGCCGACCACATTGATCTCGGCCGGGATGTCCCAGTGCCAGAGCGCGAAGACGTTACTGAGGTAGATGCCCCAGTACTTGGCGATGACGGCCGCGGCGGTCAGCATCTCGAGGATGAGGTCCCAGCCGATGATCCAGGCGAGCAGCTCGCCCAGCGTGGCGTAGGTGAAGGTGTAGGCCGATCCGGCGACGGGTACGGCCGAGGCGAACTCGGCGTAACACATGATCGCGAGGGCGCAGGTGAAGGCGGCGAGGATGAAGCCCAGCGTGACGGACGGCCCGGCATAGCTTCCCGCCGCCTTCGCGCCGACCGAGAAGATACCGGCCCCGACCGCGACGGCGACGCCCATGATCATCAGGTCCCAGGTGCCCAGCGTGCGTTTGAGGTTATGGCCCTTTTCGAGGGAATCGGCGATGGAAGATTCGATACTCTTGGTGCGCCTGAGGCTCATGGCGGGGTAATGTCCGTTCAGTTGGTCGTCCGGCTTCCTTGCCGGGCAAACATCAATCCTAGGTGCCGCAGTGTCCCTCGTTGGCGGGTCGCCGGGATTTGTTCGCGACCATCCGCTTCGAAAGGACCCCATGAACGCTCCCCTCGTTCTTCTCAACAACGGCCTGGGCATTCCGCAGATCGGGCTCGGGACCTGGCCGCTGACCGACGCCGAGGTGGCGCCGGCGATCGTCACCGCCGTCGAGGCCGGCTACCGGCACCTCGACACGGCCGTCAAGTACGGCAACGAGACCGGCGTCGGCCGCGGCATCCGGGACAGCGGCATTGCCAGGGAGGAGCTCTTCGTCACGACGAAGCTCAACGGTGCCTACCAGGGCGACGACAAGGCGATCGCGGGACTGGACGACTCCCTCGCCCGGCTGGGCCTCGACTACATCGACCTGCTGCTCATCCACTGGCCGGTGCCGCAGCGCGGCCTGTTCGTCTCGACCTGGCAGACCTTCGAGGCGCTGGTCGCCTCCGGCAAGGCCAGGTCGATCGGGGTGTCGAACTTCAAGCCCGCCCACCTCGACCGGCTGCTCGCGGAGGCGGGCATCGTGCCGGCCGTGAACCAGATCGAGCTGAACCCGTACGTCACCCGGGCCGAGCAGCGCGAGTACAACGCCGCGCACGGCATCGTCACGGAATCCTGGAGCCCCCTCGGGCAGGGCACCGAGCTGCTCGACGAACCGCTGCTGGGTTTCCTCGCCGAAAAATACGAGAAGACCCCCGCCCAGATCGTGCTGCGCTGGCACATCGAACTGGGGCTGGTCGCCATCCCGAAGTCGCGGACCCCCGAGCGGATCCTGCAGAACATCGACGTGTTCGACTTCACCCTCGACCCGACCGACGTCGAAGCGCTGACCGCGCTCGACCAGGGCCCGGAGGCCGGAGTCGACTCGGACGTCATCGGCCACTGAGAGCGGCGAACGCCGCCGCTCAGCCGACCGCCGGCCCCGCTAGTCGCGGCGCCGGAGGCTGAGCGCCAGCCGCGGACAGAGGGCGACGGCTTCCTCGGCGGCAGGGGCGAGGCGGTCGGGGACCGGCACGTCGGACCCGTGCCCTGGCGCGATCGGGTAGCCCCACTCGTCGCGTCCGAGCAGCTCGGGCAGGATCTCGGTGCAGAGCCCGCGGCCGTCGCACGCGGTCCAGTCGATGTGCAGCAGCAGCCGCGCGTTCGCGGCCGGCCTCGCGGTCATGAGTGGTCCTTCGCGCAGCGGCCGCCGAGGTGCGCGGCGACATCCTCGGCAAACACGGTGAGGGTGCTGAGCACGAACCTGGCGGTGCCGTCGGGGTGGTGGCAGGAGCCGCGGCCGGTGACGAGCTCGGCGAGCCGGCGCACCTCCGCGGGCAGGCCCGCATTCCGGTCACCGCGCGCGAGCCGGTGGAGCACCTCCGCCATGGCGGGCAGGCCGTTCACGCACGGGCCGCACTGGCCCGCGGTTTCGCCGGCCAGGTAGCCGGCGATCGAGCTCGCCAGGGTGAGCGGGCAGCGGCGGGCGTCGAGGGCCATCAGGATGCCGGCGCCGACGGCCGCGCCGAAGGGTGCAAGCTGCTCGCGGGCGAGGTTCGCGGAGAAGCCTGCGGCCGGGACCCAGGCGCCGTGGTACCCGCCGACCAGGACGGCCGACAGGGCGGCCGTGTCCGCTCCGGCAAACCCGAGCAGGTCCCCGATCCGGGTGCCGCCCGCGATCTCCAGGACACCGGGCGACGCCACGTCTCCGCTGACCGTGACCAGGCGGGTTCCCGGGTCGGTCGCCGTTCCGACCGAGCGGAACCAGGCCGCGCCGAAACGGGCGATGAGGGCGATCTGCGCCAGCGTCTCGACGTTGTGCACCAGCGTCGGCCGCCCGTTCAGGCCGGCCTCGGTGAGCCGCACCGTCCGGTCCTGCGGCACGGGCCGGCGGCCGGCCAGGGCGCTGACCACGGCGGATGCCTCACCGGAGACGAACGTCTCCGCGGACGGTCGCAGGTCAATGGCGCGGGCGTCCGGGCGCTCGGCCAGGGCGCGCGCCACAGCCGGGAGCGCCGATTCGGGCCCGTAGAGGTGGATGCTGCCCGCGTCGAGGGTGGTCGCGACGCCGAGCAGGCCGTCGATGACCAGGTGCGGGGCCATCCGCAACAGCGTCAGGTCCTTGGAACTGAGCGGTTCGCCTTCCGCGGCGTTGCCGACCACGACGGCGCGCCGACCGCGGGAACGGCCGCGGGCCCTGGCCGCCTCGATCTTGCGCCAGGCGGGGAAGGCCGCCCCGCCGCGGCCCTCGAGACCGGACGCGCGGAGTTCCTCGAGGAGCCCCTCCGCCACGAGGCTGGGTATCGGGCCGAAGTCGGCGAGGTGGCTCCCGAAGCCGGGCGCGCGGCCGGAAGTGAGCCTGGCCGTCCCGGCCGGAGCCGCGACGGTCGGGCGGACGGCCTGGGTCACGGGGCTCATGGGTTCCTCCTTGCTCGTACGGGTCGGTCCGGAGCGGCTGCCTGCCGGATGCCCTGGTACTCGACGAACCCGCGGGTCAGCCGCCAGCCGACCGCCGCGATGACGGCCGCGGAACAGGCCGCGGCGAAGGCGATGAACCAGGATTGCGAAGCATCCGTGCCGTTGCCGATCGAATGCGCGAGTGCGAACGGCCACATCGCGTAGGTGAGCCAGTGCACGGCGCGGAAGACCCGGCGGCCGACGTACCGGCGCAGCAGGCTCGTGACCATGACGGCGACCAGCAGGTCGACGGCCACCGTGCCGAGGCCCAGCCAGACCGGTTTGACGGCACCGAGGAACGGGACGAAGAAGTCGATGACCCTGAGTTGGGCGAAGGAGTCTCCGAGCAGGGTCAGCAGGTGGATGGCGATGAAGACGGTCGCGAGGATCGACACGTTGCGGTGCACGAGAGCGACCGAGAAGCGGGGCAGGCCGAGCAGGGGGCGACCGGACCGGGTCAGGATGCCCAGCAGCACGGAGACCGTGAACAGCGCGAGCGCGACGACGCCGGTGCCCCGCCCGAGCGCCCAGAGGGCCTCGTTCACGAGGCCACCGCCCCGAGCCCGACGGTCTCCTCGTCCGGCCAGCCGCCGAGGGTGAGGACGGTGCCGCGCGAGTCAACGAGTCGCGCGGGCAGTCCGCTTCGGTCCAGCCAGGCCGTGGCCTTCCGGCCGCGCACGATCGCTGCCGTGCTGAGGGTGTTGGCGCGGTGACAGGTCGGTGCCGCGACCGTCACGCTGCGCCAGACCGGTTCGGCCGGCAGGCCCGTTCGCGGATCGAGGATGTGGTGCTGGGGCGCTCCGCCCCTGGTCCAGCGCCGCCGCTGCGTGCTCGATGTGGCCAGGGCCATTCCGGCGGCCAGCGTCACGCTGGTGCCCGGGTCGTTCGGGGTGTCCTGCACGAGCACCTGCCAGCCGCCCGCCGGCGCGGCTCCGGCTGTCGCGATGTCTCCGCCCAGGCTCAGCAGGGCCCCGCAGCCGAGTTCGCTGCTGATCGACGCGACGACGCGGTCAGCGGCGACGGCCTTCGCCGTCGCACCCAGGTCGAGGACGAGGTGGGCGGGGACACGCAGTCGGTTTCCGGACACGGTGACACTTCGCCAGCCGGGCCGTGCTGAGGCAATGGCCCGCACCGGCACGCCGTCGTCTTCCACCAGGCGGATGTCGCGGTCGTAGCCGACCGCGCCCAGCGCGTTGCCCAGGGTCGGGTCGACGTCGCCGCCGGTCGACGCCGCGGATTCGAGCGCCTGCCGGACGAGGCCGGCGAGCGTGTCGCTCACCATCGTGCCGCGGGCGAATTCGCCCGCCTTGAGCCGGAGTTCGGAATCGGCGCGGAAGCGGTTCGCCGCCCGGTCGATGTCGGCCAGGACGGCATCCGCGATCGCCCACGCCTGGTCCAGTCGACCCGCGTCCGTCACGACGAGGCGCGCGGTGGTACTCCACAGCGTCCAGTCCCGAGCCGCCGTCGCCACGTCAGGACCCGTTCGTCGAAGCGTGGGACGGTCCGCCGTTGCCCGGCCTCACGAGGAGACCCGGTGCGTTGTTCGCCGACGAGGATGACGAAGAGGACGAGGACGAGTCGTCGTCCCGGCCTTCGTCACCCTCGTCCTCGGAGCCCTCGTCCTCGGAGCCCCCGTCGTCGGAGCCCGGCGTGACGAGCGTCGACGAGGCCGAGTTCTGACTCGCCGCCTTGGTGGCCTGCACGTCGGCCCAGGTGTGGAGCCCCAGCGCCGAGGCGGCGACCACCGCGATCAGGCCGATCGCGCCGGTCACTGCCCTGCTGAGCTTCCTGCCTCGTTCGTGGAGATTCATCGTGACGCCTCGCCTTCCCTGGTCTCGTTGTAGACAAGGTTGACGGCGCACGCTATGCGTTTCCTATGAAGAAGATATGAGCAAGCCCGCAATGGGCAGGTCGCGGCTCGGGAGGGCTCAGTTGCCGCCGGCCTGCCGGGCCGTCGCTTCCAGCTTGTCCCGGTAGCCCTGCCACCAGGCAGCGTCGCCCTCTGCCATGTTGTCGTTGTCCTGGCGGAGCCCCGTACTGCCGTCGATGAGCTCTCGGACGAGATCGGCGTGCCCGGCATGCCGGTGGGTTTCGACAGTCATGTGCACCAGGATCTTGTGCAGCGTGACCGCGCTGCGATCGGCCGGCCACCATGCCACGTGTCCGATCGCGTCCAGGGCAAGCGCGTCGACCGTGGCGTCGGAGTGCGCCCACACGCGACGGTACAGGGCGATGACCCACTCCCGGGGCTCAGCGGCCGTGGCCCACATGTCCGCGTTGGGTTCAGCGTCGTCATCCAGCCAGGGCAGCGACTCGCCGAACGGGCGTCCGAACGTGTCCCCGAGGTAGCCGGCTTCGACGCTGGCCACGTGTTTGACCAGTCCGAGCAGATTGGTGCCGCTCGGGACCAGGGGGCGGCGCAGGTCGTACTCGGTGAGTCCGTCGAGTTTCCACAGCAGGGCCTCTCGACCGGCCTGCAGGTAGTGCAGGAGGTCTGCCTTCTGGTTCGTGTCGGTCATGAGAACCAGCCTTGCAGACTCAGAGCGCGTAGATCAGGGGCGAGTAGACGTCGTCCCAGCCGTACTCCATCGCCGCGCAGGCATCCGAGTATTCCCTCTCCAGCGGCGTGGACTGCCTGCGCGTGCGATCACGCAGTTGCGCGACCACGTCCGTGGTGTCCGGCGCCTCGACTTCATGGGCGGTCAGGAAAGACTCTCCGCAGTACGAAACCGTTCATGGTCCTGTTTCCCCCGGTGTTGTTCGTGCCTGCGTCGTACGGAAACGATGAGGGTCCCGAAACGACACTGGCGTCAAGCTAGCACCGGGGGCGGATGCTCGCTGTCGGCATGAAAGGGGACAGCCCGTCGCCCGCCCGCCCAATCGCGGTCGGAGAAAACAAAACGGGCCGCCACCCAAGGGTGACGGCCCGTTCGTAAGAAGATCGCGTTATCGACGAAGGCCGAGACGCTCGATCAGCGAGCGGTAGCGACTGATGTCGACATCCGACAGGTAACCGAGCAGACGGCGACGCTGTCCAACCAGAAGCAGCAGGCCACGACGTGAGTGGTGGTCGTGCTTGTGCTCCTTGAGGTGCTCCGTCAGGTCGAGGATGCGCTGCGTGAGCATTGCAATCTGAACCTCGGGGGAACCCGTGTCGCCTGGGTGGGTAGCGTACTTTTCGATGATCGCCTTCTTAGCATTAGCTTCGAGTGCCATAGATGGGATCCCCTTTCTCTCACTGCGCGGTGCCCGGGGCAGAATGCCTGGGCTCTCTTTGTCCGCGGCCGTTAGACGGCAACCTGAAGAGTTTAGCAGAGTCCGGATGCCGCGGCTCGCTCCGCCGGCACCCGGACCCTTCACCCCGGGGCTCAGGCCCCGACGGCCGAGGCGAGGAGATCGTCGAGGCGTTCGAAGCCCTCGGTCAGGCCGCCTTCCATCCCGCTCTGGACCATTCCGTCCCGATCCTCGACGGACTGGTAGACGGCGTGGATGTTCACCCGGGTGCGGCCGCCGAGGTCCTCGAAGGCCACCGATTCCAGGCTGATGTGGCCGGGGTATCCGTCGAACTCGAAGGTCTGCACGATCCGCTCCGGGGCGACGCTGTGGAACACGCCGCGGAAACCGTAGGGAGTGCCCTCCGGGTCGCTGTGGATGTAGGCCCACGACCCACCGGGCCGCACGTCGAACTCCTGCACTTCGATCTTCAGGTCGCGCGGGCCCAGCCATTGGGCGACCAGTTCGGGGTCGGTGTACGCCCGGTAGACGTCGGCGACCGGAGCCTCGAGCTCGCGCACGATGTCGATGAAGGGCACGCCCGGCTGCGCGGTGACGGTAACGGGGTTGTGTTCACTCATTTCTCTCCTGCTTTCATGGTGTCGCGTTTCATGGTCTCCAGCACGTCGTCGAGGCGGCGGAACTGCCGCTCGGCGACGAGCCGGTGGGTGTCGATCCATGCGGTCAGCGCCTCGAGGGCGGCCGGATCCAGGTGGCACGGCCGCCGCTGGCCGTCCCTCGTTCGAGTGATCAGCCCAGCGGCTTCGAGCACCTGGATGTGTTTCGACACGCCCTGCTTGGTCATGGAAAACGGTTCGGCGAGCTCGTTCACCGTGGCCGGGCCGCGCGACAGGCGCGCGATCAGCCGGCGGCGGACCGGGTCTGCCAGGGCCAGGAACGCACGGTCGAGCTGCGCTTCCGGGTTCTCATCGTCCAACATAAATCAACCTGTTATTTGATCAACCACTTAGTTGATAATCCCAAAATAGGAGCCTGATGCGCCCCTGTCAAGTCCCTGCCCCACGGTATTTTGCCCCGGGACTTCGCCCACCCGCGGTGCATAACTCCGCCAGATCGGTGGACGTCGGCCCAACAACCCCCGTGACTTCGCGGGCTCAGGATGCGGTGCCGATTTTCTGGCGGAGTTATGCGCAGCCGGCCGGCGCGGAATGTGCACGGGGCTGGCGGAAGGAGCGGGAGAGTCGCTACTTCTCTCCCTTGGCGGCCTTCCGCTGCTCGGACGAGAACGCGCCGTCGACGCCCGTGCGGGTTCTCTTGATGTAGTCGTTCAGGCCCTCGCTGAGCCCGGCGACACCGTCGGACACGGCCGCGTAGGTCATCGATTTGTCGGCCTGGAAGCCGAGGTGGGCCCCGGTGAGCACGGCGTCCTGGTTCGCCCCGAGGAAGACGAAGTCCCAGCTGAAGTCGTTCGTCTGCTGCCGCACGAGCGTGCGCACGGATTCCGCGGTCCACTCGTGGCTCGAGTTCTCCTCGCCGTCGGTCGCCACGACGACCTGCACGGTGCCGGGCCGCTGGTTCTCCGGCAGGAGGGCGAGGCGCCAGCCGTAGGTGGAGACCGCGTGCCCGATCGCGTCGTAGAGGGCCGTCGCGCCGCGGGGCTCGAGCGTGACGACGACCTGCGCCGGGTCGGCGAAGGTGGCCTGGGTCTCGATCTCGGTGTCGAAGGTCACGATGTCGACGCTGAGCCGGCCGGGCTCGGCCGCCTGGTCGCGCAGCATCGATTCGAGGCCGCCGACCATGTCGTTGCGGATGGTTGTCATCGATCCGCTGCGGTCGATGATGAGCAGCAGGCCGGTGTAGTTGGGGTCGGTCATGTGAGTCTCCTGTCGTCTGGTGTGCGCCCGCGCCAGGTGCTGGCCGGACCCGGCGCCGCAGTGACAACCGCAGGACGACTCGTATCCCACATGCTGCCGGGGACCACCGACATTCCTGCCGATGCGCCGGCGCGGAAACGTTGCGCGGGTACTGCGCCGCGTCGCGGGCGATGCGCCGCCCGCGCAGCGGCGCACCACCCGCGCGCCTCGGAATCGGCAGCGCAGGCTCCCGCGTCAGGCGGGGATGCTGACCGGCCCGGCCGGGATCGCGCGCGGCCACGCCCGCGCCGCGACGAGGCCCGCGGCTGCCGCGATGACGGCGAGGATGAGCGCGGTCGCCGGGAGGCCGAGCAGGGACCCGAGGACTCCGGCGAGCGGGTAGGTGAGGATGTAGCAGGCGTGTGAGAGCGAGAACTGCGCGGCGAAGACCGCCGGACGGTTCGAGTCGTCGGATGCGCGCCGGAGCAGCCGCGCGGACGGCGTGAGCACCAGCGCGGTCGCTGCCCCGAGGACGAACCAGGTGGCCAGGATCCCCGCCCAGGCCGCCGGGGACGCCGCGGCGCCGGCGAGCAGCGCGACGAGCAGCATCCCCACCGGGAGGATGCCGCATCCGAGGAGCATCACGCGCCGCTCCGGGTAGCGTTCGAGCAGGCGCGGCAGGGCGAGGGCGACGATCATCGATCCCGCGCCGTAGCAGGCGAGGGCCAGCGCGAAGTCGGTCTGCGGCCGCCCCAGCTCGCCCTGCACGAGCACGACGGTGTTCACGAGGACCATGGCCGTGGCCGCGGCGACCACGAGGTTCATGGCGAGCAGGCCGCGCAGCTCGGGGGTGCGCCGGAAGACCCTCGCTCCGCGGGTGAGCCGGTCGAGGAAGGGCGCCGGAGTGGCCGGCCGGCGGGAGGGGAGGACCGTGGCCAGCACGAGCACGGCCGATCCGGCGAAGCCGAGGGCCGTTCCCACGAACAGGGAGTGGTAGCTGATCACGGTGAGCAGCGCCGCGGCGAGCACGGGGCTGAGCAGCGACTCCAGGTCGTAGGCGAGGCGGGACAGCGACAGCGCCCTGGTGTAGTCGCGCTCGTCCGGCAGGACCTCCGGAATCAGGGCCTGGAAGGCCGGGGTGAAGGTGGCCGAGGCGGCCTGGAGCGCGAACACGAGCAGGTAGATCTGCCACACCTCGGTCACGAACGGAAGGGAGAGTGCCACTGCCGCGCGGAGGGCGTCGGCCGAGACCAGCAGGGCCTTGCGGGGCAGGTGGCTGGTGATCGCCGAGACAACCGGGGCGAGACCGACGTAGGCGAGCATCTTGATCGTGAACGCCGTGCCGAGCACGATTCCGGCGTCGCCGCCGGCCAGGTCGAACGCGAGCAGGCCGAGGGCAACGGTCAGCAGTCCCGTGCCGATGAGCGCCACGACCTGCGCGCCGAACAGCTTCCGGTAGGCGGCGTTGCGGAAGACGTTACGCATCCTGGGCTCCCTGGCGACGCCGGCGTGGCGCCCGCAGGGCGACGGTTTCGTCCGGACCGTTCCAGACCTTCAGGATCGCCCAGGCCACCGCCGCGATCGGCACCGCCAGCACGGCTCCGGCGATGCCGCCGAGGATCGTGCCGGCGGTCAGGGCGACGAGGATCACCAGCGGGTGCAGCTTGAGGGACTGGCCCATCACCACGGGTTGCAGGAGGTCGCCCTCGAGCTGGTTGACCACAATGACGATGGCCACCACGATGAGGGCGACAACCGGCCCGTTGGCCACGAGGGCGACCAGGGCGGCGAGGATGCCGGCGACCGTCGCGCCGACCAGGGGGATGAAGGCGGTGAGGAACACGATCACGGCGAGCGGCAGCGCCAGCGGAACCTGGAGGATCGCCAGGCCGGCGCCGATCGCCACGGCGTCGACGAGGGCGATGATCGCCGTGCCGCGCACATAGCTGCCGAGAACCCGCGGCGCGGTGTCGCCGATGCGGCGCATCCGCTCGAGGCGGGCGCCCTGGAAGGGGCGCAGGAGGAACGCCCAGATCTGGTCGGCGTCCTTCAGGAAGAAGAACAAGATGACCGATACGAGCAGGACCCCGGCGACCGCCTCGGCCGCGGCCGAGACGCCGGCGATCGCACCGGTGCCGAACTCGCTGCTGGTGAGGAAGTCGACGACGGCCGCGCGGGCGGCCTCGAGCTGGGCCTGGTCGATCGGGATCGGGCCCTCCAGGAGGAGGACCTGCAGCTCGTCCAGCCCGTCGGACCCGGCCTGGGCCAGCTCGCCCCACTGGGTGCGCACGGCGAGCACGATCAGGGTGATGATCCCGCCGAAGACGAGCACGCCGGCGAGCAGCGTGAGCCAGGTGGCGAGCATGGCCGACAGGCCGCGGCGGCGCAGCCAGCCAACGAGCGGGGCGATCGCCGCGGCGAGGATCACGGAGATGAGCAGGGGGATCACCACGAGCTTCAACTGCACCAGCCCGAAGACGGCCACGGCTGCGAGCGCGATCACCAGGAGGATCTGCCCGCTCCGCACGCCGAGGCGCCCCAGGCGGTCGGTCATCAGTGGGTGAATGGACGCCTCGCCGGTGCTGTCGTCTGATCCCATACTGCAACCATAGACAGGCCGCCGCGCGGGCGCGTCCTCCCGCACGGCCTGCCGTGAACTGTCCGTCCGACCGGCCGACCTGCCCGAACAACCCGAACGGGCAGACCGGCCGGAACGGCCCGAACGGCCCTAGCCGAGGACCGCCGCGACGGACTCGTCGATGATCGCGAGCCCGCGGTCGAGTTCCTCATCGGTGATGGTCAGGGCGGGCAGGATCTTCATGACCTCGCCCTCCGGGCCGGATGTCTCCATCAGGAGGCCGCGGGTGAACGCCTCGGCGCAGACCCGGCCGGCCAGGTCGCCGTCGGCGAACTGCAGCCCGCGGGCGAGCCCCCGTCCCTTGACCACGAGCGAGCGCTCCGGGTAGCGGGCGGCGATGGCGGCAAAGCGTGCCCGCACGGTCTCGCCCCTGGCGATCGTCGAACGCTCCAGCGCGTCATCCGACCAGTAGAGACGGATGGCCTCGGCCGCGGTGGCGAACGCGGGGCTGATGCCGCGGAAGGTGCCGTTGTGCTCCCCCGGGGCCCAGATGTCCAGTTCCGGCCGGATCAGGGTGAGCGCCATCGGCAGGCCGTAGCCGCTGATCGACTTCGACAGGCAGACCATGTCCGGCACGATTCCCGCCTCTTCGAAGCTGAAGAAGCCACCGGTGCGTCCGCAGCCCATCTGCACGTCGTCGAGAATCAGCAGCACGCCGTGCCGGGTGCACAGCTCCGACAGCCCGCGCAGCCACTCGGCGCGGGCCGCGTTGATGCCGCCCTCGCCCTGCACCGACTCCACGATGACCGCCGCGGGCTTGTCCAGCCCGCTGCCGCTGTCGCCGAGGAGCCGTTCGAGGTAGGCGAAGTCGGCTCCGCCCTCGAGGTAGCCGTCGTAGGGCATCGGGGTCGTGTGCACGAGGGGCACGCCGGCGCCGCCGCGCTTGAGCGCGTTGCCGGTCACGGCGAGCGCGCCGAGCGTCATCCCGTGGAAGGCGTTCGTGAAGTTGATGACCCCGGTGCGGCCGGTCACCTTGCGGGCGAGCTTGAGGGCCGCCTCGACGGCGTTCGTGCCGCCGGGGCCGGGGAAGACGACCTTGTAGTCGAGGTTCCGGGGCTTCAGGATCAGCGCGTCGAAGGTCTCGAGGAAGTCCCGGCGCGCGGTGGTGAACATGTCGAGCGAGTGCATGACCCGGTCGTCGGCCAGGTAGTCGATCAGGACCTTTTTGAGCCGCGGGTTGTTGTGGCCGTAGTTGAGCGCGCCGGCGCCGGCGAAGAAGTCCAGGTATCCGTTGCCGTCTTCGTCGTACATGGTGCTGCCGACGGCGCGGTCGAAGACGACCGGCCAGGACCGGGAGTAGCTGCGGACCTGTGACTCTCGCGTGGTGAAGACGTCAGTGATCATGGTCATGGGAGTTCCTCCGCATTTGGGGTGATGACCCAGCCGACCGGTCTTGTGGAGCGGTTCGGCATCGTGGCCGTCCGGGAATGTTCTTCTTCGAAAGGTGAGCTCGTGACGACCCGGTCATTGTCGGCATGTGCCCCTTGAGCCTATGAAAACGGACGCGTTCTGTAAACTCGGCGCGGGCCGGGCCCCTCGCCCACCGCCCGTCGGCCTTCCGGAGGCAATCTGACGCGCCGCCCGGCGAACCGCTTGCACTCCCCCGCCAGGTGGCTAACCTTGGCGTGGGACCGCACGGTCGCCAGCACCGGAGTCGCCGAGGAGTCGCCATGCCCGAAGATACCGCCCCCGCGACGCCGCCCGTCCCGCCGGGATCCGGGCCGGAATCAGGCCCGTCGTCACCCTCCCCGTCCGCGCTCGACGAGTGGGTCGTCACCCTCGCGAAGGAGCTCGGGCTTTCGGCCGACGTCGTCGACATCGGGCTCGTGCTCGACCTCGCGCGCGATGCCGCGCACGGCATCGCCCGGCCGGCGGCCCCGCTGACGACGTTCATCGTCGGCTACGCGGCCGCCCTCGCCGGCGGCTCCCCCGAGGACGTTCGGCGGATCGCCGCGATCGCCACCCGGCTCGCAACAGCCCCCTAGCCCCGGGTTATTGGGCGAAGTGGGTGAGGATCTCGCCGATGCGCGTCTTGCAGCCGCCGCAGCCGGTGCCCGCGCGGGTGGCCGCGCCGATGCAGGCGACGGTCGCGTTGCCCGCCCCGGCCGAATCCGTGATGGCCCCCACGGTGACCCCGTTGCACCAGCAGACCGTCGCGTCGGGCGCGAACGCGTCGCCGCCGGCCGTCGGCACATAGTCGGGGCCGTCGAAGCGCAGCAGCACCGAGCGGTCGGCGGGCAGCTCGCTGCCGCGCTCGAACAGCAGGGTGAGTTCGGCCGCCGTTCGCGGCATCCCGACGCAGACGAAACCCTCCAGGATGCCGCCGCGGGTGACCATCTTCACGTAGCGGCCGTGCTCGGGGTCGGCCCACTGCGAGACGCTCAGCGGTGCGGATGGGCAGTCGCCCGTGTGGGCCTGCGGGCCCTCGGCGTCCCAGGGCTCCGGGCCGATGTCGCCGGCGGCGACCACGTCGATGCCTTCGGCCTTGAGCATGACCACGTTTGAACGCTGCGGGGCCAGCCCGGCGGTGGAGTCGGACCCGCGGATCTCGGCCGCGAAGCGGGCCGCGAGCCAGTCGGCCTGCCGCCATCCCGGTCCGACCAGGCCGGAGGGCCCGCCCGACGGCAGCGCGGAGGACGCGCCGGCCGCCGGTTTCGGCGCGACGTGCGCGCAGTCGCCGATCGCGTAGATGTCCGGATCGTTCCAGCTGCGCAGGTCCTCGTCGACGAGGATGCCGGTCGACACCGGCAGGCCGGCGAGGTGGGCGAGTTCCCGGCGGGCGCCGACCCCGCAGGAGAGCAGGAGCAGGTCGCCGTGGATCTGCTTGCCGTCGGCGCAGACCAGGGCGTCGAAGCGCGCCACCCCGTCGTCGTCCTGGTGGAAGAGCAGGCTTTCCGCGCGGGAGTGGTTGATCATGGTGACGCCGGCCCGCCGGGCGTTCCGGGCGAGCACGGCGCCACCGCCGCGGTCGAGGTTGCGGCCCATCGGGATGTCGCCGTGGTAGACGACGCTGGCCTCGGCGCCGGCGTTCGCGGCCGCGAGGGCGATCTCCATCCCGAGCACGCCGGCGCCGAGCACGACGATCCGCCGGGCGGCCTGCACCGCCGCGAGCACCGTGTGCGCGTCGTCCAGGTCGCGGAGCGCGGTGACCCCCCGGGGAAGCGGGGCCTCGGCCGAGTCGAGCGCGGCGGCATCCGCGGCCGGCATCATCACGTCGCGGCGCAGCCGCTTGACGCCGTCGAGGGTGGGCACGTTGGCCCGGGCGCCGGTCGCGAGCACGAGCCGGTCGTAGGGCAGCTGCTCGCCCGTGCCCAGGCTGACCGTGCGCCGGCTGCGGTTGACCTGGGTGACGCTGGTGCCGGTGAGCAGGCGCACCCCGGCGTCCAGGGCCTGGCTGGTGTCGGTGATCTCGAGGTCGTCACGGTTTGCGTGCCCGACCGCGTACTCGGCGATCAGCACCCGGTTGTAGGCGTCGGCGGCCTCCGCGCCGACGACGGTGAGGCCGGCCCGGCCATCGCGCACGAGCGGGAGCAGCTCCTCGACGAAGCGCGCGCCGACCGGCCCGTAACCGACGAGGACGATGCGTTCAGGCACGGGCACCCGCTTCCTGGAGCGCGCGTACGCGCACCGTCGTCTTCTTGAATTCCGGCATCCCCGAGATCGGATCGGTCACATCGTCGGTGAGCAGGTTCGCGCACTCGTCGCCGGCGAAGTGGAACGGCAGGAACACCGTGTCGGCGCGGATGTCGGCGCTCGCCTCCGCCCGGCAGCGCACGGTTCCGCGCTCGCTCGAGAGCTCCAGCCAGCCGCCGTCGGCGATTCCCAGCCGGTCGGCGGTCGCCGGGTGCAGCTGCGCGCGCGCTTCGGGCCGGGCGGTGAGCAGCTCGGCCACCCGCCTCGTCTGGGTGCCCGACTGGTAGTGCTCGAGCAGGCGCCCGGTGATCAGGGTGAGCGTTCCGCCCACCTGCGCCGGGGCATCCGTGCTGCGAGCCTGCACGGCCACGATCCGCGCGAGGCCGTCGGCGTGCGCGAACCGGTCGAGGAACAGCCGCGGCGTGCCGGTCGACCCGGCCGGGTAGGGCCAGTAGGCGGGCTCGTCGGTGTCGAGCAGGCCGTAGCTGAGCCCGGAGTAGTCGGCGGTCCCGCCGGCGGAGGCCCGGCAGAGTTCGTCGAACACCTCGGCCGGGTTCGCGCTGTAGACGCCGGGCGCGTCCAGCCGCCGGGCCAGCTCGCGGAAGATCCAGAGTTCGCTCCGCACGCCCGCGGGGGCGTCGACCGCGCGGCGACGACGGATGACGCGGCCCTCGAGCGAGGTCATCGTGCCCTCCTCCTCCGCCCACTGCGTCACCGGCAGCACGACGTCGGCGAGCGCCGCGGTCTCCGAGAAGAAGAAATCGCAGACCACGAGGAAGTCGAGCGCGGCGATGCCGGCGCGCACCCGGTCGGCGTTGGGCGCGGAGACGACGACGTTCGACCCGTGCACCAGCAGGCAGCGGATGCCGCCCGGCTCGCCCATCGCCGCGAGAAGTTCCACCGCGGGAAGCCCCTGCCCGGGGAGGCTGTCCGGGTGCACGCCCCACACCCCGGCGACGTGCGCCCGGGCGGCCGGGTCGGTGATCTTGCGGTAGCCGGGGAGCTGGTCGCACTTCTGGCCGTGCTCACGGCCGCCCTGCCCGTTGCCCTGGCCGGTGAGCGTGCCGTAGCCGGAATGCTCCGTGCCGACGAGCCCGAGGATCAGGCTCAGGTTGATCGCGGCCGTGGCGGTGTCGGTGCCGTCGGCGTGCTGCTCGACCCCGCGACCGGTGAGGATGTACGTGCCCGGCCCCTCGGCGAGCCGGCGGGCGAGTTCCCGCAGTTGCCAGACCGGGACGCCGGTGTGTTCCTGCACGCGCTCGGTCCACCAGCGGCCGACGCTGCGCCGCAGGGCGTCGAAGCCGACCGTGCGGCGGGCGACGTAGTCGGTGTCGACGAGCCGCTCGCTGATCACGATGTTGATCAGCCCGAGCAGCAGCACGAGGTCGCTGCCGGGGGTGGGCTGGATGTGCATCCCCGCCCCGTCGTCGGTGAGCCGGGCGGTGGCCGTGCGGCGAGGGTCGACGACGATGAGGCCGCCGGCCTTCCGGGCCCCGTCGAGGTGGGCGATGAACGGCGGCATCGTCTGGGCCACGTTCGAGCCGAGGATGAGGATGGTGCGGGCGGCGCCGAGGTCCTCGACCCGGAACGGCAGCCCCCGGTCGAGGCCGAAGGCGCGGTTGCCGGCCGCGGCCGCGGACGACATGCAGAACCGGCCGTTGTAGTCGATCCGGGAGGAGCCGAGCGCCAGCCTGGCGAACTTGCCGAGCTGGTAGGCCTTCTCGTTGGTCAGCCCGCCGCCGCCGAAGACGCCCACCGAGTCCGCGCCGTGCTCGGCGCGGCCGGCGGCGAGGCGCCCGGCCACCAGGTCGAGCGCCTCCTCCCAGGATGCCGGGGCGAACGTGCCGTCCGGCTGGCGCAGCATCGGTTCGAGGATGCGCTCCGGGGAGGAGAGCAGCTCGGCCGAGGTCCAGCCCTTCTTGCAGAGACCGCCCCGGTTGGTCGGGAACGCACGACCGGCGACGGTGACGCCGCCGACATCCGGTGTCAGCGTCATCGCGCACTGCAGCGCACAGTACGGGCAGTGCGTGCTGGTCGCGGGTGTCATGTGTTCTCCATTCGGGGCGCCGGTAGTCGAGACCCGGATATCGAGCCACGGAGGTCGAGCCACGGAGGTCGAGCCTGTCGAGACCTGGTCTCGACGGGCTCAACCTCCGGCGGGGTTAGATGCGCTGGCCGGCCACGGACGAGCCGCGGCGCAGGTAGCAGAACGCGGTGACGGCCATCATCACCAGGTAGGCGCCGATGAAGCCGTAGATCGCGTCGGAGTAGTCGCCGGTGGTGGTCTTGGACAGGCCGAGCACCTGCGGGATGATGAACCCGCCGTAGGCGCCGACCGCCGAGATGATGCCCAGTGCCGCCGCGGTCTTGCGCTGCGTGTTCACATCACCCGAGTTGCGGTGCGCGTCCTGCACGCCGCTGCGGGCGGCGAAGACGCTCGGGATCATCCGGTAGGTGGAGCCGTTGCCGACGCCGGTGGCGACGAAGATC
The DNA here is from genome assembly GCF_004402215.1 of Cryobacterium tagatosivorans. GTDB lineage: Bacteria > Actinomycetota > Actinomycetes > Actinomycetales > Microbacteriaceae > Cryobacterium > Cryobacterium tagatosivorans. The sequence continues at coordinate 31,780 of NZ_SOEZ01000081.1, forward strand.
AGCAGGAAGCTGGCGAGGAAGGCCCAGAAGTTGCCGAGCGGGAGCACCGCGATGACGACGACCGCGCCGACGGCCATCACACCGAAGGCCGTGATGGTGACGACCGCGCCGCCGAAGCGGTCGGCGAGCCTGCCGCCGTAGGGCCGGGCCAGCGACCCGACGAGGGCGCCGAGGAAGGCGAGCGATAGCGAGGCGGCGCCGACCTGGAAGCTCGAGTAGGCGGGGAACTGGTCGGCGATGAGCTTCGGGAAGACGCTGGCGAAGCCGATGAACGAGCCGAAGGTGCCGATGTAGAGCAGGGACAGGATCCACAGGTGCGGCTCCCGGACCGCGGCGAGCGACGCCTGGAAGTCGGCCTTCGCGTTGGAGAGGTTGTCCATGAACCTCCGGGCCCCCCACATTGCCACGAGGATGAACGGAATCCAGATCCAGCCGGCCAGCGACAGGTTGAGGGTGCCGACGGCGCCGAGGGTGATGGCAATCGGCACGATCAGCTGCGAGACGGATGCGCCCAGGTTGCCGCCGGCCGCGTTGAGCCCGAGCGCCCAGCCCTTCTGGCTCTGCGGGTAGAAGTAGGTGATGTTCGACATCGAGCTGGCGAAGTTGCCTCCGCCGAAGCCGGCGAGCGCGGCGACGAGCAGCATCACCGGGAAGGGCGTGTTCGGGTTGCCGACGGCCAGGCCGAGCGCGACCGCGGGGATGAGCAGCAGCCCGGCGGAGATGATCGTCCAGTTTCGCCCGCCGAGCTTCGGCACCAGGAACGTGTAGGGCAACCGGAGCGTCGCGCCGACGAGGGCCGGCATCGAGATCAGCCAGAAGATCTGGCCGGTGTCGAAGGTGAAGCCCGCGGCGGGCAGCTGGACGACGACGATGCTCCAGAGTTGCCAGACGACGAAGCCGAGGAACTCGGCGAAGATGGACCATCTCAGGTTGCGGCCGGCTATCGCCTTGCCGCCGCCCTCCCACTGCGCGGTGTCTTCGGGGTTCCAGTTGTCGATCCAGCGGCCGGGCCGGTGTACGAGCGGCGCTGCGGGCAGGGTGGCGAGGGTATCGGTCGGGGTATCGGTCGGGGAGTCGATCGCGGGCGAAGCGGTCGTTGCGGGTGTCATCGGTGTCTCCTCAGGGTCGGTGCGAGGGCGGAGCTGCGGGGGGTTTGTGCGGGGGCTGTGCGCGGAGGTGCGTTCAGGCGTGGCGGGGTGGTCAGGCGTGGCGGGGTGCGCCGGGGAGGCGCACCTGCACGACCCCGTCGGCGACGCGCACCGGGAAGGTGGCGAGCGAGTAGCCGGGCGAGGTGAAGCACTCCCCCGTTTCGAGGTCGTAGACCTGCTTGTGCAGGGGCGAGGCGACGGTGGGGCGGTCGCCCTTCGAGCCGACGATCCCGCGGGACATGACGAAGGAGCCCGTGGCCGGGTCCCGGTTCGTCACGGCGTACAGGGTGCCGTCGGGCAGGAGGATGAGGGCGAGCTGCAGCCCGTCGACGAGGGCCGCTTCCCCCCAGAGCGGTTCGAGCGCTTCGATCGAACACACGCTTGTCCAGCCGGGAGCCCCGGTGGGGGCATCCGGCCGGGATTCGATCAGCGCTGTGGTGTCCAGCAACGCTGTGGTGTTCAGCAGAACTGTGGTGTTCGGCACGGGGTCACCTCGTCTTCCTGGCTTGTCGGGGTTGATTCCCCAACGCTAAGGACGGCGGATTTCGGCCGATCGCGCGGGCCGTGACAATCGCGTAACGAACACCTCACACCGCGCCGGGCGGGGAGTGAGGCCCGCGTCACACATTGTTACGCCGGCGCAATCTCGGGGAAACGCGCCCCTTTTAGGCTGACGGGACACCGCAACGGAAGGCGCCGCCATGGAACCCCACACCAGCAACCCCGCTGAGTCCGGCGTCGGCGCGCGCCGACGCGTGGTCGTGATCGGCGGCGGCCCAGCCGCGCACCGGTTCGCCGAGGCCATGCACGCCCGCTCGAACCAGGCACCGGATGCCGCGGCGGCGCCCCGCACGCACGTCACCGTGATCGGCGACGAGACCCACCTCCCCTACGACCGGGTCGCGCTCTCCCGGCGGCTCGTCGACTCCGAGGACCTCACCCTCGGCGACCCTGGCCTCTGGGAGGGACCCGGCACCGTCTTCCGCGGCGGCAGCCTGGCCGTCGGCCTCGACCCGGATACCCGCACGGTGACCCTCGCCGACGGCGACACACTCGGCTACGACGACCTCGTCTTCGCGACCGGATCGTCGGCCACCGTTCCCCCGATCCCCGGCGCCGAGTACGGCTACGTCTACCGCACCATCGAAGACGTCGACTTCCTCGTCGCGGAGGTCGCCCGCCTGCGGGAGCGGCTCGGCCGGCCGGCCAACGTGGTCGTCGTCGGCGGAGGGCTGCTCGGCCTCGAGGCGGCCGGCGGGCTGCAGCGGCTCGGCGGACTGTCGACCATCGTGCATTCGGGCCGCTGGCTGATGTCCGCGCAGCTGGACGAGGGCGCCGGCCAGGCCCTCGGCCGGTTGATCCAGGCCCAGGGCATCACCCTCGCCCTCGGCAACCGGCCGAGCGAGATCCTCACCTCGCCGACCGGGCGGGTGCTCGGCGTGACCCTCACCGATGGCCGGCAGCTGCACGCGGACCTGGTCGTCTTCTCGATCGGCATCACCCCGCGGGATGAACTGGCCCGGCTGGCCGGGCTGGAATTGGGCCCGCGCGGCGGCATCGCGATCGGCGACGACTGCTCAAGCTCGATCCCCGGCATCTGGGCCATCGGCGAGGTCGCCAGCGTCGGCGGGGTGTGCGTCGGACTCGTCGCGCCCGCCAACGCCATGGCCGAGGTCGTCGCCGACCGCCTGCACGGCGGCGAGGCCGTGTTCCCCGGCATCGACGACGCCACCAAACTCAAGCTCTCCGGGGTCGAGGTGGCCAGCTTCGGTGACGCCCAGGCCAGGACGGAGCACGCGCTCGAGGTCGTCTACGCCGACCCGGCCAGGGGGCTCTACCAGAAGATCGTCGTCACCAATGATGCGAAGACGCTGCTCGGCGGGATCTTCGTCGGCGACGCCTCACCGTACACCTCCCTCCGGCCCCTGCTCGGCCGGGCGCTGCCCGCCGAGCCGGGCGCCTACCTGTCCGCCGCGGGGGCCGAGGCTCCCCAGGGCACCGACCTGCCCGACGACGTGCAGTTGTGCTCGTGCAACAACGTCTCGGTCGGCCAGGTGCGCTCGGCGATCCGCGGCGACGGCGGCGGGCACGGAGAGGGCTGCACCGAACTCGGGCCGCTCAAGGCCTGCACCCGGGCGGGCACCCAGTGCGGGTCCTGCGTTCCGCTGGTGAAGAAGATCCTCGAAACCGAGCTGACCCGGGCCGGAATCGAGGTGTCGAAGGCGCTCTGCGAGCACATCGAACTCAGCCGCAGCGAACTGTTCGAGTCGGTGCGCATCCTGCAGCTGACGCAGTTCGAGCAGATCATGGAGCGCTTCGGCCGGGGCCTCGGCTGCGACATCTGCAAGCCCGTCATCGCTTCCATCCTCGCCACCCAGACCTCCGGCTACATCCTCGATTCCGGCCGCGGCGCCCTGCAGGACACCAACGACCGGGCGCTGGCCAACATGCAGAAGGACGGCACCTACTCGGTCGTGCCCCGCATCCCCGGCGGCGAAATCACGCCGGCGAAGCTCAAGGTGATCGCCGAGGTCGCCGCGGACTTCAACCTCTACACGAAGATCACCGGCGGCCAGCGGATCGACTTGTTTGGCGCCCGCCTGGAGCAGCTGCCGGACATCTGGAAGGTCCTCGTGGACGCCGGCTTCGAGTCCGGCCAGGCGTACGGCAAGTCGCTGCGTACGGTGAAGTCCTGCGTCGGGTCGACCTGGTGCCGTTTCGGGGTCCAGGATGCCGTCGCGATGGCGATCAACCTCGAGCTGCGTTACCGGGGGCTGCGCGCCCCGCACAAGTTCAAGCTGGGCGTGTCCGGCTGCGCCCGGGAGTGCGCGGAGGCGCGCGGCAAGGACATCGGGATCATCGCATCCGACCTGGGCTGGAACCTCTACGTCGGCGGCAACGGTGGCTACCAGCCCGCCCACGCCCAGCTGCTGGCCCAGGATCTCGACGACGAGACCCTCATCCGTTACATCGACCGCTACCTGATGTACTACATCCGCACCGGCGACCGGCTGCAGCGCACGGCGCGCTGGCAGGAGGAGCTCCCGGGCGGGCTCGACCACGTGCGGGACGTCGTCTGCGACGACAGCCTGGGGATCGCCGAGGAGCTCGAGGCCGCGATGGCGGAGCACGTCGGCAACTACGAGGATGAGTGGGCCGCCACCCTCCGCGACCCGGAGCGCCTGCGCCGGTTCCGCTCCTTCGTCAATGCCCCGGGGACCGCCGACCCGGCCGTGATGCAGGTGATCGAACGCGGCCAGCCTCGCCCGGCCAGGCCGGACGAGCGGGCGGCGGCGGGCGCGGCCGGCCCGGTGCTGCTGTCCGGGCCGACGATCCCGTTGCGGGCGCCCGACCGGAACGAGGTGTGACGTGGACGTCACCCTCGACTTCAGCGGCCGCCGCGTGCTCGTCGTTGGCGGCGCGCAGGCGGCCCGCCGGGTGCTCGCCCGCTACCTCGCCGCCGGGGCGACCGCCTACCTGGTCTCCGAGACAGCCGGGATGCCGGATCCGCGGGTGCGGGTCGTGGCGCTGCCGCGCTCCAGGGGCGGCTGGAGCACCCTGGTCTCGGCCGTCGACCTCGTCGCCCTGGTCGAGGCATCCCCGCCCAACGACCAGGCGATCGTGGAGGCATGCTCCGCTGAGCGCACCTGGCTGACGCGCGAGGTGCCGGCGGCAACCGGGCGGACCGGCCAGGTCACCCTGGTCGGCGGCGGGCCCGGCGACGAGGGCCTGCTCACCCTCGCCGCCCTCGCCGCGCTGCGGGGCGCCGACGTGGTCTATTACGACCGTCTCGGGCCCCGCGACCGGCTCGCCGAGTGGGCGCCGGGGGCCGAGTACGTCAACGTCGGCAAGACCCCCGGCCACCACGCCGTCCCGCAGGTGCACATCGAGCGGATGCTCGTCGAGAGCGCCCTGGCCGGCAAGACCGTCGTCCGGCTGAAGGGCGGCGACCCCTTCGTGTTCGGCCGCGGCGGGGAAGAAGTCATCGCCTGCCGCGCGGCCGGGATCCCGGTGGCCGTCGTCTCTGGCGTCACGAGCGCGATCGCGGTCCCGGCCCTGGCCGGCATCCCGGTCACCCACCGCGACGTGAGCCGGCTGTTCACCGTGTTCTCCGGGCACACTCCGCTCAGCGAGGACGAACTCGCCCACCTCGTGGGCCTGGGCGGCACGATCGTCGTGCTCATGGGGGTCGGCACGCTGGCCCACCTCGCTTCCGGCCTGGCCCGGCACGGCATGCGCGGCGACATGCCGGTCGCGATCATCGAGCGCGGATTCTCGGACAGCCAGCGCACCACGATCGCGAGCGTCGACACCGTCGTGACGACCGCCGCCGGGGTCGGCGCCCGGTCCCCCGCCGTGCTCGTCATCGGCGAGGTCGTCGGCCTGTCCGAAAGCGCGGATGCCGCGGCCGTGGAGCTGATGCAGGCGGCCGCGACGATCGCCGGGCAGGCATGACCGGCCCGCCGGGCGATCCCGGAGCCGACCTCGCCGTCGACCTCGGCCTGGACGCCGTCCTCCCGGGGTTCCGGCCCGACGAACTGGACGGCTTCCGCATCGGCGTGACCTCCGATCGCCGTTCCGAGGACCTCATCGCCGCGTTCGAACGGCGCGGCGCGGAGGTGCTGCACGCCCCGGCCATCCGGATCGCCGCGGCCGCCGACGACACCCGCCTCACCCTCGACACGCACGCCATCATCGCGACGCGCCCCGACATCCTGCTCGCCACGACGTCCTACGGCATCCGTCGCTGGTTCGAGGCCGCGGATGCCGCCGGGCTCGGCCCCGAACTCACCGACACCCTCGCGGGTTCGCGCATCCTCGTGCGCGGCCCCAAGGCCCGGGGCGCGATTCGCGCGGCCGGACTCGACGACTCGGGGATGAGCGACGAGGAGACCACGAAGTCCCTGGTCGACCTCGTGCTCCGAGGCGGGCCGACGGGCCTCACCGTCGCCGTGCAACTGCACGGCTTCACCGACGAGCCGCAGCTGGATCGGCTGCGGGAGGCCGGGGCGAGGGTGCTGACGGTCGCGCCGTACCGCTGGCTGCTGCCCGAGGACTCCGGCCGGGTGCTCCGGCTCGTCGACGCCGTCTGCACCGGCAGCCTCGACGCCGTCACGTTCACGAGCGCGCCCGCGGTCGAGGCGCTGTTCGGCGCGGCCGACGGGGCCGGGCGGCTCGAAGAGCTGCAGGACGCCTTCAGCGAGACGGTCGTCGCGGCGGCGGTCGGTCCGGTCACGGCCGCGCCCCTGCAGGCCGCGGGCCTCCGGCCGATCGTGCCGGAGCGGTTCCGCATGGGCGCGCTGATCCGGCTCGTCTGCAAACACCTCGGCGAGCAGCGCGTCGTGCGGCTGGACACCGCGCAGGGGTCCGTCGAGCTCCGCGGGCGCCTCGTGACGGTGGAGGGCGTTCGGGCGAACCTTGCCCCGACGTCGCTGACCCTCCTCCGCCTGCTGCTCGCGGCCGGCGGGAGCGTCGTGTCCCGCGCCGAACTCGCGGCGGCGCTGCCGGAGGTGCAGGACGACCACGCGTTCGACGTCGCGATCAGCCGGCTCCGCCAGGCCCTCCCCGCCCCGGCCCTGGTCGCCACGGTCATCAAGCGCGGCTACCGCATCGACGCCTGACCCTCCGCCCCGCCCCGCCCCCGCGAAACCGCAGTTGTGCGCTTTATTCGTGCCGTTTAGCGCGCACAACTGCGGTTTCGCGGGGGTGAGAGAGGGGGGTCAGCGTTCGAAGATGAGGAGGGTGGAGGTGGCGGTCGCGTAGACGCGGCCTGCGGCATCCGTCAGGGTCGCCTGGGCGAAGGCCGCCCGGCGGCCGAAGGAGATCAGCGTCGCCTCGGTCCGGACGAGGCCGGTGTCGGCGGTGATCGGCCGGTGGAACGACACCTTGAGCTCCAGCGTCGTGTACCCCTGCGTCGCGGTGAGGCGCGAGTGCGCTGCGCAGCCGCAGGCGCTGTCGAGCAGCGTGGCGGCGTACCCGCCGTGCACCGTGCCGATCGGGTTGTAGGCCTGCCGCCCGGGCACGCTCTCGAACACGGCGCGGCCCTCGTCGGCCTCGACCAGGGTGAAGTCGAGCGATTCACCCATCCCGGGGCGACGACCGGAGGCGATCATCGCGCGGAGCTGCTCGAGGCCGGGGAGCCCCGGGGCGATCTCGTCGAAGAGGGAAATCATGCCCGGCGTCCTTCCAGGGTTGAGGCGACCTGTTCGAGCACCGATTCGGCCCCGGCGTAGATCCCCTCGGCGCGCGGCCAGTGGCTTATCACGTCGGTGAAGCCCAGGGCGGCCGCCCGGCCGACGGCGTCCTCGAAGGCGTCGACGCCCTGCAGCGAGTATGCCCCGCCGCTGTCCAGCGACAGGTAGCGGTCGATCGACGCCGGGTCGCGGCCGGCGGCGAGCGCGGTGTCGTCGAGCCGGGCCGTGAGCGCGGCAACCGAGGCCCACCAGTCCTCGCCGGTGGCGCCGTCGGCTCCCGTGGTCACCCAGCCCGCGCCGTGCTCGGCCACCACGCGCAGGCCCTTCGGCCCGTTCGCCGCCAGGACGAACGGTACCCGGGGTCGCTGGAGCGGCCGTCCGACCATGCGCGCGTCCACCGCCGTGTACCAGCCGCCCTCGAAGCGGATGCCGCCGCCCTCTCCCTCATGCCGGAGCAGCAGGTCGAGGGCCGCGACGAACTCGGTGAACCGTTCGTGGCGCTGGCGGGGCGTGTACCCGGGCTGGCCGAGCACGGACGCGTCGAAACCGGTCCCGCCCGACCCCACGCCGAGCATGAAGCGTCCACCGGAAATGTCGTCGAGCGTCGCGATCTCCTTGGCGAACGGCACCGGATGCCGGTAGTTCGGCGACGACACGAACGTGCCGAGCCTGATCCGGCTGGTGACCACCGCGGCGGCCGTGAGCGTCGGCACGGTCGCGTGCCACGGCTCGTCGGCGAGCGTCCGCCAGGAGAGGTGGTCGTAGGTCCAGGCATGGTCGAACCCGTACTGCTCGGCCGCCTGCCAGCGGCGCCGGGCGTCCGGCCACGAGTCCTGCGGGAGAATGACGATTCCGAAGCGCATGCAGCGAGTCTACGGATGCCGGCGCGGCACGCTCTCGTGGCGGCCCGTGCCCGGTGCTACTTTGTGCTGCGACGCCCGACCGGGCGCCCCGGTGCGAGGGAGCAAGCCGATGACCGCCACGCCGCGATGCGCGATCGTGCCCCCGTACCTGCTGGTGCGGCTGGCGCGGCTGGACGACCCGCGCTTCGCCGCCGCGGCGGAAGCGGCGAGGCGATCCCTGCTCCGGGACGTGCCGCTGCGCGAACTCCGCGCCGCCGCGCATCCCCCGCCCCGGACGTTTCGGGCGGGCACGGCCAGGGAGCGCGGACGGATCGACCGCGCCGTCTGGGACGCCACGGGCCTCGAACGCCTGCCCGGGCGCCTGCTCGCGCGCTCGGAGGGCTGGCCGGCCACCGCGGATCCGGCCGTCAACGAGGCCTATGACGGCCTCGGTGAGACCCATTCGCTGTTCTGGACCAGGTTCCGGCGGGACTCGATCGACGACCGCGGGATGCCGCTGGAAGCGAGCGTGCACTATGGCCGGAAATACGACAACGCGTTCTGGGACGGTGAGCGCATGGTGTTCGGCGACGGGGACGGCCAGGTCTTCAACCGGTTCACCCGATCGCTCACGGTGATCGGGCACGAACTCACCCACGGGGTCACCCAGCACACCGCGAACCTCGCCTACGAAGGCCAGTCCGGGGCGGTCAACGAATCCCTGTCCGATGTGTTCGGCTCTCTCGTCGAGCAGCACGCCGCGGGCCAGGGCACGGCGGAGGCGAGCTGGCTGATCGGAGAGGGCCTCTTCACCGACCAGGTCCAGGGCCTGGCGCTGCGGTCGATGCGGGCGCCGGGCACCGCCTACAACGACGATGTGCTGGGCAAGGACCCCCAGCCGGACAGCATGGCGGGGTACATCGACACCGAGGACGACAACGGTGGCGTGCACCTCAACTCCGGCATCCCGAACCGCGCGTTCTATCTGGTCGCCGAGGCCCTCGGCGGCAATGCCTGGGAGGCGCCGGGCCAGATCTGGTACGACACCCTGACCGGCGGCAACCTGCGCCGCGGAGTCGACTTCGCCGGGTTCGCCCGGGCGACGCAGGCGGCCGCGGCGACGCGCTTCGGCGCGGAGTCCCGCGAGCACACGGCGGTCGCGTCCGCCTGGCACGAGGTAGGTCTCGGCCAGTCGCTCGTTGCCGGAGCCGCCGCGGAGTAGCATCTCCGCATGAAGGTCAGCGTCTCGCGGAGCGGCGGCATCGCCGGCATCCGGGTCACCTGGGAAGTCCAGGTCGACGAGCAGCCGGATGCCCGCAGCTGGCGGGAACTCCTCGACGCGCTGCCCTGGGACGAGACCGAGGAATCCGCGCCGGAGCCCGACCGCTATGTGTACCGCATCCGGTGCGCCCCGCACGAGGTGGTGCTGCCGGAGCCGCAGGTCGCCGGCCCGTGGAAGGACCTCGTCGACCGGGTCAGGGCCGTCAACGAAGGCCGGTAGCGGGCAGACGAAATTCTCCAGCGGGGTGACTCGCCCGGAGACTCCGCGCGTGGGACGATGACCCTATGAATATCAACGAGCTGAACCCGGTTGAGATTCTCAGCGAGGCTGAGTGCTGGGAATTCCTGCTGTCCGCCAACCTCGGCCGCCTGGCGGTGAGCGTCCTCGGCGAACCGGACATCTACCCGGTGAACTTCATCGCGGCCGACGGCCGGCTGCTCTTCCGCACCTCCGAGGGCGAGAAACTGCTCGAACTCACGGTCAACCACAAGGTCGCATTCGAGAGCGACGGGGTCGGCCGCGAGCAGGCATGGAGCGTCGTCGTCAAGGGCACGGCGCGCGTGCTCGACACCCGGGCGGAAATCGACGCGGCCGAGCAGCTGCCGCTGCGGCCGCTCGTCCCCACGCTCAAGTACATCTGGGTCGAGATCACGCCCAGCAAACTGTCCGGGCGGCGTTTCACCCTGGGCCCCGAGCCCGAACGGTACTAGCACGACGAGGTCAGAGCCCGACGAGGTCAGAGCCCGGCGAGGTCAGAGCCCGGCGAGGTCAGAGCCCGGCGAGCGAGCGCATCGCCTGGAGCCCCTGGGGAGTTCCGGGCCAGTGCCGTTCGAGGGCGTCCGCCCCCGCGTGCCGGGTCGCGAACCGAAGCACGACCGCGACGATGATCGCATCGTCGGCGTAGCCGAGCACCGGGATGAAGTCGGGGATCAGGTCGATCGGCGACACCAGGTACGCGAGCAGCACGAGCAGCACGACCCGCACCCGCCGGGGCACCGTGCCGTCGGCGGCCAGGCGGCGCACGAGTCGGATGACGTCCGGGATGAGGCGAAGGGCATCCGTCAGCGTGGTCTTGTCCGGCCGGCCCCGCGAGGCACGCCAGAGCAGCGCGACGAGCACCAGCCACAGCAGCAGGAACCCGGCCAGGACGCCGAGCAGGACCTCCCGCCACATCAGGCGGACCGCGTGAGCAGTGCCAGGAGCGCCGCGCCGTACGCATCCGAGGGATCCGCGGCGTCGAACGAGGTGCCCTCCCCGGCGACCTCGACTTCCACGCGGTACGTCGCGTCGTCCAGCCGGCGCAGCGTGCGGAAGGTCCCCCGCAGCAGTTCGCGCAGCTGGTCTTCCCGTGGAAGCCAGAGCGCATGCTCGAGGGCGAGGGAATCCAGCGCCCACTCGGTCGTGCCGTTGAAGCCGAGGATCGTGCCGGTGTCGAATTCGTGGGCTTCGATCGTCATCTCGCTCACCGTGAACACGTCGCTGTCGAAATCGGGGCGTTCGATCCGGAAGGAATCCCCGGAGACCGGATGCCAGCGGAGGCCGGCCTCGCGGAGCACGCGGGCGTTTTCGACGGAAATCATGGGACACTCGCTCCTAGCGTTGCCTCGACGACGTTGCCTGCACCGGAAGGACCGGACGTGACCCCAACGGTGAATCTCACGGTACGCGTGAAGCCGGGCAGCCGCAAAGGCCCGTTGATCGTGGAAGAGTCGGGGGCGGATGCCTCGCTGACGGTTTTCCTGCAGCAGCGGGCGGTCGACGGGGCCGCGAACGACGCGCTCGTCCGGCTGCTCGCCGAACACTTCGGTGTGGCCCGGAGCGCTGTGCGCATCGTCCGGGGCCACACCTCACGAGTGAAGCACGTGCGAATCGAGCCCTGGCTGTGACTCCTGGCTGACGCCGGCTCCTAGCTGACGCCGAGCAGGTCGATCACGAAGATCAGCGTCTGGCCGGACAGGCGGTGTCCTCCGCCGGCGGGGCCGTAGGCCAGCTGCGGCGGGACGACGAGCTTGCGCCGTCCGCCGACCTTCATGCCGGGGATGCCCTGCTGCCAGCCGGCGATGAGCGAACCGAGCGGGAAGTTGATCGACTGCCCGCGGTTCCAGGAGGAGTCGAATTCGTCACCGGAGTCGTATTCGACGCCCAGGTAGTGGACGTCGACGGTGGCGCCAGGCGTGGCCTCTGCGCCTTCCCCGACGACGATGTCAACAATCTCGAGCTGTTCGGGCGCGGGGCCCTCCGGGGCGTCGAGTTCGGGCTTTGAGTTCAAATCAGTCATGCCTCCATCCAACCGGATTCCGGGCCGGATCGCACACCGGAGAATTCCTCCTTGCGCGAACGGCCCCGCCGGGTGCAGGCTGTAACCAGACAAACTCGCCGCACCGGGAGAGTCGTCGGCAGTGCCACACCACCGGGCGGCGAGTTTTTTTACGCCTCGGCGCCGACGTGCGCCTCTTCGCTGGGCGACTACTCGCGGCGGGCCGGCGGCACTAACCGAGCACGACGGCGCGGTTGGCGATGAGGGTGGCCAGCAGCCGGGCCTCGTCGGCGCGCTGCGCCGGGCCGGCCCCCGCCCCCGCGTTGAGCATCCGTTCGCGGGCGAACGCGAGGCGGGTGGCATCCGTGATGAACCCGCGCATCGCGGCCCGACGGCCGGGCGGCTGCGCGGCCGCCCACGCTCGGGCCTGGCGGCGTCCGGCCGGGGTGGCGAGCATGGCGACCTCCTCCGGCGTGAACCAGCCGGCGGCCGCATACTCGTCCAGCCGTTCCCGGGTGACCCGCATCTCCTGCCGTCGCATCATGCTGACCACGACGATCGCGCCGATGAACAGCGGCACCTGCACGAAGGCGTAGTAGAGCAGCAGCGCCGAGTCGCCGACGAAGACCAGGAAGGCGCCGTTCCACAGGGCATGCAGCAGCACGGCCGGCACCAGGCCGACCAGGAAGTAGCCGATCGCGCCGAACGCGCCTGTGCGCCGGGCGGCGATCCCCAGGGCCAGGCCGGTGCAGACGGTGAACATGACGTGCGCGAACGGCGAGAACACGCCGCGCAGCAGGAACGTGAGGCCCAAGACCCCCGGCCCGCCCTCGGCCATCGCCGTGCCGAAATACTGGATGTTCTCCGAGAACGCGAAGCCCGCGGCGATCGTCGCGGCATAGACGATGCCGTCGACGGGGCCGTCGAAGTGCCTGCGGATGGCCCAGAAGATCAGCAGCACGCCGAAGCCCTTCGCCGCCTCCTCCACGATCGGGGCCTGGACGACCGCGGTGACCAGGTCGTTGGCGACGAGCGCGCCTCCGCTGCCCCTGATCGTCAGCTGCACGCCCAGGTCGAAGATGAGCGCCGTGACGACGGACACGCCGGCTCCCCAGAGGAACGCGAACCAGAGCGCCGGGCGAGGCTCCGGATCCCACCGGTCGATCCAGCGCACCGCCAACAGGACCGCGGTCAGCGGGATCAGCGCGAGCAGCAGCGAGACGAGCAGGCCGGAAGTGCCAAGGAAGCTCGCGAGGTAGACGAAGACGAGCAGGAGGGCGAGCGCGGCCAGGGTGATTCCGGTGACGGCCAGGGCGAGCGTCCCGGCCCGGGAGGGTGCCTCCGGCGGGGTCCACACCGGCTGCACGGGCCCGGGGCTCTGCTGCACGGGCGACTGGTCGAAGGTCATCCCCCCATTCTGGCGCAGCAGTCCCGGCTCGGGAGTCGACCGTCGCGGTCTCAGGCGTCGAACATCGTCTCCGGACCCAGGATGCCCAGCGGGTCGAACGCCGCCTTGATCCGGCGCTGCAACTCGAGGCTGGTGTCGCCGATCTCCTCGGCCAGCCACCGGCGCTTGAGCACGCCGACGCCGTGCTCGCCGGTGAGCGTGCCGCCGAGCGCGAGCGCGGCGCGGAACAGCTCATCGGCGGCCGCCCAGATGTGCTCGGGCACGAGCGGGTCGCCCGGCAGGCGCATCGGGTCGATCGGAATCACGAAATTGGGGTGCAGGTTGCCGTCCCCGGCATGGGCGACCGTGGGAATGGGCACGCCCGTGCGGGCGCTGATCTCGGCGATCCGCTCGAACATTTCGGCCATCCGCGAGCGCGGCACCGACACGTCCTCGATCAGGACCTCGCCGTACGCGGCGAGCGCCGGGTGCGCGGAGCGACGGATCGCCAGCAGCCGCTCGCCAGAGTCGGGATCCGTCGACTGGCGCACGGTACCGCCGGCGCTTCGCAGCACGGCGGCGGCCTGGTCGGCTTCGGCGAGCGCGGCCGCCCCGTCGGTCTGCACGAGCAGGAATGCCCCGCCATCGATGGGGAGCCCGGCGGAACCGTCCGGGCCGAGGTAGTCCGCGATCATCCGCAGCGCGACCGGGTCGATGAGCTCCATCACGGCCGGGCGAACGCGGGCGGCGATGACGGCGGCGGATGCGGCGGCCGCGGCGGCGACATCCGGGAACACGGCGCCGAGCGTGACGACCTCCCCCGGGGTGATCGCCCGCGCTCGCACGGTGGCTTCGACGATCACGCCGAGCGTGCCCTCCGAGCCGGTGAGCAGCGCCGTGAGGTCGTAGCCGGTGACGCCCTTCACCGTGCGGTGCCCCGTCTTCAGCAGACGCCCATCGGCGAGCACGACGGTCAGCGCGAGCACGGCCTCCCGCGTCACCCCGTACTTCACGCAGAGCAGCCCGCCCGCGTTCGTGGCGATGTTGCCGCCGATCGAGGAGATCGCCTTGCTGGCCGGGTCGGGCGCGAACCACAGCCCGAACGCGGCGAGCGCGTCGTTCAGGTCCTGGTTGATCACGCCGGGTTCGACCACGGCGAGTTCGTCTTCCGGCCGGATCTCGAGGATGCGGTTCATCCCGGCCAGGCTGAGCACGATCGAGCCGTCCGTGCCGCACGCTCCCCCGGCAAGTCCGGTGCCGGCGCCGCGGGGGACCACCGGCACGCCCGACTCGGACGCGATCCGCAGCACGGCCTGCACGTGCTCGGTGCGGGTGGCGCGCACGAGGGCCAGCGGCATCCCCTGGGCGACCCAGCCCGACTTGTCCTCGCGCATCGCCGCCAGCTCGGCCGGGTCCGTGCTGACGATCGAGCCGAGTTCTGCCTGGAGCCGGGCGACTGTGGTCATGGGGCTCAGGATAGCGTGCCGGCGATGTCCGATTTCCGCTACCGGCCACCAGAGGGACGTGACAGGCTGGGCTGGTGACCAGAACCGACACCACCCGCCCAGGCCCGGCCGACGCGGTCTTCGCCGAACGGTACCGCGCCATGTCGTCCCGCGACGCCCGCTTCGACGGGCAGTTCATCACGGGCGTCCACTCGACCGGCATCTACTGCCGGCCCAGCTGCCCGGCCGCCACGCCCAAGCCGGCGAATGTGTCGTTCTACCTCACCGCCGCCGCGGCGCACGAGGCGGGCCTGCGCGCCTGCAAGCGGTGCCTGCCGGACGCCGTTCCCGGATCGCCGGCCTGGAACATCCGCGACGACCTTGCCGCGCGGGCCATGCGCCTGATCGCGGACGGCGCGGTGGAACGCGACGGCGTGCCCGGGCTCGCCGCCCGCCTCGGCTACACGCCGAGGCACCTGACCCGCGTGCTCGTCGCCGAGGTCGGGGCCGGGCCGCTCGCCCTCGCCCGCGCGCACCGCGCGCAGACGGCCCGGGTGCTGCTGATCAACACGGGGCTCTCGATCTCCGAGGTCGCGTTCGCGGCCGGCTTCGGCAGCGTGCGCCAGTTCAACGACACGATCGCCGCCGTCTACGAACGCACCCCCTCGGAGCTGCGGGCCACCGGCGGGACCCGGCGGTCCCGCGACGAGCAAACGGATGCCGCGGCCACCCTGGCGACCGGCATCACGCTGCAGCTCCCGGCCCGGGCGCCCTTCGACGGGGCGGGCGTGCTCGCCTTCCTCGGCACGCGCGCCATCGCCGGCGTCGAGCAGGCCACCGAGACCGGCTACACGCGCACGCTCCGGCTCCCCCAGGGCTTCGCGACGGTCGCGCTGTCCCTCGCCGGAACGACGGCGGCCCCGGCGATCCTCTGCACGGCGAAGCTGACGAACCTCGCCGACCTGGCGCCGCTGGTCAGCCGCGTGCGCCGCCTGCTCGACCTGGACGCGGACGCCGCCGCGATCGCCATGGCCCTGGCCGCCGATCCCGCGCTCGCGTCCGCGGTCGGCGCGATCCCCGGCATCCGGGTGCCCGGGAGCATGGACCCGGAGGAAACGCTGTTTCGCGCGCTGATCGGCCAGCAGGTCTCGGTGGCCGCGGCCCGAACGGCGCTCACCCGCCTGGCGGCGGCCCTCGGCGACGAGCTCCCCGGCGGCGGGCTCCCCGGCGGGGAGCTGCCTGGCGAGGATCACGGGCCGCGGCGCCTGTTCCCCACGGCCGAGCGCATCGCCGCGGACGGCCGCTCCGTGCTCCGGGGACCGGCCGCGCGCATCAACACGATCATCCGCGTCGCCGAGGCGCTCGGCACGGGCGAACTCGCGCTCGACGTCGGCGAGACCCGCGAAGACCTGGAGTCACGGCTGACCGCGCTGGCCGGGATCGGACCGTGGACGGCCGGCTACGTGGCGATGCGGGTGCTCGGCAGCCCCGACATCCTGCTCACCAGCGACCTGGCGCTCCGCCAGGGCGCCGCGCGGCTCGGGCTGCCGGGCGAGGCCAGGGCGCTCGCCGCCCGTGGGGCCGGCTGGGCACCCTGGCGCAGCTACGCCGGGATGCACCTCTGGCGCGCGGCGGGCGCGTCCGTCGATCTCCTCCAACGATCCGGCGGAGCCCTTAGCGACGCCCCACAACCGAACGCCTCCTCGGTGCCGATAGCCTAGACAGGTGAAATTTGCGCACCTCAGGGTCGAAGGCCAGTCCACCCCTCGGCTGGCAGCGGTGTTCGGGGACGCCGCTCTGTTCCTCGACGAGGTCATGGACGATGCCCCGCGCGACCTGCAGGACCTGATCGAGAGGGGCGAGCAGGAATTCGACCGGGTGCGCGCGCTCAGCCTCAACGCGGCATCCCACGGGGCGAGCCTCACCCCGCTCGACGGGCTCCGGCACTCCTCCGCGGTGCTGCGCCCGCCGCAGATCATCGCGATCGGCGCCAACTACGCCGCGCACTCCGACGAGCTCAAGCTGCGCTCCGAGACGGCGGCGACGGTGTTCTCGCTCTGGCCGAACTCCCTCACCGGGCACGAGTCGACCATCACCTGGCCCGGCGACCTGACCAGCCAGGTCGACTACGAAGCCGAACTCGGGGTGATTATCGGCCGGCCGGCGCGCAACGTGTCCGTGCACGACGCCCTCGACTATGTGTTCGGCTACACCGTCGTCAACGACATCACGGCGCGGGACCTGCAGTTCTCCGAGGCGCAGTGGTCCAGGTGCAAGTCCTTCGACGGCTTCACCCCCACCGGCCCCGTCGTCGTCACCGCCGACGAGATCGCCGACCCGCAGGACCTGTGGCTGACCACGAACGTGGGCGGCCGCGTGCTCCAGGACGCCTCCAGCGGCGACATGGTGCGCACGGTGGCCGAGATCATCGCCTACCTCTCGACCACCTCGACCCTGCTGCCCGGCACCCTGATCTCCACCGGGAGCCCCGGCGGCGCCGGGTACAGCCGCAAGCCGCAGGTGTTCCTGCAGGACGGCTCGACCGTGACCGTGTCGATCGATAAGATCGGCTTCCTCACCACACACTGCCGCGTCATCTAGGCTGCCTCGCGGCGTAAGATCGGGCGTGCAGGCCCTGGGCGGCCCCCGGGGAGGAGACCACGATGACCACCATCTCGGTCGTGATCCCCTCGTACAACGACGCGGTGTTCCTGAACACCTGCCTCGTCGCCCTCGCCGGACAGCTTCGCCCGGCCGACGAGATCGTCGTGGTCGACAATGCGAGCACGGATGCCACGGCGGTGGTCGCCCGCGCGGCCGGCGCCCGCGTCGTCTACGAACCGGCCAGGGGCATCTGGCCGGCCGCCTCGGCCGGGTACGACGCGGCCACGGGAGACGTGATCGCCCGCCTGGACGCCGATTCGATTCCCCCGGCGGACTGGCTGCTGCGGATCGAGGGCCGGCTGGACACGTCGCCGGACGTCGACATCCTCACCGGTCCGGGCGACTTCTACGGCTGCAGCGCGCTCGTCAGCGCCCTCGGGCGCACCGTCTACATCGGCGGCTATTTCTGGGCCATCGGGCTCTGGCTCACCAGCCCGCCGGTTTTCGGCTCGAACTTCGCCATGCGCCGCCAGGTCTGGCTCGACGCCCGCGACGTCGTGCACCGCGATCGCAACGACGTGCACGACGACCTGGACTTCAGCATCCACCTCGATCCGGCCGTGACCGTCGCCTACGACCGCACCCTGCGGGTCGGCATCTCGGCCAGGCCGTTCGACTCGTGGAGCGGCCTCAAACGCCGGCTGACCTGGGCCGTCCGCACGCTCCGGCTGCACTGGCCGGAAGATTCGCCGGTGAAGCGCCGGGTGGCGAGGCGGCGACGGCTCCGGGACGCCACGCACTACCGGGTGGCGCCGCGGGCGTAGAGCGCCAGCATGTCGCGGGCCAGCTGGTGCGGGGTCGTTTCGCAGGGGCTGTGGCCGGTGCGGTAGACGCGCAGCTCCGCGCCGATGCGGTCCGCGAGGCCGCGGTGCAGGGAATGGCGCCAGAGGTCGTTGTCGCCGACGGCGATGAGGATCGGGATCCCGGCCGTGGCGAGCACCGCGCGCACGTCGGGGGTGTGTTTCATCAGCCGGACGATGTCGTCGAAGCTCCGCCGGCTCGTGTACTGGAATCGCATCCGAACGAGGGCGAGCCGGCCCGACCGGACCTTGTTCTTGTTCGTGACGATGCCCCAGATGGTCAGCGAGGCGATCCGGTGCGCCGGGAGCAGGTAGCTCAACTTGCCGATCCAGCGCACGCCGCGGAAGGCCTGGCCGGGTTCGGGCGGGGCGCCGAGGAGCGTGAGCGTCGCGAACAGCTCCGGCCGCTCGGCCAGGGCGAGTTCGGCGACGACGCCGGCGAAGGAGTAGCCGAGCACGTGCACCGGGGTCGAACCGGCTTCGAGGAAGGCGATGAGATCGGCCACGAACAGGGCGTAGTCATACCTGCCGTCCTCGCCCGGCCCCGCCTCTGCGGACTGGTACTGGCCGGCCAGGTCGTAGCTTTCCACGAAGTACCCGGCGTCACGCAGCAGCGGCGCGAGCAGCACGAAGTCCTCCTTGGACCCGGTGGCCCCCGGCAGCAGCACGACGCGGGGATGCGCGGGGTCGCCCAGCGCGGTCGCGGCCAGGATGCCGCTCGGTGCGGGGAAGCCGAAGGATGTCGTGCCGGGCGGGGGCACGGTCCAGTCGAGGTCCCCGATGGCGCGGTCGAGGGCCTCGAGCTGGTCGCGATGGTTGTCGCGACGTCGTTCCCGGATGGCCACGCCCCGAGACTAGCGCGACACCCCACGCCGAACCGTGAGTTGTGCACCTTCGTGGGGCCCGGGAAGGTGCCAAACTCACGGTTCGGCGAAGTGGGGAGCGGGGTTACTTGGTGGGCTCGTCGCGCCCGTCGAGGGAGAGGAGCTCGTCCTCGACCGGGCCGCCGTAGCCCTCCTTCTGCGGGTCGCCGTGCAGGCCGCCGGACACCGCGTATTCCTCCTCCGGAGAGAGCACCAGGCGCGTGCGTCCGTAGAGCGCGAAGATCAGCAGCATCACCACGTAGACGGCCGCGATGGCCACGATGGCCGGGCGGGCCGGCTCGTTGATGAAGAAACCGAAGAAGATCGCCAGCGAGAGGATGCCGGCCACGGCCGCCCCAGGGACGCCCCACGGGCTCCGGTAGGGCCGGTTCGCGTTCGGGAACTTGCGGCGGAGGATGAGGAAGGAGACCATCTGCAGCACGTAGGCGATCACCGCTCCCCAGATCGCGATGTTCAGCACGATCGCGCCGGCGACCCCGCCGGTGCCGCCGAGCGCGTCGACGAGGACCAGGGCGATGAAGCCGATGACCGCGCCGACCAGGAGCGCGACGGCGGGCGTCTGCCGCTTGCCGGTGAGCGAGAGGAACTTCGGGTAGTAGCCCGCCCTGGACAGCGAGTACATGTTGCGCCCATAGGCGAACATGATCCCCTGGAGGGAGGCCAGCAGGCCGACCAGCGCGAACAGGGACAGGACGGCCGCCAGCTCGTCGCCGACCATGGCGCGGAAGCCGTCGAGGAGCGGCTCGCCGGCCGTAGCGATCTTGTCGGCGCCGACGATTCCCGTGTTGAGGAAGAGCACCAGCAGTCCGGTGATGATCAGCGTTGTGCGAGCGACGAGGCCGGCGCGGGGAATGTCGCGCACGGGGTTGTGCGATTCCTCCGCGGCCAGGGGCAGTTCCTCGATGCCGAGGAAGAACCACATGGCGTAGGGAAGGGCGAAGAGGATCGGGATCCAGCCGTGCGGCAGGAACTCCGTCTGGCCGGCGTCCGGAACGATGTTGAACAGGTTGTCCCAGCTGAACAGCCCGGAGAAGGCTGCCATCACCGAGAACACCAGCAGGATGGCGATGGAGATGATCGACACGACGATCGCGAAGGTGAACGAGATGGCCGCTCCGGCCGAATTCAGCGCGATGAAGACGACGTAGAGGATGATCCACCACACCCAGGAGGGGAGCGTGAAGTCGAGCAGCTCGGCGGTGATGCTCCCGGCGTAGGCGGCCGAGAAGTAGACGATGACCGCGGTCGTCGCGACATACTCGATCGTCTCGGCCAGCCCGGTGACGAATCCGCCCCACGGTCCCATCGCCGCCCGGGCGAAGGAATACGCGCCGCCCGTGTGCGGCATCGCCGAGGCCATCTCGCCGATGCTGAAGATCATGCCGTAGTACATGACGACGAGCAGGGCGAAGGCGATGAGCATCCCGCCGAAGCCGGCGAAGTCGATGCCGAAGTTCCAGCCGGAGAAGTCGCCGGAGATGACCGCCGCGACGGCGAGCCCCCACAGCCCCCAGATGCCGGCCGACCGGGTCAGCTTGCGCTTCTCGAAATACCCATCGTCAGCGGTGGTGTATTTCACGCCCGAGACGTTCAAGGTGTCTTTGGACATCCTGTCTTCCTTTGCGCTCTGGTTGCGCGCACCGAGGGCGCTGCCGCAACGCTGTGAGTTAACTTGGCATGACTATATGACCGCAATGGTTGCGTGTACATACCTTTGCAGCGAATCTTTGTGATTACCGTCGCTCAATTGACCCGAGCTTCCCGAGTTGATCTGTGGTCTAATGGTCGGAAAGCGCACGATTCGAAGCCTCACTGAGGAGACGCCCATGACCCACCGTTCTGGAAACCTGACGATCGAAGAGCTGACCCGAGCCGTCAGCGCCGGAGAAATCGACACGGTCATCGTTGCGTTCACGGACATGCAGGGGCGCCTGGTCGGCAAACGCCTGTCGGCGAGGCTGTTCCTCGAAGACGCCGCCACGCACGGCGCCGAATGCTGCAACTACCTGCTCGCGGTCGACGTGGACATGAACACCGTCGAGGGCTATGCGATGTCGAGCTGGTCGCGCGGCTACGGCGACATGGCCATGATCCCCGACCTGGCCACGCTCCGCCGGGCTCCCTGGCTGCCGGGGACCGCCCTGGTCACGGCCGACCTGCACTGGCTGGACGAGAACCCGGTGGTTGCCTCCCCGCGGCAGATCCTGAAGAACCAGCTCGCCCGCCTGGCCGAGCACGGCCTCGAGGCCCTCGTCGCCACCGAGCTCGAGTTCATCGTCTTCGACGACGGCTACCGGGATGCCTGGGCGAAGGGCTACCGGGGGATGCGCAACTCGAGCGACTACAACATCGACTACGCGCTGCTGGCCGGCACCCGGATGGAGCCGCTGCTGCGCGACATCCGGGTGGGCATGGACGGCGCCGGAATGTACTGCGAGGGGGTCAAGGGGGAATGCAACCTGGGCCAGCAGGAGATCGGCTTCCGCTACGCGCCGGCCCTGGACACCTGCGACAACCACTCGATCTACAAGAACGGCGCGAAGGAGATCGCGGACGCGCACGGCAAGAGCATCACCTTCATGGCGAAATTCGACGAGAAGGAGGGCAACAGCTGCCACATCCACATCAGCCTGCGCGGCACCGACGGCTCGGCGGTCTTCGCCGACAAGGATGCCCCGCACGGCATGTCGAAGATGTTCCGGCACTTCCTGGCCGGCCAGCTCGCTGTGATGCGTGAACTCACCCTGTTTTCCGCCCCCAACATCAACTCCTACAAGCGTTATGTGCCGGGCAGCTTCGCCCCGACCGCGCTCGCCTGGGGACTCGACAACCGCACCTGCGCGCTCCGCGTCGTGGGCCAGGGGCATGGGATGCGGGTGGAGAACCGGGTGCCCGGCGGAGACGTGAACCAGTACCTCGCCGTCAGCGCGCTGATCGCGGCGGGCCTCTACGGGATCGAGAATGAACTCGAACTCGAGGACCTGTTCGAGGGCAACGCGTACACGAGCGACGTGCCCCGGGTTCCGGCTACGCTGCGCGAGGCGGCCGCGCTGTTCGCCCGGTCCGCCTTCGCCCGGGAGGCGTTCGGGAACGAGGTCGTCGACCACTACCTCAACTATGCGCAGATCGAAATCGCGGCGTACGACTCGGCCGTGACCGACTGGGAGAGGGTGCGCGGCTTTGAACGCCTCTGACCCTCGCCCGCCGGTGATCGGCCTGACCACCTACCTCGAGCAGTCCCAGACCGGCGTCTGGGACGTGCGCGCGGCCTTCCTGCCGCAGTCCTATTTCGAGGCGGTGACCAGGGCCGGCGGCATCGCCGTGCTCCTGCCGCCGCAGCCGGTCAGCCCGGTCATCGCCGCACGGGTGCTCGACTCGCTCGATGGGCTGATCATCACCGGGGGCAAGGACGTAGACCCGGCCCGTTACGGCCAGGATGCGCATCCGGCCACCGACGAGCCCCGGCCCGACCGCGACGCCTGGGAGGACGAACTGCTCCGCCAGGCGCTGCAGCGCGGCCTCCCGTTCCTCGGCATCTGCCGCGGCGCGCAAATGCTGAACATCGCCCTCGGCGGCACACTGCACCAGCACCTGCCCGATGTCGTCGGCGACACGAGGTACCAGGCCGGCGGCGGCATCTTCAACGTCGTCGACGTGGAGGTCGAACCGGAATCCCGGCTGCACGGGGTGCTGGGCGCGCAGACCGGTCCGCTGCAGGTCCCGGTCTACCACCACCAGTCGATCGACCGGGTGGCCGACGGCCTCGTCGTGACCGCGCGCACGGCCGACGGGATCGTTCAGGCTGTGGAGTTCAGCGAGGTGCCGTTCGGCGTGGCCGTGCAGTGGCATCCGGAGCAGACCGCGGAGGACATCCGCCTCTTCGCCGGCCTGGTGGACGCGGCACGGGAGTACGAGCACGACCGGAAGGCACACGCATGAGCAGCTACACCGTCATCAACCCGGCCGATGAGACCGAGGTTGCCCTGGTCGAACACCTCGACCGGGACGCGACCGACGAGGCGGTCGCGCGCGCGCAGCTCGCCCAGAAGGCCTGGGCGGGCGTCTCCCCCGCCGACAAGTCCGCGCTGCTGCGCCGCTTCGCCGAGGCCGTCGACGGGGACCGCGAGAACCTCGCCCGGATCGAAGTGCAGAACTCAGGCCACCCGATCACGCAGGCGCGTTGGGAGGCCGGCCACGTGCGCGATGTGCTCACCTACTACTCGGCCGCCCCAGAGCGCATGTTCGGGCAGCAGATCCCCGTCGCCGGCGGCCTCGACGTGACCTTCCACGAGCCGCTCGGCGTCGTCGGTGTGATCACCCCGTGGAACTTCCCGATGACCATCGCGGCCTGGGGGTTCGCCCCGGCACTGGCCGCCGGCAACGCCGTGCTGCTGAAGCCGGCCGAGTGGACG
This sequence comes from Cryobacterium tagatosivorans, assembly GCF_004402215.1. Classification (GTDB taxonomy): domain Bacteria; phylum Actinomycetota; class Actinomycetes; order Actinomycetales; family Microbacteriaceae; genus Cryobacterium; species Cryobacterium tagatosivorans. Next base: position 55,095 of record NZ_SOEZ01000081.1, read on the forward strand.
CCGCTGTCGAGCATCCGCCTGGGCGAACTCGCCCTCGAGGCCGGTCTGCCGGAGGGACTCTTCCAGGTGCTGCCCGGCAAGGGCTCCGTGGTGGGCGAGCGTTTTGTCACGCATCCGGCCGTGCGCAAGGTGGTGTTCACCGGGTCCACCGAGGTCGGCAAGCAGATCATGGCCGGATGCGCCGCGCAGGTGAAGCGGGTCACCCTCGAACTCGGCGGCAAGAGCGCCAACATCGTCTTCGCCGACGCCGACCTCGAGAAGGCCGCGGCAACCGCCCCCTACTCGGTGTTCGAGAACGCCGGCCAGGACTGCTGCGCCCGCAGCCGCATCCTGGTCGAGCGCGGCGCCTACGAACGCTTCATGGAGCTTCTGGAGCCGGCCGTGGCCGGAGTGCGGGTCGGCGACCCCGGCGACGAGGCCACCGAGATGGGTCCGCTCGTCTCCGCGAAACACCTCGCCTCGGTGCGGTCCTATGTTCCCGAGGGCGCTCCCGTCGCGTTCCGCGGGAGCGCGCCGGAGGGCCCTGGCTACTGGTTCGCGCCGACCGTGCTGACCCCCTCGTCCCGCTCCGACCGCACCGTGACGGAGGAGATCTTCGGCCCGGTCGTGACCGTGCTGCCGTTCGACGACGAGGCCGACGCGATGCAGCTGGCCAACGACACCGACTACGGCCTCTCCGGGTCGATCTGGACGAGGGACGTCGGCCGCGCCATCCGGGTGGCGCGCACCGTCGAGGCCGGCAACCTGTCCGTCAACTCGCACTCCTCGGTGCGGTACTCCACGCCGTTCGGCGGGTTCAAGCAGTCCGGTCTCGGCCGGGAACTCGGTCCGGATGCCCCGCTGCACTTCACCGAGACCAAGAACGTCTTCATCGCCGTCGATTAGCCGTACGTTTTCACGCCACTTTCACGCAAGGAGCAGCCCATGAGCAGCATCACCCCCATCGACCTCACCCAGCGCCTCGCGGGCAAGGTCGCCGTGATCACCGGCGGAGCGAGCGGGATCGGCCTCGCGACGGCGAAGCGGTTCGCGGCGGAGGGCGCGAAGGTGGTGATCGGGGACATGGACGAGAAGGCCGGGCTTGCCGCCGCCGACCTCGTCGACGGCCTGTTCTTCAAGGTGAACGTGACCGAGGAGGACGAGGTGAACGCGCTGTTCGATACCGCCTACCTCACCTACGGCTCGGTGGACATCGCGTTCAACAACGCGGGCATCTCGCCGCCGGAAGACGACTCGATCGAGACCACGGAGCTGCCGGCCTGGCAGAAGGTGCAGGACGTCAACCTCAAGTCGGTCTACCTCTGCTGCCGGGCTGCGCTGCGGCACATGGTCCGGCAGGGGAAGGGCTCGATCATCAACACGGCGTCGTTCGTTGCCGTGATGGGCTCGGCGACCAGCCAGATCTCCTACACCGCGTCCAAGGGCGGCGTGCTCGCGATGAGCCGTGAGCTGGGCGTGCAGTTCGCCCGGCAGGGCATCCGGGTGAACGCGCTGTGCCCGGGGCCGGCGAACACGCCGCTGCTGCAGGAGCTCTTCGCCGCCGACCCGGAACGGGCCGCGCGCCGGCTCGTGCACGTGCCGCTCGGCCGGTTCGCCGAGGCGGAGGAACTGGCCGCCGCGGTCGCCTTCCTGGCCAGCGACGACGCATCCTTCATCACCGCCTCGACCTTCCTCGTCGACGGCGGCATCAGCTCCGCCTATACGACGCCGATGTGATGGAGGAACCGGCCGGACTCGATGGCGGATTGCTCCTGCGGCCGGTGGCCGGGGGCAACGCGTTCGAGGAGACCGTGCAGCGCCTGCTGCAGACCGTGCGCCTCGGGCTCATCGCGCCCGGCGAGCGGCTGCCGCCCGAGCGGGAACTCGCGGCGATGCTCGGCGTCAGCCGGGACACGCTGCGGGACGCGATCGCCTCGCTCGCCGACGCCGGCTACCTCGTCTCCCGGCGCGGACGGTACGGCGGTACGTTCGTGAACGAGCGGCTGCCGACGCACACGCCGGGGCCGGACGGGGACGGCGCGCTACGGCCCGGACGCGAGATCTCGCCCGACGAGATCGAGGACACGCTCACCCTCCGCGAGATCCTCGAGGTGGGCGCCGCGAGGCACGCGGCGGCGCGGCCGTTGTCCCCGGGCGAACGGGAACTGCTCTGGGCCAGCCTCACCGAGGCGAACGGGGCCGCCGGGGAGGATTACCGGCGCCTGGACTCGAGGTTCCACCTCACGATCGGCGAGCTGGCCGGTTCCGCCTCGCTGATGCCGCTGATCGCCGACGTGCGGATGCGGGTGAACGAGCTGCTCGACAACATCCCCTCGCTCGGACCGAACATCGCCCACTCGAACGCGCAGCACGAGCAGATCGCGATCGCCATACTCACCGGCCGACCCGAGGCCGCCGCGCAGGCGATGAGCGAGCACCTCGACGGCACCGCCCTGCTCCTGCGGGGCTTCCTCGAGTAATCGCCCGGATCAGCCCAGCAGGGCTTCGATCGGGCCGCGCGCGAAGTAGATCAGGAAGCCGACGGCCACGATCCAGAGCAGCGGGCTGACGCCCTTCGCCTTACCGGAGAGCGAGCGGACGAGCACCCAGCTGATGAATCCGGCGCCGATCCCGTTCGCGATCGAGTAGGTGAGCGGCATCACGATGATGGTGAGGAAGACCGGCAGCACGATCGAGAATTCGCTGAAGTCGATGTGCCGGATCTGCGAGACCATCAGCGCCCCGACGATGACCAGCGCGGCGGCGGCCACCTCGAGCGGCACGATCTGGGTGAGCGGCGTGAAGAACATCGCGGCGAGGAACAGGACCCCGGTCACGACGTTGGCCAGGCCCGTGCGGGCGCCCTCGCCGATGCCGGCGCCGGACTCGATGAAGACCGTGTTCGACGAAGCGGATGCCGCGCCGCCGGCCACGGCGCCGATGCCCTCGACGATCAGCGCGGACTTCAGCCGCGGGAAGTTGCCGTCCTTGTCGGCGAGTCCGGCCTCGTTGGCCAGGCCGGTCATCGTGCCCATGGCGTCGAAGAAGTTCGTGAAGACGAGCGTGAAGACGAGCATCACGGCGGCGAGCACGCCGATCCGGTCGAACGCGCCGAAGCTGACCTGGCCGAGCAGGCTCAGGTCGGGCATGGCGACGATCGTCGTCGGCAGCACCGGCGCGTTCAGGTTCCAGCCTGCCGGGTTGGTGCCGAACGACGGCCCGACCTTGAAAATGGCCTCGAGGATGACGGCGATGACGGTGGTCGCGACGATGCCGATCAGCAGCGCGGCCTTCACCTTGCGGGCCAGCAGCACGCCGATGATGATCAGGCCGATCACGAACACCGTGGTCGGCAGGGTGGTGACCGAGCCGTTGTCGCCGAGCTGCACGGGGGGCGCGGCGAAGCCGCTGGACCGGACGAATCCGGAGTCGACCAGCCCGATGAACGCGATGAACAGGCCGATCCCGACCGTGATGGCGAGCTTGAGCTGCTGCGGGACCGCGGTGAAGATCATCGCGCGCAGCCCGGTCGAGGCGAGCAGGACGATGATCAGGCCGTTGATCACGACGAGGCCCATCGCCTCGGCCCAGGTGACCTGGCCGACGACGCTCGCCGCGAGAAAGGAGTTGATGCCCAGCCCGGCCGCGAAGCCGAACGGCAGCCGGGCGATGACCCCGAACAGGATGGTCATGACGCCGGCGGTGAGGGCGGTGACGGCCGCGACCTGCGCGTTGGGCAGCCAGCCGCCGGCCACGTCGACGGTGGCCTGGTCGGCGCTGAATCCGCCGAGGATGAGCGGGTTGAGGATGACGATGTAGGCCATCGTCACGAAGGTCACGACCCCGCCGCGCACCTCGCGGCCCCAGCTGGACCCGCGGGTGGTGATCTCGAAGTACCGATCCGTGCGGGCCTTGAATCCCTGCTTCGGCGCGGGCGTAACGGTGTCGGTCTGTGTTGCTGAAATGGTGTTCTCCCCGTGGCCGTCGCGGCTAAGTCTCAGGCGCCCAGTCTAACGGCACGGTGATTTCGCTCAGACATGCGGGACGAAGGCGCCCCAGGCACGTCGGCGGTTGCCGAGCGGATCCGACTCGACCCGGTCGACGGCATCGATGATCAGCGTCTTCCGTTCGGACTCCTCGTAGCGGGGCCAGTCGGCGTCCGGCACGCCGGTCGCGGCGAATCCGGTCCACCAGCCCTGCATCCTGGCGCCGATGGCCTTGAAGGTGCTGCGGCCGCCGAGCACCGTCATCCCGCGCCCGAACCAGCCGTCGAGCCGGTCGAACAAGGGGAACATCTCCAGCCCGTGCGTGGCGTCGAGGCCCATCCGGCGCAGCAGCCGGGGCGCCGCGTCGAAGCGGTAGAAATGCACCGGCGCGTAGCGCGAGTGCCGCTCCCCCACCCGCACACTCGGATACCAGAACGAGTAGTCGCCGCCGAAGTCAAGCGCCGCCCGCTGGTCGGGCAGGCCCGGGTAGTGCGCCTTGAGCGCCTTCCGCGCCTTCTTCTTCGTCTTCGTGAAGATCGCCCGGATGCGCGGGGGCGTGGAGGCGAGGATGTCGATCCGTCCGCTGAACAGCGAGCCCTCGCGTTCGTTCGTGCCGATGATCAGGGGCACCCGGTGCGCCCGCCCGTCCCGAAAGGCGTCCAGCGGACGTTCGGGCAGGAAGTCGCCGTCGATGACCGGGCAGAGGGGAATCGTGCCCGGGTAGTCGTCGGGTGCACGCGAGGTGAGGACGGCCGTCGCGGCGGCGAGGCTCGACGGATCGGCGCCGAGCAACAGGGTTGCGGCTTCCGAGTCGTCGCCCGTCAGGTCGCGCAGGATCTCGACGAAGTCGCCCGCCCATCGGGCGCTGAGCGTGGTCGGATACACCGCGTTCGGAGGCGCGCTCTGCACGATCGCCCGCTGGAACAGGCCGGCCGCCGCCGGAACGGTCATCAGGGTGGTGACCGCGTTTCCGCCGGCCGATTCGCCGAACAGGGTGACGGCATCCGGGTCGCCGCCGAAGGCGTGAATGTTCTCCCGGATCCAGCAGAGGGCGGCCACCTGGTCGCGCAGGCCCAGGTTGCTCTCAATCGGCCGCTCCGGCGAGGCGTAGCGGGTGAAGTCGAGGTAGCCGAGGGCGCCGAGCCGGTAGTTCAGGCTGACGTAGACGATGCCTCCGCGGCGCACCAGGCCCTCTCCCTGGCGCGGGTTCTCCCGCGACGAACCGACGCTGTACGCGCCGCCGTGGATGAACACCATCACCGGCCGGAGGGACCCCGGATCGACCGGTGCGTCGGGTGCCAGCACGTTGAGGTTCAGGCAATCCTCGTCCTGCGGGATGCGCGGGTGGGCGCCGATGAACTGGCCCCGGCGCAGCTGCGGGGCGACCGGCCCCCAGTCGCCGGCGTCACGCACCCCGGCCCAGGGCCCGGCCGGCTGCGGCGACCGGAACCGGAGCGGTCCTGCCGGCGCCGCCGCGTAGGGAATGCCGCGCCAGGCCAGCACCCCGCGTTCGGCGACACCGCGGAGGATGCCCGTCGCCACGCGCACCTCGGCCGCCGGCCCTGCGGCGCGGCGCGGACGGTCCGTTCGGGCAGGTGGACTCACGCCCCCGATCTTATTCACTACGATCGCCTGAGGCTAAGAACGAATGAAACGAGAAACAATGGCTCTGCCCTGGACGCTGCACGGTGACGGAAAATCGGTTCCCGCGGGGGAGGTTGTCGGCCCGGGTGAACGCCTCAGCTGGCCGATCACCATCGGAATCGGCGCCCAGCACGTGGTGGCCATGTTCGGCGCGACCTTCCTCGTGCCGCTGCTCACGGACTTCCCGCCGAGCACCACCCTGCTGTTCTCCGGCATCGGAACCCTGCTGTTCCTGCTGATCACGAAGAACCGGCTGCCCAGCTACCTCGGCTCCTCGTTCGCGTTCATCGCGCCGATCGTCGCGGCGACCGCCACGGCCGGGATGGGGAGCGCCCTCTTCGGCATCCTCGTCGTCGGCGCCCTGCTGGCAGCCATCGGCCTGCTCGTGCAGTTCACCGGCACCGGCTGGATCGACACGCTCATGCCGCCGGTCGTCTCCGGCGCCATCGTGGCGCTGATCGGGTTCAACCTTGCGCCGGTCGCGAAGACCAACTTCGAGGCGGCGCCGCTCACCGCCGTGATCACCCTGGCCGCCGTCATCCTGTGCACCGTGCTGTTCCGCGGCATCCTCGGGCGCCTGTCGATCTTCCTCGGCGTCGTCGTCGGCTATGTCGCCGCGGTGATGTTCGGCGAGGTGGACTTCAGCAAGGTTGCCGAGGCGGCCTGGATCGGCCTGCCGCAGTTCACCGCACCGTCGAACCCGTTCGAGAACCCGGCCGTGTGGGGCGTGCTGCCGGCGTTCCTGCCGGTCGTGCTCGTGCTGATCGCCGAGAATGTCGGCCACATCAAGGGCGTCGCCCAGATGACGGATGCGCGGGTGAACCAGTACACCGGACGCGCGCTCTTCGCCGACGGCCTGGCCACCATGCTCGCCGGCTTCGGCGGCGGCTCCGGCACCACCACGTACGGCGAGAACATCGGGGTCATGGCGGCCACCCGCGTCTACTCGACCGCGGCCTACTGGGTGGCCGGATTGGTGGCCATCCTGCTCGGCCTGTCGCCGAAGATGGGTGAGCTGATCAATACGATCCCGGCCGGGGTGCTCGGCGGTGTGACGACCGCCCTCTACGGGCTGATCGGCGTGATCGGCGTCAAGATCTGGCTCGACAACAAGGTCGACTTCAGCAAGCCGGTCAACCAGTTCACGGCGGCGACGGCCCTGGTCATCGGGATCGCCAACTACACGCTCACGATCGGTGCGTTCAGCTTCAACGGCATCGCGCTCGGCACGATCGCCGCCATCGTGATCTACCACCTGATGAGCGCGATCGGCCGGCTGCGCGGCACCAGCTAGCTGCGCTCGCCGGGCTGTCCGGCGCCGAGAGTCGCCATTTGCGCCCAGAGTCGCCGTTAGAGTGGCGATTCTCGGCAGAAACGGCGACTCTCGCCTGCTTGGTTCCTGCGCTAGCCGCCCTGGAGCGCCGGGACGATCAGGTACACGCCGAACAACACCGCCCCGCCGCAGAGCGCGAAGCAGGCGTACGCGCCGACGAGGGCGAGCCGCTTCTGGCCGTCGGTCAGCGGGTTCGCTGCGAGGGCCTTGCGCGTGCGCCTGGCCTCCTTCGCCGCGCGCTTGGGTGTGAGGACCGTGATCGCGCCGGTGAACTCGGCCGGACCCACGGTCGGGCTGCGGCCGGCGCTGGTCATCAGGCGGAGCCCCAGGGAGTACAGGGTCACGATGAGCGCGGACGAGACGAGCGAGGCGCCTGCTACGACGGGGAACGCGAACCAGTCGATCACAGTGCCACCTTCTTTCGGTCCCGGCGAGCGGGTTTGCGCGGCGTCTTCGTGATCCTGACGACGTGACCGGCGTCATCGATGTCGTGAAGGAGGTGGTGGTGCGTCACACGGCTGCTGCGCGACCACCAGTAGATCCCGGCGACGACGATCGACCCGATGATGACGTCGAGCACGATGCCGATCGGGCCGAGGAGGGCCAGCCCGGCGGCGAAGGCGCCCATGATGCCGGCGGCCGGCAGGGTGAGCACCCAGCCGAGCGCGATCTGGCCGGCCATGCCCCAGCGCACGGTCGAGCCGCGGCGCCCGAGGCCGGAACCGATCACGGAGCCGGAGGCCACCTGCGTGGTGGACAGGGCGAAGCCGAGGTGGCTGGAGGCGAGGATGGTGGCGGCGGTGCTGGTCTCAGCGGCGAAGCCCTGGGCCGGCTTGATCTCGGTGAGGCCGCGCCCCATCGTCTGGATGATGCGCCAGCCACCCGTGTACGTCCCGACCGCGATCGCGAGCGCACAGGCGGCGACCACCCAGAACTCCGGGCCGGTGCCGACGGTCTGGTACCCGCTGGCGATCAGGGTCAGGGTGATGACACCCATGGTCTTCTGCGCGTCGTTGGTGCCGTGGGCCAGGGCGACGAGCGAGGACGAGAAGATCTGGGCATAGCGGAATCCGCCGCGGCCGTCGGGCCGTCCGGCCTCGCGGCGGGTCACGGCGTAGGCGAGCCGGGTGGACAGGAACGCCACCAGGCCGACGATGAGGGGCGCGATGAGGGCGGGCAGGATGACCTTGGACATCACCACGTTGTAGTCGATCGCCTGGAACCCGGCGCCGATGATGGTGGCGCCGATCAGGCCGCCGAACAACGCATGGCTCGAGCTGGAAGGCAGACCGCGCAGCCAGGTCATCAGGTTCCAGACGATCGCGCCGATCAGGCCGGCGAAGATCAGCTCCGGGGTGATCAGGATGCCGCCGTCGCCTTCCCTGATCATGCCGCCGGAAATCGTCTTGGCGACCTCCGTGGACAGGAACGCGCCGACCAGGTTGAGCACGGCCGCGACCGCGACGGCGACCTTGGGCTTCATCGCGCCGGTGGCGATGGGAGTCGCCATCGCGTTCGCCGTGTCGTGAAAACCGTTCGTGAAATCGAAGATGAGCGCCAGCGCGATCACCAGCACAACGATCAGGGTGAATTCAGGCACGAGCGATTACCGTCTCCAGGTCTTCGCCAAAGGTGAATGTTGCGCGCACCGGGGTTCCGGCGAGCACTCCGGGCAGCCAGTGCCTGGCGTCATCCCACATTTGGTCGACAGGCAAGCTTGCCACATCGAACCACTCGGGGTTGAGTTCGTCGGATTCCCTCGGCGTGCCGGTCCACTCGTCGCAGACGAACACGCTCGACTCCTGGCTCCACGCCTCGCGGTGCGGGAAGAGGTAGGTCAGCACGCCCAGCGGCACGAGGGCGGATGCCGTGACAACCAGGCCGGACTCCTCCAACACCTCGCGCACGGCGGCCTCCAGCGCCGATTCGCCCGGCTCGAGCTTGCCGCCCAGGCCGACGATGTTGCCGACGCCGAGCCCTTTCTTCTTGCGCCCCAGCAGCACCTGCCGGGTGCCTTCCGGAGAGCGTCGCGTGAGATAGCACACGCACACCTGGGGCAGCATCATGGAGTCCAGCGTAGTGGGCGGGCGAGCTCCCAGCGGCGCCCGGTTAGGCTTCGGGGATGGACTTCGTGCCCGCTTCCGGAATGATCACCATGTTCACGACGACGTGGTGCGGCTACTGCTCGCGCCTGAAATCGCAACTCGACAAGGCGGGGATCGGCTACACCGAGGTCAACGTGGAGGAAGTCGACGGCACCTCCGAGCTCGTGATGAGCCTCAACGGCGGCAACCGCACGGTGCCGACGGTGCTTTTCCCCGACGGTTCCGCGGCCACAAACCCCTCGCTCGCCCAGGTCCAGGCCAAACTCGCCTGACACCCCCTCGCAACCTCCCTCGCCGTCCCGCGAAACCGCAGTTGTGCGCGTCAAACGACCCGAATAAGGCGCACGACTGCGGTTTCGCGGGGAAAAGTAGCGGGAAGGGGTTAGCCGAAGAGGACGGCGGCCTCGTCGTAGCGCGCCTCCGGGACGGTCTTCAGGCCGATGGTGGCGTCCGCGATGCTGACGATCTCGATGTCGGTGCCCTTGAGCGAGACCATCGAGCCCCACTGGCCGGCGTAGATCGCGTCGACCGCGGCGAGGCCGAGGCGGGTGGCGAGCACCCGGTCGTAGGCCGACGGGGCGCCGCCTCGCTGGGTGTGGCCGAGCACGGTGGCCCTCGATTCCACTCCGGTGCGCTCTTCGATCATCGGGGCGATGATTTCGCCGATGCCGCCGAGACGCGGACGGTTGAAGGCGTCGAGGCCCTTGGTCGAGTGCGCCTCTTCCATGCCGGCGAGCAGGAATCCCTCGGAGACGACGATCAGGGGGGCCCGGCCGCGGTCGCGGACGTGCTCCACCCACTCGCAGATCTGCTCGATGGTCTTGGGCTGCTCGGGGATGAGGATGGCGTGCGCGCCGCCGGCCATGCCGGAGTGCAGCGCGATCCAGCCGACGTGGCGTCCCATGACCTCGACGACCATGCAGCGGCCGTGCGACTCGGCGGTGGTGCGGAGCCGGTCGATGGCTTCGGTGGCGATCTCCACGGCCGTGTCGAACCCGAACGAGTAGTCCGTGGCGGCGAGGTCGTTGTCGATGGTCTTGGGCACGCCGACGATCTTGATGCCGGCATCCGTCAGCCGACGCGCCGCGGTGAGCGTTCCTTCGCCGCCGATCGCGATGACCGCGTCGATCCCCTCGGCGTCGAGCATCCGCTGGATGTTCTCCGGCCCGCCGTTCTCGCCCTCGAAGGGGTTCGTCCGTGAGCTGCCGAGGATCGTGCCGCCCTGGCGGGAGAGGCCGCGCACGCTGTGCCGGTCGAGCTTCATGAACTCGCCCTCGACCAGGCCGCGCCAGCCATTGCGGATGCCCACGAACTCGGCATCATGCGCGCGCACGCCCTTGAGCACCGCTCCGCGGATCACCGCGTTCAGGCCCGGGCAGTCGCCACCGCTGGTGAGGATACCGATCTTCATCTGGTGCGCTCCTTCAAGCAAACGAAATCATGTCGGCGCCGTTCACCGCCTACATATCATGCTGCCTCCGGGCGGCCGGATTCAAATCACGGCGTGCTAGATGTCGCCGTCGAGGGCCTGGCTGAGCAGGTAGATGAGGGCGCTGGCCTGCACGGAGTCCGCGGATGAGACCTCTTCCTCCGAGCCGTCGAGCGCCCGGGCGGCGAGGCCCTGCTTGCTGCCGATGAGCTCGGCGATGCGGGCGTCGATGGTGTGCGCGGCGATGATCCGCCAGGCGGTGACGGGCTCGTCCTGCCCGATCCGGTGTACCCGGTCGATCGCCTGCGTCTGCTCAGCGGCGGTCCAGCTCAGCTCGGCCAGGACCACGTTCGACGCGGCCTGCAGGTTGACGCCGACGCCGGCAGCGGTGAGCGAACAGACCGCGACGGCCACGCCCGGGTCGTTGTTGAAGGCGTCGATGGCGGCCTGTCGCGCGAGCGCTGTCTGGTCGCCGCGCAGCGACACCGTGCGCAGGTCGCGCTTGGCGAAGATCTTCTCCGCGGCGTCCATCACGTCGATGTGCTTGGCGAAGAAGACGACCTTGCCGACCGAGTGGGCCAGCTGGGCGGCATAGTCCGCCGCCAGCCCGGCCTTGGCCTGGCCGATCTTCCGCACCATGGTGAACACGTTCTCGCCGGTCGTCTGGCCCTTGGACTCTTCGAGTTCGGCGTTGGCGACGGCGCGGATGTACGCGGTGCGTTGTTCGTCGTCGAGTTCCGCCGGCGACGTCCCCGGGTGCCGGGCCGCCACGAGGGCGTTGTACCGGGTGACGAGGCGGGCGGCGAGTTCGCGTTCCGCCTGGCGGATCGAGCGGCCGAGGTCGTCGTCAAGCTCGACCGGGAGGTCGGCGATGCGCTTGGCCGGCAGATCGGCGGCGACATCCACCTTGCGGCGGCGCACAATGCCCATGTCGATGACGGCCTTGCGGGCCTCGGCGTAGAAACCGAAGTCGGCCGGCGTCAGGCCGATTTCTTCCAGCTTGGCCATGAGCCTCGGCGCGGGCTTGTCGCCCTCGATCCAGCCGAGGAACTGCCAGATCGCGCGGAAGTCGTCGACGTCGTTGATCAGCGGTGTGCCGGTGAGGGCCATCAGCAGCGGGTTGCCGCCGGGCGTGCGGCGCCGGATCTGGTCCGCCAGGGACAGGACGTGCTTGGACCGCTGGGACTGCAGGTTCTTGATGAAGTGGGCCTCGTCGACGACCATGCCCTTGAAGCCCATGGTGCCGAGCCAGGCGAGGTGCCGGTCGAGCACGTCGTAGTTGACGATGACGACGTCGGCGAAGGCATCCAGGGTGTCGCCGTCACCGTGGATGACGGTGGCCCGGCGGTGCGGCGTCCACAGTTCCACCTCGCGAGCCCAGTTCATCTTGACGACGTTGGGCACGACGGCCAGCAGCGGGTACGCGCCGGCGACGGATGCCGCGAGCAGGCTCTGGGCGGTCTTGCCGAGGCCCGGCTCGTCGGCCAGGAGGTAGCTCCGGTGGCCCAGGCGCGTGCTCTCGATGAAGCGGGCCTGGTGGCGCATGAGTTCCATGCCCCGCGGGGACAGCCGGTCGAGTTTGGGCGCCTCGGGCAGCTCCATCGTGGCCGCCTGGCCGCCGGAGCCGTACTCGAACGACTTGAAGAGCGGACCGAGCAGTTCCCAGTTCGCGAGGCGGCGGACGGGCACGACCGGGCGGGCAACCGCCGCGCTGAAGTCGGGCGCGAGGAACGGGTTGGCCAGCTTGCGGGCCTTGACCGACTGCGGGATCACCTGGTTCAGCGGGACCTCGACCTTCGCCTCCGGCTCGCGGGTGATGATGAGTTCGTCGGGGCTCAGTTCGGCGCCGGACTCCAGCAGCCAGTCGCGACGGAAGCGCTGGGCGACGGTGGAAACCCCGGCGTCCGGTTCCAGCAGGGTGATCAGGCTGGTGTCCCTGGCGGCCGTCCTGGCCAGGATCTGGGCGATGCCGTCGAGCCGTTTGAGCAGTTCGGCCCGGTTCACGTCGCCGAGCTCGGAGTCGCCCTTGACCCTGGCGCGTTCCTCGCGCATCAGCAGCGCGATGACCTGGTACTTCGTGCGGTTCGTCGGGCCGAGTTTCCCGCCGGCCTGCGCCTTCGCTTCCACCTCGCGCACCTTGCGGGCGAGGATCGGGATGATCGGCGCGTCGTCGTCCCGGGACCTGGCCCGCTGGCGATTGCCCCGACTGGGCGCGCTGCCTCGACCGGCCGAGCCTGAGGACTGGTGGCGGGTGTTAGCCATTCTTCTCCACTTCACAGAGAGCAGGGCCGATGCCCCCGCTCGTCGTGCTGCGGCATCCGCGGATGCCGGTGCGATCGATGCGCCGAACCCTGAGGCGAGCATCGTGCCGTTGCGGTGGTGATGCAGCGGCGCGGTCGAGACGGTGACCGGGTTCTTCAGGCGCGCTCCCAGTGTACGCCCGCGCGGCGGGCCGGGCGCACCGGCGCGCGCGCGCGGTTCAGACGCCTCCGCCGCCTCCGCCGCCGCCCCCGCCGCCGACC
>NZ_SOEZ01000069.1 GCF_004402215.1 Cryobacterium tagatosivorans
CCTCGCCACCCGCTACGACAAACTTGCCCTGACCTACCGCGGAGGAGTCGTCCTCCGCGCCATCACCATCTGGTTACACGAATTAGGAGACACGCCCTAACCCACTCGGGCCCGCCGTATCTGAAGCTCGGCCGGCACGTGCGCTACGACGTTCACGACGCGCTCGAATGGGTCCAGGAGCACCGGCATGGCTAGGCCACAGATCCCAGCCGGTGAGCTGGGCAAGATTGACGTGAAACTCCTCCCGAGTGGCCGGTACCGGGCCCGCGCGACCAGCCGTGACGACAGTGGTGCCCTGCATCGCCTGGCAGCGACGGCCGACACCAAGGAAGGAGCGCACGCCGGAGTTCGCCGGCAGGCGATGGCGATGACCACCGGCGGTGACCATCCAGCACTCGATCAAGCTGCCGAATGGCGGAATGGCGCATCGTATCCCGTGTCCCGTGGCCGGGAGCTCGAACATGGCCGGTCCTGCGGGCGCACCCGGTTGCTCCGCAGGGGAAGTCCCTGGACCAAGCACGAGTCCGTCCAGTGCGGGCCGTGTCCGGCCCATCCGTGAACACGTTCGCCGGCTTCCCGAAGGAAATCTGGCGTCAGCTCCGGTCTAACAACCCCCAGGAACCCCTCACGCGAGGGTATCGTGGCAGGAAATGGGCTCGTCCAGAACGCTGTATATCCGATCAGCCGGCGCGGCGTCACTATCTTCGACTGATGAGAGGTGGAAACTATGAGTGAGGCTGACAAGATCAAGAACGCGGCTCAAAAGGCCGTGGGAAGGCTCAAGGAGAGCGCGGGCAAGATCGCGGGGGACAAGTCGCTCGAGGCTGAAGGCAAGACCGACCAAGCCAAGGCGAGTCTGAAGCAGGCTGGCGAACATGTGAAAGACGTGTGCAAGAAATAGCGAACGCACCCGGTACTCGATTGCCCGGACCTTCCGGGAACAATGGAAAGGAACACCATGAACATGCTGCTCATCGTCGTGGCCATCATCGCGATCGTCCTCTTGCTGACGGGCGGTTTTGTGCAGTCCCTGAACTTCCTATTGTGGGTGGGTGTGATCCTGCTGGTGATAGCGGTGATTGCGTTCTTGGTGCGCTCGATGTCTGGTCGTCGAGGCGCGTAACAGGCGCGTGAACCCAGCCGAAGCCACGATGCAGTTGTGAGGCCTTGAGGTCGATGTAGTCGGACATTGGCGCGGCAGCTGCCGCGGCATGCTGGTGGATTATCTGGTTGCTGTAACCGAGGGAGTCTGCCAATGCGGTGGGATTGAGCTGTCTCGGGTCACGTCCCGGCTGAGTGGATGCTCCTATTTAATGTCAAGCAACTTCTTGTGCCGGATGAGGTTGTCGGGTTTTGTCGTCGAGCCATGCGCCGTAGGCGGTTTCCGAGTTGGTGTCAGCGCGTTGTCCTATCTCGAGTCGGCGTAGGCGCTGGTAGGGGACCTCGAGCTGTTTGGTCGCCTCGGTTAGGACGATGCCGAGGGTTTGGCGGCGTTGCCGGATCCGGGGTCCGATGGGCAGCGCGACCGCAGGGTTTTGGGTGAGTAACACGAAGATTTCGTTGGCGACGTGGCGTTTGAGGCAGCGGACGATGCCGCGGTCGGAGAGACCTTCGGCGGTGCGTCGGGCGATGTAGGCCATGGTTCCGGGATCCTTGTGGCGTTTGCGCAGCAGCACGATGCGGTGCAAGGCTGCATTGGCTTGCCGGTCACCACCGCGCGCGAGGCGGAAGCGCTGCCGTGTTCCAGAGGATGCCGGTATGGGGGCAACACCACAGAGTGCCGCGAACTGAGATTTGGTGGCGATGCGATCTGGAATATCGCCGGCCGCGGCGAGCAGGTGCGCGGCCACAAAGGGGGCCGACACCGCTTGCGGCCATAAGGGCCGGGTTTTGACGGCTGGCCAGTAGGCCGAGTTGGTGGTCGATATGGGCAATATCTGCCGTCAGCGCCTGGTGGCGTTGCGCGAGCCCGGAGCAGGTTGTGATCGATTCAGCGCGAACCGAAGTCGAGCAAGGGCTCTACCAATCGAGATGGGAGCGGGCCACCCCCACGCAGTGGGCCTTCATGTCAGCGATGGCCATTGACAACGACGCCCCCTCTTCGATGGCCGAATTGGTGACCCGGTTGGGGAAGGAGCGCACCACGGATCTCTCCGTCAATCGCCGGGACCTGATTCGGAGCGGTCACATCTACACGCCCGAACGCGGTTTCGTCGCAGTCACCGTGCCCGGCATGGCCGATTTCATCGCCAGACAAGGCGAATAGGCCATCACGACAACTCGGCCTAGGTTGGCGCCCTGTGTGCGATGCGACCGTGCAGCCGCGGCGACGTTCGGGCCGACATCGTCCAGTGGCTCGACACCTAGTACTACATGTCGCAACCTCGGGACCTTTGGCCCTGTGAGCTGAGAAGTCCGTGTATCACACTGATTCCACGAGGCTGAACTCACCGCTTCACGGCCACTCAGGTCATTCAACACGGGCGCTTGCGGGCACTGCAACTAGTTTCGGTCCGCAGCCAGACAAGAGAAGAGAATTCGCGATGAGAACCGATGAGCGCGAAGTGAGGACGCCAGACGATGTGCAGCTCACCCAGATCTCCGACGGCGAATGGAGAGTGAGCGACGGACGGGTGCCCTGGGACAGTCCTTTCTCACTCATCGGTTTCATCAGTCTGAACGCAGACCAGTACGAGGTGCTGGAGTTCGGTGATCCCATGCGAACCTTCTTCGTCGGCTCCGTGGCAGAAGCAGAATCCGTATTCGCCCCGCCAGCTGGTGATTTCGTAAAACGTCAGCCGACACGAGAACCGCGATCCCTCGACGAACGCCTCGAACGCGTGCTGCCACTGTGGGCGCGTGGGCAACTCGGCCTCTTGCACAGCCGGGGCTGACGCAGGGGCCTCAGCGAACTGTTGGCAACATCGCAAGACTTGGGCGGTTTCCCCTGAGTGTCAGCCTGTGGTGAGACAGTTCATCGTTTCATTGCAGGCTGGCTCAGGTTTGGGAAAGGGACGTCCGGATGGACATTTCAGAGTTCCCAAAATGACTCACGACGAGGCACCGTTTCACGTCGAATGAGCGCATCGCGATTCTGGCCGAGTGGGAGAAGTACGCCGCGACCGGCGCGGAGATCGGCGCGAAATCTGCGTTCTGTCGTCGCGCCGGATTCTCTCCTGGAACGTTGTCGAATTTGTTTGCGTGAAACGAAACGGGCTGCTGGTCGAGACCGATCGACGGCAATATAGGTATGTGTTGACGAAACAGGAACGGATCGAATTTCTGCGGTTGCAGGAGGAGAACGCGATTCTCGGCATACCCATGCAGGTCAAATCGCCGACCGTCTGGAACGCTACTCGCTGGACTGGGGTTTGCGGAACGCGGCCGGGGTCGCTTGCTGATCCGGCAGCGGCGGGGTCCTGATTTGTGAGCTCTTGGCCAGCGCGGACAAGAGCTCTGATGCTTTTCCCAGCACCTCAACCGCGCTCTCCGACTGCTCCAACTGAGCCTTGCCCAGCACAATCGGAAACCTGCCCGCAGGGGAGTGCGCTGATTAGTTCGAACGGGATTCCAGCGCAGTGACTCGTTGGAAACGCCGTCCAAGTTCTGCGTCGTAGGCTTCCTGACCGCCGGCCTTGACGATGAAGCCAGGGTGGTCGGAGTAGTGCTCCCAACGGTCAAGGTCAGCGCGTGCTGCCCCGAGTTCCTTCAGTGTCGGTGCGGAGGCATCAGACTGCATGGCTTGAGTATGGCGTGGTCAGGGCCAGAGAACTCGAGCCGAGGCCATGATCCCGGGGCATTGACCCAGGATCCACTGTCGCATTCATCAAGGAGGGTGATCGCGCCGTTGACGAAGGATGCGGGACATAGCGACCAGAAGCACGCATCTGCCGTCGTTCCGGCGTGGGGGGCTGAGTCGATTTTCTGTGCGAGAGCAACGTTCTCGATCGACGCCAGCCAGAGCGCTGTCGTGGGCATCCCGTAGGTCTCGGCGCAGCCATGAAAGCGAACTGACGAACAATGCGACCCTGCGGCAGAACACCATCGAGGCAGAACCGGTCCGAACGCAGAGCACCGTCAACCACTGATTGAAGGTGGCGTCTCGAATAGCAATGACAAGGGGCTGGTGGTGCGGGTAGGTTGACCTGTGGCACGACGTTGACCCCCGACTTCATCGTGTAGCCGCCGCTCTCGATGCCAGCCTTCACCGTGCGAATCCCAAATGCCCGGTTGAGGCGCCCAGGGGCACCCGAACTGGTTCGCGTCCCACTGTCGTGTGGTCACATCCTGAGCATTTCAACACGTAGCGAGGAAGTGTGTCTCTCTCGGCATGGGCTGGGTTTGGTGTTAGCCGCGCGTGTGAGCGGCAGTAGGGGCACGTGAGTCTCATTGAATATACTTCCCGCTCAGCGAGCATTCGAAGATGGGGCGAAGGGTCAGGGGTTTTCGGTGGAGCCGTGAAGATCGGGGAGGAGGGTTGCCTAGCGTGGCCGCTCCGCGCACGTCCTAATCGATTAAGTACGATCGCAAGCGCGGAACGGCCAGCAGCGCCAACGCGCGTTTCTCGATCTGTCGGACTCGTTCGCGGGTCACGCCCTCGACTACGGCCACCTGCTCCAGGGTCCGGGGTCCATCGCCGTTCAGGCCGAAGCGGGCGCGCAGGATCGACTGTTCCCGTTCCGGCAGCGCAGTGAGGTAGAAGGAAATATCCGTCGTTCGCAGGGCGAGCATCCCGTACTCGTCGGGTTGCATTGAGTCATCGTCTACGATCAACTCCGAAATGTCACCGGTCCCGTCGCCAACCGGCGCAGACAAAGAAATCGGTTCCTGATCGTACTTCAGCAGTCTCGACACGTCGTGGGGCAGAATATCGCTGGTCTCCGCGATCTCCTCGACGGTCGGCTCACGCTCAAGCGTGTTGGTGAGGTCCCGGCGGATCCGTTTAATCTTGTTGAGTTTCTCGGCCGTGTGCACCGGGACGCGAATCATTCTCACCTTGTCTGCCATGCCGCGGTGGATGGACTGGCGGATCCACCACGTCGCATAAGTCGAGAACTTGAAGCCAGCCATGTAGTTGAACTTCTCCACCGCACGCATCAGGCCGAGGTTGCCGTCCTGGACCAGATCCATGATGGGAGCGCCACGACCGGAATAGTGTTTGGCGATGCTGACCACGAGCCTCAGATTGGCCTCGATGAAACGCTTCTTCGCGCGCTGCCCATCATGGGCGAGCCACGCCAATTCGCGCTGGTGAGCCGTGTCGGACACGCTTTGGTTCAGTTTCTCGGCCGCGAACAGGCCCACCTCGATTCGCCGGGCGAGGTCGACCTCGTCCTCAGCGGTGAGCAGCGATTCCTTGCCGATCCTGCGCAGGTAGTCACCGAACGGATCCGTCGATCCTGAGTTATATCGGGCGCGTGAGGACGAAGTCGAGGATGCTTGCAGAGCCGCGCTCATGAGAGGGCCTTCCGCGCATCCCGAATCGAGGCGAGTAAGCCCCGCGATGAGACCGGAGACAGCCGGGCCTGTCCAGCGGTCCGGACCGAACCATAACGAAGCAGCGTATTCACAGTTGATTTCCCCCAGCTGATAGTCATTCAAGTGGTGCTACCGCGCGAGATGTGGCGCCAGGCTTCCGAGTCTCTGTTTCGTTCTTCACCCGATCACGCTGACATTTATCAAGATACGGACCCGATCCGTGTGAGCCGTAGAGCACTAAGTCCTCGGTTTCGCTCTCCTCGGGTGTGCTTGCCACGCCGGAAGCGACGTCTGTCTCTCCGGCGCCCCACAGCCCAGAAGGGAGGCCGGGGACTACACCCATCTCGAACACACTGGTCTTTATGCTCTAGTTCGGCTGCGTCCCGGCGCGCGACAATGGTCTGAACGGGCGAACCCGTTGCCGGGGCCAATCGCATTCGCTTCTGTGGGCAGCGACGTACTCGCGGACGTGGTGAAGGAGAAACATGGATGAGGCATCAACGTCATTGTCTGGTGAAGCGCGAAACCCTGGATCCCCGATCCGAGTGTTCATCCTTGACGACCATGAGCTGGTGAGGCGCGGGCTGAGGGAGCTACTGGCGGAGGAGGGCTTCGAGGTTGTCGGGGACACGGGCTCGGCACAAGAGGCAACCGAAAGGATTCTGGTTCTTCGTCCGGACGTGGCAATTCTGGATGGTCGGCTCCCGGACGGCACCGGTGTTGAGGTGTGCCGCAATGTGCGGTCAAGCGCATCAGCGGTCCAGTGCCTCATCCTGACGAGTTACGACGATGACCAGGCGCGGAGCGGTGCTGTCCTGGCCGGCGCCGCGGGCTACGTGCTCAAAGAGATTCACAGTGCCGACCTGCTCGACAAGATACGCCGGGCCGCGGCCCATGAGACTCTTTTCGACCCTGAGGTCAGGGCGCGGATCATTGAGAACCTCGCGGACCCGAATCTGCGGGATCCGCGGTCGGCGCCGCTGACCGATCAGGAACGGAGGGTACTCAGCCTGATCGGTGAGGGGCTCACGAACCGGGAGATCAGCAATGCGATGTTCCTGACCGAGAAAACGGTCAAGAACTATGTGTCGTCGATGCTGGCGAAGATGGGATTCCACCGCCGCACTCAGGCGGCGGTCTTCGTCGCGAGCGGCGGGGACAAGCCGCGACGCTAAACCCTGCGGATTGGCGCGGACCACACGAGGCGGGTTCCTTCGCCCGGGACGCTCGACACGGCCATACGCCCGCCGCAGGCTTTTGCTCGATGTTTGAGGTTGTCGAGGCCGCTGCGCTTGACTGTTCCCGAGAAGCCGTGTCCGTTGTCGGAGATGAGGAGCTTCACCCGGCCTTGCCCGACCTTCACGGAAACGTCGATCGAGGTTGCCCCGGAGTGGCGCGCGGCATTGCTGAGTCCTTCGGAAATGACGGCCAGCAGGTTCTCCGACAGGAGGACTCCGATATCCTCGCTGAGAGGTCCTGAGAGAAGCACGCGCGGAGAGAAAGGAAGCCAGTCCGTCTTGTCCTTGATGGCACTCAGGATTCGGCTATTCAAGGTCTCTGTTGTGGGGGAGATTCCGCTGAGTGAGTGAATGGTGCGTCTCACTTCGCGAATGGTTCCATCCAATTCTTCTGTGACCGTCTCGATTCGCTCGAGGGCTCTGACGTCGCTTGTGAAATGACGGATGCCCTGCAGGCTCAGACCGGCCGCAAAGATCCGCTGAATAACGACGTCGTGCAGGTCGCGGGCGATCCGGTCACGGTCGCCGAAAACGGCCTGCTGCTCTCTCGCCCGGTTGATCTGGGTCAGTTCGAGCGCCATCGCCACATGCGCGCCGAACACGGCGCCCATCTCGACGTCGGTCGGACCGAATCCTGAGGATCCGGCGCGCCGGGAGAGCACCAACACCCCACCTCGTCCGCCGCGACGGTGGACCGCCGCCATCAGCGTTGGGCCCATCGCCGGCCCCTCGTCGCCGGCACCGACGCCCATCCGACTGAAAACGAGTGGAGACTCCCGCAACGCCATCGCTGCCCCCCGGATTTCCAGTTCGGCCAGAGCGGAGGCACGGATAGCCGCCACGCGGCCAACGAGAGCCGCCGCGCCTGGCCCCGCAGCCGCTACGCACGACATCTGGCTGTTCTCCTCCGTCGGGAAACCCAGGAAAGCGAAGTCCGCCCCGGTTTCGAGCATGGCCCGCCGGGCTACGAGATCGAGGCCCTCCTGGTTTTCGTTATCGACAGAGTCCAGGATCCCTCTGGCCACGTCCACGCCGGCCTCGAGTTGCTTCCTGCGCAGTTCGGACTTCTCGAAAAGACGCGCGTTCTCGATGGCGACGCCCGCCGCTGCGGCCAGCGCGACCACCAGTTCCTCGTCCTCCGAAGTGAAATCGCCCCCGCCACGCTTTGCGGTGAGGTACAAATTCCCGAACACAACATCCCGAACGCGGACGGGAACACCCAGAAACGACACCATCGGTGGGTGGTTCGGCGGAAACCCCGCTGCCGCGGGATGCTTACCCAAGTCGTGCAAGCGGAGCGGTCGTGGCTCGCGGATGAGTAAGCCCAGAACCCCGTGCCCGGTCGGAAGCGGCCCAACGAGCTTCGTCGTTTCAGCGTCGAAACCGACCGTGATGAACTGGTCCAGGGAACCGTCATCGCCAATCACACCCAGCGCCCCAAACTCTGCATCCACGAGCTGGCAGGCCATCCTGACCAAACGTTCCAGCACGACCTCCAGGCTCAGGCCCTCGGCAACGATGGACAGAGCTCCAACTAGACCGCGCATGCGGTCAACGACCGCTGCGAGCTCCTCAGCAGGAGTCGCCACCCCAGGCAGGAGACCCTCACTCCCCAGGACACGCGTACCCGGCACAGTCTGATCGTGATGCCGATCCATCATGCTCTGGCTCCGCATGCTCGTTATCGCTTCGACCAGCGCTTATGCACGGCGGCCACGGTCTGGCTTGCTCTCCCCGCAACCCTCTCATGTGCGAGCCAGAACCTTGCGGCACTTTTGGGTGATTTGACACACACCATCTGAAACATTCCACATCAGCGCCTGACTCTCGCCTCCGTCAAGTTGTCCCCGAGACGAACGCAACTCGGAAACATTCGGCGTGACGGTAAATCCACAGCCCGATCAGCCCGGTACGTCCTGTCCCTGGCTGGCATTACCAGTCGAGAAACGCACATCCGGATGACACCAAGAGGGACTACCCCAAGTTCAATGGCCTCAACGGGTGAGTAGTTCCAAGCCGCTCTTGAAGGCCACGTTTCTTGTCTCAAACTCAATCGGCGCGAGCTTGCCGATCGGCGCTACCAGCGCTTCCGCTGGCCTGTCCGCTCGATCGTATAAAGGAGCTCGGACCGGCGCGCTCCTGCTTCGTACGGAGCCCCCAAGCGTCAACACGTTAATCTCACGCCGCCCCGGAGCTGAGTGAATTGAGAAGTTGGCGTCAACGCCGTGGACAAAATCTAAGTCGGGAAGACTGACGCAAACGATGCGACCGCGGACTCGAAACGATCAAACATGAGATGCCGTCGTGGCGCCTCCATGTTCATGACTTCAAAAACAGGACCACGTTTCTCAATGTAACCGAGCACCTTCTCGGGCGACCTTTCATTCCGCCGGCGATCGCCCACACGCCACTCATGATCGGACAGATTGCGGACCTCGAGATCTGCCGCTGCGCACGGTTCATGACACTGATTCGACACTGAATCTCCTTCGTGGTGAGCAATACGGACCGGCGCTGCCTCGACCGGCTCCGATGCCGCTCCCGGCTCCACCTAACATATCCCTCAATCATCACGGCACCCCAGTTGCCGTGAATACAGCGGCTATCCGCTGTCGTCCTGGAAGCTACTGAGCATCGGAGGCCCATCGGCCTGCTTGATGTTCTGATTGACGTGGAACAGGTATCCAGAGGCCATCACGACGGCGAGGCGCGCGCAGTTGGCGCCGTGCTTGCCGGTGATCCGACCCAGCACGTCGGCGTCCATGAAGTTGATGCACCCGCCGGGTTCCGAGAAGGGGCGCAGTGCGGCCTGACGCGAAGCCAAAGCCCACACCACCCACCCACAGCGCCTTTGAAAAGGGCTCGGCAGGTCAGGCAGCCCGGCTCATCCTAGAGTCCGGACATCACTCTCACCGATGGCCAGCAAACCTTGCGAACCGTTCGCTGTCCGAGTCAGTGCAGCCACCCACTGGACATTGATCTCCGGCGACCTGCTACCGGAGAACCGGAAATACAACGGGATCGCCTCATGCAACCAAATCGCAGATCGACCATCCCCAGCCTCCGGCGCGTTCCGCCAGGAAAAAACGAAACTCTCCCCACGCCGCAACTTCTGCACAATCACGATTTGCAGATGCGCCAACATCCGGTCATCGAACTCGATCGTAAACTTGTCGTACGTCAAAGAGCCCACCAGGCAGCGTCTCCCTCATGAAACAATAGGCGGCGCTGAAAATCTCCCCCAGAGCAGCAAAACAAACCTTTAGTCTACCCCCGTACCCAAACGACCCACCGACGCTTCAGCCGGCAGCCACCGACTCGTGGGGGAGACCACACCGGCGACGACGTAGAACCGGGCCTCATGGTGATTGGCCAGGCCATCACCCGAACGCCGCGGCCACACCCGCTCGCCCGGCGCGCTGACATCAAACAGAGGCCGGCTCGACACGTGAGCCCTCCTCGGACGATCCCTCGGGAACGGGTACCTGCGCCGCCGCAGCCGCTGAAATGACGAGCGTGTATGTGATGACGGTGTCCTGATGACCGGTGGAGTCCAATGCCTCTCGGAGGAGACGACCCGCCTCTTCCCAGCTGGGGCAATCGTCGATATGCAGAATCTCCGCTTTCATGCGCGCCTCCCGTTCACTTCGCATCCTTGTCTGCGCGTTCACACTCAGAACGGTGCGACTAGGACCGCACCAGCCGCGCGACAGCGGCCGAGGCCTCGCGCATCTTCAAGTCCGCCTCGTAACCGCCGGCCGCGGCCGCATTCACGACGCAGTGGTTCAGGTGCTCGTCGAGCACCCCCAGAGCCACCGACTGGAGGGCACTGGTCATCGCGGAGATCTGGGTCAGGATGTCGATGCAGTACTTCTCATCAGACACCATGCCCTGCAGACCCCGGGCCTGCCCCTCGATGCGGCGCAGGCGCTTGAGGTAATCATCCTTATTCGAGATGTACCCGTGCGGGCCGACATGCGTCTTCCTGGGTTCGAAGCGTTGTGGTGATGATGGTGGCATCATCGTGCCCGGTGGCTGCCAGGGCGGTACGCAAGCGGAGGGAGGCTTCCTCCCAGTTCGCGCAGTCCTCGATATGCAGGATCTCCACCCTCATCCGGGTCATCAGTTCAGCACCAGGTCGCGCCACGTCTTGCCGAGGTCATGGCTGGCCATGATCCCTCGACCGTTGGCCACAAGGAGTCGAGACGTTGGCGTTGCGGCGTAAGTGAGAGCTTCGGTCTCCCCCTCAATGGTGCCGGTGGATGTCCACGGCTCGGTACCCGATTGGACCCAAACGGTTCCGTCGACAGTTACTCCGATCAGCCCGCCGGCCGTGTGGTCGAGCGAATCCAGCAGGTACAGGGGCGGCGCGCCCGGGACAAGGGTGAATGTGTGAGCGCTGTCGGTGCTGACCGCCAATCCGTCGGCGGTGGTGGCGTAGACGGTGCTCGGCGTCGTCGGGTCGGCGCTCAGATCTCGCAGGGCGAGGCTGGCACCGGCGGCCCATGTGCTTCCGCCGTCCTGGCTGATCGAGACGGTGCCGGCTGACTCGTCGTACCCATAGATGCGGGTTGTGTTGCCGTCCTGGGTCAGGGCAAGGTCGTGGAAGTCGGTTTGCCCGCGCAAAGAGATCGTTTCCCAGGTGGCGGCGTTGTCGGTGCTGGTGATCAGTCCGAGATTTGGTGGGCTCAAAGCCGGTTCTTCGGCCGGGTCCGGATGCCCGGACCCGAACATCGTGTCCCCGCTCATCGTGAAACCCATCGTGTCCTGTGCTCGCCCGGCGATGGGACCCTCGAGGTCGCTGGCGCGCACCGTGTCGGCATCCAGGGCTGGGAGTTCGAAGACCCCCGCATGGGTTGCGGCGAATGCGGCGCCGGTGGCCGGGTTGATGCCAATCCCGTGGACGTGGCCGAACGCATGAGCGCTGCCGGCCGCAGGTTCCTGCCCGCCATCAGTCGGGACAGAGCATCCAGTGATTGTGGTCGCCACCGCAACTGACGTAAACACAGCCGCCCAGGACCTCGGTGTGTTGCGTGTGATTTTTTCGTTGCTGGCGGTGACCATTGTGTTCCTTGTCGGCGTAGAGCGGTGAGGGGCCCAGCTGATACTTAGCAGGAAGTGTCCGCGTCGAGCGCCCGTTCGCCTGTCAGAGCGCTGACCGGCACGGCGCAGATGTCGCCCTTCCATGATTCCATGCCCGCCTTGATGGCGAACCCGGTAATCACGAAGCGGCAATCGTGATCGGGTCGGCTCCCGCCGCCGGTCAGTCGCCGTTCCGGGACCGCGGGGAGAGGATGGTTCCGAGGATGCGGACCGCGACTCCGGTGGTGACGAAAACATCGGCGAGGTTGAAGGTGGCAAACCATCCGGTGTGCATGTAGTCCACCACGCCGTGCCCGTCGATCCGGTCGATGAAGTTACCGGCGGCTCCGCCGAGCAGCAGCTTCGGTCTATGAGCGTCTATCACTCCGTGTACGGCACGCTCGAAGATGTGACCAGAAACGCACCGAAAACCCGTTGGCGTGACCAGAATCGGCCCGTAGTCGTCCGTGCCAGCGCGTAGACTGTCTCCATGAAAACCGCGGAAATCCGCGGAATTCCGCCCCAGTTGCGGGTGGGCAGTACCGCCGAGACGACTATCAGTTGTTCTTGGTTCGAGTCCAGGTACCCCAGCAAGTTGGCTCCCGCGAGGGGGCCATTCGTGTTAAAGGAGTTCAGCTCCTGGCCTCAAGCAACACCCCCCACTTTCCTTCGAGATCGTGGGGGGCGAAGCGCACGGCCGACGGCCGCGCTCATTAGGACCGCGGCTGGGCCGCTCAGCCGTTCGCGATGCGCAGGACGACGCTCCCCTTCTTGCGCCCCGTGTCGACGAAGCGGTGGGCCTCCACGATGTCGGCCAGGTCGTAGGTCCGGTCGATGACCGCCTGGAGCCGACCAGCCTCGGCGAGCCCGACCAGGAAGGCCAGCGCCTCGGCCGTGTACGCGACGTTGCCCGCCGTGACCAGCTTTCCGCTCCTCTTGCCGTGCCGGGAGGCCAGCAGGATTCCCTTCAGGTCGGAGATGACGAGCAACAGCGCTCCGCCGGGGTTGATGCACGCCGCAGCCCGCTCGAACGGAGCAGTGCCAACGCAATCCATGATGGCGTCGTAGGACCGCCCCTCGGTGAGGAAGTCCTCCGTGGTGTAGTCGATCACCCGGTCTGCGCCGAGCGCGGTGACCAGGTCCCGGTTGGCGCCGCTGCACACGCCAGTGACGTGCGCACCCAGCTCCCTGGCCAGTTGCACCGCCGCGGTTCCCACCGCGCCGGATGCGCCGTTGACGAGCACGGTGTCGCCCGGTCTGATGGCGGTCTGGCTGAGGAATCCATGCGCGGTGATTCCCCCGAACACGAGCGCCACGGCCTCCTCGAAACACATGTTCCGCGGCTTCGCCGTGATCGCGCCGCCCTGCGGAATGCAGACGTACTCGGCGTGGCCGCCGAAGGCGCTGCCGAGCATCGCGATCACCTCGTCGCCGGGGGCGAACAACGTGACGTTCGCGCCCACGGCCTCCACGACGCCGGCGACGTCCATGCCCAGGATCCGCTTGCGAGGGCGGAAAACCCCGAGCGAGAGTGCGGCCAGGAGGCCCAGCCCCGCCGGGACCGTGCGCCCCCGGGACCGATGGTCGGCAGCGCTCACAGTGCTCGCGCAAACCCTGACGAGCACCTCGTCCGGCCCCGGCGCGGGCTTGGGCAGCTCTTCAATGAGCACCACCTCCGGTGCGCCGAACCGGCGATAGACGGCGGCTTTCATTCGGACATCCTGAGCCTGGGTACGAGTTTCCGGCTGCATGTTCATGGTGACTCCTTTACTTAGGGTGTGGTTGTGAGTGGTGTGGTTGTTGATGGGCTGAGCGCGCGGCCTGTCCCGGCCGCCTCCGACCGGCCGGACGGGCGGCGTGCCGGCTTGGCGCGCCGACGGATGACGTACTCGGCTACCGCGAGATTGATCACCCAGGCGGCCCCCATGAACACGGCTCGGGAGAGCTCGTCGGACGAGCCGAAGATGATCGATTGGGGGATGAGCACCAGGGCCTGGGTGCCGGCCCCCACTCCGATCGCGTAGCCGCGGGTCATCCACTCGCTGTGCCGGGCGAAGTCCCGGCGCACAATCCCGCGAATCCCCAGGCCGATGCTCGCCACCATGGCGGATCCGAAGATCACCCGAAGGACCACGAGGATCTCGCCGTCTCCGGGCGGGTGCGGGTAGAAGACCGCCATCCACATGCCGGAGAGCGCGGCGAGCAGGCCGGCGGGAATGAGGAGGCGTCCGGCGAGGCGGTGCCAGCCGGCCCTGCGGCGACGCAGGGCCGGGACGAATTGGAACGCCCCGAGCAGACTGTACACGGTCACGCTCACGATGTGCGTCACGACGGGCACGGGGGAGTCGAGGAACCGGGAGTTCTGCGGGGTGGCGACGGCCCCGCCGGTCAGCTCGGTGAGTCGCGCCGCCCCGGCGAGCACCGGGATGAGGGCGAGGAGGATCAAGCCGGTGGGCGCCAGCCACTGCCCTCGAGGACCCCTGCTTCGATTGCCGCGGGAAAGCCCGGCGGTCGAGCGGTCTTTCGTCATGGTTGTCTGCTCCTCAAGACGTTTACCGAAATCAATGTCACGCCCAGGTTGCCGACACGTCGCAGCAGCCCGTGCAGCGCGGCTTGGTCGATGACCGGGCCCGTGAGGGTGGTCGTCCCATCGCTCTCGTTGGCAAGGGTGAAGCCCTCGAACCAGTCGCTCCAACTGTCATCGAGCTGCCCCTGGAGGCGAATCTCGTACCGGCCCTGTCCGTCGTGCCCTCGTGGCATCGGGTGTCGTTCACTCATCGCGCTCCTCCTCTCGCGTCGCCAGGGACATCCGTCGTGGTCAGATCGCCGGCGTCCGGTCGAGGCGGGAGGACTGCTGGTCGGATGTCGCCTCTGCTGCGTTCTTGCGCTGGTCCGACCACAGGGAGTAGCCGAGCCAGATCAAGGCCAGGCCCATGGGGATGGCGGCCATCCGTTCGAGGGTGTGCGGAAGCAGCGCACCGGCAACGGGCGTCACCGCCGCGGCGGCGATGAGGAGGATGCCGGCTCTGCGGGACAGGACGCGGGCGCGGAGGATGGCGATACCGAACAGGATGGCGCCGACGACGTAGACCCCGGCTCCGACGAGGGGGAGCGCGGCGAGGGGGCCGAGGTCGGTCTCGGCCGGGTGCCGGCCGAACAGGCCGACGAAGTCCTCGGCGAGCTGCGGTGCGTCAACGGCAATCAACGGCGCGATGAACGCCTCGGCGAAGACGAAGGCCGACTGCAGGATGAAGAAGAGTCCGAACAGCGCGTAGCCGACCAGGCCGAGCAGCCCGAACTGTCGCACCTGGCGAAGGTAGATGCCCGTGATGCCGATCATGCCGAGCACAGCCATGCCGAAGCTGAGGCTGTGCACGCTCACCCAGGCCTGGGTCGTGAGGGAGCCGACCTCGTCGGCGGGATGGATGAACTGGATGACGATGTAGATCAGCCCTGAGAGAGCGGCGGCGATGGCGGCCGCTCGCGTGAGGGTGGAAGTCGTGATGCGCATTGTGGCTCCGATGTTCTGAGTTGCCCCAGGCGGATACCTGAGAACGACCCGAATCTACGGAGACATGTGGTGACGAGGCATCACCCTGTGTGGTGATCGATGTGGTGATTGTGCGCCCGGGAGCCTGAATCAAACGAGACGCTAGATCAAACCCAGCTCGGTGGCCCGGCCGACGGCCGCCGGGCGGCTGTTGACGTCGAGCTTGCCGAAGATGTGCCTGGTGTGGGTGCGCAGGGTGTTCAGCGACACGTACAGTTCCCGGGCGATTTGGGGGCCGCTGAGCTCGGTCGCCAGCAGCCGGAGCACGTGCAGTTCGCGTTCGCTCAGGGGGTCCGGGATGCCGCCGAGGCTGACCCCGTCGCCGGTGGTTTGCCGCATGGCCTGACGGAGCCGCCGAACATAGTCCGGGAGGATACCTGCGTCGGCGGTCGCACCGAGCAGCGCCGTCAGGGGCTCACCCTCGTCGGCGAAGATCCGCAGGTAGCCTTCCGGCTCGGCCAGGGCGAGCGCTCGCTGCAGCGGTTGGAGCGCCAGGGCAGTGCGACCCTGCGCCCCCAACGCCAGCGCCCGCAGGACGAGGATCTCGATCGCGCTTCCGGTGCGACCGCCTGCCTCCGCGGCCGCGAGAAGTCGGTCCAGCAGGCCGGCGGCCGCCTCGATTGCCCGGTCCCGCGGATCGGCCCTGTGCTGCGCGATCAGCAGCCTCGCCAGGGTGATGTGTTCGAACTCGCGCAGGTAGCTCAGGTCATCCGCGGCAGACAGGCCCCGCCCGCTGACCCAGGCCTCGGCGTCGGCGAGCCTCCCGTGCGCAATCCAGATCCGTGCCTTCATCGCGGAGATCGGGCGCACCTCGGGGAAGAACCCCCGCCGGTGCAGACCCACAGCCGTGGTGAGCAATTCGAGGGCGGCGTCGAGTTGTCCCTCGGCCTCCCGGAGACTCGCCATCGCAACGAACCATCGATGCCGATTCTCGTGCAACGAGGCGTGTTCGCCCAGGGCCTCGCTGGTCGCCAGGTGCTCCGCAGCGGCAGCCAGTTCGCCGCGCTCACGCAGCAACTCGCTGAGCCCGACGTGCAGGTCGGCCGTTGACTGCGGCGGAGGCTCGCCCTGCTCTGCCGCCTGCAGCAGAGCCTGCTCGTATGACCGCTGCGCTTCCCGCAACCGACCCAGCGGAATGAGCATGTCGGCCAGCACGATCGTGGTCCCCAGCGCATCCGCCACGTTGCCGGCCAGGAGCAGGCTGGTTCTGACCTCGCGGAAGGCCCTGACGCCGCCCTCGAGGTCGCCGGTCGCCCACGCTGCCAGCCCGAGGAAGCCGGCCGCCGCGCCTCGCCCGAGATGATCGGCGGGTTCTACGAGCTCCAGGGCGCGCTCGGCGTGTACCCGTATTTCGGCCACATTCCCGCGCGCCTGCGCAACGGCTGCCCGATACACGGCAATCATCACCGGGAGCATCCGCAGTTCCTCGCCGGCCGCCGAGTCGTGTGTGGGGGTGCCGTCATCGGCCGTGGTGGCCAGAGCCCTCTCGGCGACCCGCAATCGGGGTTCAACGGCCTCCACATCACCGGCGACGAGCGACGACCACGCGCAGTAGACGCCGAGCACGGGCCGGCGATCGATGACCTCATCCGGCAGGAGCGTCAACCAGCGCAGCAGCGTGGCATCCTGTCGGCTCTTGCGAACCACGGGAATGGCCGCCTCGATCACTCTCGCCGCCCGGCCGAAATCCGCGGCCGCCAAAGCATGCGTGACGGCGTCCTCGGGGAGGTCATTGCGTTCGTACCACTCGCTGGCGAGAACGTGGAGTTCCGAAACGCGATCGGGCCGGTCCCGCAGCAACCGCGCGCGAAGAACATCCGCGAACAGGTGGTGATAGCGATACCACCGGCGCCGATCATCCAGCGGCACGACGAACAAGTTGTCGCGCTCGAGCGATTCCAGCATCTCGCTGCTCCCGGCCTGCCCGGTGACGGCGTCACAGAGGGGCCCGCTGAGCCTGTTCAGGACCGACGTGTGCAGCAGGAATTCGCGAACCTCATCAGGCTGACGCTGCAGCACCTCTTCGGCCAGATAGTCGAGCACGAAGCGGTTGCTCCCGGTGAAGCCCTCGATGAAACCGGAGACATCGGAGCGGTCCCGCATTGACAGGGCCGCCAGCTGGAGGCCCGCGATCCAGCCCTCCGTGCGCGCGTCGAGAGCGGCGACGTCGGCGGCCGAGAGATCCAGGTCCACCATCTTGCCCAGGAAGACCGCGGCTTCGTCCGGCGTGAAGCGGAGATCGGCGGCCCGCAACTCGGTGAGCTCACCGCCGGCACGCAGGCGCGCAACGGGCAGAAGCGGATCGGAGCGGCTCGCGATGGCCAGGTGCAGGTTCGACGGGAGGTGATCGAGCAGGAAGACGACGGCGTCGCGGATCGATTCGTCCTCGATCAGCTGGAAGTCGTCGAGCACCAGGATGATCGCAGAGGAGCTCTGCGCGACGTCGTTGATCAGGGTCGTCAGCGCCGGGTCGAACGAGGTCCCCGGGAGGGCGAGCGCCTCTAAGCCGAGCGCGGGATCGGCCCGCTGCAGGGCGCTGACGAGGTAGGTGAGGAAGCGGGAAGGATCGTTGTCACCCTCGTCGAGCGACAGCCAGCCGACCCGCACCTGCGGGTCCCGTCGCCGGGCATCCGCAATCCACTCGCTGAGCAGCGTGGTCTTGCCGAAGCCGGCCGGGGCGGAGATGAGCGTGAGCTTTCGGCCGGAGTGGAGCCCCTCACGCAAACGCTCGACAAGGCGCGGTCGAGGAACTGCTCTGGGCCGAAGGACCGGGATGAAGAGCTTGGTGGCCAGAACCGGCATCGCCATGACCTCATCCTAGGGACTGACGGCCGGCTGGGCGGACTTATTCCCGCGCCGCCGCCGGCGTGGATCCAGGCGTTCCTACCTCACTCCCGCCGGCGGATTTCGCCCGGCAAGGATCGTGTCGCCTCCCACCCGGATGCCCCCGCCCGGCTGGGTAGCCTGAAACGGTGATCGCACCAGGCACCGCACCAGCCGCCGACCGCCTCCGTCCGCCCGAACGGGTGGCCGTGGTCGACCTCGACGCCATCCGGAGCAACGTCCGACGCTTCGTGCGGGTCGCCGCTCCGGCCCGGCTGATGGCCGTGGTCAAGGCGGATGCCTACGGGCACGGCGCCGTTCCCGTCGCCACGGCCGCGCTGGAGGCCGGGGCATCGTGGCTGGGGGTCGCCCACATCGAGGAGGCCCTGGCCTTGCGCGCCGCCGGGATCGACGCCCCGTTGCTGGCCTGGCTGCACACCCCGCAGAGCGACTTCGCCGGGGCGATCGCCGCCGGCATCGACCTCGGCAGCGCCGGCTGGGAACTCGGCCCGATCGCGGCAGTGGCGGTGGAGCAGGGGCAGGTCGCCCGCGTGCACCTGAAAATCGACACCGGCCTGGGCCGGAACGGCAGCCCGGCCGCCGACTGGGACGCCCTGCTCTCCGCGGCGATGGCGCACCAGGCCGCCGGGCGCATCCGGGTCGTGGGAGTCTTCTCGCACCTGGCCGTTGCGGATGAACCGGACCGTCCGGAGACCGACGAGCAGCTCGCGGCCTTCCGCGAGTTCGTCGCGCTGGCCGAACGGGCCGGGGCGGCGGTCGAGGTCCGCCACCTCGCGAACACCCCGGCGACGCTGACCCGCCCCGACACCCACTTCGACCTCGTGCGGGTGGGCCTCGGGCTGTATGGTTTGTCTCCGTTCGCCGGCACGGCGCCGTCGGCCCTGGGCCTGCGGCCGGCGATGACCCTCACCAGCCTGGTCGCCCAGTGCAAGGACGTCCCGGCCGGGCAGGGCGTGTCCTACGGGCTCAGCTATCGCACCATGGGCCCGAGCGCGCTGGGCCTCATCCCGCTCGGCTACGCGGACGGGATCCCGCGGATCGCGACGGGCGGCCCGGTGCGCGTGAACGGGGTGACCTACCCGGTCGTGGGGCGGATCGCGATGGACCAGATGGTCATCGACCTCGGCGAGGCCGGCCTCGTGGCGTCCGGACGATCGGCGACCGGCGCCGAGGCCGTGCTGTTCGGCCCTGGCGACGACGGCGAACCCTCCGTCGACGAGTGGGCCGCCGCGGCCGGGACGAACAACTACGAGATCGTCACCCGGGTCAGCCCGCGGGTGCAGCGCCGGTATCTGAATGCATTCCCGGGCGCGGGGGACATCCGGCGACAGATGACGCTCGAATCCTCGACAGCTGTCGAGGACGGGCCGACCGCTCGCGCGGCGCGACCCGCATAACGGGCAGGTAACGGGCGGATGCCGAGCGGATGCCGGGCGTTTGCCGGGCGGGCGGAGGAACCGAGGGCCTCTTCCGGGCTCCCGGGCCGGTAAAACGCTGACCTAGTCTCGTTACTTCAGAACCACCGTTGTACCGGCCCTCACACTCGTGATGGCCCCAACGCGGTTGACATGGTCGTCGTCTGCATGCGGCTTCGTTCAACTCGCGATGAGGAAGAAGCCCCATGTCAGAACGCACGACCGCGGCAGCCGGAGCCACAAGCACCGCACCCGCAGCACAGATCCGCAGCGAAGAGCCCCACCTGGCCCGCTCGCTCAGCCGCCGCCACATCCAGATGCTCGCCATCGGCGGCACCATCGGAACCGGCCTCTTCATGGGCGCAGGCAAGACCATCTCGCTCGCCGGGCCGTCGGTGATCTTCGTCTACATGATCATCGGCTTCATGCTCTTCTTCGTGATGCGCGCCATGGGCGAGATCCTGCTCTCCAACCTCAACTACAAGTCGTTCAGCGACTTCGCCGGCGACCTGCTCGGCCCGTGGGCGAGCTTCTTCACCGGCTGGTCCTACTGGGCCTTCTGGGTGGTCACCGGTGTCGCCGACATCGTCGCCATCTCCGGCTACGTCAATGTGCTCGCACCAGGGACGCCGCTCTGGATCCCCGCCCTGCTCACACCGGTCGTGCTGATCGTGCTCAACCTGCCGAGCGTCAAGGCCTTCGGCGAGGCCGAGTTCTGGTTCGCCCTGGTCAAGGTCCTCGCCATCCTGGCCCTCATCGCCACCGGCCTGGTCATGATCGCCACCCACTTCACGTCCCCCTCCGGAGCCGTTGCCGGCTTCGAGAACATCTGGAACGACGGCGGGATGTTCCCGCACGGCGTCGCCGGCTTCGTGCTCGGCTTCCAGATCGCCATCTTCGCCTTCGCCGGCATCGAGCTCGTGGGCACAGCGGCCGCCGAGACGAAGGACCCGGAGTCGAACCTGCCCCGCGCCATCAACACGATCCCGCTGCGACTGCTGCTCTTCTACGTGGGCGCCCTGGTCATCATCATGGCCGTCAACCCGTGGCGCACGATCGACCCGGGCAGCAGCCCGTTCATCGGCATGTTCACCCTGGCCGGTCTCGGCATTGCGGCGATCGTCATCAACCTGGTGGTCCTCACCTCGGCCGCGTCCAGCGCCAACTCGGGCATCTACTCGACCTCGCGCATGGTCTACGGCCTCGCCCAGGACGGCAACGCCCCGAAGAAGTTCGGCAAGCTGAGCAGTCGCATGGTTCCCCGGAACGCGCTGCTGTTCTCCTGCATCTTCCTGCTGGCCGGGCTGGTGCTGCTCTACAGCGGTGACTCCTTCATGGGCGCCTTCACGCTCGTCACCTCGGTCGCGTCCGTGCTGACGATGTTCGTCTGGTCGATCATCATGGTCAGCTACATCGCCTTCCTCCGTCGTCGCCCGCAGCTGCACGCCGCATCGAAGTACAAGATGCCCGGCGCCCGGGTCATGCCCTGGGTCGTGCTGGGCTTTTTCGCCTTCATGCTCTGGGCCCTGGGCCAGGCGGAAGACACGCGCCTGGCGCTCATCGTTGCCCCGCTGTGGTTCCTCGGACTCGGTGCCGCCTGGTACTTCAACCGCCAGGCGCCGCTGCAGCAGGCACGGATCGCGGAGTGGAAGGCCGAGGCTCGCGCCGAGAAGGCCGCGCTCGCTAACTGAAGCACCCCACCCATCGCCGAACCGTGAGTTTGGCACCTTCGTGGGGCCCGCGAAGGTGCCGAACTCACGGTTCGGCGCGCTGGAAGGCGCTCAGATGCGGGGGCGGCGGGACCAGCGATGGGCCTTCATCGCCAGGTGCAGCTCCAGCCGCACCTGGCCGGCCAGCGGATCCGCCCCGATCAGCGAGCGGATCCTGGCCAGCCGGTTGTAGATGCTGCTGCGGTGCAGATGCAGCTCGGAGGCGACCTCCTGCACGGAGCCGCCCGTGTCGTAGAGCAGCTCCAGCATCGGCAGGAGCTCCTGGTTCGCATCGAAGTCCTGCAGCTCGGCGAAGTAGACGGATTCCCCGGGGGAGAGGTTGCGGCTGCTCGCGGCGAGGAACTGGTACACGCCGATCCGCCGGTAGTCGGCGATGGAGCCCAGCCACCGGTCGACGGCGGCGGCCTGCACCGCCTTGCGGGACTGGGCATAGGCCTCGGGGAGCTTCCGCAGGTCGTGGAACACCTCGCTGACGCCCATCAGGGCGGGGCGCCGCGCGGTGCCGCCCCGCCGGGCCAGCTCGGCGCCGTACCGGCCGAGGATGTCGGCGTGGACCAGCTTGCCCGGCTGGTCCCGGAGAAGGACGACCGCGTGGGTCTCGGTCCCGGCGCTGAACCGGGCCGCGTCGATCCCGACGGTCGCCTGCAGCGCGGAGATCCTCTGCAGCAGGAGCCCGGCCGCGGGGTCGGCCGCGGCCTCGCGGACCTGGCCGCCGGCATCCGGTTGTTCCATAAGCGTGGCGAGGTGCCAGGGTCCGGTGGCGTGCACCTGCGGCCAGCCGGCGATGGCCTCCACGGCCGCCGCATCCCCGGCGCACGCCGCCAGGAACAGGGCCTCGCGCTGCCTCCGGTGTTCGGATTCGGCGGTGTTGGTGTCGAGCAGGAGCTCGGCGAGCCGGTCCAGCTGCGGACGGACGGCGGGGAGCGCGTCGAGGATCGCGGCGGGGGACTCGTCGCTGGACCCCTGCAGTGCCCAGAGGTACCCGACGCGGAAGCCGCGCACCATCAGCGGCACGCAGACCCGGCCGAGCATGCCGAGCGCCTCGTTCGCGGGAACGACGACGGGATGCACGGCGGTGGCGATGCCGTGCTGCAGCTGCCAGGCGCTGACGTCCGCGGGGACCTTCTTGCTGAGCAGGAAGTTCACCCGGACCCGGTCGGCGAGCGGCTGGTCGCGGCTGTAGGCGAGGAGCACCCCGCCCAGGTCTTCGAGCGACAGTGCGCGGTCCAGGCTGGTGGCGAGGGACTCGACCAGCTCCTCGATATCCGCGCTGTTCATGGGCTAATGCTACGGCCCGGGCGAGGCTCGCAGCGGACACGAGGCGACGATTGGCGCCCGCCGGCTCGACATTTGTCGAGTGCCCCGCGGGCGGGTTCCGCGCGTCTTCGCCGATTTCGCCGGCGCGGGGTGCTTCCGGCTCCGGTCTGCGCCCGGGGGAGCGCAGATCGTCCTTCTACGCTTGACCCTCAGTTGCACCCCTGCCGTCACGGCCGGGCTGCCAGCCCCCACACAGACAGCTTCACCGAACAACGGAGTCGGCCATGATCATTGGTGTCCCCAGGGAAATCAAAAACAACGAGTTCCGCGTGGCGATTACCGCCTCCGGAGTGCACGAGTTCCTGGCCAACGGCCACACAGTGCTCATCGAGACGGGTGCCGGCATCGGCTCGCACATCGCCGACGAGGAATACCTCGTCGCCGGCGCCGAGCTGGTCGACTCCGCCGACGAGCTGTGGGCCCGCGCCGACATGGTGATGAAGGTCAAGGAGCCGGTGGCGTCCGAGTACCCCCGCTTCCGCCAGGGCCTCATCCTCTTCACCTACCTCCACCTCGCCGCAGAGCCGGAACTCACCCAGGCCCTGATCGAAGCGGGCGTCACCGCCATCGCCTACGAGACCGTGCAGACCGCCAACCGGGCGCTGCCGCTGCTCGCCCCGATGAGCGAGGTGGCCGGTCGCCTGGCCGTCCAGGTCGGCGCGCAGTCGCTGATGGCCCCCGCCGGCGGCAAGGGTGTGCTGCTCGGCGGCGTCCCCGGGGTCCGCCCCGCTAAGGTGGTCGTGCTCGGCGCCGGCGTTGCCGGCACGAACTCCGCCGCCATGGCCCTCGGCCTCGGCGCGGATGTCACCATCCTCGACATCAACATCGACCGCCTGCGCCAGCTCGACGGCCAGTACCAGGGCCGCCTGAAGACCGTCGCGTCCAACTCCTACGAGATCGAGCTCGCGGTCACGGATGCCGACCTCGTGATCGGTTCCGTGCTCATCCCCGGTGCGAAGGCCCCGAAGCTCGTCACGAACGACCTGGTGTCGCGCATGAAGGCCGGCTCCGTGCTCGTCGACATCGCCGTCGACCAGGGTGGCTGCTTCGCCGACACGCGTCCGACGACCCACGAAGACCCCACCTACACGGTGCACAACTCGATCTTCTACTGCGTCGCCAACATGCCCGGAGCCGTGCCGAACACGTCCACCTACGCGCTGACGAACGTCACGCTCCGCTACGCGCTGGCCCTGGCCAACCTCGGTGTGAAGGTCGCCCTCGAGCGGGATGATGCCCTCGCCCTGGGCCTGAACGTCGCCGCCGGCCGCGTCACCAACCGTTCGGTGTCCGAAGCCCACGACCTGGAACTGGCCGACTGGCGCACGCTCGTCGCCGTCTGACGCCCGGCCGGGCGGCATCCGCCCGGCACGATCGGTGAAGCCCCGGCACCCGCGCGCAGCGCGCGTGCCGGGGCTTCCGTCGTTCCGCCGCCGCGGCACCCCGCCGCCGTAATGCCCGGTGCCGCCGTAATGCCCGGTGCCGTCGCATTGCCCGGTGCCGCCGTAATACACTGTGGGCCATGCGGTCCACGGGTCCACGGCAGAGGCGCACCGCGCACGCCGGGCTCGCGGGCGAACCCGCCGACGCCCGGGAGAGCCTGCCGCCCGTCGACCCGAAGAGGCTGGCGGCGACCGGACTCAGCACCATCGAGGTCGCCCTGCGCACGAACGCGGGCCTCACGAACCTCGTGCCGCTGGACACCAGCCGCAGCCTCTGGCTCATTCTGCGGGCCAACCTGCTGACCCTGTTCAACGCCGTGGTGGGGGGAAGCTTCGTGCTGCTCGTCTTCCTCGGCTACTGGCAGGATGCCCTCTTCGGCTTCTTCGTGATCGCGAACGCGCTCATCGGCGTGACCCAGGAGTACCGGGCCAAGCGCACCCTCGACCGGCTTGCCCTGCTGAGCAGTCCGAGCACCCGCGTGTTGCGGGGCGGCGTCGAGGTCGAAATTGCCCGGGGCGAGGTCGTGCTGGATGACAACCTCCTGCTCCGCGCGGGCGACCAGTTGCCGGCCGACGCGGTCATCCTGCGCGGCCAGGCCCTCGAGATTGACGAGTCGCTGCTGACCGGCGAGGCCGATCCGGTCATGGTCGCCATCGACCGGGAGGTGCTGTCCGGCTCTTTCGTGGTCGGCGGTCACGGCGCCGCCCGCGTGGTCCGGGTCGGGACGGACTCCTACGCGAACCGGATCACCGCGGAGGCCCGGCGGTTCACCCTCGTGAACTCCGAGTTGCGGAACGTGCTGAGCCGCGTGGTGCAGGTGCTCAGCTGGGCGCTCATCCCGATCAGCGCGATCGTTGTCAATGGGCAGATGCAGGCCGCGGGCGGCTGGGAAGCGGCCATCCAGAGCGGTGCCTGGCGGGAGGCCATCCTCGGCTCCGTGGCCAGCATCGTCAGCACGGTCCCCCAGGGGCTCGTGTTCATGACCAGCGTCGCCTTCGCCGTCTCCGCGGTGAAGCTGGCGAGGCGGGGGGTGCTGGTCCAGGAGCTGGCCGCCGTCGAGGGCCTGGCCCGCGTCGACATCCTCTGCTTCGACAAGACCGGCACCCTCAGCGAGGGCGGCCTGGTGCTCGACCGGGTCGTGCCCCTCGACGGCGAGAGCGAAACCGGCTGGGGACGGGCCTTGGGCTGGTTCGCCTCCGACCCGAACGCGAACGTCACCGCGAAGGCACTGGGCACGCGCTTCACCGGCGAGCCGGGGATGTCGCCCGCGCAGACCATCGGCTTCTCCTCCGCGCGCAAGTGGAGCGCGGCCAGTTTCGACGGGGGAGCCCTGGCGGGAAGCTGGGTGCTCGGGGCCCCGGACCTGCTGGCCACCAGCCCGGACGCCGGATCCGTGGCGCTGGCCGGCGAACTCGCCTCCGCGGGACTCCGCACCCTGCTGCTCACGCACAGCCCCCGTCCGCTGAGCGACGGGGAAGCGGCGGCCGAGTCGTTGCCCGCGGGCCTCCGACCCGTGGCGATCATCGCGTTCCGGGAGAAGCTCAGGCCGGATGCCGCCCAGACCCTCGACTTCTTCCGGGAGCAGGGAGTGGGCCTGCGTGTCTTCTCCGGCGACAACCCGCGCACGGTCGCGGCGGTCGCCCGGGAGGTCGGCCTCCCCGGGACGGCCTTCGACGCCCGCGACCTGCCGTCCAACCCCGACGCGCTCGCCGAGGTGCTCGACACCCATAGCGTGTTCGGTCGCGTGACCCCCGCCCACAAGAAGGACATGGTGATCGCGCTGCAGCGCGCCGGACACGTCGTCGCCATGACCGGGGACGGTATCAACGACGTGCTGGCGCTCAAGCAGGCCGACATCGGCATCGCCATGGGCAGCGGCGCCGCGACCGCGCGGGCGGTGTCCCGCCTGGTCCTGCTCGACGGACAGTTCGCCCGGCTGCCGCGGGTCCTGGCCGAAGGCCGCCAGGTCATCGCCAACATCGAACTGCTGTCGAAGGTGTTCCTCACCAAAACGGTCTACGCCATCACCTTCGCCCTGGTCTTCGGCATCCTGCTGTGGCCGTTCCCCTTCCTGCCCCGGCAACTGGCGATCGTCGACGGGCTCACCATCGGCATCCCGGCGTTGTTCCTCGCGCTCATGCCGAACACGCGCCGGTACTTGCCCGGGTTCCTGCGGCGGGCGGCGGCCGCATGCGTGCCGTTCGGGCTGTCGGTGAGCCTGGTGGTGGTCACGGTCGTCATCTACACCCGCGTGGAGGGCGGGTACAGCGCCGGCGAGACCCAGTCCGCCTCGGTGATCGCGCTGACCCTCGCGGGACTGTGGGTGCTCAACGTGCTCATGCGACCGCTGAAGGGATTCGAAGTGCTGCTGCTCGTTGCCATGCACGTCGGGCTCGTGGTGGTGTTCCTGCCGCCCCTGGGCGCCTTCCTGGCGCTGTCGGTTCCCCCGGCTCCGCTGCTGGCCGTGGCGCTGGTCGCCGCGGCGCTGGGGGCGCTTCTGATCGAGGCGGGGCACCAGGTCAACCGGCACCGGCGCACCCGGCGCGAGAGGGAAAGCGAGAGGGAAGGCGAACGGGACAGTGAGCGGGAAAGCGAACGGCCTGAGCGCTGACCGGCCACGGGAGTATTCTGGCTGCGCCACCGCCACCGCCACCGCCACCGCCACCGCCACCGCCACCGCCACCGCCACCGCCACCTCCACCTCACCGCCACCTCGCGACGACCAAAGGATCGACTGGACATGCTGCGCACCCTCGGCGTCGCCGTTGCCCGACACCGGCTGATCGCCGTGATCGTGTGGGCGGTCGTGCTGCTCGCCTGCGGCCTGACGGCCCTGGTCGGGGTGACCGGCGAGAGCCTGTTCGATCGTCTGGGCACCTCCGGGCCATCGGTTGACGGCGAGGCCGCCGAGGCGGCGCGGCTCATCGAGAGCACCGAGGGAGCGGCCACGGAATCGCTCTCGCTGCTCGTCTACGATGTCGACACGACGTCCCCCGACCTGCAGGCGACGCTGGCGGAGACCGCCGCCGACCTCGCGGCCATCGACGGCGTCACCGAGGTGGTCGACCCGCTCGCCATTCCCGCCCTGCCCGACGGATCGCCCAATCCGGCCGCCGCCCCCCTGTACGCCGAGGACGGCAAGGGCGTGCTGCTCACCGTGTCGATGGAGACGACCGACGGGGCGCTCAGCGACACGCTGTTGCGCGAGGTTCAGGACCGCCTCAACGTGGCGGCCGACGAGATCCGCGGGCAGGAGCCCGATGCCACGGCCCTGGTCGGCGGGAACCCGCTCGTCGTCGAATCCCTGGTCGGCGTGGCCGAGTCCGACCTGCAGAAGGGCGAACTGATCGCCCTGCCCATCGCGCTGGTGGTCATGCTGATCATCTTCGGCGGCTTCCTGGCGGCCGGCATCCCGCTGATCGGTGCCATCGCCTCGATCATCGGCGCCCTCGGGTCGCTCTACGCGTTCACCTACGTGATGGACATCGACATCACGACGATGAATGTCATCACGGTGATCGGCCTCGGCCTGTCCATCGACTACGGCCTGCTGATCGTGAGCCGTTTCCGCGAGGAGTTCCGCGCCCTGGTGGCCCGCACGCATGGCGACCGGCGACTGGCCAGGCTCGACCGCCATGAGCTCATGCTGGAGGCCGTCGGCGCCACCGTCGACACGGCCGGACGCACGGTGCTCTACTCCGGCCTGACCTTCGCGATCGCCACCGCCGGGCTGCTCGTCTTCGAGCCGAACGTCATCCGGGCGATCTCTGTTGGCGCCGTGTCCGTGGTGCTGATCGCGATCCTCACGGCCCTCGTGCTCGTGCCGGCCCTGCTCGGCTACTTCGGCGAACGGCTGCTGAAGCCCGGCATCCTGACGCGCGTTCCCGGCCTCGGCGGGCTCCTCAGCCGGTTCGGCGATATCGCCCCGCACGAGGGCTTCTTCTCGAAGCTCACCCGCGGCATCCAGCGCCGGCCCGTGCTGGTCTCGGTCGCCGGGATCGCGGGCCTGCTGCTGCTCGGAAGCCCGGCGCTGAGCCTGAAGGTGGCCAGCACCTCGGACGACGTCATCCCCCAGTCGTCGTCGCAGTACGAGTTCCTCACGGCGCTGGAGGACCACTTCCCGCTCGCGACGCCCGCCCCGGTGCAGCTCGTGTCCGACACCGACGAGGCCGGGGCGGAGGCATGGGCCGGGCAGGTGAGAGACGTCCCGAACGTCACCGACGTGTCGGCCCCGGCCGAAATCAACGGGTACTGGGTGTCCCGGGTGGACGTCCGGCAGCATCAGGGCTCCGATGTCGTCCGCGAGATCCGGGCGGATCGGCCCGACTTCGACCACTGGGTGGGTGGGTCGGATGCCGCCTCCGTCGACTACACGGATTCCCTGCTGCGCGGGGCGCCGTGGGCGGCCCTGATCATCGTGGTGGCCACCTTCATCCTGCTCTTCCTGATGACCGGTTCCGTGGTCATCCCGATCACGGCGCTGGTGATCAGCGTCATCTCGCTGGGGGCCGCCGTCGGTGTCCTCGTGTGGGGCTTCCAGGAGGGAAACCTGGCCGGGGTGCTGAACTTCAACGCCGACGACGTCGCCGGTGTCGACGCCCTCGTGCTGACGCTCGTGCTGACCTTCGGCTTCGGCCTGGCGATGGACTACGAGATGTTCCTGCTGTCGCGCATCAAGGAGCATTTCGAGCAGGGGGAGAGCACCCGGCTGTCGATCGAGACCGGCCTGCAGAGCTCCGGCCGGATCATCACCTCGGCCGCCCTGATCATCGTGCTCGTGTTCGCCGGTTTCGCCACCGGTGAGCTGATGCAGATGAAGGAGATCGGTGTCGCCCTGGCCGTGGCCGTGCTCCTGGATGCCACGCTCGTGCGCACCGTGCTGGTTCCGGCGGTGATGACCTCGCTGGAGAAGGTGCTCTGGTGGGCGCCCCGCTGGATGCATCCCATCCACGCCCGGTTCGGCCTGCGCGAATAGCCGGGGTGCCCGGCGGCCTACAGGTCGAGGGACTCGTTCGGTTCCAGCGGGAAGAACTCGCCGCCGCCGTGCTCGGTGACGGTCCTGATCCGGGTGTTCGAGAGGTCCTTGCCCGCCCGGGAGAGCAGCATCTCGTGGGTCGTGAAGCTGCGCCGGGGTTTCAGCGCGAGCACGTAGTCCATGGCCTCGGACATCTTCATCCACGGGGCGCCGGCCGGCACGGCGAGCGTGCCGACCTGCACGCCCTCCGGCACGGTGAAGGCGTCTCCGGCGTAGTACAGCTCGTCATTGACCAGCACTCCGACGTTGTCGATCACCGGGATGGACTCGTGGATGACCGCGTGCTTCGCCCCGAAGAAGCGCAGGGTGAAGGGGCCGGCCTCCGCCGTGTCGCCGTCGCGGACGACCGTGACGTTGTACCCGGTCGCCGCTGCCGCGACGCCGGCCGGCCCGTAGATCGGCACGTCGGGGTTCATCGCGAGGATGCGGTCCAGCTGCTCCGGGGTCCAGTGGTCGGCGTGCTCATGGGTGATCACGACGGCGGCAGCATTCGCCGTGTCGGTGAGGGCCGTCGTGAACGAGCCGGGATCGATGAAGAGCCTCCGGCCCGAGACCTCGAGGGTGAGCGCGGCGTGTTCCAGCTTGGTCAACTTCATCCCCTGAGCTAATACCCAATCCGGGGCCGGCGCAACACACTCCATTGGTGCGTCGGCAGCGGGCGTCGGATCCGCCAAACTCGAACCATGCCCCACCCCGTCCTTCGCATCGCCGTAGCCATCAACGCGTACGCGTCCTTCGGGCGACGCCGGGATGTGGGCCCGAAGGTCGTGGCTGCGCTGCTCGGGCAGGGACACGAGGTGACCGCGCTGGCAGAGGTCAACATCGAACTGCTCCGCCGCAAGGTCGTGGCCACGATCGCCGACGGCATCGACCTCCTCGTCGTGGTCGGTGGCGACGGGATGGTGAGCCTCGGCGTCAACGAACTCGCCGGCACGACCCTGCCCATCGCGATCGTCCCCTGCGGCACCGGCAACGATTTCGCCAGGGGACTCGGAATCCCCCTCGAGGACACCGGCGCGGCCATCGGTCACCTGCTGGACGCGATCGCCCGGCCGCCCCGCGCGATCGACGCGGCCCTGGTGCGGCACGGCAACCTGGACACCTGGTACGTCGGTGTGCTCTCCGCGGGCTTCGACGCCAATGTGAACGAACGGGCCAACCGGATGCGCCGCCCGAGGGGAAAGAGCCGCTACACGATCGCCATGCTCCTCGAACTGGCCGTCTTCAGGCCGATCCCCTACCGGGTCACGGTCGACGGCGCGCCCCGCGAACTCCGCGCGATGCTCATTTCCGTCGCCAACAACACGTCCATGGGCGGCGGCATGCTGATCGCCCCCGACGCGGTCATCGACGACGGGCTGCTCGACCTGTTCATCGTGAAGCCGCTGTCTCGCCTGGGCCTGCTGCGCGTGTTCCCGAAGGTATTCTCCGGAACGCATACGCACCTGCCGCAGGTGGAACTGACCCGCTGCCGGAGCGTGCGGATCGATGGCCCCGGGGTCATCGCCTATGCCGACGGGGAACGAGTCGGCCCGCTCCCGGTGCAGATCGACGTGAAGCCTGGAGCCTTATTGATCTGCGCGTAGGTGCTCGGTTTGGTTGGGCACCTTTTCGTGTGGCATACTCGGTAAGTTGCAAAAACGGCCCCATCGTTTAGCGGCCTAGGACATCGCCCTCTCACGGCGGTAACGCGGGTTCGAATCCCGCTGGGGTCACCACAAAGAAGCCCTCCCGCCACGTGCGGGAGGGCTTCTTGCGTCTCCCGCCCCGACATCCGTCGCCGCCCCATGCGCCGAACCGTGAGTTTGGCACCTTCCCGGGCCCCGGGAAGGTGCCAAACTCACAGTTCGGCGAGGGAAAGGGCGCTCTTTCAGGCGGTCTCGCGGGACGCGACGAAGGCGCGGACGCAGGCCTCGACGTCGTCACTCGTGTGGGCCGCCGAGAGCTGCACGCGGATACGCGCCTTGCCGTGCGGCACCACCGGGTAACTGAACGCGGTCACGTAGACGCCCTCGGCGAGCATCCGGTCCGCCACGCGGGCCGCGAGCGCCGCGTCGCCGAACATCACCGGGATGATCGGGTGCTCGCCCTCGAGCAGGTCGAAGCCCTCCTCGCTCATCCGGCGGCGGAACAGGGCCGCGTTCTCGCCCAGGCGTGCGCGCAGGTCCCCGCCGGCGTCGATGAGGTCGAGCGCGGCCAGGGTGCCGGCCACGACGGCCGGGGCCACGGTGTTCGAGAAGAGGTACGGCCGGGCGCGCTGGCGAAGCAGCGCGATGATCTCGGCGTGA
The DNA here is from genome assembly GCF_004402215.1 of Cryobacterium tagatosivorans. Classification (GTDB taxonomy): domain Bacteria; phylum Actinomycetota; class Actinomycetes; order Actinomycetales; family Microbacteriaceae; genus Cryobacterium; species Cryobacterium tagatosivorans. The sequence goes on from NZ_SOEZ01000069.1 coordinate 31,421, forward strand.
CCGCTGACGTACCCGCCGGATGCCCCGCCGAGGGCCTTGCCGAAGGTTCCGGTCGTGAAGTCCACGCGGCGCTCGACCCCGGCCAGCTCCGGCGTCCCGCGCCCGTTCTCGCCGATGAAGCCGACGGCGTGGGAGTCGTCGACCATGACCAGTGCGCCGTACTTGTCGGCCAGGTCGCAGATCTCCTGCAGCGGCGCCAGGTACCCGTCCATGGAGAACACGCCGTCGGTGACGATGAGGCGCTGCCGGGCATCCTTCGCCGCGATCAGTTGGGCCTCGAGGTCGGCCATGTCGCGGTTCTTGTAGCGGTAGCGGGCGGCCTTGCACAGCCGGATGCCGTCGATGATCGAGGCGTGGTTGAGCTCGTCGGAGATGATGGCGTCCTCGGCCGTGAACAGCGTCTCGAACACGCCGCCGTTGGCGTCGAAGCAGGAGGAGAACAGGATCGTGTCCTCGGTGCCGAGGAATTCGGAGACCCGCGCCTCGAGCGCAATGTGCAGCTCCTGCGTGCCGCAGATGAAGCGCACGCTGGCCAGGCCGAAGCCCCAGTCGTCCATGGCGTTCTGCGCGGCGGCGACGATGTCGGGGTGGTTGGCCAGGCCGAGGTAGTTGTTGGCGCAGAAGTTGAGCACCTCGGCGCCGCCGGTGCGGATGTGCGAGGACTGGGCGGAGGCGAGCTTGCGTTCGTTCTTGAACAGGCCGGCGGCGCGGATCTCGTCGAGCGAGCCTTGCAGCTGGGCCTTCATGGTGCCGTACATGGATCTCCCTGGTGGTTGTCGGAGGTAGTCGGGGTGTTCGAGACAGTCGGGGCGCCGGCCGGGGAGGCCGGCCGGGATCGGCTTAGACGGCGCTCCAGTCGAGCACGACCTTGCCGCCGGTTCCCGCGCGGGCGGCGTCGAAGCCCTCCTGCCAGCGGGCGGCCGGGAAGCGGTCGGTGATGACGGAGGAGAGGGCGTCGCGGAGCCATTCGCTGGACTGCAGCATGGCGCTCATGGCCACCCAGGTCTCGTACATCTCGCGGCCGTAGATGCCCTTGATCGTGAGCATGTGCGTGACGACCTTGGCCCAGTCGACGTCGATCGGCGCGCTCGGCAGTCCGAGCATCGCGACGCGGCCGCCGTGGTTGAGGTTGGTGATCATCTCCGGCAGCGCCCCCGGGTGGCCGGACATTTCGAAGCCGACGTCGAAGCCCTCCCGCATGCCGAGCGTGCGCTGCGCGTCGGCGATCCTGGACTGCGCCACGTTGACGGTGAGGTCGGCGCCCATCCGGCGGGCCAGGTCCAGCCGGGGCTCGGAGACATCCGTCACCACGACTAAGCGCGCGCCGACGTGGCGGGCGACGGCGGCGGCCATCAGGCCGATCGGGCCGGCGCCGGTGATCAGCACGTCCTCGCCGACCAGCGGGAAGCTGAGGGCGGTGTGCACGGCGTTGCCGAACGGGTCGAAGATCGCGCCGAGGTCAGGGTCGATGTCCTCGAGGTGAACCCAGACGTTCGATTCGGGGATGACCACGTACTCGGCGAACGCGCCGTCGCGATTGACGCCGACACTCAGGGTGCGGATGCACATCTGCCGGCGGCCGGCGCGGCAGTTGCGGCAGTTGCCGCAGACGATGTGGCCCTCGCCGGACACGCGTGCGCCGACGTGCACGTCGCGCACCTGGGAGCCGACCTCGACGACCTCGCCGTAGAACTCGTGGCCAGGGATGATCGGCGGACTGATGGTGCCGGCCGCCCAGGAGTCCCACGACTCGATGTGCAGGTCGGTGCCGCAAATCCCGGTGCGCAACACCCGGATCTTCACCTCGTCGTCGCCGGTCCGAGGTTCCGGCCGGTCGACCAGCTCGAGTCCGGGAGCTCCGGAGGGTTTGAAGAGTGCGAGCACGGATGTTGCCTTTCGTTCATCGTTGAACTGGTGGTTCGACGCGGTGCGGTTGCCGGTGTCCGGCAGCGTGGGCGCTTGTGGCGCTCCACTGAGTGTAAAGGGCGAGTGCGAAGGGCGAGGCCGGTGCGGGAGTGTGCCGGCTGCGAGCCGGGCCCTCCGGCTTCGGGTAGACTTCCCGGAGTGAAGGGGAGTATCCCTCTGGACTCGATTCGGGTCCTATGCCGTGATCGTCAATACGGGCCGCAACGCTGGGGTCCCGGGCACGGTGGCATCCGTTTTTCGGGTGCGGGAGAGACTTTCGGGTTCCGTGCTGTCATCAGCATCCCGTGCAGCATCCCACCACAGTGAAAGGCCCTCGTGGATCTCGCTCTCCCCATCTGGTTTGAAATCGGCTCGCTCGTCGTCCTGACGGCCATCCTCATCGCCGACCTGCTCATCGTCTTCAAACGGCCGCACGTCCCGTCGATCCGGGAGGCGAGCCTCTGGGTGGCCTTCTACGTCGGCCTCGCGCTGATCTTCGCGCTGCTGATGCTCGTGCTCGGCGACGCGGAGCACGCCGGACAGTTCCTCGCCGGCTGGCTCACCGAGTACAGCCTGAGCATCGACAACCTGTTCGTCTTCGTCATCATCATGGCGAGGTTCTCCGTGCCCCGGAAGTACCAGCAGGAAGCGCTGATGGTGGGCATCATCATCGCCCTGGTCCTGCGCGGTATCTTCATCCTGCTGGGCGCCCAGCTGATCGAGAACTTCAGCTGGATCTTCTACATCTTCGGCGCCTTCCTGCTCTACACCGCGGTGCGCCAGGCCTTCCAGAAGGAAGAGGACCTCGAGGAATCCGAGAGCGGCATCATCCTCTTCCTGCGCAAGCACATCCGGATTTCCCCCGACTTCGACGGGTCGAAGCTGCGCACCAGGGTCGACGGCAAGAAGATCTTCACCCCGATGCTGGTGGTCCTGCTCGCCATCGGCACGACCGACCTGATCTTCGCGCTCGACTCCATCCCGGCGATCTTCGGCATCACCACGAGCCCGTTCATCGTGTTCACGGCCAACATCTTCGCGCTGATGGGCCTGCGCCAGCTGTACTTCCTGCTCGGCGGCCTGCTCGAACGACTCGAGTACCTCAAGTACGGAATCGCGTTCATCCTGTTCTTCATCGGCGTCAAGCTCGTCCTGCACGCCCTGCACACCAACGAGCTGCCGTTCGTCAACGGCGGCGAGGGCTTCGCCTGGGCCCCGGAGATCGACACCTGGACCTCGCTCGGCGTCATCCTCGGCTCGATGGCGGTGGCGACCATCGCCAGCGTGATCAAGGCCCGCTCCGACGCCAGGAAGCGCGGCCACACCCTCGCCGAAGAGATGCCGCACTACGCCGACGAGTAATGCCGTGACAGGGGAGGGGACCGCAACTCTTGATACGGTGGGAGGCTCACGCCCCCGTCAGGGGCCGCGGGACCTGGCCTAAGGACCCGTGACGAAGACCTGGGGTAGCTGTGGTTGTGAATGGCGAGGGCGCACTACTGCTGCCCACATCGGTTGTACGGCTGGTGTTCAGCGCCCGATCCGACGTCGGCTCCGTGCGCGCGGTCAACGAGGACAGCGTCCTGGCGCAGTCCCCGGTCTTCCTCGTCGCCGACGGGATGGGCGGCCACGCCCGCGGCGACCTCGCCAGCCAGACGGTCATCGGGGTGTTCGAGGAACACATCGAAGCGGATGTCCCCTCGACCCCCGAGCGCATCCTCGACGCCATCCACTCGTCCAACGACGCCGTCCGCGACCTCAGCGCCGTCGGTGACATCGGCGCGGCCGTGTCCGGAACAACCCTGGCCGGGGTCGCCTTCGTGGACGCCGGGGACGACGAAGGCTTCCACTGGATGGCGTTCAACGTCGGGGACTCCCGCATCTACACCTGGGACGGCGTTCGGCTCGAGCAACTGAGCGTCGACCACTCCGCCGTGCAGGAAATGGTCGACGCCGGGCTGATCTCCGCGGCGGACGCCGAGAAGCACCCCGAGCGCAACGTGATCACCAGGGCCATCGGCGCCGACGAGTTCGTCGACACCGACGTCTGGCTCCTCTCCGCGGCCGACCGGCAGGCGTTCCTGGTCTGCTCCGACGGGCTCACCAAGGAACTCGATTCGGATGACATCACGCGCGTGCTCCTGGCCCACACCGACCAGGCCGAGGGCCGGGGAAGCGTCGCGGACGCCCTCGTCGACGAGGCCATCGCCCGCGGCGGACGCGACAACGTGACCGTGGTGTTCGTCGAGTCGCGGCCGGAGCCGCTGCCCGGCGAGGGGACGCCGTCCGCCTGACTGGACGACAGGCCGAGGTGTTAGCCTGAATGGATGCTTAACGGTCTGCTTCTTCTTCCTTGCCGCGACGGGTCCCAGTTCTGAGGCCACGCCCGTCGCGGAGTCCGTTGTCGGCTGTTCCCCATTCCCAGGAAGACGCACACTCATGACTAACGCAGCACTCACGGGCGAACGCCCACGCACCCTGGCCGAAAAGGTCTGGGACAAACACCTCGTCGCCAAGGGCGAAGACGGCACGCCCGACCTCATCTACATCGACCTGCACCTCGTGCACGAGGTCACCAGCCCGCAGGCCTTCGACGGCCTGCGCCTGGCCGGGCGGCCCCTGCGTCGCCCCGACCTGACCATTGCGACGGAAGACCACAACACCCCGACGCTGCACATCGACCGGCCGATCGCCGACGTCACCAGCCGCACCCAGATCGAAACGCTGCGCAGCAACTGCGCCGAATTCGGCGTCCGGCTGCACTCGCTCGGCGACATCGAGCAGGGCATCGTGCACGTCGTGGGCCCGCAGCTCGGGCTGACCCAGCCGGGCATCACCGTCGTCTGTGGCGACTCGCACACGTCCACGCACGGCGCCTTCGGGGCCATGGCGTTCGGCATCGGCACGAGCGAGGTGGAGCACGTCATGGCCACCCAGACCCTGCCGTTGAAGCCGTTCAAGACGATGGCCATCACCGTCGAGGGGACGCTGCGCCCCGGGGTCAGCGCGAAGGACATCATCCTCGCGGTCATCGCGAAGATCGGCACCGGCGGCGGGCAGGGCTACGTTCTCGAGTTCCGCGGCAGCGCGATCCGTTCCCTTTCCATGGAGGGCCGGATGACGATCTGCAACATGTCGATCGAGGCCGGCGCCCGCGCGGGCATGATCGCCCCCGACGCCACCACCTACGAGTACCTCCGCGGCCGCGCGCACGCACCCTCCGGCGCGGACTGGGACGACGCCGTCGCGTACTGGGAAACCCTCGCGACCGACGAGGGGGCCGGCTTCGACGCCGAGGTCGTGCTCGACGCCGATGCCCTCGAGCCCTTCGTCACCTGGGGCACCAACCCCGGCCAGGGCGTCTCGCTGAGCGACACCGTGCCGAACCCCGAAACCATCACGGACGATAATGAGCGGGCCGCCGCCGAGCGCGCCCTCGAGTACATGGACCTCGCCGCAGGCACGCCGATGAAGCAGATCCGGGTGGACACCGTCTTCCTCGGCTCCTGCACGAACAGCCGGGTCGAGGACCTGCGGGCCGCCGCCGAGATCGTCAAGGGTCGCACGCTCGCCGACGGCGTGCGGATGCTCGTCGTGCCGGGCTCCGCCCGCGTGCGCATCGAGGCCGAGGCCGAGGGCCTCGACAAGATCTTCACCGACTTCGGAGCGGAGTGGCGCTTCGCCGGCTGTTCGATGTGCCTCGGCATGAATCCCGACCAGCTCGCCCCGGGGGAGCGCTGCGCGTCCACCAGCAACCGCAACTTCGAGGGCCGGCAGGGCAAGGGCGGACGCACCCACCTGGTCTCCCCGCTCGTCGCCGCGGCCACCGCCATCCGGGGCACCCTGTCGAGTCCGTGGGACCTCGCCGCCGACCTGGCCGCGGGCGCTACCTCGCACACGGCCTCGCACACGGCCTCGCACACGGCCTCGCACACGGCCTCGAACACGGCCTCGAACGGAGAGAAGTAACCATGCAGAAATTCCACGCCGTCACCGGGATCGCCGTTCCCCTGCGCCGCTCCAACGTCGACACCGACCAGATCATCCCCGCCGTCTACCTCAAGCGGGTGACGAAGACCGGCTTCGAGGATGCCCTCTTCGCGGCCTGGCGCCAGGACCCCGAGTTCGTGCTGAACAAGCCGGCCTACCGCGGGGCCCGCGTGCTCGTCGCCGGCGCCGACTTCGGCACCGGCTCCTCCCGCGAACACGCCGTCTGGGCGCTCCGCGACTACGGTTTCGACGTCGTGCTGAGCCCGCGCTTCGGCGACATCTTCCGGGGCAACTCCGGCAAGCAGGGCCTGCTCGCCGGGGAGATCTCCGAGGCGGACGCCGAGACCCTGTGGACCGTGCTGGAATCCGACCCCGGACTGGAACTGACCGTCGACCTGGTCGACAGGACGGTGCGGGTCGGCGACCTCACAGTCTCGTTCGAGATCGATGATTACACTAGATGGCGGCTGCTCGAAGGCCTCGACGATATTGGATTGACCCTGCGTGACGAGGCGCGGATATCGGAATTCGAATCGACGCGGGAGCCCTGGCTTCCCCGCACTCTCCCCGCACTCTCTTCCCCCGACGTCACCCCGTAAGCAGGTAATCCGTGAGCACACTCATCCAGGACGCGCAGAACCACGGCGCAGCCGTCGGCCTCAACGGCGACCGCATCACCATCCGTGGCGGCATCCCGCTCGTCGGCCGCATCGAGCTGAAGGGCGCGAAGAACCTGGTCACCAAGGCCATGGTGGCCGCGCTCCTGGGCGAGAGCCCCAGCGTGCTCAAGAACGTGCCCAACATCAGCGATGTGCGCATCGTCCGCGGCCTGCTCGAGGTGCACGGCGTCAAGGTGTCCGAGGGCGAGGAAGAGGGCGAGTTGCTGCTCGACCCGATCGACGTCGAGAGCGCGCACTTCGCCGCCATCGACGCGCACGCCGGCTCGTCGCGCATCCCTATCCTGTTCTGCGGCCCGCTGCTGCACCGCCTCGGCGAGGCTTTCATCCCCGACCTCGGCGGCTGCCGCATCGGCGACCGCCCGATCGACTTCCACCTCGACGTCCTGCGCAAATTCGGCGCCGTCGTCGAGAAGCAGGAGAGCGGCATCCGGATGTCCGCCCCGAACGGTCTCAAGGGCGCCAAGCTCGAGCTGCCCTACCCGAGCGTCGGAGCGACGGAGCAGGTTCTCCTGACCGCCGTGCGCGCGGAGGGCATCACCGAACTCAAGGGTGCGGCCATCGAGCCGGAGATCATGGATCTCATCAACATCCTGCAGAAAATGGGCGCGATCATCACGGTCGACACCGACCGGGTCATCCGGATCGAGGGCGTCAAGCACCTCGAGGGTTACAACCACCGGGCGCTGTTCGACCGCAACGAGGCGGCCAGCTGGGCCGCCGCGGCCCTGGCGACCGACGGCGACATCTTCGTCGGCGGCGCCAAACAGCCGGAAATGCTCACCTTCCTCAACGTCTTCCGCAAGGTCGGCGGCGCCTTCGACATCCACGACGACGGCATCCGTTTCTACCACCCGGGCGGCGACCTCAAGCCCGTCGTGATCGAAACGGATGTTCACCCCGGCTTCATGACCGACTGGCAGCAGCCGCTCGTGATCGCCCTGACCAAGGCCAAGGGCACCTCGATCGTGCACGAGACCGTCTATGAGCAGCGGTTCGGCTTCGTCGACGCGCTCATCGAGATGGGCGCCACGATCCAGATCCACAAGGAGTGCCTGGGTGGGCACCCGTGCCGTTTCGGCCAGCGCAACTTCAACCACTCGGCCGTCATCACGGGCCCGACGAAGCTGCACGGCGCCGACATCGAGGTCCCCGACCTCCGCGGCGGGTTCAGCCACCTGATTGCCGCGCTCAGCGCCGACGGCACCTCCACCGTCAGCAACGTGGGGATCATCAGCCGCGGCTACGAGAACTTCATCACCAAGCTCCAATTGCTCGGCGCTGACTTCGACCTCGAGTGACTCGCACGTCGAGTGATTCGCACGTCGACGCCGGGGGAGACAGGGATAATAGGGACGTGCCACAGCCGATGACGCCTGACCAGAACACCCGGACCCGTTCGGAGAAGAGTCGACCGTCTTTCTTCTGGCTGCTGGCCGCCATCATCCTGCCGGTCATGAACCTGGCGACGCGCTTCCGGATGGTCGACGGCGAGAAGCTGCCGCGGTCGGGGGCGTTCGTACTCGCGCCGAACCATTACAGCGAGATCGACCCGGTCGTGATGGGCGTCGTGTGCTGGAAGCTGGGCCGGATGCCCCGGTTCCTGGCCAAGGCATCCGTCTTCACGATCCCCGTCGTCGGCTGGCTGCTGCGGAAATCCGGCCAGATCCCGGTCCAGCGCGGCGGATCGGTGCGCGGCAGCGAGCCCGTCAAGGCCGCCCAGCGCCTCGTCGCCAATGGCCAGATGGTCGTCGTCTACCCGGAGGGATCGCTCACCCGGGACCCTGACCTCTGGCCCATGCGCGGCAAGACCGGAGCCGTGCGCATCTCCCTCGAGCACAACATCCCGATCATCCCGGCCGCCCACTGGGGCGCGCAGGAGATCCTCGGGCGGTACTCCAAGAAGTTCCGTCTCTTCCCCCGCAAGACCGTGCACATCAAGATCGGCGACCCGGTCGACCTCGACCGGTTCCGCGGCCGCCCCCTCGACAGCGCGTCGCTGAACGAGGCAACCGCCATCGTCATGGACGCCATCACCCGTTTGCTCGAAGACCTCCGCGGGGAGAGGGCGCCGAACACGCGCTGGAACCCGTCGGAGCACGACCAGAAAGAGACCGGCCGTTTTGAAGCCTAAGGTTCAGCCAGGCAAACGTGTTGCCGTTCTCGGTGCCGGAAGTTGGGGCACGACCTTTGCGAAGATCCTCGCCGACGGCGGCGCCGACGTCATGCTGTGGGCCCGCCGGCCCGAGCTGGCCCGGGAAATCTCGGAGGGCCGCCGCAACAGCGACTACCTGCCCGGAATCAACCTGCCCGTCGGCCTCCGCGCCACCTCACGGCTCGACCTGGCCCTCCTCGGCGCCGAGCAGGTCTTCGTCTCCGTGCCGAGCCAGTCGCTGCGGGAAAACCTGGTCCAGGCCCAGCCCTACATCTCCGAGAACGCCATCGTCGTCTCGCTGATGAAGGGCGTCGAACGCTCCTCCGGGATGCGGATGAGCGCCATCATCGAGCAGGTCCTGCAGATCGACCCCGCGCGCATCGCGGCGATTTCCGGCCCGAACCTGGCCCTCGAGATCGCCAAGGAACAGCCGACCGCCGCCGTGGTCTCCTCGGCCAGCCTCGAAACCGCCCAGGCCGTTGCCGTGCTTGCCACCACCCGCTACTTCCGTTCCTACGTCAACACGGATGTCATCGGCACCGAGTTCGGCGGGGTGCTGAAGAACCTCATCGCCCTGGCCATCGGCATCGTCGACGGGGTGGGCTACGGCGAGAACACGAAGGCGGCGATCATCACCCGCGGTCTCGTCGAGATGACCGATTTCTCGGTCGCCTACGGGGCGCATCCGGAGACCCTGGCCGGACTGGCCGGCCTGGGCGACCTGATCGCGACCTGCCAGTCGCCGCTCTCCCGCAACAATACGGCCGGGCGCCTCCTCGGCCAGGGCTACAGCTACAACGACGTCGTCAAGCAGATGCAGCAGACCACGGAGGGCCTCGCCTCGGTCGGCCCGATCCTCGAGCTGGCCCGCGCCCGGGGCGTCGAGATGCCCATCGTCGAGCAGGTGCGGCAGGTGCTGGCCGGTACGCTGAAACCTCGGGATCTTGCGCCTCACCTGACCACAGACTCAGACGAACCGCAGGGCGAAAGGACGACGGATGACGGACAAGCTCACGGTGGCGCTGCTCTTTGGGGGGCGTTCAAGCGAACATTCGATCAGTTGCGCCACGGCGGGCGGGGTCCTGGCGGCAATTGACCGCGACCGGTTCACGGTCATCCCGATCGGGATCACCCCGGACGGCGCCTTCGTGCTCGAGGCCGACGACCCGGCCCGGTTCCGCCTGAACGCCGAGGCGCTGCCCCGCGTGGCCGACAACGGCACCCGCGTGCGCTGGCCGGACAGTACGAAGACCCGCGAACTGACCGTCACCGACGCCGACGGGACCCGGTCCCTGGGCCAGGTCGACCTCGTCTTCCCGATCCTGCACGGCCCCTTCGGCGAGGACGGCACCGTGCAGGGCATGCTCGAACTCGTCGGCCTGCCCTACGTCGGCTCCGGGGTGCTCGCCTCGGCGCTCGGCATGGACAAGCACTTCACCAAGACCGTCTTCCAGCAGGCCTCCCTGCCCGTCGCGCCGTGGCGCACGATCACGGCCGAGGACTGGGCCGAGGCCCCCGGCATGGCGTACGCCGCGCTCGAGGAGCTCGGCTTCCCCGCCTTCGTCAAGCCGGCCCGGGCCGGTTCCAGCGTCGGCGTGAGCAAGGTGTCCACGTCGGAGCAGCTCGCCGACGCGATGGCCGTGGCCCTGGCCGAGGACAGCAAGGTCCTGATCGAGGCCGCCTTGGTGGGCCGCGAACTCGAAATCGCGGTGCTGCAGGGCCGTCCGGGGGAGCCTTCCAGGGCATCCGTCGCCGGCGAGGTCATCGTCAGCGGACGTGACTTCTACGACTTCGACGCTAAGTACCTGGACGCCCCCGGGATCGACCTGGTCTGCCCGGCGGCGCTCGGCGAGGCCGAGCTGGACGTCATGCGGAAGCTGGCGATCCGGGCGTTCGACGCGATCGACGGCGCCGGCCTGGCCCGGGTGGACTTCTTCCTCACCGCGAACGGCTGGGTGATCAACGAGATCAACACGATGCCGGGGTTCACCCCGATCTCGATGTTCCCGAGCTGCTGGCTGGCCAGCGGCTACACCTACCCGGAGCTCATCGACGAACTCATCGACGTCGCCCTCTCCCGCCGCTGACCCGCCGGCCGACCCCCGCGAAACCGCAGTTGTGCACGTTATGAGCGCCGTTTAGCGCGCACAACTGCGTTTTCGCGGTGGGTTAGGGCGCGGGCGGGAGGGTGACGTCTTCGGCGCCGAGGCACTCGCCGGTCGCCGGGATGCTCGATACGGCGCCGGTCAGGTCCACCAGGACCGTGGAGCCGCTCACCTTCTCCGAGTCGACGACGAGTTCGGTCGCCGGGTCGCGCCCGAACGTCGTGTAGCGGTAGAGCGGCGCGTCCGAGTCGTCCTCGATCCAGTCGACGCCGTTGATGCTGATGCAGGGCAGGGTCGTCGGACCGGGAACCTCGACGCCGCAGTGCAGCAGCACGACGGCCGGATCGCCCCACGCGCCGGTCGCCTGCGCGTTCGTCTCGCGTTCGGGCAGGTCGGCCACGGCCGCCGGTAGGTGCACGACCAGGTCCGCGCAGGCCGGGTTCACGGCATCCGCGGCGGGTTCGAGGGGGACGATCGCGACGCAGCCGGTGAGCGCAACGGTGGCCGCGAGAAGGGCGAGCACGGCGGCCGCGCGCGGCGCCGGGAATCTGGAAGTCATCGCATTCAGGCTACCGTTTGATGCATGACGAATGCTGCGGGCGCGAAGGCGACCACAACCGAGACGCTCGCCGGGCTGAGCGAGGGTGAGGTGCTCGCCCGCATCTTCCCCCGGCTGCCCGCCGCGGATGCCGCCGTGGTCGGCCCCGGCGACGACGCCGCCGTCATCGCGGCCCCCGACGGGCGGTACGTCGTCACGACGGACATGATGATCCACGGCCCCGACTTCCGGCTGGCCTGGTCCACCCCGCACGACCTGGGCTGGAAGGCGGCGGCGACGAACCTGTCGGATGTCGCGGCCATGGGCGCCAGGCCGACCGCCCTGGTCGTGGCCATCGCCGCGCCGCCGCACACGCCGATCACGGTGATCGAGGGCATCGCGGACGGCCTGCGCGACTGCTGCGAGGCGCTCGCGCCCGGCTGCGGAGTCGTCGGCGGCGACCTGTCGGCCTCGGACACGCTGACGATCGCGGTGACCGCCTTCGGCGATCTGGAGGGCCGTGCGCCCGTGCTGCGGTCGGGTGCGCGCCCCGGCGACGTCGTCGCGCTCGCGGGCGGACTCGGCGACGCGGGCGCCGGCCTCGAGTTGCTGTTCCGGCGTGCCGTCGACGCCGAGGGGCACCCGAACGCCGAACTCGCCGCGGCGCTTCGGGAGACGCACCCCGAACAGCTCGCCGCGCAGTTCACCCCCGTGCCGCCGCTCGAGTGCGGCCCGGCCGCCGCGCGTGCCGGGGCGACGGCGATGCTGGACGTGTCCGACGGACTGGCCCTCGACGGCGGACGCCTGGCCCGGGCCAGCGGCGTGGCGATCGACTTCGACTCCGCGGCCCTGGGCGACCGGATCGAACTGGCCCTCGGCGGTGGCGAAGACCACGGCCTGCTCGCCACCTTCCCGCCGGGAACGGTCCTCCCCGACGGCTTCCGCGCCCTCGGCGTGGTCACCGCCGGTGCCGGGGCCATCCTCGTCGACGGTGCCCCGCACACCCAGAACGGCTGGGACCCCTACCGCGGCTGGGACGGCGCTGCCGGCTAGCGAGGTGTCAGGGGACGGCGGGGGACGCGGTCCAGACGGTGGTGTCGCCGTAGTCCTTGCGGCGCTCCAGGCGCAGGCCGGGGCCCCAGGCGGGCTCGGGGGAGCGGGAGCCCCGCTCCACGACGACGACGGCGTCCTCGTCGAGCAGGGGCGCCAGCGCGGCCAGGTTGCCGGCGAGCTCGGTCTCGGGAAGGTCGTAGGGCGGGTCGAGGAATACGAGGTCGAAGCCCTCCCCGGTCGAGGCCAGGAACGGCTGCACCGACTGGCCGGAGACGAGGATCTTGAGCGAGCCGCCGGAGGGCGCCGCCCGCAACAGCGCCGCCACGTTCTTCTTGCACAGCTGTGCCGCCGCGAAGTTCTTCTCGACCAGGGTGACCACCCGGGCGCCGCGGCTGGCGGCCTCCAGGCCGAGGGCACCCGACCCCGCGTAGAGGTCGAGCACGCGCGCGCCGCGCACGGCGTCGCGGGCGTCGAGCGCGGAGAAGATCGCCTCGCGCACCCGGTCGCTCGTGGGCCGGGTGCCGGCCTTCGGCACTGCCAGGGTCAGAGAGCCGGCAAACCCGGCGATAATTCGCGTCATCTCTTCTCGAGCCTATCGCCCGGCGGGTACGGGGAGCGCGGCCGGGATGTCAGGATGGAGTCATGACTGCCTCCTCGCCGATCAGCCAGACCGTGCTCGACTCCCTCTGGGACTTCACCGACCCGGCAGCATCCGCCGAGAGATTCCGCAGCGCCGCTGCCGACGGCGAGCTCGATGATGCGGCGGCGGCCGTGCTGGCCACCCAGGCGGCGCGCGCCCTCGGCCTGCAGGGCAGGTTCGACGAGGGGCACGCCGTGCTCGACGAGGTCGCCGGCGCCTCCGATCCGGCCTCCGAGCGGGCCTCCGACCGGCCCTCCGCCCACGTGCTGGCCCGGGTGGCCCTCGAGCGTGGACGCCTCCTCCGCTCGGCCGGGCAGGCCGAGGAATCCGTGCCCTTCTTCACCCTGGCCGCGCGCGAGGCCGCAGCCGCCGGCGCCCAGTTCCTCGCGCTCGACGCCCTGCACATGCTCGCGCTCTCCGATGCCGGGCACGAGGAAGAGTGGGCCGCCGAGGGGCTCCTCGTGCTGGCGAAGGCCGCGGATGATCGCACGCGCCGCTGGGGAGTCTCCCTGCACAACAACCTCGCCTGGCACCTGCACGACTCCGGGCGTCCCGCTGAGGCCCTCACCGAGTTCGAGGCGGCGCTGGCCGCGGCCACGGCCGTCGGCACCGCCGAGCAACGCTTCATCGGACGCTGGGCCGTCGCCCGGTGCCTGCGCACCCTCGGCCGCACGGACGAGGCCCGCGCCATCCAGCAGGAGCTCGCGGCGGAGCGGCCGGACGACGAGTTCGTGCGCGCCGAACTCGCCGAACTCGCACCGGCGTCAGGGGAGCAGCCTACGATCGAATCATGACCGGATCGGATGCCGCCGCTGCGCACGGTGCCGCTGCGCACGGTGCCGCTGCGCGCGGCACGGATGCCTCCGCCCCGGTCACCCTGGACAGCAAGCTGCAGAACGTGCTCGGCGGGCGCACCGCCACCGCGCTCGCGAAGGCGTTCGGCGTCGCCACGGTCGGCGACCTGCTCAGCCACTACCCGCGCCGCTACGCCCGCCGCGGCGAGCTCACCGCGCTGAGCCAGCTGCCCGTCGACGAGAACGTCACGATCGTCGCCGAGGTCCTCGAGGTGCGCGAACGCAGCATGAAGGCCCGGCGTGGGTCCATCCTCGAGGTCAAGATCTCCGACGGCAAGGGCATCCTCACCCTCACCTTCTTCAACCAGGCCTGGCGCTCCCGGGAACTGTCGCCGGGGGTACGCGGCATCTTCGCCGGCAAGGTCTCCGACTACCGCGGGAACCTGCAACTGGCCCACCCCGACTACCAGCTCTTCGACGCCGAATCGGATGCCGCGCCACTGGACGCGACCGCCGCCAGGCGCTGGGCCGAAGCGCCGATCCCGATCTACCCCGCCACCGGGACGGTCGCGAGCTGGCAGGTGCAGAAGTCGATCGAGATCCTGTTGGACAGCCTGGCCGCCGTGCCGGACCCGCTCCCCGACGACCTGCGCGAGGAACGCGGGCTCCTGGCGCACAGCGCCGCCCTGGAGAAGATCCACCGGCCGCAGTCCGACACGGACTGGGACGCGGCCAGGGACACCCTCCGCTTCACCGAGGCGTTCGTTCTGCAGTGCGCGCTCGTGCAGCAGCACACCGTCCTCCGCGAGCGGCGCACCACCCCCCGGGTCCCCGTGCCCGGCGGCTTCCTCGAACGCTTCGACGCCGCGCTTTCATTCCGGCTCACCGCCGACCAGGACACCGTCGGCGCCGAGATCGCCCGCGACATCGCGCAGACCGCACCGATGAACCGGCTCGTGCAGGGCGAGGTCGGCTCCGGCAAGACGGTGGTCGCCCTCCGGGCCATGCTCGCCGTCGCCGACAGCGGCGGACAGGCCGCCCTCCTCGCCCCGACCGAGGTGCTCGCCGGGCAGCACCTCCGCTCGATCGTGGCCACCCTCGGACCGGACCTCGCCCCGGACCTCATGCCCGTGCTGCTGACCGGGCAGCTGCCGGTCGCCGACCGCCGCCGGGCCCTGCTCCGGATGGTCTCCGGCCAGGCTCGGATCGTGATCGGCACGCACGCGCTGCTGGGCGAATCCGTCTCCTTCTTCGACCTCGGCCTCGTCGTCGTCGACGAGCAGCACCGGTTCGGGGTCGACCAGCGCGAGGCCCTGCGCCTCAAGGGCGCCATCCCGCCGCACGTGCTCGTGCTCACCGCCACCCCGATCCCGCGCACGATCGCGATGACCGTGTTCGGTGACCTGGATGTCAGCACGATCGCCATGCTCCCGGCCGGACGCGCCGGAATCGAGAGCTTCGTCGTGCCGCTGGCCGACAAACCGACCTGGGCGCTCCGCGTCTGGGACCGGCTCGCCGAAGAACTCGCGCTCGGCCGCCAGGCCTTCGTCGTCTGCCCGGCGATCGCCCCGAAGCAGCCCGAGGAAGGCGAAACGATCGAGGGGGCGACGATCGACGGCGGCGCCAGGCCCGCCGGCGCCACGCCCGCCGATGCCGCCGCGCCGACCTCGGTCGAGACCCTGCTCGAGGAGCTCAAGCGCAAGCCGGCCCTCGCGTCGGCCCGGATCGCCCCGCTGCACGGCCGCATGACGAGCGAGCAGAAGGACCAGACCATGCGCGCGTTCGCCGCCGGCGAGATCGACGTGCTCGTCGCGACGACCGTCATCGAGGTCGGCGTCGACGTCGCCAACGCCTCGGCCATGGTGGTGATGGATGCCGACCGGTTCGGCGTCTCGCAGCTGCACCAGCTGCGCGGCAGAGTGGGCCGCGGCGGGGTGCCCGGGCTCTGCCTGCTCGTCACCACGGCCGAGTCCGGGTCGCTCGCGCGCGACCGCGTCGAAGCCGTCGCGGCCACCCTCGACGGCTTCGAACTGGCCCAGGTCGACCTGGAACTTCGCCAGGAGGGCGACGTGCTCGGCAGCATCCAGTCCGGCGGCCGGTCCTCGCTCCGGCTGCTGCGCGTCGCCACCGACGGCGACCTGATCGCGGAGGCCCGTGCCTACGCGCAGCGCCTCATCGGCGGCGACCCCGCCCTCCGCAGCGTCCCGCCGCTGCAGGAGGCGGTCCGGCGCCGGCTCGACGACTCGGAGCGGGCCTCGCTGAGCAAGGGCTGAGAGGTCGACGATGAGCTTGCCGGTATCGGCAGCGCCGGGCACGTCGTGGCGCTAGGGTGATTCGTATGCGCAGGATCGCCGTCGTCCCTGGATCATTCGACCCCGTCACGCTCGGTCACCTCGACGTGATCGAACGGGCCGCCGGGCTCTTCGACGAGCTCCACGTGCTCGTCGTGCACAACCCGGCCAAGACCGCCCTGCTGCCCATCACGCAGCGCGTCTCCCTGCTCGAACGGTCGATCCGCGACGCCGGACTGCCGGGAAACGTCGTCGTCGCGTCCTGGAGCGTCGGCCTGCTCGTCGACTACTGCGTCGAGGTCGGGGCCAGCGTGCTGGTCAAGGGCATCCGGTCGCAGATCGACGTGGCCTACGAAACGCCGATGGCGATCGTCAACCGCAACCTCGCCGCCGTGGAGACCATCTTCATGCTCCCCGACCCCGCCCACGCGCACGTCTCGAGCTCGCTGGTCCGCCAGGTCGCCGGGCTCGGCGGGGACATCTCCCCGTACGTCCCGCCGGCCGTGGCCTCCTACCTCCAGAGGTCGATGGTATGAACGCGTTCCCGACCGGAGTGCCGACGGATTCCGCCGTCGCGCCGGTCGCGCGTGGGGCAACGGTGACGTTCGCGGACGTGGCGAACGCGGGCCGCGCCATCATCGGCAACGTCGAAATGGTCATCGACGGCAAGCACTCCGCCGTGCAGACGGCGCTTACCGTGCTCCTGGCCGAGGGGCACCTGCTGATCGAGGACGTGCCGGGAGTCGGCAAGACCATGCTGGCCAAGGCGCTGGCCAGGTCGGTGGACTGCACGGTCAGCCGCATCCAGTTCACTCCCGACCTGCTGCCCTCCGATGTGACCGGGGTATCGGTCTTCAACCAGGCAGAGCGCCGGTTCGAATTCAAGCGCGGCGCGGTCTTCGCCAACATCGTGATCGGCGACGAGATCAACCGAGCCAGCCCCAAGACCCAGTCCGCGCTGCTCGAGTGCATGGAGGAGCGCCAGGTCACCGTGGACGGCACCACGTACCCGCTGGCCAGCCCGTTCACCGTCGTGGCGACCCAGAACCCGATCGAGATGGAGGGCACGTACGCGCTCCCGGAGGCGCAGCGTGACCGCTTCATGGCCCGGATCTCCATGGGCTACCCCGACACGGACTCCGAGCTGGCCATGCTCGACTCCCGCGACACCACGAGCCCGCTCGCGCTGATCGGGGCCGTCGTGTCCGGGGCGGAACTGCGGGCCATGATGACGACCGCGCGCAGCGTCTTCGCCTCCGGCGCGGTCAAGGAATACGCGGTCAACCTCGTGCGCGCCACGCGCGAAGACCGCGACCTCCGGCTCGGCGGCAGCCCCCGGGCCACCCTCCAGCTGATTCGGGCGGCCAAGGCGCAGGCGGCCCTCCACGGGCGCGAATACGTGCTCCCCGACGATATCGATTCGCTCGCGGTCGCCGTGCTCGGCCACCGGCTGGTTCCCACCAGCAGGGCGCTCGGACACCACCACCAGGACAGCGGCCCCCTCATCGAGGAGGTCGTCGCGCGGATCGTCGCCGCGACCCCGGTGCCGGTGGGGTCGCAGGCCCGACCCTGACGCCCATGTCCGAGCAGCGACGGCGCCTCCGCCCGGTCTGGTTCCCGCGACTCACCCGGCGCGGCGGGATGTTCCTCGCCGTCGGCGGCGCGCTCTTCCTCAACGCCCTTGTGATCGACCGGCGCGACCTCCTGTTCATCGCCTGCCTGCTCCTGGCCGTGCCCGTCGTCGCGCTCGTCTACGTCACCGTCCGGCCGGCCACGGTGCAGCTCAGCCGCGCTATCCGGCCCGTGATCGTGCCGGCCGGCAGCGACGCCGTCGTCGCACTCCGGGTTCGCAACCTCTCCTCCCGTCCCGTTTTCGGAACCCGCTGGCGGGACACGGCGTCGCCGGGGATCACCGTGCCGGCCGGCGTCATAATGCCCACGCTCGACCGCTACGAGGGCGGCCCGGACACCGGGGGAGACACCGCGAGGCTCGAATACACCCTCACGCCGCTGCGCCGCGGCGTGTACGACCTCGGCCCGCTCATGCTCGGGCGCAGCGACCCGTTCGACCTCGCGGTCAGCGAGCGGCCCGTCGGGGAACCCCACGACCTCGTCGTCACGCCCCGGATCACCCCGCTGCCCGGCAACGCCCTGAATATCCGCAGCGGGGATGGCTCGATCCACGAGCTGATCCGCCACATCAGCCCCAGCTCCGACGAACTGATCGCCCGCGAATACCGGCCGGGGGACCCGCTGCGCCGCGTGAACTGGCCGGCCACCGCGCGGCACGGCGAGATCATGGTGCGGCAGGAGGAACAGCGCAGCAACCCGGCGGCACGCATCATCCTCGACACCACGCTGGCCGGCCGGCCGGCGTACGCGCCCACCGAGGCCGCGGCGCGCACGAGCCGCCACGACCAGGCCTTCGAGGTCGCCGTCGAACTCACCGCCTGTGTGGCCGTGCACCTTCTCGATGCGGGCTTCCGGGTCGAGCTGGTCGAACTCGGCCCCAGCCAGCTGGCCCCCGCGGCCGGCGGCGGGCGGGGCGGGCTCCACGGCGACGCCCCCGGCTCCTTCCGGGCCCCGGGCGGCGACCGTCTGCTGCTCGAGGGCCTGGCGAGCATCGTTCCCGCGCAGCGCGCCGCCGGCAATGCGGCCGAGGGGGCGAGGTCGCGGCGCGCCGCCGTCAGCCGGGGCCTCGGCCTGCTGCCGACCTTCGCCGTACTCGTCGACATCGACGCGCAGGATGCCGCAGAGCTCGCCGCGATCCGCGGCCGCTGCGCGCCGGCGGTGGCCTTCGTCATCGACACCATGGGCCGCGGCGCCCTCGAACGGCTGCGGGATGCCGGGTGGCGCTGCATCGGGCTGCGCACGCACCGGGACATCCCGGCGGCCTGGGACCAGGCCCGGCAGGAACGGGGTGCCGTCCGTGACCTCGCCTGAGCGCCTGTCCGGTGCCGTGACCAGCGGCCGAGCGGCGAAGAGCGGCCGCCGGCCGAGCGGGCAGTGGCCGCTCACCCTGGCGATGCTGCTGCTGCTCCTGGTCGGCTGCGCCGTGCTCGGCCCGTTGCTGCGCGGTTCCTCGTGGTGGTGGCCGATGGCCCTGGTGGGGGCGACCGTGCTGGTCGCCTCGGGACTCCTCCGCCGTACCCGCCTCGCTTCCTCGCTCGTGCCCGTCGCGGGGCTCGGCGTGCTCCTGGCGACCCTGACCCTGTTGTTCGGCCTCGGAACCGGCCTGCTCTGGCTGGTCCCGACGCCGGACACGCTCGAACGGTTCGGGCTCCTCGTCGACACCGGCGTCTCCTCGATCGAGCAGCAGAGCATCCCGGCCGAGCCGATCGAGGGCATCCTGTTCCTGCTGGCCGCCGGGGCCGGCCTGATGGCCGTGCTGATGGACGCCCTCGCGCTCACCCTGCGCTGGCCGGCGCTCGCGGGCCTGCCCGTGCTCGTCCCGGTCGCGGTCCCGGGGCTCCTCCTCGACGAGGGCGCCCACCTGGTGGCGCTGATCGCCGCGGCCGCCGCCTACCTGCTGCTCCTCCGCGTGGACGTGCGCCTGCGCCGGGTGGCCGAAGCGAACACCCCGTCGTCCGGCCGCGACGCCCCACGCGTGTACGCGCCGGTGCGCCGCCGGGGCCCGAGGCCGGTCTGGGGCGCTGTCACGGTGGGCAGCATCGGCATCGTCAGCGCCCTGCTGCTCAGCTCGGCAACCCCGACCATTACGGAGGGCGGTCTGTTCGGGTCGAGCACCAACGGCGTGCTCTTCGGCGCCGGCATCAGCCCGATGATCGACCTCGGCCAGGACCTTCGCCGCCCGGACCCCGGGCCCGCGCTGCACTACACGACGACGGCCGAGAAGCCGCCGTATTTCAAGCTCATGACGCTCGACCAGTTCGCCGGCACGACCTGGACCTCCCGGTCCGACGCCACGACGACGAGCAACACCGTCGACCGCATCGACAGACCGCCGGGCCTCGCGGACGACATCAAGACCACGAAGACGACGACGAAGGTCGTCATCGACGGCGTGGAGACGGACCTGCTGCCCGCGCCCAGCCCGGCGAGCCGCATCCAGGGGCTCGAGGGCTCCTGGTTCTGGAACAACCTCACCCACACCATCAAGAGCACCGACAGCACCACGGCGGGGCAGGAATACACCGTCACCGCGGTCGAACTCCAGCCGACCGCGGAGCAGCTGCGCGCCGCGCGCGGACGCTACCCGGTCAGCGTGGCGCCCAACCTCAAGCTGCCGTTCCCGCGCCCGGCCATCATCGAAGACACCGCCAGGTCGGTGACCGAGGGCACCGCTTCGGACTATGACGCGGCCGTGGCCCTGCAGGACTATCTCCGGGGCAGCGCCTTCGACTACGACACGGATGCCCCGGTCGACGACGGCTACGACGGCGGGGGCCTGGATGTCATCGGCACCTTCCTCCAGGTCAAGCGCGGCTACTGCGTGCACTTCGCCTCGGCGATGGCCGTGATGGCGCGCTCGCTCGGCATGCCGGCGCGCATCGCGGTCGGCTACCTCCCCGGCACGGCGGCCGCCGGCGCGGGGGACGAGACCAACCGCTATGACATCGACTCCCACGACCTCCACGCGTGGCCCGAGCTGTACTTCGTCGGGGTCGGCTGGGTGCCGTTCGAGCCGACGCCCGGGCGCGGGTCCGTGCCCGACTACGCCCGCCCGGCGGATGCGGAGACCCCCGGCGACGTGCCGGCCTCTCCCGCGCCGACGACCGCTCCCCGCGGCGACGAGGGGGGCGTCACTGCGGACAGCGGCGCGGTCCCCGCCGCCCAGGTGCAGCAGCAGCAGGCCGCCGCGGCGCTGCTGCGCATCGCGCTGTCCGTCGCGCTCGTCCTCGCGGTGCTGCTCGCGCCCGGCGTGGCCCGCCTCCTTCGTCGCCTGCGCAGGCGGCGGCGGATCCTCTCCTGGAACGATGGTGCGGCAGAGGCGTGGGCGGAGCTGGCCGACACCGCGGTCGACCACGACGTGCGGGTTCGCGACACGGAGACGCCGCGTGAGCTGGCCGGGCGCCTCGCGCTGCTCCCCGGCCTGTCCGGTGCGGAGGCGGCCGAGCCGGAT
This sequence comes from Cryobacterium tagatosivorans, assembly GCF_004402215.1. GTDB lineage: Bacteria > Actinomycetota > Actinomycetes > Actinomycetales > Microbacteriaceae > Cryobacterium > Cryobacterium tagatosivorans. The sequence goes on from NZ_SOEZ01000069.1 coordinate 52,652, forward strand.
GCGGCCGCGGCGCTCGAACGCCTGCTGGTCGCGGCCGAGCGGCAGCGCTTCGCCCGCCCGGGACCCGGGGAACGGGGCGACGGGGCGGCGGCGTGGCACGACCTCGACCTCGTCATCCGCGCCCTCCGGGCCGGCGCCGATACGCGCACCCGGATCCGCGCCTCCATGCTGCCCGCCTCGCTCTGGCCGGCCGTCCTCGGGCGGAGGGACAGCCGCACCCCGCGGGGCGCGTAGAATTGCCCCTCGTGACCAAGTTCAAAAAGACACCGTACAAAGTCGATGTGCGCGACCTCATCAACCGCCCCGGCATCCAGCACGAACGCCGGCTCGATCTCCTCGTGCCCGAAGACCTCGGAGAGGGCCTGGTGGCCGTGAAAGCGGGCTCCACCCTCGAGGCCGACCTGCGGCTGGAGGCTATCCACGAGGGAATTCTGGTGACCGCGGACGTGTCCGGAACGGCCAGTGGAATGTGCGGTCGGTGCCTGATTGACATCGATTTGCCTGTCCAAGTCGAGTTTCAGGAGCTTTTCGCGTATTCTTCAGATGAAGCTTTTGAATTTGAAGTTCAGGATGACCATGTGGATCTTGAACCTCTGATCAGGGATGCGGTGGTTTTGTCACTGCCGTTCCAGCCGGTTTGCCGGCCGGATTGTCCAGGTCTCGACCCAGAGACCGGGTTACGGCTGGCCGAAATGCCTGATCAGGAGCCACACGAAGAGCCTGACCCGAGGTGGTCGGCGCTTCTGGAATTCCAGGCTTCCACAGACATCAGCAGGGGTGAAGACACTCATGCTGAAACGGATAGAGAAGAGAAGTAGTCATGGCAGTCCCGAAGCGCAAGCAATCACGCTCCAACACCCGCTCACGTCGTTCCTGCTGGAAGGCCGAAGCCCCCACCCTGGTGAAGACCATGGAAAACGGCAAGGTCGTCTACAGCCTCCCGCACCGCGCGAAGGTCGTCACCGACTCCGCCGGCACGGCACTGTTCATGGAATACAAGGGCCGCAAGGTCGCCGACGTCTAACTCGATGACGGGTGAACCGATGACCGGTGGTTCGGTCGAGCTGTCCGCGTTGCAGGAAACCCTGGGCGTGCAGATCGACCAGGGTCTGCTTGAGCTGGCCCTGACCCACCGGTCATTTGCGTACGAAAACGGCGGCATCCCGACGAACGAGCGCCTGGAGTTCCTGGGCGACTCGATCCTCGGGCAGGCGGTGACGGTAATGCTGTACCGGGAGTACCCGCAGCTGAGCGAGGGTGACCTGGCCAAGCGCCGGGCGAGCCTGGTGTCCAGCGCCGCCCTCGCGGAGGTCGCCCGCGGCATCTCCCTCGGCGACTACATCCGACTGGGCCGCGGCGAAGTCCTCACCGGCGGCCGCGAAAAGGCGTCGATCCTGGCCGACACGGTCGAGGCGCTCATCGGCGCCGTCTACCTGGACACCGGCACGGATGCGGCGACCGCCTTCGTGATGCGGCTCATCGAGCCGCTCCTGTCCGACCCCGACCGCTTCGGCGGCTCGATGGACCCCAAAACGAGCCTGCAGGAGGCTGCGGCGCGCCGCGGAACCGGCGTGCCGGTCTACTCGGTCACCGAAAGCGGACCGGATCACTCGAAGGTGTTCGTCGCCACGGTCATCGTCGGCACCATCGTGACCGCACGCGGCGAGGGCACGAGCAAGAAGCACGCCGAAATGGCTGCCGCGCTCGAGGCCTGGATCGTGCTCTCCGCCGACTGATCCGGGCCCACTGATCCGGGCCCAGAGGCCCAGAGAGGCCCAGAGAGGCCGACGTGCCGGAGCTGCCCGAGGTTGAAGTCGTTCGGTCCGGCATCGAGCCGGCCGTCACCGGCGCCGTCGTCTCTGCCGTGGAGGTCTTCGAGGAACGGTCGCTGAGGCGGCACGACCGGTCGGCCGGCCCGTTCGCCGACCTCCTCGAGGGACAGCGCGCGCTCGCGGCCGTGCGACGGGGCAAGTTCCTCTGGCTCCCGCTGGAGTCCGGCCGGGCCCTCGTCATCCACCTCGGCATGAGCGGGCAGGTGCTGTTGCGCACGCCCGGCCCCGACGTCGACCGGCTGCTGCGGATCCGCCTGCACCTGGAGCATCCGGTGCACGGCGAGCTGTGGCTCAACTTCGTCGACCAGCGCGTCTTCGGCAGCATGGCCGTCGACCTGATGGCGCCGACCTCCGACGGCCTGCCCGCCGGATTCCAGGGGTCGGCGGCGGGCGAGTGGGAGACGCTCGTCCCCTCCCAGGTGGCGCACATCGCCCGTGACCCGCTCGACCCGGCCTTCTCGTCGGAGGCCTTCTTCCGCGCCCTGGCCCGCAAGAACACCGGGATCAAGCGGGCGCTGCTCGACCAGCGACTGATCAGCGGCATCGGCAACATCTACGCCGACGAGGCCCTGTTCGACGCCCGCATCCACTTCGACCAGCCGGCCGCCTCCCTCTCCGCGGCGAAGGCGCGCACACTGCTGGCCTCGGTGCGCGGCATCCTGCACCGGGCCCTGGCCGAGGGCGGCACGAGCTTCGACGCGCAATACGTGAACGTCAACGGGGAGTCGGGATACTTCTCGCACAGCCTCACCGCCTACGGGCAGCACGGCAAACCGTGCGTGCGCTGCGGAACCACCATGGTGCGGGCGCAGTTCATGAACCGCTCGTCGCACTTCTGCCCGCGCTGCCAGCGCCTGCGCCCGCTCTGACCCGTCCCTCGGCGCTTTCGGCGCTTCGGCTCTTTCGGTCGTGCATACCTTCGCCGAACCGTGAGTTTGGCACCTTCGCGGGCCCCGGGAAGGTGCCAAACTCACAGTTCGGCGGGAGGGGCGCGTGGGTTCAGCGCTTCCAGGCGCCCTCGTAGCCGATCGGGACGAAGCCGACAGCCTCGTTCACGTCCAGCATGTGCCGGTTCTCCTCGGCGTTGAACGTGATCACCGACGGATGCCCCGGCCGCTCCGCCGCCAGCCCCCGCAGGTTCGCGATCTTCAGCAGCATCCCGAGCCGGCGGCCGCGGTGCTCCCGGAGCACCAGCGTGTCCTCCTGGTGCACCGCGCGGCCCGACTCGGCCGGCACCGACAGCTCGGTGAACCCGGCCAGGCGACCGCTCGGCAGGTGCTCCGCGACGGCCGTCAGCGCCGTGCGCGGACCGGCCGCGAACGCCTCCTCCTCCTGGGCCAGCCGCTGCACCGTCCACACGTCCTCCGGCTCCTCGAGCCCGGCGCTCGGGGCATCCGTCGTCATCCGGGTGCGCAGGAGCGCCATGTCCTCCCGCCAGCGTTCGGGAGTGCGATCGGTCCAGCGATGGACCGCGTAGTCGGGGCCGGCCGCCGCCGCGGCGCGCTCCAGCTGCCGGGCCAAGTCGCCCTCGTCGACCGGCAGCGGAAGGCGACTTCCCCGCTCCACCTGCTCGAGCGTGTAGCCGCGGGCCAGCAGGAACCGCACCTCCGGGTTGGCCAGGGGCACGGAGCCGAACCCGGTCGGCGACGGCAGCCGCTCGCCCGGTGCCTGGCGCGACGCCGCGTAGACCAGTGCCCGCACGCGCCCCTCCTCCGCGGCGATCGCCTCCAGGCGGTCGGCCAGCGCGGTCCCGATGCCTCTCCGCCGGAAGGCGGGGAGCACCTCCACGGACAGCCAGGCGACAGCCGCGGATGCCTCGGGCCGGGTCTCGTAGACACCCCGCGCCACGATGTCCCCGCCGACGCGGGCGACGAACATCCGCGCAGGGGCGTAGTCCTGGTCCAGCCAGTACGGGAGCAGTTCCTCTGCCGTCAGGCCCAGCTCGTCCGTGCCGTAGGCGTCGGCTTCGACCGCGTTGCGCACGGCGGTCGCGGCCCGGAAATGGGCCCAGCCCGCCGCGCCGGGCGCCGCCGGGAGGGCAGGTTCATCGACGGTGAAACGGTCAATTGTCATGGCGGCCGGCTTCCGGTGCGCGAGTGCCGCACGAACTGCGCAGCCGACCAGCCTAGCGCCTGGCCGGATCCTCGCACAGAGTCCGGTACCGTAGTCCCAGCACGGGTGGCCGTCCGCGCCATCGACACTTTGGGAAAGGGCGCGCGGTGTACCTGAAGAGCCTCACCCTCAAGGGGTTCAAGTCGTTCGCGCAGCCCACCACCTTCGCCTTCGAACCCGGCGTCACCTGCGTGGTCGGCCCGAATGGATCCGGCAAGTCCAACGTCGTCGACGCGCTCGCCTGGGTGATGGGGGAGCAGGGGGCGAAAACACTCCGCGGCGGCAAGATGGAGGACGTGATCTTCGCCGGCACGTCGACGAAGGGACCGCTCGGCCGGGCCGAGGTGACCCTGACCATCGACAACGCCGACGGCGCCCTGCCGATCGAGTACTCCGAGGTCACCATCTCACGCACCCTGTTCCGCAACGGGGCCAGCGACTACGCCATCAACGGGCAGACCTGCCGCCTGCTCGACGTGCAGGAACTGCTCAGCGACTCCGGCCTCGGCCGTGAGATGCACGTCATCGTCGGCCAGGGCCAGCTCGACGCCGTGCTGCGCGCCAGCCCCGAGGAACGCCGCGGCTTCATCGAGGAGGCCGCCGGAATCCTCAAGCACCGGCGGCGCAAAGAGAAGACCCTCCGCAAGCTCGAGGCCATGCAGAACAACCTCACCCGGCTGAGCGACCTCGCCGGGGAGATCCGGCGCCAGCTCAAGCCGCTCGGCCACCAGGCCGAAATCGCCCGCGAGGCGCAGACCATCGCCGCCGTCGTGCGCGACGCCAGGGCCAGGCTCCTGGCCGATGACGTCGTCACGCTCCGCACGACGCTCGACGCGCACGGGCGCACCGAGAGCGAGCGTCACTCCGAGCGGATCGTGTTGCAGGAGCAGCTCGGCCAGAAGGAACTGCGTCTCCAGCGACTCGAGCAGGCGCAGGTCGGGGATGCCGTCGACCTGGCCAGGCGCACGAGTTTCGGTCTCGAATCCGTGCAGGAGCGGCTGCGCGGCCTGTACACGCTCGCAAACCAGCGGCTCGCGCTGCTCGGTTCGCAGGCCGAGCCCGCCGACGCCGGTCCCAGCGTGACGCCGTCGATGGTGCGGGAAGCCGCCGCGGAGGTCGAACGACTGCAGCAGGCGATCACGCTCGCCCAGGACGGCTGGGCGTCTGCGCAGGCTCGCACCATGACCGCCCGCGGGCAGCTCGATTCGGTCGACGAGGAAATCGCCGCCCAGGCCGTGCTCGTCTCCCGGCATGACCTCGAGGTCTCCAAGCTCAAGGGCCAGGCGGAGACGGCGGCGTCCCGGCTGGCGGCCGTCCGCGGCGAGGTTCTCCGGCAGCAGAACGCCCTCGACGCGGCCCGCGACCGGCGATCCGCCGCCGAGGGACAGGTCGCCGCGCTCGAGGCCGAGGCGGCCGAGGTCGACGCGGGCGACACAAACCTGGACGAGCTCTACGAAGCGGCCCAGGCATCCGTCCGTGAGGCGGAGGCGGAGATCGAGCGCCTGCGCGAGATCCTGCACGGGCAGGAGCGCGAGCGGGACGCCCTCGCCGCGCGCACCGGCGCCCTGTCCCTCGCCCTTGACCAGAAGGACGGGTCCTCCGCCCTCGTCGGCGCCGGTCTGGCCGGCATCCGCGGGCTGCTGGCCGAGCACGTGCGCGTGCACCCCGGCTACGAACCCGCGATCGCGGCCGCCCTCGGCTCGCTGGCCGACGCCGTCCTCGCCGACACCAGGGACGCAGCCTTCGACGCCGTGGCCAGGGCAGCCGCCGACGACCTCGGCCGGGTCGAACTCGTCGTCGCCGACGCCGCCTCGACCCCCTCGCCGGACCTCGGCGACCTGCCCGGCCTGGCCTGGGCCCGCTCGGTGGTGGAGGCGCCGGACGGCGTGCTCGGGATCCTCGCCACCACCGTCATCGCCGACGACCTCGCCGCGGCGCGATCCGCCTTCGGGACCCTGGCCTCGCGGGGCCTCGGCTCCCTCACCCTGATCACGAAGGCCGGCGAGGTGCTCACCGCGTACGTGCTGCGCGGCGGCTCGGGCGCCAGGCGGAGCAAGCTCGAACTGGTCGCCGAACGTGACACGGCCGCGGAGAAACTCGCCGTCGTCACCGGCACGATCGAGCGGGTGCGTTTCGTCCTGGCCGAGCAGCGCACGCTCCTGCAGTCGAACAAGGCGCAGGCGGCCAACGCCCTCACCGCCCTGCGCGCGTTCGATTCACGACTCGCGGCGCAGGCCGAGAAGCTCAACCGGGTGGCCGTGCAGTTCGAGGCGTCCGGAGCCGAATTCGACCGGTTGTCCGCGGGACTCCAGCTGGCGGCCGCGGCCGTCGCCGAGGCCGAGGCGGCAGCGGCGCGCGCCCGGGCGGAACTCGAAACCGTGCAGTCCCGGCCCCGCCCGATCCTCGACGCGAGCTCGCGCGACGCGCTCTACGACCGCCTGGAAGCGGCCAGGGAGAGCGAAATCGAGGCGAGGCTCCAGGTGGAGACCGCCCGCGAACGTGTCAGGGCCGAGCAGGCGCGCGGCGCGGCACTGGCGAGGCAGCTCGAGTCCGACCGGGCAGCGGCGGAGGCGGCGGCTCGCCGGGCCGTCATCCGCCGGCGCCAGGTGGATGCCGCGTCCGCCGTCGCCGAGGCCCTGCCGGCCGCGCTCGCCTCCGTCGAGGCCTCGGTCGCCGAGGCCCGCGCTCGGCTCGCCGCGGCCGAGGCCGAGCGGTCCAGCCAGAACGAGGAGCTCGCACTGCTGCGCCGCGAGGAGAGCGCGCTGCGCACGCGCCTGCAGGCGATCACCGAGAACGTGCACGGGCTGGAACTGCAGATCTACGAGAAGAAACTGCACCTCTCGGCACTGCTCGAGCGGGCCGGCAGCGAACTCGGGCTGGTCGAGGACGTGCTCGTCGCCGAGTACGGGCCCGAGCAGCTCGTGCCGCCGGACGGAACCGCGGTCGGGGCCGCCGGGGCATCCGCCGGGGCATCCGCCGGCCCGGATGCCGCGGGGATCCCGTTCGACCGGGAACAGCAGAAACGTCGCCTGGTCGCCGCCGAACGCAAGCTGGGCCAGCTGGGCCGGGTGAACCCGCTCGCACTGGAGGAATTCGCGGCGCTGGAGCAGCGGCACAAGTTCCTCACCGAGCAGCTGACCGACCTCACCAACACGCGCAAGGACCTCCTCACGATCATCGAGGACATCGACGAGAAGATGGGCGCAATCTTCGCGGCCGCGTTCGAGGACACCCGCGCCGCCTTCGCCGAGGTGTTCCCGGTGCTCTTCCCCGGCGGGAGCGGCAGCATCTGGCTGACGAACCCCGACGACATGCTCACGACCGGGATCGAGGTGTCGGTCAAGCCGGCCGGGAAGAAGATCGAGCGGCTCTCGCTGCTCTCCGGCGGGGAGCGGTCGCTGGCCGCCGTGGCGCTGCTGATCGCGATCTTCAAGGCGCGGCCCAGCCCCTTCTACATCATGGACGAGGTCGAGGCGGCGCTGGACGACGCCAACCTCGGCCGGTTGCTCACAATCTTCGAAGACCTGCGCGAAACCAGCCAGCTGATCGTGATCACCCACCAGAAACGCACGATGGAGATCGCCGACGCGCTCTACGGCGTGTCCATGCGGCAGGACGGGGTGTCGGCCGTCGTCGGCCAGCGGATCGCCAGGGAACGGGAAACGGAGAAGGCCTCGTGACCACGGAACGCAGCGAACCACAGGAACGCGTCGACCCGCGGCCCGCGGCCGACGAGCGGATCACCCTCGACGAGTTCCTCGACTACCAGCGGGCGACGCTGCTGGGCAAGACCGAGGGGCTGGATGCCGCCGGGCTGAACCAGCGCCTGCTTCCGTCGACGCTCACCCTGGGCGGGCTGCTCAAGCACCTTGCCCTGGTCGAGGACCACTGGATCCAGAAGGAGTTCCTTGGCCTGCCCGAAGTCGAGCCGTGGGCGAGCGCCCCGTGGGGCGAGGACCGGGACTGGGACTTCCACAGCGCCGCGGGAGACGCCCCTGACGCCCTGCGCGAGCTGTACCAGGCGGCCTGCGAGCGCAGCCGCCAGGCACTGGCCGGCGCCGACCTCGCCGCGCTGTCCGTCGGCACAGGCCGGGACGGCGAACACTGGAACCTGCGCTGGATCCTCACCCACCTGATCGAGGAGACGGCCCGGCACTGCGGGCACGCGGACCTGCTGCGGGAAGCCATCGACGGGACCGTGGGCGAGTAGCGGGGCGAGTTGCGGGCGATAATTCCCAGCTGTGCGCGCACGCGGTGCCCCGGGACGGATGCGTGTGCCCACCCCAGGGCGCCTCCGGTCGCGAGAACAGGATGGATTGCGCTCGCGTGTCTGAGCACAGGAGAAAGTGGGCCGCTCCTGCCATCTGTTCCGGTTTTGGCCGCGCGCCGACCGCGCGGCTGGCGATAACTCCGAGCTGCGGCTGGTCGCGTTGCTCCAGGAAGGATGCGTGCGGTCACAGCTGGGAGTTATCGCCCGAGTAGCCGGCTGCGGATGTCGCGCGGCTGGCTCCGCCCACGGCATCCGTCGCCGAGTCGCCGGCGGGCGCTGCGGGCGTCGCGAGCGCCTGCCTGGATGCGCCACCGGTCGCGAGAACAGGATGGATTGCGCTCGCGTGTTTGAGCACAGGAGAAAGTGGGCCGCTATCGCCATCCGTTCCGGTATTGGCCGCGCGCCGACCGCAGTGCGACCGCGCGCCGACCGCGGGACGTGCGATTACAACGAGCTGTGGCTGCACGCGGCGCTCCCGGGGGGATGCATGCGGCCACAGCTGGGAGTTATCGCCGAGCAGCACCAGCAGCACCAACACCAGCAGCACCAGTGGCAGCACCAGCGGCACTACCAGCACCAGCGCCCCGCACCTCAGTGCGCGGTCGTGACCCCGAGCAGGTCGTGGGTGATGATCGCGGCGGCGCGCGCGCCCGCCCCGGCGGCCACGATGAGCTGCTGCGGGCCGGGCGCGGCGACATCCCCGGCCGCGTAGACGCCGGGCAGGCTGGTGCGGCCGTCCCGGTCGGTGACCAGGTGGCCGGAGTCGTCGGTGTCGAGGTCGAGGGCGCCGAGGAACCCCACGATCGGATGCCAGAGCGGGCGCACGAACCCGCCGGTGACCGGGATGCGCTCCCCGTCGGCAAGGCGCACGGCGGCGATCGCCCCGCGCTCACCCTCGAGGTCGTCGATGACCCGGCGTTCGACCCGGATGCCCCGGTCGCCGAGCGCGGTCTCCTCGTGGGCGGTCAGCGGCGCGACGCCGTTCGTGAACACGGTCACCGTGCTGCTCCACTGCCCGACCAGGAGCGCCCGGGCGTACAGGTCGTCGGTCTCGCCGATCAGGGCGACGGGGCCGTCACCCTGCTCGTAGCCGTCGCAGGCCGCGCAGCTGAACAGGCTCATCCCGTAGAACGCGCGGATGGACGGCAGCGCCGGCAGGGTCTCGCGGAGGCCGGTCGCCACCAGGACGGTGCGGCTCCGCACCGTGCGCGCCCCGGCCGCGGTGCGCCCGCTGATCCGCACGGTGAACGGATGCGCCGCGGCCGATCCCCAGGCATCCCCGGCCTGGGCCGATCCGTCGTCACGCGAGATCGAATCGACGCTCGCGCGGCGCAGCACCTCGGCCTCGGGGTACCGTTCGAGCTCCTCCCTGGCGATGCGGCGCAGCTCGTGCGGGGGCACGCCGTCGCGGGTGATGAAGCCGTGGGAGAGCATCGTGGCCGCGTGCCGCGGCCGGTCGCTGTCGACGACGAGCACCCGCTGGCGCGCCCGCGTCAGGTTGAGCGCGGCCGACAGCCCGGCCGGGCCGGCCCCGACCACGACGCAGTCGTAAGCCTCGTGGTCGAAAGCTGCGTGGTCGTAAGCCTTGTGGTCGAACGCCTCGTGATCGAAGGCCTCGCCCGCGCGCGCCTCCGGTTGGTCACTCATGCGCTGCCGCCCTGGGGCGGCAGCGCGGCGATCAGCGGGTGGTCGAAGTCGAGTGTGCCCGTCTTCGCGGCGCCGCCGGGGGAGCCGATCTCGTCGAAGAAGGCGACGTTGGCCGTGTAGTACTCGGCCCATTCCTCGGGCAGGTCGTCCTCGTAGTAGATGGCCTCGACCGGGCAGACGGGTTCGCAGGCGGCACAGTCGACGCACTCGTCCGGCTGGATGTAGAGCGACCGCTCTCCCTCGTAGATGCAGTCGACGGGGCACTCGTCCACACAGGCGCGGTCCTTGACGTCGACGCAGGGCAGCGCGATGACGTAGGTCATGACTCGACCAGGCTGCCGGTGCGGGAGACCTCGACCTGCTCGCCCCGCTCCACAACCTTGACCCGCTCGCGGGCGACCGGCGAGGTGTCGGCGGCGCCGAGCTCCCGTTCGTGGGCGTCCAGGGCGAGCCAGCCCGGCCAGGTGGTGAAGCGCACGCCGCGGTCCTCGAGCAGCGTGAGAACGGCATCCGGATCGTCGACGGCCGGGTCGGCCAGGAGGCCGGCGTCGTCGACGAGCCGGCCGATCGTCTCCAGGGCGTCGCCCTTGGTGTGGCCGATCAGCCCGACCGGCCCGCGCTTGATCCAGCCGGTGGCGTAGAGCCCGTGGATCGGGTCTCCGGCCGCGTCGAGCACCCGGCCGCCGTCGTTGGGGATGACGCCGCGCGCCTCGTCGAACGGCACCTCGGGCAGGGCGCTGCCGAGGTAGCCGACCGCCCGGTAGACGGCCTGCAGGGGGAAGTCCCGGATGTCGCCGGTGCCGCGCACGCCGCCGTCACCGCCGGCATCGGTGGGGATCGGTTCGGTGCGCTCGAAGCGCATCCCCTCGACCCGCCCGTCGCCGTAGACCTCGACCGGGGAGTGGTGGAAGTGCAGGTGCAGCCGGCGGGAGGCTCCCGTGGGCTCCTTCGCCAGCCAGCCGGTCAGGGTGCGGGTCATCACCTTGACCTGGTTGTTCGCGCCGACGAGCTGGCGGGCGAGTTCGTCGTCGTCGAAGTCCTCCGGGTAGACGATCACGTCGACGTCCGGGACGTCGGCGAGTTCGCGCAGCTCGATCGGGGTGAACTTCACCTGCGCGGGGCCGCGGCGGCCGAACACGTGCACATCGGTGACGGGGGAGCCGGCCAGCCCGGCGTGCACCCCGGCCGGAATGTCGGTCGGAAGCAGGTCGTCCGCGTGTTTGGCGAGCATGCGGGCGACGTCGAGGGCCACGTTGCCGTTGCCGATCACGGCGATGTCGGTCGCGTCGAGCGGCCAGTCGCGCGGGGCATCCGGGTGCCCGTCGTACCAGGAGACGAAGTCCGCCGCGCCGTAGGAACCGGGCAGGTCGACGCCGGGGACGGCGAGGGCGGCGTCGCGGATGGCCCCGGTCGCGAAGATGACGGCGTGGTAGTGCGCGCGCAGGTCGGCCAGGTCCAGGTCGACCCCGTATGCGACGTTGCCGAGGAAGCGGATGTTCCCGGTGTCGAGCATCTCGTGCAGGGATTTCACGATGCCCTTGATCCGCGGGTGGTCGGGGGCGACGCCGTAGCGGATGAGGCCGTAGGGCGCCGGCAGGGAGTCGAACAGGTCGATGCCCACCTCGCCGCCCGTGTCCCGCACGGCCTTGCCGAGGATGTTGCCGGCGTAGATGCCGGCCGGCCCCGCACCGATGATGGCGACGCGCAGGTGCGCGTCCTGTTGCTGGGGCGCGTGCTCGTTGGGGGCAGCGGGCGTCCGGGTCATGTGAGGGCCTTTCGGGGTGCGAGGGTGTCAGGAATGAGAGTGTGCTGGGCGAGGGCGTCGAGCCCGGGCGAGGCGCGCAGCGGCCCGGGCTCCGCGTACGGGCTGAGGGTGACGACGTCGCCGACGACGATGACGGCCGGCGAGCGGACGCCCCTGGCCTCCGCCTGGGCGGCGATCGTGTCGAGCGTTCCGATGGTCACGCGCTGGTTCGGGCCGTAGCCGTCCTCGATGATCGCGACGGGGCATCCGGCTCCGCGGGAGCCGGCGGCCAGGGCCCCGGCCGACCCGGCGAGGGCGCTGACGCCCATCAGCAGGACGACGGTGTGGTCGCCGCCGCCGGGGAGTCCGGCGATCTGCTCGTGGCCGGTGACGACCGTGAAGCCGTTCGCGACGCCGCGGTGGGTGACCGGGATGCCCGCGGCCGCCGGCACCGAGATGGCGCTGGTCACGCCGGGCACGATCTCGGCCGTGACCCCGTGCCTGCGGCAGTATTCGGCTTCCTCGCCGCCGCGTCCGAGCACGAACGGGTCGCCACCCTTGAGCCGCACGACCCGTGCCCCGGCCAGGGCGTGTTCGACCAGGAGCGCGTTGATCTCGTGCTGCGGCACCGGGTGGTGGCCGGGGAGCTTGCCGACGTCGATGACGAGCACCTGGGCGGAGAGTTCGCCGAGGAGCGAGCGCGGGCCCAGGCGATCGGCGATGACGACGTCGGCCTCGGCCAGCAGGCGGCGCCCGCGCACGGTGATCAGGCCGGGGTCGCCGGGCCCGCCGCCGACGAGGTGCACGGTGCCGGGTCCCTCGGCGCGGCGGTGGTGCCGAAGCGGGAGCGAGCCGGCGTCGAGGGCGGTGGCGATCGCATCCCGCAGCGCCATGGCCCGGCGGGGATCCCCGCCGGCCGAGACGGCGACGGTGACGTCGTCCCGCCGGGCGACGGCGGGCACCCAGGCCGCAGAGCTCCGGTGGTCGGAGGCGGCGACGCACCACAGCCGGGCGGCGTCGGCGTCGGCCGCGACCTGCGCGTCGACCTCCGGGATGCCGGTGGCTGTGTGTGCGAGCCAGGCGCCGTCGAGGTCGCCGGGGGCGTAGGCGCGGGCCCGCCAGGTGACGGCGCCCGTCTGCACGAGGGAGCGCAGTTCCGCTCCGGCCTCGGGGGAGATGACGGTGACGATCGCGCCGGCCTGCACCAGGCCGGAGGCGCGGCGGGCGGCCACGGGACCGCCGCCGACGACGGTGACGGCCCGGCCGGCCAGGCGCAGGCCGAGCGGGTAGAGCGTGGTGTCGTCGGGCAGGGCGCCGGTCATCGGATTCCTCCGGGGGTGAGTCCGCGGCGCCGCAGCAGCCTCCGTTCGATGGGGGCGAAGATGCTCAGTTCGACGAGGATGCCGACGCCGAGGATGAGCAGGATCGTCGCGAGCACGCTGGCCAGGTCGGCCAGCTCGCGGCTCTGCTGCAGCATCGAGCCCAGTCCGAAGCCGATCGTGCCGCCCATCGCGATGATCTCGGCGGCCATGAGCGACCGCCAGGAGAAGGCCCAGCCCTGCTTGAGCCCGGAGAAGTAGCCGGGTAGCGCGGCGGGCAGCACCACGAGGGTGGCCAGCTGGATGCGGCCGGCGCCGAGCACGGTCCCCACGCGGCGAAGCTGCGGCGGCACCTGGTCGATGCCGGAGACGAGCCCGTTCGCGATCGACGGCACGGCGCCCATCAGCACGACGAAGTAGACGGTGGCGTCGGAGAGGCCGAACCAGATGATCGCCGCGGGCACCCAGGCCACGGAGGGGAGCACCTGCAGGCCGGAGAGCAGCGGGCCGAGCGCGAGGCGCAGGGGGCGGCACTCGGCCAGCAGCAGTCCGAGCGGAGTACCGACGGCGATGGCGATGAGGAAGCCGATGCCGCCGCGTTCGAGGCTGGTGAGCACCGCGAGCTGCAGCCGGCCGTCGCCCCACTGGTCGATGATCGCGCCGAGCACGTCCAGCGGCCCGGGCACGAGGTCGGGGCGCGGCCGGGCGATGGTGACGTAGAGCTGCCACACGCCGACGAGGGCGATCAGCAGCAGCACCGGCGGCAACACGCCGTCGAGGATGTTCCGCCAGCGGCTCTTCTCCGGCACGGCGTTGGTCTGCAGGGCGTCGAGCCCCGACTCGAGGGTGCGCAGGTCGTCCGCCGGTCGGGCGTCGGCCGGGGCGAGGGTGGTGTCAGGCGGCATTGCGGCGGATCTCCCTTCGGAGCTGCTCGGTGATTTCGATCGACAGGCGTGACACTTCGGGGGATTCGATCCGGCGGGGACCGTCGTCGGCGAGCCGCCACTCGTTGGCGATGCGCCCCGGCCGGGACGACATCAGCAGCACGCGCTGGCCGAGCCGGGCGGCTTCGCGCACGTTGTGGGTGACGAAGACGATCGTGCGGCCGGTTTCGCGCCACACCCGCTCGAGCTCCTCGTGCAGCAGGTCGCGTGTGATGGCGTCGAGCGCCGCGAAGGGTTCGTCCATCAGGAGCACCTTGCGGTCCTGCGCGAGCGACCGGGCGAGGGCGACGCGTTGCCGCATGCCGCCGGACAGCTCGTGCGGGCGCTTGCGTGCGGCATCCGCGAGGTTGACGACGTCGAGCAGCTCGAGGGCCTGCCCGCGTCGTTTCTCCCGCGGCACCCCGCGCAGTTTGAGCGCCAGCTCGATGTTCCGGCCGGCGGTCAGCCAGGGGAAGAGCGCGGCATCCTGGAACATGACTGCCGCGTTGCCGCTGGCCACGGTGACGGTGCCGGAGCTGGGCAGTTCGAGGCCCGCGATGATGTTCAGCAGCGTCGACTTGCCGCAGCCCGACGCGCCGAGGAGGCAGACGAACTCGCCTGGTTCGATCCGGACGCTCACGTCCTCGAGCACGAGCGGCCCGTCGGCGCCGAAGCGCTTGCTCAGCCCGTCGATGCGGATGGCGGGCGCTGCCGAGGCGCGTGCGGCGTGCCGGTCGGGCTGCTGCGACGCGGCCGTCGTGATGCCCTGCGCGGTCATGGTCTAGTCCGTCCCGAGTCCGCCGGCCGAGACCGGGTCTTCGCCCTGTTCGGCGAGCACGTCGTTCAGCAGGGACAGGTCGAAGAGCCCGTTCAGGTCGCCCGGCTTCGAGGTGCCGGCGTCGACGCCGGCGTCCAGCAGCGTCTCGAACGTCCCGGCGAGCGGGTCGGTGGTGAACCGCACCGAGCCCAGGGCGCGTGCCAGCACGGCATCCGGCAGGGCCTTGCCCGTATCGTCGGCCAGGCGCGTGTTGATCACGACGGCGGCCTCCTCCTGGTGTGCGGTCAGCCAGCCGACGGATGCCGTGTGGCCCGCGATCAGCGCCCGAACGCTCTCCGGGTGGTCGTCGAGGAACTCGCTCCGCACGAGCAGCACGGTGGTGGGGAAGGCGCCCCCGGGCCAGAGGGACGCCTCGTCGACGAGGACCTCCGCGCCGGCCTCGAGCACCAGGCGGGACACCCACGGCTCCGGGAGCCAGGCGCCGTCGATCTCCCCGCCCTGGAACAGGGCGAGCGTCTGGGCATTCTCGGTGGGGGTGATGCGCACATCGCCGCCGCCGGCGGTGTTCGTCTCGAAGCCCTGCCCGGCCAGCCAGTGGCGCAGGGCCACGTCCTGGGTGTTGCCCAGTTGCGGGGTGGCGATGGTCGTGCCGGCGAGGTCGGCCGGCCCGTCGATACCGGGCCGCACGACGAGGGACGCTCCGCCGCTGGCGGCCCCTGCGACGATGCGCACCGAGGCCCCTGCGCTCTGCACGAAGCTGTTCACGGCAGGGTTGGGGCCGATGTAGGCGGCGTCGATCGCGCCGGCGCTGAGCGCTTCGATGACCGCGGGACCGGCGGCGAAGGCCTGGGCGGTGAGCTCGGTGTCGCCGAGGGCATCCTGCAGGAGTCCCTTCTCCAGGCCGACGAGGGCCGGGGCGTGGGTGACGTTGTCGAAGTAGCCGAGGCGGAGTTCGGCGGCGGGACCGCCGGCCGGCGCCTGCGCGTTGGCGCTGGACGAGCATCCGCTGAGGCCGGCGACCAGCGCCGCGGCCAGGCCGGCCGCCAGCACGGCGGACCGGAGCGCGCCGAGGCGCCGGCCGCGGACGAC
>NZ_SOEZ01000059.1 GCF_004402215.1 Cryobacterium tagatosivorans
ACCCGCCGCCCCTGCGCCCGCGCGCGGCATCGCGGCGGCCGCGGCCGCACCGGAGAGCGCTCGCGAGTCCGTCCAGCCGGCGGAACAGCCGCGGCCCGCAGCGGCCGACACGCCGGCCTCGACCCCGACCTCGTCCCAGCCCCTGACCTTCCCCCCCGCCGCGGTGCCCCGTTCGGACCCGGCCCGCGTTGCCGCGGCCCACGAGCCGGCGACCATCGCGGCGACGGCCCGCGACACCGGGATGCCCGTTCCGCACGTCGACCCGCCCGAGCCGACCGACGCCCAGCCGACCGACGCCGAGGCGGCGGACGCCGGCGCGATGACCCGGCCGGTGATCCCGGTGACCCAGCACGACGCTCCTGAGCAGCTCACGCTCGCCGAGAAGCTCGGGCTGCGAGCCCCCGGCGAGAAACCCGATCCGACCGGTGAGCAGAACGTGGGGCCGACCCGATGAGGCTCGCACTGGTGCTCTCCGAGGCGGCCCACGGCCTGCGGCGCAACGCGTCGATGGTCGTCTCGGTCGTGCTCGTGACCTTCATTTCGCTCACCTTCGTTGGCGCGGCAATCCTCATGCAGATGCAAGTCGGCCAGATGAAGAACTTCTGGTACGAAAAGGCCCAGGTCGGCATCTACATGTGCACGGCCATCTCGCCCGGCGACACCTGCGTCGCGGGAGAAGCGACCAAGGAACAGATCGACGCCGTCACGGCGCAGCTCGAGTCGCCCACCCTCTCGCCGTTCGTCGACAAGTACTACTTCGAGACCCACGAACAGGCCTTCGAGAACTTCAAGAAGCAGTTCGCCGGGAACCCGGTGGCCGAGTACGTCACGGCCGACCAGCTCAACCAGACCTTCTGGGTGAACCTGAAGGACCCGGCGCAGTCAGACGTCCTCGTGGAAAGCCTGTCCGGCGTGGCCGGCGTCGAGAACGTCGCGGACCAGCGTAAATACCTGGACCAGATCTTCTCCGTGCTCAACACGGCCAGCTACACGGCGATCGGCATCGCCGCGCTCATGCTCGTGGCGGCGGCTCTCCTGATTGCCACGACGATCCGCCTCTCCGCCTTCTCGCGCAGGCGGGAGCTCGGGATCATGCGCCTGGTCGGCGCGTCGAACCGGTTCATCCAGACGCCGTTCATCCTGGAGGGCGTCTTCGCCGCCCTGCTCGGGTCGTTGCTGGCCGGGGGCGCGATCGTGGCGATCGTGAACTGGTTCGTGCAGGGCTACCTGGGCGCGAGGCTCAAGGGCTTCTCGCTGGTGGGTATCGATGACGCGCTGGTGGTGCTGCCGATCCTGCTTGTCGTCGGCGCGGTGCTGGCCGCGTTCTCCGCAAACTTCGCCATCACCCGTTACCTCAAGGTCTGACCCGGCGCTCAGGCTAGACTGATGGGCTGCCGGGCTTCCGCCCGGCGCCCAGAACCGATCGAGGAGTGCGTCGTGCCCAGGGAAAGTGGCGAGAAGGTCGTAGCGACCAACCGCAAGGCGCGCCACGACTATCTGATCGAGGACACCTTCGAGGCCGGGATGGTCCTCAGCGGCACCGAGGTCAAGTCCCTCCGCGCCGGCCGTGCGTCGCTCGTCGACGGCTACGCGTTCATCGAGTCCGGCGAGGCCTGGCTCGACGCCGTGCACATCCCGGAGTACACCGGCGGCAGCTGGACGAATCACCCTCCCCGGCGCAAGCGCAAGCTCCTGCTGCACAAGCAGGAGATCATCAAGATCAGCCACAAAACCAAAGAGGGCGGCTACACGCTCGTCCCGCTCAAGATCTACTTCAAGGATGGCCGGGCGAAGGTGGAAATCGCCGTCGCCAAGGGCAAGAAGGAGTACGACAAGCGCCAGGCCCTGCGGGAACGCCAGGACAAGCGCGAGTCCGACCGGGCCATCTCCGCACGCCGGAACCTCGGCGACTGACTTCTCCGCGAAGGAGCGGAAATAGATCCGCACACACTTGTGTTGTACAGTGAAGGTCGCATCCGGGCCGAAAGGTTCCGGGTTCGAATTTGGAAACTCAACAGCGTGTGACAGTCACCCACTCCCGTGCCGACGGCCAGCCGACGGAACAGGGGAACCATGGGGATGATCGGTTTCGACATTGTTTGCGCAATTGTGAGAAGCGGGTCGAGGATGCAGGGTTATCTCGTAAACGATCTCTGCAAAACAATAAGTGCCAATTCAAAGCGCACTGACTTCGCTCTCGCTGCCTAAGCGAAAGCACTAACGAAGTCCGCCAGACCGGGAATGCTCTCTACCCGGATCCTGACGCCATTTAGAGAGATTGCTTCTACATTGAGCCGCGGGGTGTAGGGGGACTTAAACGAGGGCTGGGCTCGTCGGAATAGATGCCAGTGGCAAATTCCGGGGCCGAGTAAAACGACTTCACTGGATACACCCGTAGAAGGCATATGACCACAGCAGTGGACCGGGGTTCAATTCCCCGCATCTCCACCATCGGTGGGCTGTCACACGCAGTTGAGAGAGGGCCCGGGATCATTGAGATCCCGGGCCCTCTCCGTTCTAACCCTCTCTGTTCACGAGGCCCCTACTGGCCGTCGCCGTCGGCGTCGCCGGGCCTGGATACCGAGCCCGAGCCGATGACATGGTGCTGGGGGACCGGCATGGCCGACTTGTCACCTCGAACGGATTTCCAGATGGCCTGGTTGTAGAGCTGCTCGTCGATCTTGTCCTCGGTGGTCGTGTTTTGGCTCTCCACCTCCGTCGCCAGCGGGGCGTTGGCGCCATTCACCGTTGTCATGTCGTACGGGGGACGCACCACGGAATAGGAAGATTCATTTGGCGTGCTGGTGAACGAGGCACTCATCGGCGTTGCAAACGCGTCGAACTGAGTCAGCGGCGCAATGCCGGCGAGCAGCCCTATCGTGCGAACCATGGACGCCGTGCTGTAGAACGTTGAATCGACCTTGCCTGTCTGCGTGTATGGGCTGATCGCCAGGGCCAGGGTCCGGTGCGCATCGACGTGGTCTGGGCCATTCTGCGCGTCATCCTCGGTCACGAAGATCGCCGTGTCCTTCCAGATCTTGGAGTGGGAGACGGTGTCGACCAACTGGCCCAGGGCGAAATCGTTGTCCGCGACGTATGCCTTCGGAGTCGGTTTCCCTGCCCTGGTGGCCTGCGTGTGGTCGTTCGGCAGCCGGACGAACTGCACGGAAGGAACCGTGCCGGACGCCACATTCGCCGTGAAGTCCTTGGTCCACTCGTCCACCCGCGGGGTTCCACAGTCGGCCTTCAGCGGCGTGAATGTGTCGGAGGAATCAGGGCAGTTGAGGTCGTAGCCGTGATAGTCGTGGTCCGTCTGGGCGTCGAGCACCGGGTCGGGTGCGGTGAATGAGCCACCGGTATTGCTGACGAAGAAGCCGTAGTTGCGGAAACTCACGCCAGCCTTCGCCAGGCGCTGCCACACGTACGTGTTGTCCGGTTCCTGCGCCGCGTTTTCCGGGGCGGCGTTCTCGCTCGGGTACGGAGCCTTGCGGCCGGAGTAGTTCGCCGGCCACATCTGCTCCGCGTACGGATTCGAGTTCGCCGATGCCACCCAGTTCCAGCCGTTGGCGCTCACCTCGGCGTCCGCGTAGAAATTGTCGATGGTAGTGAACTGCTTCGAGAGGCGGCGGAAGTTCGGCGCGGATTCATCGCCGAAGAGGTTCAGCGAGGGATCGCCGTTGCCGCGGCCAAGACTCCCGAGTACCTGGTCGTAGGTGCGGTTCTCCTTGACGATGTAGATCACGTGCTTTATCGGACTCGCCTGACCGGGCCGGCGGGGGATCACCTCTCCCGAGGCGGTGCTCGACCGGTTGTTGCTTGCAACCTGCGCGGTGGCCCGCTGCAGCTTGTCCCCGGTGGGAACGGCGAAACTGCTGAGTGTGCCGACAATCATGGACCCGCTGTACTGGTTCTCGGCTGTCCCGGTCGTGGATTCGGGGTTGGGGTGACCTGGTCCGTTGTTCGGACCGGCGCCGAGTCCCTTGGCGTTCGTGACGTGCAGACTGCCGCCGGCGAAGGCCAGCGAGGTGGGGTACCAGCCCACCGGCACGACTCCCGTGACCGTGCGGGTGGCGAGACTGATCACTGCGACGTCGTTATTGCCTGAATTGCTCACAAACAGGCGACCGCCCTGGTCGTCCAGCGCCAGACCGGTCGGATTCGAGCCGATCGGCGCGTTCTTGTACGGCGCCAGGCCGATCGGCGATGACGTGCCCGCCTCGAGGTCCACTACCGACACAGAGTCGGCGTCGCCGTTGGCCACGTAGAGCGTCTTGCCGTCCCTGGACAGCACCGACTTGTTCGGGTGCAGCCCAACTTCGAGCGTGCCGGTAACCGTGGGAGCGGCGGCCGTGATGTTCACAACGGACACGGTCTTGGCGCCCTGGTTCGTTACGTAGGCCGTTCGGCCGTCCGGGGACACGGCGACCGAGAGGGGACGGTGGCCGACCGAGGTCGTGCTGACGGTGCCGGTCGCAAGATCGACCACCGACACGGCGTCGGCCAGTTGATCTGCGACGACGAGTCGCTTTCCGTCCGGGGTCAGGGCAAGTCCCGCCGGGAACAGGGTTAGCGCCAGCCCATCCGGGTTCTTGGTGGGTAGCTGGATGGCCGGGCCCTCCGTGAGCTTCCCCGCGCTATACGAGTACGTTCGGATCTTCGAGTTTGCGGCCGCACTGGCATAAGCGTGGGTGCCGTCGGCGCTCCAGGCCAGGCCCATGTAGAGCGATTCCGGGGAGGTGTACTTGAGCGTCTGATCGACCTTGTGGTTGGCGGTATTCACAAGTTGCAGGGACTGCGTGCCCTGGCCGTTGTTGGTCACGAGGAGTTTCTTGCCGTCGGGGGAGAGTGCGGAGTTCAGGGGCAGATCGCCCAGCCGGGTTTGCAGGCCGGCGGGGGTGACCCGCTGGCCGACGGGAGTGGTTGCCGTGCCGTCCGGATGGGGGCCAGCGATAGTGGGGACGATTGCCGCGGCGGCGATCCCGCCAACCAGGGCGAATGCGAGTATTCCAAGTGGTCCTGCGTATTTTTTTATCATCACTCTGGAGGCTAGAAGTCTCGGCAAACTCACAGACAGTCTTCGGCGTAACTCCAGATGAACAACGGGATGACGTTTCTGTATTCGCGGCTGACCCGATGCGCCAAAATAGGGCCGTGGAACGAACTGCATGACTGCCAATTGGCTGCGGAAATCAGTGCCGGGAATCGACACGGCGCTCCGCTACCGGCGCGCGTGGTTGCTTCCCGACCTCCGCGCGGGAGTCGTACTAACTGCGCTGCTTATCCCGGTCGGCATCGGCTACGCCGAGGTCGCCGGGCTCCCGCCGGAGACGGGTCTGTACGCCACGATCATCCCCTTGCTCGCCTATGCCCTGTTCGGGCCATCGCGAATCCTGGTGCTCGGCCCGGATTCGGCGTTGGCGCCGATCATCGCGGCCGCCATCCTGCCCCTGGCCCTCGGCGATAACGTGCGCGCTGTCGCGCTCGCCGGGCTGCTGGGGATAATGGTCGGGCTGATTCTTGCGCTGGGTGGCGTCCTGCGCCTCGGGTTCGTGACCGACCTGCTCTCCAAGCCCATTCGGGTTGGCTACCTCAACGCGCTCGGACTGCTGGTAATCGTCTCGCAGCTGCCGACGTTCTTCGGTTTCTCCATCTCGTCGGAGTCGCCGTTCAAGGACGCCGCCGCCATCGTGTCCGGCATCGCCGGCGGCCAGGTCAACACGACCGCGCTGTTGTTCGGCCTGGGTTCACTGGCCGTCATCCTCGTGCTTTCCTGGGCAAAGACACGGATCCCAGGGGTTCTCGCCGCTGTCGTGCTCGCGACCGCGTTCACCGCCGCGTTCGGGCTGCAGGAGGCGCTGCCCGTCGTCGGGGCCCTTCCCCAGGGGCTCCCGGCGCCCGCGCTCGGCGGTCTGCGCTGGGCGGATGTCGGCGCGCTGGTTGTCCCCGCCCTCGGTATCGCCCTCATCGCCTTTGCCGACACCGCCGTCCTGTCGCGCACGTTTGCCGCCCGCCGCGGTGAAAACGTCGACGGCAGCCAGGAAATGGCGGCGATCGGAGTGTCGAACATCGCGGGCGGACTGCTCGGCGGCTTCCCCATCTCGGCGTCCTCCTCGCGCACCCCCGTCGCGGAGAGCGCCGGGGCGCGGACGCAACTCACCGGTATCGTCGGGGCACTGCTCCTCGTCGTATTCATCCTGCTCGCCCCCGGTCTCACCGACTACCTGCCATCGGCCAGCATCGCCGCGGTCGTCATGGTCGCCGCTGCCGGGCTGATCGACGTCACGGGTTTCTTTGCGCTCGTGCGCATGAACAAAATCGACGCGGCGCTGTCGCTCGCGGCCTTCCTCGGCGTTCTGGTTGTCGGTGTGATCGAGGGCATCGGTGTGGCGATCATCCTGTCGCTCGGAGCGTTCGTCGCGTACGCCTGGCGGCCGTACCGGGCCGAGCTCGGTCGGATTCGGGGCCGCCGCGGCTACCACGACCTCTCGCGGCACCCGGAGGGTGAGCGGCTGCCCGGCATCGTCATCGTGCGCTTTGACGCGCCGCTCTTCTTCGCCAACGGGGGGATCTTCGACAATTACGTGCGTGCCACGGTCGCGGCGGCAGGCCGCGACCTGCACACGGTCATCCTCGCGGCCGAGCCCATCACCGACATCGACACGACCGCCATCGACGAACTGCTCGAACTCGACGATTTCCTCGCCTCTCGCGGGATCACCCTGATCTTCGCCGAGATGAAAGGCCCTGTGAAAGACCATCTGCGGGATTACGGGCTGAGCGGCCGGTTTCCCCCCGAGCGGTTCGCGGCCACGGTGGGGGAGGCGGTCGATGAAACCACGGGAACACTGAGGGGTGACCTCGAAGGCACCGAATGGGACAGTGAGCCCTGATACGCGGAACGGGTCAGGCGCAGAAACGCCTGACCCCGTTGGTGGAAATGTGACGAGCTAGACGCCCGCGCCGGCGAGCCAGAGGTCCGGGCCGAAGATCTCGTAGTGGATGCGCTCGGCCGGCACGCCGGACTTGAGCGCCTGCGAGCGGAGGCTGCGCATGAACGGCAGCGGGCCGCAGAGGTAGACCGACGCGTTCTCGGGGATCGTCACGCCGTCCAGGGACATGAAGCCGTCGTGGGCGCCCTCGCTCGGGATCTCGAGCCAGAGTTCCAGCTCCGCCGCCTCGAGGAGGGCGACATCCTCGTTCATCTGGTCCCGCAGGGCCCAGCGCTCGAGGGTGCTCTCGGCGTGCAGCACGATGACCTCGCGCTTGGAATCGCTCTCCACGAGCGAGCGCAGGATCGAGGCGCTCGGGGTGCAGCCGATGCCGGCCGAGGCCAGGATCAGCGGGCTGTCGCCCTCGATCAGGGTGATGTCGCCGCACGGGTTGGACAGGATCAGCGTGTCGCCGATCTGCACGTCTCGGTGCAGGGCAGGGGAAACCTCGCCGTCGGCGTCCAGCTTCGTCGTGAAGACGCGGGTGGTGGCCGTTCCGGCCGAGAGCGAGTACTGGCGCACCTGGCGGATGCCGTCGGGCATCCCCACGGTGACGCTCACGTACTGGCCGGGCAGGGCGGGCGAGACCGGCGTGTCGTCGGCCGGTTCGAGAGTGAAGGTCAGCGCGTCGGTCCCGGCCGGCTCCTTGCCGATGACGCGCCACGGCGCCAGCGGCTTGTCGTTGGCGGCTCCGGTGTACAGGCCCATTTCGAGCTTGATCAGGGCGTGGGCCATGAGCCAGTAGACCTCGGTCCAGGCGCCGGCGATTTCCGCCGTGATGACGTCACTGAGTTCGTCGGCGATGGCCTCGAAGAGGTACTTGTAGACGACGTCGTACTGCTCCGGCTGGATGTCCAGGGAGACGTGCTTGTGGGCGATGCGGGACAGCATGGCTTCCGGCGTGGTGTCCGGGTTGCTGACCAGGTGTGTGGCGAAGACCGCGATGCTGCCGGCCAGTGCCTGCTGCTGCGAGCCGTTCTTCTGGTTGGAGCGGCTGAAAAGCCCGTCGAAAAGTTCGGGGTGAGCGGCGAACATCCGGCGGTAGAAGTTCTTCGCGATTGCGGGCATGCGCTCACCGACCAAGGGAAGAGTGGCTTCGATGAGGGGGAGGGACTGGGTCGAGAGCATGCTGTCTCCTTTGTTTCTGGGGTGTCCTCCTAAAGTAGCATTTCAAATACTTATTTATGGACGAGCGCCCGTTCACAGCCCTTCCGGGCGGGGGAGAAGGAGGCGCTCAGTCCGGCGGGCGGAGGCCCAGGGTCAGGGATACCGGCTGGTTTGACCGGTTCCGGGGGAGCTCGGAAATCACGATGTCGTCGAGTGCGGCGTAGAAGGCTTCCCGGGCGCGTCGCAGGGCAGCGCGCAGGCCGCAGCCGTCGATGAGCGGGCATACGCCGTCCGGAGTTTCGCAGTCCGCGAGATCGACGCGGCTGTCGAGCTGGCGCAGGACCCAGCCGACCGTGGCCAGGCGTCCCGCGTCGCTGATCCGCACTCCGCCAGAGCGTCCGCGCACGGCCTCGATCAGGCCCAACTCCCGAAGCCTGATGATGGCCTTGCTGACGTGGTTGTACGGTGTGCCGACCTGCCGGGCGATGGCCCGGGTGGTCTCCAGCTCGGACGCGGGCGTGGCGGAGAGGAGCATGATGATGCGCAGGCACACATCGGAGAAAGCATTGATCCTCATGGATACAGCGTAGAGGTGAACGCTGCTAAAGGCTGGGGCGCCCCGGCTCCGCCGCCTTCAGCACCTCGAGTGCGGCCTCGTGCAGCACGCCGTTGGTGGCCAGGGCGCTGCCGTGCCAGGGGCCGTCCCGCCCGTCGACCGAGGTGAACCGCCCGCCTGCTTCCTGCACGATCGGCACGAGCGCGGCCATGTCGTAGGGCTGCAGGTCGAACTCGCCGGCGATGTCGAGGTGCCCCTCGGCGAGCAGCATGTACGACCACATGTCGCCGTACGCGCGCGTGCGCCAGACTCGGCGGGAGAGGGCGATGAGGGAGTCGAGCCGTCCGGCCGAGTCCCACTGCTGGATGCTGTTGTAGCTGAGTGACGCGTCGTCGAGCGTCGACACCCCGGAGACCCGGAGGCGCTCCGGCGCGGCAGTGGGAGTGCGCTCGTCGAGCATCCAGGCGCCGCCGCCCGTGCGCGCCCACCACCGCTTGCCGAGGGCGGGGGCGCTGACGACCCCGACGACCGGGACGCCGTCGACCGCCAGGGCGATGAGGGTCGCCCAGATCGGGATTCCGCGCAGGAAGCCGGCGGTGCCGTCGATCGGGTCGATGATCCACTGCCTGGAGCCGGACCCCTCGGCGCCGTACTCCTCGCCGAGGATGCCGTCGCCCGGCCGGCGTTCGGCGAGACCGGCGCGAATGGCGCGCTCGACGGCCTGGTCGGCATCCGTCACCGGGGTGCGATCCGGCTTCGTCGTGATCACCAGGTCGAGGGCGTGGAAGCGCTCCCGGGAGATGGCGTCGGCCCGGTCGGCGAGCTCGAGGGCCAGGGCGAGGTCGTCATCGAGCGAGGGGTTCAGGGGTTCGGTCACGCTCCCAAGGATAGTAATCCGGGGCGACTCACCCGAACGCGCCCTCGATTGGCGAACTGCGCGTTCGTGGTGTTATTGTTGGTCTTCGGTTCGGGTTACAGCCCGAACCGAAAGTATGCACCTCTAGCTCAATTGGCAGAGCAACTGACTCTTAATCAGTGGGTTCCCGGTTCAAGTCCGGGGGGGTGCACCACTCGCAGAAGGCCCGGCCCGCATTGCGGCCCGGGCCTTCTGCCTATCGCCTTCTCATCTTCGTCTTCGGGACTGAGTCGCGGAGAAAGTACCTTCGTTCTGCAATTGAAGGTACTTTGTCCGCAAGTCAGGGGAGGGGCCTCCTCCAGCTGCGAGTTCGGCTACGAGAACGCCTTGATGATCCCGAGCACGGCCGGCGTGAGCAGCACGATGAACAGCACCGGCAGGATGCAGAACACGAGCGGGAAGAGAACCTTGACCGGAACCTTCATAGCCTTCTCTTCGGCCCTCTGGCGGCGGCGCAGGCGCATCTCGGCGGCCTGGATGCGGAGGACATCGGCAATCGCGAGGCCGTAGGCGTCCGCCTGGATGATCGAGCGCGTGAAGCGCCGCAGGTCCGGCGACGAGGTGCGCTCGCTGAAGGACTCATAGGCGTCCTTGCGCGCCCGGCCGATGCTCATGTCCTGCAGCGTGCGAATGAACTCTTCGGCCAGGGGACCCTTGCCGTTCGTGGCGGCCTTGGCCATGGCCGACTCGAATCCGAGACCGGCTTCCACGGCGATGGTCATCTGGTCCAGCGTGTCGGCGAGGGCGTTCTGGATCTTCTCCTGCCGTTCCAGCGCCCTGCTGTAGATGAGGAGGTCGGGCACGAAGAAGGACAGCGTGACGACGAAGGCACCGAGGGCGAAGCGTGGCAGGACAGGATCGCCACTGATCCACCACCAGGAAACCAGGAGTGCGACGATGGCCAGCACTGGCTTGGCCATCAGTATCCTGTCGACAGTCCAGGCAGGCGGGCGCCCCGCGAGCACCACCTGGCGGTCGAGCATGCCGATGTAGCCCTTCGGTGCAATGTCGCGCATCGTCGTGCCGAGTGTGACGCCGGGAGAAACGGGACGCGAGGTGACCGTTTGCCCCCCGGTGGGCGAGGTATCCGTGGTTCGCTGTGTCCTCCGGCCGCCAACGAGTATCCCAACGAGGGCGCCGAATCCGCCGGCAATGGCGACGGAGGCGAGAATGGCAATGACTGTGGGTGGCATGAGGTCCTCCTAGAACTTCACCTTGACGACGGCCATCATCCACAATGAGCCGACGATGAGCAGTACGAGGGCGAGGGCCAGGGCGGCAACGCCCCAGACGCTGTCGAAGAAGCCATTGAAATAGTTCGGCTGGGTCAGTATCAGGAAAGTGAACACGCCGATCGGCAGCAGGATGAGCACCCAGGCGGACATCTTGCCCTCGGCGGCCAGCGCCTTCACCTGCCTGCGGATCTCGTTGCGCTCCCGGATCGTGTGGCCCACCCGGTCGAGCACCTGCGACAGGTTGCCGCCCACCTCACGGTTGATGGCGATCGCCTGGGCGACCCACTGGAAATCATCGCTGTGCATCCGTTGAGCCGTGGTGTCCAGTGCTTCGCCCAGGTCGCGACCGATTCGGGTCTCGTTCACGACCCGGGCGAATTCTTCGGATGTCGGCGATTCCGTCTCCTGGGAGACGGCGTCGACCGCGCGGAGCAGGCTGTGCCCCGCCCGGAGCCCGCCGGCCAGCAGGCCGAGGGACTCGTCGAGCTGGTCGGCGAACTTCGCCCGCCGTGCCGCGGTGCGAATGGCCAGGGTGACCTTCGCGCCGATGGGCGCGAGGGCAGCCAGGGTGACCATGAGCGGCACCCCCAACCCGTTCTCGCTGCCGAGCAGCAGGCCCAGGAGAGCCAGCATGATCGATGCGGTGACCACCAGGAGCACGAAGCCGGAGGGCTGCATGCGGATGTTGGCCTGCTCCAGTTCCGAGGCGCTGAAGGGCGCCTTGCCGCGACGGCGGATGGCCTTGTCGATCGCCGCGGTGGTCTGATCCGTCATCCGGGTCAGGGCGGTCGTCTCCACGGCGCCGGGCGCGCGGCGCCGTTCCAGGGGAATGTGCGGCCGGGGCGGCGCGATCACCAGGAAGACGATGACGAGCAGGGCGATCAGGCCGATCGCGATGCCGACGTAGAGGATCATGGGATTCATCGGGCTGCCTTTGTGTGGAGTTCGGCCTGGAAGACACTGGCGGCGAGGTCGATGCCCATTTCCTTGAACTTGTCCGCGAAGCGCGGCCGCACTCCGGTCGCGACGGCGTGGCCCAGGAATCGGCCGTCGTCGTCGACGCCGGCGCTGTAGTCGAAGATGAAGGCGTCTTGCAGGGTGACGACGTCACCCTCCATGCCCTGCACCTCGGTCACGTGGGTGACCCGACGGGTGCCGTCCTTGAGCCGGGTGATCTGCACGATCACGTCGACGGCGGAGGCGATCTGCTCGCGGATCGCGCGCAAGGGAATGTCCATTCCGGCCATCAGCACCAGGGTTTCCAGCCGGGCGATCGCGTCGCGCGGCGAGTTGCAGTGCACCGTCGAGATGGATCCCTCGTGGCCGGTGTTCATGGCCTGCAGCATGTCGAGGGTCTCGCCGCCGCGGCACTCACCGATCACGATGCGGTCGGGGCGCATCCGGAGGGAGTTGCGCACCAGGTCACGGATGGTGATCTCGCCCTTGCCCTCGATGTTCGAGGGGCGAGACTCGAGCCGGATGACGTGTTCCTGCTGAAGCTGCAACTCGACCGCATCCTCAATGGTGATGATGCGCTCCTCCTCCGGAATATAGGCGGAGAGCACGTTGAGCAGGGTCGTCTTGCCCGTTCCAGTGCCGCCAGAGACGATGATGTTCAGCCTGGCCTTGACGCAGGCGTCGAGCACCCTGGCCATGTCGGGGCTCAGGGTGCCGAACCCGATCAGGTCATGCGCGGTGAACGGCTCCCGGGCGAATTTCCGGATCGTCAGCGACGAGCCGTCGACCGCCAGCGGCGGGATGATCGCGTTGACGCGCGAGCCGTCGGCGAGCCGGGCGTCGACCAGGGGCGACGATTCGTCGATGCGGCGACCCACCTTGGAGACGATCCGCTCGATCACCCGGCGCAGCTGGGCTTCGCTCGTGAACCGGGCCTCGCTGAGGCTCAGCCGGCCGTGGCGCTCGACGAAGATCTGCTCATGGCCGTTGACCATGATCTCGGTGACGGCGTCATCCTTGAGCATCACCTCGAGGGGACCGTAGCCCAGGACGTCCGCGCCGATTTCCAGGATGAGCCTGGCCCGTTCCTCTGCGCTCAGCGGCACCTGCTCGGCCGAGACGATGTTGCTCAGCTCGGTGCGCGCGTAGGCGTGCAGCTGTTCTTCGCTGAGGCTCGAATCGTTCAGCCGGGACCCGATCCGCTCGAACAGCTCCTGCGCCGCCCTCTCCTTGATCTCGGCGAGGGGGTCGACCGGGGGCGGAGTCGCGGGCTTGGCCACGGGCTTCACGACGGGCGCGCGCTCGGGCACGGCGTCTTGAAGCGGATCCCGGACGGCGGAAACCGACATTTCGTCGATCGGTTTCGGCTTGGTGAACATCGACGGCCGCTTCTCCAGGAGATGCTGGGGCCCCTGGCGCACCGCATCGACTCGCTCGTTTAGTCTCATGCCACAACTACCCTTCGGTGTCGGCGACCGCTCGTCAGTGAAGCGGTCGGGTCGAATCGATGTACCAGCGCGTTCAGCGCCCTGGTTGCCGGATCGCGGCTGCCCTCGGTAAGAAGGGGGAGGCCCCGGTTTGTCGAGATTGCGATCAGGTTGGAGCGCCTGATCGCGATGTCGACCGGCACTCCGATTGTTGCCTCCACGTCGCGAACGGACATACCGCCGGCCCGGTCGCCGAGGTTCAGGACGATATGGCGCGAGGCCGGCATGATGCCGATGCCGGCCAGGATGGCCAGCTCCTTGCGCAGCCCGCGAATGCTGGGCACGGACATGTCGCAGACCATGACGGCGTCGGTGGCGAGTTCGAGGGCAGCCAGGGCATGGTCGCCGAGGCCCGGTGCCGTGTCGACGATGACGTAGGCGAAGACCTCGGCTAGCTGCTTGAGCAGGATGCTCAGCTGGTCTCCGGTGACGCGGTCGCCCTCGTCGGGCGTGTCGGCCCCGCAGACAACGTAGAAGCCGCTCGGGTGCGGGGTGAGGTAGGTCTTGAGAACCATGGTGTCGGTCGGGACCACACCCGTGACGACATCGGGGAGCGTGTGGGACGGGACCAGGGACAGGGCCGTCGCCACGTCGCCGAACTGCACGTCCGCGTCGACCAGCACCACTCCCAGCGGGGCGTCCCTGGCCAGCCCGACGGCCAGGTTCGTGGCGATCGTCGTCTTGCCGACTCCGCCCTTGGCCGAGACGACGGCGATCACATGGCCGGGCAGCCCGGCGGCCACGCCAACATCGGCGGCGCCCGAATCGGAGTCGGGCTCGTTGTCGGATTCGATGCCGGACTCCGGGTCGCCGTCGAGGCCGGGTTCGGCTTCCGGTTCGAGCTCGGGGACCAGCTCGAGCCGGGGCGCGCCCTGCGGGGCGGTGTCGACCCCGATGTCGGGTTCGGTCTCTGCCGGGGAGTGGATGCTGCGTTCCATGGGGGACTCCAGTCGGGCGTCCGGGCGACGGACGGGGGCGAAAAGCTTCGACCTGCCGGTGCCAGGCCAAGGGAGCTGGTGCGGACTTGCGGCGGTGGCGCCGCCGCCGATTGCGGCGACGGCCCTGGCCATGACGATGCCCACCCCGGGGAAGAGCCGGGAGAGCCCGGCGGAGAGTTCGAAGGCGCGCTGGTCCGAGAGGAGCGGCCCGATCAGGGCCACATCCGGTCGGTCCGCCGCCCCCAGCCTGCCGAGCACCGCGAGGGGGCCGAAAGGCTGCGAGCGCCTCGCCATCAGGTCGATGCCAGTGCCGAGGAGGGCGTGGGCCCTGGCCTCGAATTGATGGCTGTGCCCGATGAGGAGGAGGCGGTTCACTGGAACACGTCTCCAGCCTGGACGACCTTCGAGCCCGTCTCACTGGCTTCCTTCGGCTCGATGGTCAGCCAGACCGCTCCGAACTGCTGTCCCCAGACGATCTTCTCGATGTCGGGAGTGGTGCGGGCCAGGGTCACCATGACCTCGCCGACCGGCTCGGAGGTGGTCTCCGCATCCTTCGCCGGGGGCGTCTGGGTTCCCTCGTGCACCGCTGTCACCAGTACCTTGTGGAAGACCTGCTTGGCCATCGAGACCTCTTCGGTGGATCCACCGACCTTCACGGTGGCCGCGACCACGATGCCGACGGTGTCGCCGGCTTTGACGGTTCCGCCAACGATCCGTTCGACGGGCAGGGCGATCGTCAGGGCCTGCATGCCGTCCGGCAGCGAGACGTCGCCGCGGGCGGCGAGGTCGGCGGGGTCGACCCAGCGAGAGGCGATCAGCTGCTCACCCGGCATCAGGGTGGCGTCCGCGACGGTTCCGGCCAGGGCCGTGAGCTTCATGACCCGATCCGGAACGGCGGCAATCGCGGGGAGCTGCTTCACGGTGATGAAATCGGTGATGTCCGCGGCCGCCGTGCCCTCGGGTATCTCCTGGGTGACAACGTAGACGGGCACGAACTGGGCGCCGTCGGCCGCGCGGGCATCGGCGCCGCGCACGTATCCGGTGAGCACCACGGTGCCGGCCAGCGCGAGCACGATCGCGACAATGGCTCCAATGAGTCGGGTTTTCATGACATCTCCTATTGGGTGAGTGTTACTGCTGTCGCGTTGAGCTGCGGGCCGCCGAGGCTGATGACGTCCTCGACGGAGACCCACTCGGTGAAGACCCCCTGGATGCCCCGCCAGCTGTTGCCCTTCGGGCAATCCTTCGGGTCGGCCGGAGGCGGAGGGCAGAGCGGGGCGGACTTGTCCAGGTCCTTGAAGGCAGGGAAGTTCCAGCCGGTGATCGTGAAGCCCGCGAAGGCGTAGATGCGGTACTCCGCGTTGGCGCCCGTGCCCTTGGTCAGGTCGAAGATGGGGATGAGCACCGTCTTGCCCTTGAGGGCGGTCAGCTTCGCCTTGCAGTCGCCCGTGATGTCGCCGCCGGTGTTGCTGCCCAGCCAGAGCTCCCCGGCGGCGTTGAGGGTGATGGTCGCTTCGCACGGGGCGCTGAGGTTGTCGAGCCAGCCGAAACCGCCGGGTATCACCTCGGTCGACGGGGCGTGCTTGCAGAGCTTGTTCGTGTCGGTTCGGATGGTCACGTGCTGGCCGGTTGCGGCCAAAGACTCCTGGAACTCGCACCAGGAGAGGGCGAGTGCCAGCACCTCCGCAGAACCGGGACCGCCCCATTCCGCCGTAGCGGTGGCGTGCACCGTTGTGTTGTCGATCCCCAGCAATGCTGCGAACGGGTGGCTGATGGCGCCGGCATTCGAGCCGGCCACCCGGGTGCTGTCGCTGACGACCACGGTGTGGGCGTTCGGAAAGCTTGGGGCGAGCACGTTGGCCGCGCCGTCGTTGGCGTTGCCGTTCGTGTAGCTGGCGGCGAGGCCGCCGGGGTTCGTGCAGACGTCGTTCGTGGCACAGTCCTGGGCGATCGCCAGTGCCGCGGCGTCCGCGCCGTTCTGCAGCTGGGCACGCTCGGCGTAGAGAGCGCCGACGTCCAGGGCAATGGCCAGGGAGCCGATCAGGGGCACCAGCATGATGCCGAGCATGACCGCGGTCGCGCCGCGATCCTCCCGCAGGCGTTTGTTCAACCATTGCATCGGAATACTCCAGTTCCGGTCAGGGGGATCGAGGCGCCGAAGAAGCCCGTCATCAGCGCGACGTTGTAGTTGATGGTCACGGTGACGGCCCCGCCGGCGGTACAGGTGCCGGGGCTGATGCCGATCTGGCCGGCGGTCACGGTCGGGTTGACCGACGGCGCCGCGAGTATGGCCGCGGTGCGGGCCGTGCCAGCGTTGTTGTGGATCGCCATGCTCCTGGCTCCTTCGCGAGCGGCGTTGCTCAGCGAGATCTGCACGTTGTAGACGCGGCTGAACTCGACGAGCCCCAGCACGAGCATGACCAGCACGGGGAGGATCAGCGCGAATTCAACGGCTGCCGCGCCGCGTTCGCTGCATCGATCGCGAAAACGCATCATCTGAATGGCCCTTCGGGTGGGCTGGAGAGCG
Organism: Cryobacterium tagatosivorans; assembly: GCF_004402215.1. Classification (GTDB taxonomy): domain Bacteria; phylum Actinomycetota; class Actinomycetes; order Actinomycetales; family Microbacteriaceae; genus Cryobacterium; species Cryobacterium tagatosivorans. The sequence continues at coordinate 16,713 of NZ_SOEZ01000059.1, forward strand.
GTGGGGGAGAGCAGTGAGAGGAGCGGGGTGAGTGTGGCGGCGGCTTCCGGAGGCCCGGTCGCCGCCGCCGTTCTTGAACTCAGTTGAGCGGTTAGAGGGTGTCGGCGACGCCCTGGAACGTGCCCTGGAGGGCGAGTCCAATCGCCCCAACGGCGCCAATGATGATGACGGCAATGAGCGAGACCATCAGGCCGTACTCAACGGCGGTGGCGCCTTCTTCTTCGGTGCGCATGCTGTTCAGAAGCGCCTGGACCTTCGTGTAGAACTTCATTTCGGGTGTCCGTTCTAGTGAAGAGCCGGCCTGGTCGGCGGCTCGGGTGAAGGAAAGCTATTCCGCCTGAGGAATCCTCACTACCCCCAGTAGGGGTGTGACCTACTCGGGGGGTGTCGGAAGTGCGTGCGGGAGCGCGATAGCATGCCGCGCCGGGGATGCGAGGGCATGCGAAGGCTCCGCGGCCGGTCTGCCGCGGGGTCCGGGGGTGGTTAGGGCCAGTTCAAGACGACGGCGTTGAACATTCCCAGGACCCCTCCGCCAACGGCGCCGACCGCGCCAAGGATGATCACGGCGATGAGTGAGCTCATCAGGGCGTACTCCACGGCCGTCGCGCCTCGTTCAAGGTCGTCGGCATGGCGGAGGCGGGTGGACGGGATGTCGAGAATCGTGCGCATATCTAACCCCTTGTGATTTCGGGTATCGCCGGGAAGGAGGCCACCATACTGCCGGACTTCCGCGTGCATCATTCCCCCACTCGTGGGGCACCCGAACGGGGGAGTCGACGCCGAAGGATGGGTGCCGATCAGAGGACGGCGGCGAGGATTGCGACGTATGCCCCGGCCAGCATGGACGGCCCGAACGGCAGGGAACCGCGCAGGCTGACCCGGCTCAGGGCGAGCGCGACGAGAGAGACAACGCTGCCGACCAGGAATCCGGCGACCAGCCCGATCAGCCAGGTGTCCCAGCCGAGGTAGCCGAGGGCGAGCCCGATCACAGCGGCGAGCTTCACGTCCCCCATGCCGACGCCCGCCGGCGAGATGAGCGCGAGCACCAGGTAGACCGCGAACAGCGCGGCGCCGCCCAGCAGGGCGCCTAACGCGGCGCCCCAATCGGCGCCCACGGCGGCCGCGATCACGAGGGCGGCCGCCACGATCACCGTGGTGGCCAGCAGCAGAGGGTTGGGCAGTCTCTTCTCAGCGACGTCGACGATGCTGAGCGTGACGGATGCCGCGGCCAGCAGCAGGTACGCCGGGAGTTCGGGCGCGAATCCGAAGCGCAGGGCGAGGAGCGCGAACAGGACCCCGGCGGCCAGGCTCGCGGCCAGCCGAACCCGCCAGCCGAGGGCGCGCGGCGCGCGCAGCATCCGTGCGGCCAGGAGCGTGAGCGGGACGCCGAGTGCCAGCCCGGCGAGCCCGGCCAGCGTCGGCAGCCACAGATCCGCGTTCATCCCGCTGAGTCTGGCGCATTCCCGGGTCGAAGGCACGCCCCTTTTCGGGAACGGCTCACCCGGACGACTTCCAGGCGTAGGCGTTCTCGGGGCGCCCCGGCGTGCCGTAGCGGGGGGTTCGAAGCACGGCGCCGGCGTCGGCGAGGTGCTCCAGGTAGCGCCGCGCGGTCACCCGCGACATGCCGAGCCGGTCCATGACCTCGCTCGCGGAGGCCGGCCCGGGTTCGGCCTTGAGGAACTCGATGACGGCGGCCAGCGTCGCGGCGGAGAGGCCCTTGGGCGGAGGCAGTTCGCTGGGCGCGCGGAGCGTGGCGAAGGCGAGATCGACCTCCGATTGCGTGGTCACCGACGGCTGGGCTCCCAGCTGCTGGTGGAAGTCGCGGTACTGGATGAGCTTCTCGGCGAACAGGGCGTAGGAGAACGGCTTGATCAGGTATTGCACGGCGCCCGCGGCGATCGCGCCGCGCACGGTCCGGAGTTCCCGGCCGGCGGTGATCGCGATGATGTCGGTGGCCAGCCCGGCCGCCCGGATGCGACGGCAGACGTCGAGGCCGTGCAGGTCCGGCAGGTTCATGTCCATCAGCACGAGGTCGATCGGAGCCCCGGATGTGGCGGCCTCGGAAAGCTGCCGAAGCGCGGACTGCCCGGTGTGGGCCGTACCGGCGTGCACGAATCCTGCCAACCGGCCGAGGTAGGCCGCATGGGCGTCGGCGGTCACGGGCTCGTCCTCGACCACAAGCACGCGGATCTGGCGGTCAGGTGAGCCCGGGCCCGGCGAGCCCGGGTCAGGCGTTCCCGGGTCAGGCGTTCCCGGGTCAGGCATGAGGTGCCCCGGTCAGGTTCGCGGCGGGGGACGCCGGCGGGTGGGGGCGAGCGGGAAGGGTGACCGCGAACACCGCTCCGTCCCGCCGTCCGATGACCAGAATGCCGCCCAGCCGAGCCACGGTTTGCCGCACGAGCGCCAGCCCCAGCCCGCGGCCATACGAGCCCGGGTCCTTGGTGCTGAATCCGGGGCGCAGCACGGCGGATTCCGCCTCGGCGGGAACGCCCGCTCCGCTGTCGGACACCTCGATCACGACGGAGTCAGGCATGGCCCGGACCACCAGGTCCACGGAGCGTGGCGCCTCGCCGGAGGCCGCCGCGTCCAGGGCGTTGTCGACCAGGTTGCCCAGCACGGTCACGAGGTCCTGCACCGACAGCCCGGATTCCGACAGGCTGCCCGACGCCGCCACGGTGAGGGAAATGCCGAGTTCATGTGCCTGTGCCGTCTTGCCCATCAACAGGGCGCCGATCACTGGTTCGTCGACGGCATTGATCATCTCGTCGGTCAGCTGTCGGCTCAGCTCGAGGTCCCCGGTCGCGAACTCCACCGCCTCGGAGATCCGGCCCAGCTCCATCAGGGAGACCAGAACGTGCAACCGGTTGGAGTGCTCATGGGTCTGGGCGCGGAGTGCATCCGAGAGAGTGCGCATCGACTGCAGCTCGCTGCCCAGCGCCTGGAGGTCGGTGTGATCGCGGATCGTGGCGACGGAGCCCATCGCTGCGGGTTTGCCCCGGCCGGCCGCCGACGCGAGCGCGGGTTGCTGGCTGACGACGAGCACCCGGCTCCCGGTTGGATGGATCTCATCGCGAGCGACCCGACCACTTCGGAGCAGCTCGGCCAGGCTCGCCGGCAGGTCAAGATCGGGCAGGACCGGGGCCGCTGCCGGGTCAGGGGACCGAGGAGGGATGCCGAGCAGCCGCGCCGCCTGGTCGTTGTAGAGCACGAGCTCACCCCGGTGGTCGACGAGCACGAGCCCCTCGCGCACGGAGTGCAGCACGGAGTCGAGGTACACGAACATCTGGGCCAGCTGCTCAGGTCCCCAGCCCAGGGTGACCCGGCGCAGATACCGGCCCAGCAGCCAGGTCGCAACGGATCCCGCGGCCAGGAGACCCATCGCCAGGCCGAGCACCGCGGGCAGGCGGGCGGCGAGGGCGATGCTGAGATTGCTCGTCGTCACCCCGACGGCCACGAGGGCACGCACCGTTCCCTGCTCGTCGACCACCGGTACGACGGCGCGCACGGACGGTCCGAGCGTGCCCGTCGAGACCTCGGTGAACGGCTCCCCGGACAACGCGGGCCCGATCGAGCCGATGTAGTCCTGACCGATTTCGGACGCCGTCGGGTGCGTCCAGCGGGTGCGGTCCGGGTGCATGATGGTGATGAAATCGAGGTCGGCGTCCGCCGCGACGTCCAGGGCGTACGGCTGCAGGGCGTCGCTCGGGTTCGCCGCATGGCTGGCCTCGAGAACGAGGGGATTGTCGGCGATCGCCGTGGCCACGGCCAGCATCCGGTCCGCGGTTTCCGTGTATCCGCGATCGCGGGCGTCGACGAATGACGCCGTGCCGACGAAGGCGGCCAGCACGACGATGAAGATGGCATGGGCCAGGAACAACCGGCGCGCGATGCTCCAACCCGGACTCATCGCATTTCCTCCCGTGAACAATATGACCGCAAGCGTGACGCCACCCGGCTCGTGAACCACTCTGGAACGCACCACGGATTTCGGAGGGGCCCGCTGCGGGCCCCCTCAAGCCTAGACAAAGGAGTCTCCCATGGCGTCGTCGCCAGTTGCCCCCGTCCTGAAGCGCACGAAGCGTTTCGACAAATCTCACTACCTGTACACGGCGGTCATCGTCGCCGTCGTACTGGGCGTCGTCGTCGGCCTGGTGTTCGGCGGCCCGGACGGATTCGCCGTCTCCCTCAAGCCGCTCGGGGCCGCATTCATCGGCTTGATCAAGATGATGATCTCGCCGATCATCTTCTGCACGATCGTGCTCGGCATCGGCTCCATCGCCAAGGCCGCCACCGTCGGCCGGATCGGCGGCCTGGCCCTCGGATACTTCCTCATCATGTCCACCTTCGCGCTGGGCATCGGCCTGCTGGTCGGCAATCTCATCCAGCCCGGTGCGGGCCTGGACATCGCCGGCGCCAGCTACGCGGTGACGGAATCCTCCGACACGGAGACCTTCCTACTGGGCGTCATCCCGGTGACCCTGTTCTCCTCGCTGACCTCCGGCAACATCCTCCAGACGCTGCTCGTGGCGCTCGTCGCCGGATTCGCCCTGCAGAAAATGGGGCCGGCCGGCCTCCCGATCCTCCGCGGCATCGCGCACATCCAGGCCCTCGTCTTCCGGATCCTCATCATGGTCATGTGGCTCGCGCCCCTGGGCGCCTTCGGCGCCATTGCCGCGGTCGTCGGCGAAACCGGCATCCAGGCCGTGATCAGCCTGTTCACCCTGATGGCCGCCTTCTACCTCACCTGCATCGTCTTCATCGTGGTCATCCTCGGCGGGCTGCTGAAGGTCGTCACCGGGGTCAACATCTTCAAGCTGATGCGGTACCTGGGTCGCGAATACCTGCTCATCTTCTCGACCTCCTCCTCCGAGGCGGCCCTCCCGCGCCTGATCGCGAAGATGGAGCACCTCGGCGTTTCCAAGCCGGTCGTCGGCGTGACCGTCCCCACCGGCTACTCCTTCAACCTCGACGGCACGGCGATCTACCTGACGATGGCATCGCTGTTCATCGCGACCGCGCTGGGGCAGCCGTTGCACCTGGGCGAGCAGATCGGACTGCTCGTGTTCATGATCATCGCGTCGAAGGGCGCGGCCGGAGTCTCCGGTGCCGGCCTGGCGACCCTCGCCGGCGGCCTGCAGGCCCATGCCCCACAGCTGCTCGACGGCGTCGGCTTCATCGTCGGTATCGACCGGTTCATGTCCGAGGCGCGCGCGCTGACCAACTTCACCGGCAACGCCGTCGCCACCGTGCTGATCGGCACCTGGACGAAGGAAATCGACCGGGTGCAGGTCGACCGGGTCCTCGACCGCCTCGAGCCCTTCGACGAGTCCACGATGCTGGCGCACCACAGCCTCGCGGAACACCCCGGCCAGGTCGAGGGCCAGGGCGACGCCACCAGGCAGCCGGTCTCCGTCGGCGCCTGATCCGGGCCCAGTACTTGGGGGGAACGCGCAAGGCAGTGCCGTCCGGGCAGCAGTACTCCCGGGCGGCACTCGCGCGTCCGGCCCCCAAAGAGAGCGCCCAGTCCCCAAAAAGCCGCCGTCGTCCCCCAAAAAGGGGGTGTGCTAGGGTTGGCGACGGTCTTACGACCCTTCACCAGGACGCGCTCGCGCAGCCGACAACCCGATGCAAACAATCGCACGGGGACGGCCGCGATCGTATGGTGAGGCCCTGACGAGTGGTCCCATGATCGCTCCAGCCCCGCTCACTGAAGCGCGCCGTGGCCGGTCACGGCCTACCCGTCCGGCAACAGCTTGCATTCGATGCGTCGACCGCTAAACCGGTGACGTTCGGCGTGCACGGAGAACACGTGACCGAAAACATTGCCGTCAAGGCAGATCGACTCTACAAAGCGTTCGGGCGCCGCCCGAACGAAATGGTCAAGAAACTCGCCGCAGGGGCCGGCCGGTCCGAAGTCGCCTCCCTGGGCACCGCGGCCGTCATCGACGCGTCGTTCGAGGTCAAGCGCGGCGAGATCTTCGTCGTCATGGGTCTCTCCGGATCGGGCAAATCCACGCTCATCCGGATGCTCAACGGCCTGCTCGAGGCCACCTCCGGCACCGTCACGGTCGCCGGCAGGCCCATCACCGGCATCCCGGCCAGGCAGCTGCGCGACGTGCGCCGGCAGAGCATCTCCATGGTCTTCCAGCACTTCGCCCTCCTGCCGCACCGCACCGTGATCGACAACGTCGCCTACGGCCTCGAAGTGCAGGGGGTGGCCCGCGAGGAGCGACTGGAGCGCGCCCGCACCATCATCCGCCTGGTCGGGCTGGACGGCTGGGCCGACAGCCTTCCCTCCGAGCTGTCCGGCGGAATGCAGCAGCGAGTCGGCCTCGGTCGTGCGCTGGCTGCGGACACCGACGTGCTGCTGATGGATGAGGCGTTCTCGGCGCTCGACCCGCTGATCCGCCGCGAGATGCAGGAACAGCTGATCGAGCTGCAGGCAGAGCTCGGCAAGACCATCATCTTCATCACCCACGACCTCAACGAGGCCATGTTCCTCGGCGACCGCATCGCGGTCATGCGCGACGGCCGGATCGTGCAGATCGGAACCCCCGAGGACATCCTCACCGACCCGGCCAACGACTACGTCGCCCAGTTCGTCCAGGATGTCGACCGGGCCCGGGTGCTGACGGCCTCCAGCGTCATGGAGCCCGTGCGCAGCGTCGTCACGATCACCGCCGGGCCTCGGGCCGCGCTGCGCACGATGCGCGACCTGCAGACCTCGGCCACGTTCGTCGTCAACCGCGACCGCACCTTCGCCGGTGTCGTGCGCGACCGGGACGTCCTCCGGCTGGTCAAGGCCGGCGAGACCGACCTGCGCGGAATCATCCGCGACACCGCCACGGCGGTCACGCCCGACACGGCCCTGGTCGACCTCGTCGAGCCGTCGGTCGAAAGCGACCTGCCGATCGCCGTCATCGACGAGAAGAAGCGCCTGGTCGGGGTCATCCCGCGAGTCACGCTGCTCGCCGCGATCGGCAACGTCTCCACGACCACGGGCGAGCTGCCCGTCGTCGAACCGGCTGCGACGATCTCCGTCAGCCTCATCACCGAAACCCTGCGCGAAACCGCGCTGGAAGGGGCACAGCTGTGAACGACTTCCGCATTCCCCTCGGCACCTGGGCCGACGGCTTCATCGACTACATCACCGACACGTTCGGCTTCCTGTTCGACGTCATCCGGGCGGTCTTCGACGGCGCCTTCGAGGCCGTTGACTTCCTGCTCGTCTCTCCGCCGTTCTGGGTGATCATCGTGATCGCGGCCGCGTTGGCGTACTCCACCCGCGGCTGGAAGTTCGCGGTCGGATCCATCGTCGGGCTGCTCCTGATCGTGGGCGTCGACCAGTGGGAGAACGCGATGGACACCCTCGCCCTCGTGCTGGTCGCGAGCCTGCTCGCCATCGTCATCAGCGTTCCACTGGGGATCCTGGCCGCGAAGTCGTCCGCCGCATCCAGCATCATCCGACCGGTGCTCGACTTCATGCAGACGATGCCGGCCTTCGTCTACCTGATCCCGGCGCTCATCCTCTTCCGCGTCGGAGTCGTTCCCGGAATCGTGGCGACGATCATCTTCGCGCTGGCGCCCGGCGTCCGTCTCACCGAACTGGGCATTCGCGGGGTCGACAAGGAAGTCGTCGAGGCCGGGCAGGCCTTCGGCGCGTCGCCCTGGCGCATTCTCCGCCAGATCCAGCTCCCGCTCGCGATGCCGACGATCATGGCCGGAATCAACCAGGTCATCATGCTGTCCCTGTCGATGGTCGTCATCGCCGGAATGGTCGGTGCCGGCGGCCTCGGCGCCCAGGTCGTTGCCAGCCTCAACCGCATCGACGTCGCCCTCGGCTTCGAGGCTGGACTCGCCGTGGTCATCCTCGCGATCTTCCTGGACCGCCTGACCGCGGCCCTCGGAACGGGCGACACTCCCCTCGGCCGGCTGCTCGGGGCGCGCAAGCGCGCCCGCCAGCAGGTACTGGCAGCCTGACCCACACACTTCACACCCCGCCACCCATCGCGGTGGCACGAAAGGACACCATGAAGAATCGTTCACGATCATTGATCGCCGCCGGAGCGGTCGGGCTCCTCGCCCTCACCGGTTGCGCGTCCGCTGACGAAACCGTCGGCGGCGGCAACAAGGACAAGAAGGACCTCACCATCGCCGTGTTCAACGGCTGGGATGAGGGCGTCGCCGCCTCCGAGCTGTGGAAGGCCGTCCTCGACGAGAAGGGCTACAACGTCGAGCTGGAATACGCCGACGTGGCGCCCGTCTACTCGGGGCTGTCCACCGGGGACTACGACCTCAACCTCGACGTGTGGCTGCCCGAAACCCACGCCTCCTACGTTAAGGAGTACGGCGACGACATCGTCGACCTCGGGGCCTGGAACGAGGAGTCCCGGCTCACCATCGCGGTGAACGAGGATGCCCCGATCGACTCCCTCGATGAGCTCGCCAAGAACGCCGACAAATTCGGCAACCGCATCGTTGGAATCGAGCCCGGCGCCGGGCTGACCGCAGCGACGACCGACCGGGTCATCCCGGCCTACGGCCTCGACAAGATGGACTACCTCACCTCCTCGACCGCCGCCATGCTGACCGAGCTGACCGCGGCCACCAAGGCCGGCGAGAACATCGTCGTCACCCTCTGGGAGCCGCACTGGGCCTACAGCTCCCTGCCGATCAAGACCCTCGAGGACCCGAAGGGCACCCTTGAGAACGTGGAGAGCATCCACGCCTACGGCAAGAAGGATGTCGCCAAGGACTTCCCGCAGGCCAGCAAGTGGATCAAGAACTTCGACATGGACCTCGAGAAGCTGTACTCGCTCGAGAAGGCCATGTTCGTCGACTACGACGGCCAGGACTACGCGCCGATCGTCAAGAAGTGGATCGGCGAAAACCAGGAGTACGTCGACTCCATGACCAGCAAGTAGAGCCGCACGGCTCCACGTTCCACCCGACAGGCCCGCGTCCCCGTGACGCGGGCCTTTCGGCGTCCACTGGCGTCCGGCGCGCAGGTGGGACATTCTGAGGCCATGCCGGACGTGGGCGTGGCGGACGTGGATCTGCCGGAGTCGCTGGCCGATGCCGCGCGCCTCGGCCCGGTGGAGGCGCTTCGGGCGCTGCGCAGCCGCGAAGCCGGGTTGACGAGCGCGGAAGCCGCAGAGCGCCTGAGGGAGCTGGGACCCAACGCTGTCCGGACGCACCGGGCCAGCGCCTGGTCGGTGCTCGCCCGGCAGTTGCGCAGCCCCATCCTGATCCTCCTCATCATCACCGCCGGAATCTCGCTCTTCCTGGGCGATTTCACGAACTCGATAGTCATCGGCGTGATCCTCGTGGTCAGCGTCGGCCTCGGTTTCAGCAACGAGTATCGGGCCGAGCTGGCCGCCCAGGCCCTGCACTCCCGAGTGACGCACCGTGCCGTCGTCGTCCGCGACGGCACGGCCCGCCCGGTCGACGTCGTGGAACTCGTGCCCGGCGACGTCGTTCACCTGGGACTTGGCACGGTCGTGCCGGCGGACATCCGGTTGCTGAGCAGCGAAGACCTGCTCTGCGACGAGAGCATCCTCACCGGCGAGTCCCTTCCGGTCAGCAAGGACCCCGCGGCGGAGGCCGAGGCGGGCGAGCTGGCCTCCTGCGTCCGCATGGGCACGGTCATCCAGGCCGGCAGTTGCGTCGGCGTCGTGGTCGCCACGGGAGGACGGGCAGAATTCGGCCGCATCGCCCTCGGGCTGGGGGAGCAGCAACCGCAGACCGAATTCCAGCTCGGGCTCCGACGCTTCTCCATCCTTCTGCTGCAGGTGGCGATCGGCCTGACCTCGCTGATCTTCGTTGCCAACCTGTTGCTGCAGCGCCCGGTGCTCGAGTCCCTGCTCTTCTCCCTGGCCATCGCGGTCGGCATCACTCCGCAGCTGCTTCCTGCCGTCGTCAGCACCAGCCTCGCGACGGGCACCAGGCAGCTCGCCCGCCGAAAGGTGCTCGTCAAACGGCTGGTCTGCATCGAAGACCTCGGCGACATGGATGTGCTCGTCACCGACAAGACCGGGACGCTCACCGAGGGGCAGATCGGGTTCGCCGACGCACTGGCCGTCGGTCCGGGCGCCTCGGCCGAGGACGTGTACCAGCTCGGCCTGCTGGCCACCGAAGCCGACTACGCGACGGGCGGGCTCGCGGACACGGGCCAGAACCCGCTCGACGCCGCGCTCTGGGCTTCCCCGCGCGCGGCGGCCTTCCGGGCAGACCGGTATGACCGCCTCGACGTCATCCCCTTCGACCACGAGCGGCGGATGACCAGCGTGCTGGTGCGGGAAGCCTCCGGAAGCGCGCGACTGGTGACGAAGGGCGCCCCCGAGGATGTCCTCCGGCGCTGCGTCGGCACGCCGGCTTCGGCCCTGGCGCTGCTGGATGAACAATTCGACGCCGGCGCCCGGGTGATCGCGGTCGCCACCCGTCCGGCCGCCGGGGTCGTGGGCATCCGGCCGGCCGACGAGCACGACCTGGTCCTGGCCGGCTTCCTCGTCTTCGTCGATCCGCCGAAGGCCAACGCCCGCCAGTCGCTGGATCGCCTGGAGGCGCTCGGAATCACGGTGAAGATCGCCACCGGGGACAACCCCCGGGTGGCGGAGAAGGTGTGCGCGGACCTGGATGTCCTCTCCGGCGGCACCCTCACCGGCGCGCAGATCGACGAGCTGTCGGATGCGGAGCTGAGTGCGGCGGCCGAGGAGGCGAGCATCTTCGCCCGCGTGACGCCGGAACAAAAGGCGCGGATCGTGCGGCTGCTGCGAGAGAGCGGCCGGGCCGTCGGATTCCTCGGTGACGGCGTGAACGACGCCCTGGCGCTGCACGACGCGGACATCGGCATTTCGGTGGACAGCGCCACCGACGTCGCGAAGGACGCCGCCGACGTGGTGCTCCTCGACAAGGACCTGGGAGTGCTCGCGGACGGCGTGATGGAGGGCAGGCGCATCTTCGCGAACACGATCAAGTACGTGCTGATGGGGACGTCGAGCAACTTCGGCAACATGTTCAGCGCCGCCGTGGCATCCGTCGTGCTGAGCTTCCTGCCGATGCTGCCCGGCCAGATCCTGCTGAACAACCTGCTCTACGACACCGGGCAACTGGCCATCCCCGGCGACAACGTGGACGAGGAACAGCTTCGGGCGCCGGCGCACTGGAACATCGGGCTCATCCGGCGCTTCATGCTCGTCTTCGGCCCGATCAGCTCCCTCTTCGACTTCGCGACCTTCGCCCTGATGCTGGTCGTCTTCGACGCGGCGCCGGGGGAGTTCCGGGCCGGCTGGTTCATCGAGTCGCTCGCGACACAGACCCTGATCATCTTCGTCATCCGGACGCGCCGGGTGCCGTTCCTGCGCAGCCGCCCGTCGGCCGGCCTCACCGCGGCGGCCCTCGGCGTGGTGGCAGTGGGCATCTCCCTGCCCTACTCCCCGCTGGCGGGACTGCTCGGCTTCGACCCGCTCCCCGTGCCGTTCTTCCTGGCGCTGCTCGCGATGCTCGTCGTCTACCTGGTCCTGGTGGAGTTCGCCAAGCTCTGGTTCTTCGGCCTGGCCGCGCAGAAGGCGCCGGCGCCCCGGCAGCGGAGGCCGGAGCACCGCATCAATCGCCGGGCGGCGCCCTTCAGCATCACCATGCCGGTGCCCGCCGTGGGCCCGCGGAGGCGGCGCCGGCGCCGGACGGCCGCGCGCGCACGGCCGCCGAAGACCGGATGAATCGCGTGCGGCGGATCGACGACCGGACGACGCCGCCGCGTCGAACACGTCTTCTCCGGTCATCGCGGCACCGTCGTGCCCGCCGCGGTCTCAGTCCGTGACGCCTGGGGCGCGCGGGCCGGCGCCCCGGGCGGCGACCGCTATCGCCCGCGCCCAGGCGGTTGCCCCCTCCACCTCGCCGGCAGCGAGCGGCCCCTCCCGGCCCTCGACAATGAAGCCGCGCGGCCTGGCCACGATCCGGGCTCCCGCCTTCCCAAGGGCGTGGGAGATCTTCCCCGCGGCGTCGCCGTGGATGAAGAGCCTCACGCGCGTGTCGAAGGCTGCGGCGTGGACGCCTCGGAGGGTGTCCGCGCCGAGCCCGTCGAGGAACTCCTGCGTTCGAGGGGTGGGTTTCCAGGCGTTGATCGGGCTTCCGACGACGAGCAGGTCCACTCCCTCCAGAGCGCCTTTCGCCAGGCCGGCCAAGGGGGTTGCCGTGGCGCCGTTTCCGAGTTCCGCGGCAATCGCCTCGGCGACTTTCTGGGTGTTGCCGAAGTTCGAGTCAAACAAAACGAGTGTGCTCATGGTTCTCTTCCTTCCTTCAGGCGCGTGATCGTGTGGTCCATCCGCGGCCGTCGTGCCAGCCCTCGATGACCAGGCGGGTGTTCGAGCCGTCGACATAGGTCAGGACGACCTCGCTGACGTCCACCTCGAAGCAGGAAGATCCCGGCGGCTCGCTCTCGAGCGGGGCTATGTCGATGAGGCGGCCGGCGATCTTCGCATCGCCCGGCCAGTCGGACGGTTTCCCGGCCGGCGGCTCGATCGTCGGGGAGTGGATGGCGACCCGAGGGTCGCGGCGAACGTCCTGGAGCTTGACCGACCCTGGCATCATGCCCAGCGTGATGCGCCCCTCCCGGAACGCGACCTCGGTCCCGCTGATCCGCGGGGCGCCGTCGGTGCGTACCGTAGCCATCGTCTTGTTCGTGCCCGAGTCGAATCGTTCCCGGACTCGTGACGCGAAACCGGGGGCCTCGGATTCGACCTGTGTCCATGCCGCCATGAAGGCAATGTACCCCTGCGGGCGGAGCCGTGTCCCGGCTGAGTTGCGGACAAAGCACCTTCCATTTCGTGGCGAAGGTACTTTCCCCGCAAGTGAACTTCGCTCAGTCGTCGAGCCCTCGGGCAACGAGGGCCTCGCCCAGGGCATCCGCCGCGTACAGCGACCGGACGACGACGGGAACGGCCAACGCCATCACCGAGCCGCGCGTTCCGCGAGCCCGGCGGGCCTCGAGTACCTCGGTCACGATCTCGGTCACAAGGGGGATGCAGCGGATGGTGAGGGCCACCAGCAGGCCGATCCGGTCGGCGTCGATCCAGCGGCCGAACGGCCGGAGCATTCGCTGGAAGGCCTCGAGAACGGACGTCACGGTCGTGGTCAGGGTGAACAGCGCGGCGAGGGCGACCGCGGTGATGAGTCGTCCGGCCATCAGCCCGGCGACGAGCCAGCCGGCCAGCAGCCCCTGGATCGGCACGACGATCACGAGCATCCAGAGAATCGGGGCGATCTGCGCCACGGCGGCCCGCGGCGGGATGCGCGCGATGACGAAGAGGGTGAGGACGACGAGCGCCGCGACGGCAAGCTGCCACGGCTGCTGCAGCACTCCGATGACCACCACGCCGACCGAGAGCAGGACCAGCTTGAGCAGGGTGGGCGCCCGGTGGACGACCGACCGGCCGGGGGAGTACAGGCCGATCACGCGAGGCCGATCATGCGAGGCCGATCATGCGAGCAGCGCGCGGTACGCGTCCAGGGAGTCCTCGGGGACTCCGTCGGCCACGACCGCGCCGTGCTCGATGACGATCACCCGGTCGAAGCCCTCGAGCAGCGCGAACTGATGGGTGACCACGATCACCTGCTGGCTCATCGAGCGCAGCAGGTCGCCGATGTGGCGGGCGTTGCGGGCGTCGAGCAGGGTGGTCGGCTCATCCGCGACGAGGACCTTTGGGTCCGCGACGAGCACGGCGGCCAGGGCGAGGAGCTGCTTCTGTCCGCCGGACAGCAGGTGAGCGGGATGGTCGGCGTGCCCGGCGAGCCCGAAGCGGTGCAACGCGGCCGTGGTGCGCTGGGTGATCTCCTCCGCACTCAGGCCGCGGCGGCGAAGGGTGAACGCGATGTCCTCCTGCACGGTGGGCATGACGATCTGGTTGTCGGGATTGGTGAAGATGAAACCGACGAGGCGGCGCACCTCGCGAGCCTTCTTCGCCACGTCCAGGCCGTCCACCGACACGGTTCCGCTGCTCGGCGCGACAAGACCGTTGATCATGCGCACCAGCGTGGACTTGCCGGAGCCGTTGGCGCCGACGATCCCGATGCGGTGCTCGGTGAGCCTCAGGTCGATCCCCCGGAGGACCTGCCTCTCGCCGAACGCGTGCGAGACCGCGTCGAAGGTGATGGTGCTCATCGAGCCCCTAGGCCGTTGGCGCGGAGTCGACCTGGGCCGGCGCCGTGCCGGACGAGGACCGCCGGGCGAGCGGGGCGATGAGTCCGGGGTAGGCCCGGTGCACCTGGCGGGCAACCAGCACGGTCACGACGACCTTCAGCAGGTCGCCGGGCAGGAACTTCGCGCTGTCGAATATCGCGACCCAGAGGGGCAGGCCCAGGTTGATCGCGGTCACGGGAATGCCGAGAAGGTAGACGGCGACGACGCCGCCGAGTGCGGTCGCCCCGACGGCGGGCCAGAACGGGTACTTCGGCAGCAGGCGCGCCGTGAGGTAGCCGATCACGACCACTGCGAGCAGCCAGCCGTAGAGGTATCCGGTGGAGGGGGAGATGGTGAACCAGAGGAGTCCGCCGCGACCGCCGGACAGCAGGGGAAGGCCCGCCGCGGCCAGGGCGAGGAACAGCGCAACCGCGAAGAAGCCCTTGCGGGCCCCGAGGATGGCGCCCGCGAGCATGACGCCGAGGGTCTGGAAGGTGATCGGCACCGCGACAGCTCCGATGGACAACGCACCGGGAAGACCGAGGGCGGCGATCAGGGCGGCGAAGATGGCGATGTGTGCGAGGTCCCGCGCGGCGAGTGTCCGATTTGTCATATTCCCCAACTTAGAATTCGTGCGACACGCCGGGGAAATGAGAACCTACAACAAAATCGCGAAAAGTCTATAAGCTGCCCTCCACGGACAGCAGATTCACAGCCGGCCGCACCGCCGCATCCGCTCTGGATGCCGACAGAAGGGTACCGATCATGAGTTTTCTCGGCTTTCTCCTCCTCGGTTTGATCGCCGGGGCCATCGCGAAGATGCTCCTTCCCGGCACGCAGGGTGGTGGCTGGTTGATCACCCTGGTGCTCGGTGTCGTGGGCGCGATCCTCGGCGGCTGGCTGGCCAGCCTGCTCTTCAACGTCGAAATGGGGACGTTCTTCGAATGGCGGACGTGGGTGATCGCGATCCTCGGCTCCATCGTCGTGCTGCTCGTGTACGGGCTTTTCACCCGCAGCAGGAAGGCCTGATCCCGCACTCCGCAGGCACGCATCACCAGGCATCACCACGTAAGGGGGCTCCGCTTCGGCGGGGCCCCCTTTCCTGTCGGTGGTGCCTGGCTGCCGGCCTATTCCCGGCTCCGCCCCAGGGCAGCCCTGGCGGCCTCGATCGCATCGGCCGCGCGCACGAGGCCGAGGTGGGACAGCGCCTGGGGCGTGTTGCCCACCTGGTGCCCGCCCCGCACGTCGTACTCCTCCGACAGCAGGCCCACGTCGTTGACACAGCCGACCAGCCGGTGCATGAGGGTCGTCGCGTCCCCTATCCGGCCGGACGCCGCGTACTGCTCGACCAGCCAGAACGAGCAGGCCAGGAACGAATGCTCGCCCGGCGGCAGCCCGTCCACCGAGGGGTGGGCACGGTACCGCATGAGCAGGCCGTCCTGCATCAACTCGGCCTCGATCGCGGCGACCGTGCCGAGCATCCGGGGGTCCGTGGCCTCGCAGAACCCGACCTGCGGGAGCACGAGGAGTGAGGCATCCACCTCCTGGCTCCCGAAGTACTGGGTATAGGAGTTGAGCGCGGTGCTGAAACCGCGGCTCTCGATGTCGCGCCGAACCTCGTCCCGCAGTGCCGTCCAGCGTTCCAGCGGGCCGGGGAGGCCATATTCGGTGATTCCGCGCACCGCCCGGTCGAAGGCGGCCCAGACCATGACCCGGGAATGCGTGAAGGCACGAGCCGGCCCGCGGACCTCCCAGATTCCCTGGTCGGGATGCTGCCAGTTGCGTTCGAGGTGTGCGATGAGCGCGCACTGCAGGGGCCAGGAGAACTCCGACTCGTCCACTCCCGCCCCGCGGGCTGCGTGCAGCGCGACCATCACCTGGCCGACGGCGTCCCCCTGGAACTGGCTCACGGCCGCGTTCCCCACCCGGACCGGTGCCGCCCCGCGGTAGCCGGGCAGGCTGTCGAGCTCCCGCTCCGGCAGGTAGCGCTCGCCGGCGAGACCGTACATGATCTGAACGTCGGCCGGGTCGCCGGCGATGGCCCGGAGCAGCCAGCCTCGCCAGGCTTCCGCCTCGGTCTCGTAGCCGTGCGAGAGCAGGACCTCCAGCGTGAGCGACGCGTCGCGCAGCCACACGTACCGGTAGTCCCAGTTGCGTGAACCGCCGAAGTGCTCGGGCAGCGACGTCGTCGCGGCGGCGACGATGCCGCCCGTTTTCTCGTGGCTGAGAGCGCGCAGCACGAGCATCGAGCGCACCACCTGGCCATGGAAGTCACCCGTGTCCGTGCAGCTGCGGGCCCAGCCGCCCCACCACTCCGCGGTCTCCCGGTAGGCCTGCCTGACGTCCACGGCCGTCGGCGTGTCCAGGTGGGACGGGAACCAGGTCAGCTGCAGATCGACGGTTTCGCCGGGCGCGACGGTGAACTCCGACACGTGCCGGTGGTCCGCGGCGCGCAGGGCGGGACCGCGCACCACGATGGCATCCGGGCCCGCGACGGCGATGATGGCCGGCTCGGCTTCGTGCCTCAGCTGGCGCACCCAGGGGATCGTCGTCGAGTAACCGAAGCGGATGCGCAGCTCCTGGGCCATCTCGACCGTGCCCCGGATGCCGCGCACCCGGCGCACGACATCGGACCGGCCGTTGCCGTGAGGCATGAAGTCGATGACTTCGACCTGGCCGGTCTCGGTCGTCCACTCCGTCAGCAGGATGAAGGTGTCGCCCACGTACCGGCGGGTGCAGGTCGCCGACGGGTCGGTCGGGGCGAGGAGCCAGCGGCCGTTGTCCTCGGTGCCGAGGAGGGCCCCGAACATGGAGGCGGAATCGTACCGGGGCAGGCAGAGCCAGTCGATGCTGCCGTCCAGGCCGACGAGCGCAGCGGTATGGCAATCGCTGATGAGGGCATAGTCCTCGATATTGAGCGCCATGGCTCCATCCTGACAGCTACGGTGGGCGTATGACGCAGCCCATCGCGACTCTCCTCATCCTCGGCGCAAGCGGAGACCTCACCTCCCGGCTCCTGCTGCCGGCGCTGGGGCAGCTCCTGACCGAGCAGCACGTGCGCCGGTTGCGCCTGGTCGGCGCCGGCAGCGACGACCTGTCGCCCGCCGAGTGGCGGGCGATCGTGGTGAAGTCGTTCGCCACCGCCGAGGCATCCGGCGCCTGCGTCGACCACCTCGTGGCCACGACCGTGTACCGCCGGGCCGATGTGACCCGGCCAGAGGAGCTGCAGGGGCTGCTCGCCCTGTGCGAGGGGGCGCCGGCCGTCTACTTCGCGCTGCCGCCGGCCGTGACCGGGCTGGTCTGCGAAGCGCTCGCCGAGCTGGAACTTCCCGGCGGCACCCAGCTCGCCCTGGAGAAGCCGTTCGGCTTCGACGAGGACAGTGCGGTTCGGCTCAATGCGAGCCTGGCCAGGCTCGTTCCCGAAGAGTGCATCCACCGCATCGACCATTTCCTCGGCCGGTCCACGGTCTTCAACCTGCTCGGCTTCCGGTTCGCGAACCGCATCTTCGAACCACTCTGGAACAACAACCACATCGAGCGTGTCGACATCGTCTATGACGAGCAGCTCGGACTCGAGGGACGAGCGGGCTACTACGACCGGGCAGGGGCACTGGTGGACATGATCCAGAGCCACCTCCTGCAGGTTCTCGCCGTGCTGGCCATGGAGCCGCCGGCGACGCTGGATGCCGCGGACCTGCGAGACGCGAAGGGGATCGTGCTGCGCGCCACCCGGGTGCGCGGCGGAAGCCCGAGTCGCTCGAGCCGGCGGGCCCGCTACGGCGCGGGCGTGGTCGCCGCGCGACCGGTGCCGGCCTACGTCGACGAGCCGGGCGTCGACCCCGCCAACGACACCGAGACCCTCGCCGAGGTGACCTTCGAGATCAACAACTGGCGGTGGGCCGGAGTGCCCTTCACCCTCCGGTCGGGCAAGGCCCTCGCCGCACGGCGCCGCGAGATCGTCGTCACCTTCAAGCCCGTTCCCCATCTGCCGGTGGGGCTCACCGGCCATGAGGAGCCGACGGTCCTGCGCATCTTCCTCGGGCCGGACGAGCTGTCCCTGGAGCTCAATCTCAACGGCCCGGGTGACCCGCATGTGCTCGAACGGGTCAGCCTGGGCGCGGTCTTCGGCCCGGGCCAGCTGCTGGCCTACGGGGAAGTGCTCGAGGGGGTGCTCGATTCCGATCCGGCGCTCTCCGTGCGGGGCGATGTCGCGGAGCAATGCTGGCGAATCGTGGCGCCGGTGCTTGCCGCCTGGCGCAAGGGGAAACCGCCGCTCGAAGAGTACACGGCGGGCACAACCGGACCGTCGGGCTGGAGCACCCTGGGCTAGGGTGTGCCTCCCAAGGCCAGCCGGGGCGGATTCGAACGCAACTGTGGCCCATTCGGACAACTGTTGCCCGCGTGCCGGCCACAGTCGTCCGGATGGGCCACAGTTGCCGCCAGACGGCTGTCAGGCGACGAGGCGGGTCTGCTCGCTCTTGCGGATGGACGCGATCGGGAGCTGCACGGGAGCCGCCACGGTCGCACGCTCCGGCTCGGCCCACACGGAGATCGGGGCGGGAGTCCAGGACAGGGCGGTCGGCTCTGCGTCGCGTTCGCCGCGAAGCTCGGCCTTCTGGCTGCTCAGGATCCCGGTCAGGGTCGTGGCGATCTGCGTCGCCTTGAGCCCGTGGAAAATGACGTCGGTATCGTCGGCGCTGCGGGAGACGAGCGTCCACTGGCCACGTTCGCCGATGAGTTCGGCGAGCTTGTCGTGCAACAACTCGAAGATCTGTTCGTCGCTGAGTTCAGGCGCGGACACCTGAATGACGGGTGCGACGCGACGTCGACGACCAAACATCGGGGGCCCCTTTCGAGCGGAACGACTGCTTGCCCCAATTCTCGCTGACGCGCACGGGATACCCAAGCCGGACACGCCGGGAGATCAGGCAGTTCGGGTCGTTCAGGCCTCGATCTTGTGCGCCCTGGCCTGTTCGACGACCGTGTCGATGGCGGCGACGGCGCTCAGCGCCCAGCCCAGCCACATCAGCACGAGTCGCCAATCGCGCGGCCCGTTCCTCGTGGCCTGGAAGATACTCCACCCGCCCATGATGACGCCGAGCATGGCACCGTTGAAAATGTACTTGCGCATGGGGCCTCCGCTTCGTCTGGCTCCTACCGTACTCGCGCACGGCTCGGATGGCGTTCCGGGGGCCCGCCTGTCGGCATCGCTCTCCCCGGCCGGGAATGTGGCCGGCTGGTAAACTCCTGATTTTGCAGCACACTTCGACAACAAAGCGCGCAGCGGAACGGACCTCCCCATCTCAACTCCCGCAGAAACCCGACAGTCCGCCGAGCCCCAGGGCGCCTACCCCCTGGTCGTCCTGTCGAACCGCCTGCCCGTGGATCACGAGGTGAATCCCGACGGATCCGACGCCTGGCGCACCTCGCCGGGAGGACTGGTGACCGCGCTGGAGCCCCTGATGCAGGCGTCGGATGGCGCCTGGATCGGCTGGCCAGGGGTCGCCGATCGGAGCTTCGATCCCTTCGAGAAGGACGGGATCTCGATCATCCCGGTTCGGCTGAGCGCCCTCGAGCTGGAGCAGTTCTACGAGGGCTTCTCCAACGACACGCTCTGGCCGCTGTACCACGATGTGATCGCCCCGCCGAGCTACCACCGGGAATGGTGGGACTCCTACGTTTCGGTGAATCGGCGCTTCGCCGAACGGGCGGCTGCGGCCGCTGCGCCGGGTGCCACGGTCTGGGTGCACGACTATCAGCTCCAGCTCGTGCCGCGGATGCTTCGCGAGGCGCGCCCCGACCTGCTGATCGGCTTCTTCAACCACATCCCGTTCCCGCCGTACGGAATCTACGCGCAGCTGCCGTGGCGCAAACAGATCCTCGACGGCCTTCTCGGCGCCGACCTGATCGGCTTCCAACGGGTCGCTGACGCCGGAAACTTCTCGGGCGCCGTGCGACGCCTGCTCGGCTACCCCACGCGCGGCGTGGCCATCGACGTTCCGGACACGGATGGTTCGCGCCGCGTGATCGCGAAGCACTTCCCCATCTCGATCGACGCGGCCAGCTACGAGGCGCTGGCCAGGCGACCCGACATCCAGGAGCGCGCCCGGCAGATCCGTGAAGACCTCGGCAACCCGAAGACGATCATGCTCGGCGTCGACCGGCTCGATTACACCAAGGGCATCGGGCACCGCATCAAGGCCTTCGGGGAACTGCTCGAAGAGGGCAGCCTGAACGTTGAGGATGTCACGCTGGTGCAGGTCGCGAGCCCCTCCCGGGAACGGGTCGGCACGTACATGGCCCTCCGCGACGAGATCGAGCTCGCCGTCGGCCGGCTGAACGGCGACTACTCCACCATCAGCCATACAGCCATCAGCTACCACCACCACGGGTACCCGCGGGAAGAGATGGTCGCCCTCTACCTGGCCGCGGACGTCATGCTCGTGACCGCCCTGCGGGACGGGATGAACCTCGTCGCCAAGGAGTACGTGGCCGTGCGATTCGATGGCGACGGGGTCCTGGTGCTGAGCGAATTCGCCGGAGCCGCCGACGAACTCAAACAGGCGATCCTGATCAACCCGCATGACATCGACGGCGTGAAGGCCGCCATCCTCCGTGCCATCGCCATGCCCCGGACCGAGCGCACGCGCCGGATGCGCGCGCTGCGCCGCAAGGTCTTCGACAACGATGTCGCCGCCTGGTCGGCATCCTTCCTCCGCACCCTGACCGAAGGAGCCGTCGTGCGCGCCGGAATACCCGACAAGCTCGTCGACGCCCTGCGTGAGTTCAGCGGCGCCGAGACGCTCCTGGTGGCCCTCGACTTCGACGGCACCCTTGCCCCGCACGTCGACGCCCCGGAAGAGGCGCGCGCGGTGGAAGGCACCCGTGAAGCCGTGCAGCGCCTGCTCGACCTCCCCGGCATTCGGGTCGCCTTTGTCTCCGGCCGCGCCCTGGTGAGCCTGCAGCACGTGGCGCAGCCGCAGGGCGAGGTGCTGCTGACCGGATCGCACGGCATCGAGGTGCAACTGGACACGCCGGAGATCGAGCTGGACCTGGTCGCCGCCGAACTCGAACAGCTCGACGCGCTCGCCGGCGTGCTCGACCGGATTGCCGGATCGACCTCCGGCACCTGGATCGAGCGCAAGCCGGCCGGCCTGGCGCTGCACACCCGGCTCGCGACGGCGCAGGACGGCCTGGCCGCCCAGCGCCAGGCGCGCGAGCAAACAGAGCAGCTCCTGCCGGGACTCACCGTGCGGGAGGGCAAGAACGTGCTCGAGTTCTCCGTCCGGTCGAGCACCAAGGGTGACGCCCTGGCGCGACTCCGGGATCACACGGGCGCCGACCGGGTGCTCTACGCGGGCGACGACGTGACCGATGAGGACGCGTTCGCGGTGCTGCGCGCTGGCGACATCGGCCTCAAGATCGGTCCGGGGGTGTCGCTGGCCGGTTACCGGGTCCGCGGCCCGGCCGAGGTCACCGAGGTGCTTGGCCTCCTCGCCGATTTCCGGGCGGCCGGATCCGCTGCGGCGAGCTGATCGCACGAGGCGTCACACGAGCGGTGGCCCTTGTCCCGACGTTCTAGACTCGGTGCATGCCTGAGAACGATCTGAAGCCACGCAGCCGAGCCGTCACCGACGGGATCGAAGCCACCACATCGCGCGGCATGCTCCGCGCCGTGGGGATGGGGGACGCCGACTGGGACAAGCCCCAGATCGGCATCGCCAGCTCGTGGAACGAGATCACGCCGTGCAACCTGTCCCTCGACCGCCTGGCCCAGGCGTCGAAGGAGGGCGTGCACTCCGGCGGCGGCTACCCGCTCCAATTCGGCACGATTTCCGTCTCCGACGGCATCTCGATGGGCCATGAGGGCATGCACTTCTCCCTCGTCTCGCGCGAGGTCATCGCCGACTCCGTCGAGGTCGTCATGCAGGCAGAGCGCCTCGACGGCTCGGTGCTGCTGGCGGGCTGCGACAAGTCGCTGCCCGGGATGCTCATGGCCGCGGCGCGCCTCGACCTCGCCTCCGTCTTCCTCTACGCCGGGTCGATCGCCCCCGGCTGGGTCAAGCTCTCGGACGGAACCGAAAAAGACATCACCATCATCGACTCCTTCGAGGCGGTCGGCGCGGTGAAGGCCGGACGGATGAGCGAGGCCGACGCCAAGCGCATCGAATGCGCCTTCGCCCCCGGTGAGGGCGCCTGTGGCGGCATGTACACGGCCAACACGATGGCGAGCGTCGCCGAGGCCCTCGGGATGAGCCTCCCCGGCTCCGCATCGCCGGCGTCGGCCGACCGCCGCCGCGACTACTACGCGCACCGCTCCGGCGAGGCCGTCGTCAACCTCCTGCGCCTGGGGATCACGGCCAGGGACATCCTCACCAAAAAGGCCTTCGAAAACGCGATCGCCGTCGCGATGGCCTTCGGCGGATCCACCAATGTCGTGCTTCACCTGCTCGCCATCGCCAGCGAGGCCGAGGTCGAGCTGACCCTCGACGACTTCAACCGCATCGGCGACAAGGTCCCGCACATCGGCGACCTCAAGCCCTTCGGCAAGTACGTCATGAACGACGTCGACCGCCACGGCGGAGTGCCGGCGGTCATGCGCGCGCTCCTCGAAGCCGGGCTGATCCACGGCGACGCCCTCACCGTCACCGGCAAGACGGTCGCCGAGAACCTGGCCGAGATCGACCCGCCCGACCTCGACGGCGAGGTCCTCCGCACCCTCGACAACCCGATCCACGCCAGCGGCGGCATCACCGTGCTCAAGGGCACAATGGCCCCCGAGGGCGCCGTCGTGAAGACCGCCGGCTTCGACAGCGACGTCTTCGAGGGACCGGCGCGGGTGTTCGAGCGCGAGCGCGCCGCAATGGACGCCCTGACCGAGGGACGCATCGAAAAGGGTGACGTCGTGATCATCCGTTACGAGGGGCCGAAGGGCGGTCCGGGCATGCGTGAGATGCTCTCGATCACCGCCGCCATCAAGGGCGCTGGGCTCGGTGCCGATGTACTACTATTGACTGATGGTCGGTTCTCAGGCGGCACAACCGGACTGTGTATCGGCCATATAGCACCCGAAGCGGTGGACGCAGGTCCCATCGCCTTCGTGCGCGATGGTGATCTCATACGGGTCGATATCGCAGCTCGCACGCTCGACCTACTGGTCGACCCTGATGAGCTGGCCACCCGCCGCACCGGCTGGGCTCCGCTTCCTCCGCGCTACACCCGTGGCGTCCTGGCTAAGTACACGAAGCTCGTGCAATCCGCGGCCCTGGGCGCGGTTACCGGCTAGGACTTCTGCTCACCGCTGCATCTGAAGTAGGGATTTGACCTTCCATGACCACGGAACCTTCGCCCGTGCCATCGCCCACACCGCGCGCCTCCACGGGGCCGGACAAGCCAGGCGCTGAGAGCTCAGCGCCGGAGGTCCTGACGGGTTCCGGCGCGATCATCCGCACCCTCGAGCTCCTCGGCGTCACCGATGTCTTCGGCATCCCCGGCGGCGCCGTCATCCCGCTCTACGACGAGCTGATGACGCAGGACGTCATCCGCCACATCCTCGTGCGGCACGAGCAGGGCGCCGGCCACGCGGCCGAGGGTTACGCCGCGGCCACGGGCCGCGTCGGCGTGGCCATCGCGACCTCCGGGCCGGGGGCGACCAACCTCGTCACGGCGATCGCGGATGCCTACATGGACTCCGTGCCCATCCTCTGCATCACCGGGCAGGTCTTCTCGACCTCGATGGGGACCGACGCGTTCCAGGAGGCCGACATCGTCGGCATCACCATGCCGATCACGAAGCACTCCTTCCTGGTGCGGCGCGCGGAAGAGATCCCGGCGGCCATCGCCGCGGCGTACCACATCGCCTCCACCGGCCGGCCAGGCCCCGTGCTCGTCGACATCACCAAGGACGCGCAGCAGAACAAGGCGCCGTTCATCTGGCCGCCCAAGCTCGACCTCCCCGGTTACCGTCCGATCACGAAGGCGCACGGCAAGCAGGTCCAGGCCGCCGCCCAGCTGCTCGTCGAGGCACGGAAGCCCGTGCTCTATGTCGGCGGCGGCGTCATCCGCGCCCATGCGTCGGCCGAGCTGCTGAAGCTCGCCGAACTGACCGGCGCGCCCGTCGTCACCACGCTCATGGCCCGCGGCGCCTTCCCGGACTCGCACGCCCAGCACGTCGGGATGCCCGGCATGCACGGCACCGTCCCGGCCGTCCTTGCGCTCCAGGAGAGCGACCTGATCGTGTCCCTCGGCGCGCGGTTCGACGACCGTGTCACCGGCAAGGTGTCCGAATTCGCGCCGAAGGCCAAGATCGTCCACGTCGACGTGGACCCCGCGGAGATCTCGAAGATCCGCGCGGCCGACGTGCCGATCGTCGGCGATGCCAAGGACGTCATCGCCGACCTCACCGTGGCGTACGCGGCCGCGGCCGCGGAAACGACTCCCGACATCAGCGTCTGGTGGTCCTACCTGAACGGCCTCCGCGAGGAGTACCCGCTGGGCTTCTCCGAGCCCTCCGACGGCCTCCTCGCTCCCCAGTACGTGATCAAGCGCATCGGCGAGCTGACCGGGCCGGAGGGCACCTACGCCGCCGGCGTCGGCCAGCACCAGATGTGGGCGGCCCAGTACATCAAGTACGAGCGTCCGAACTCCTGGCTGAACTCCGGCGGCGCCGGCACCATGGGGTACTCGGTTCCCGCCGCCATGGGTGCCAAGGTCGCCGAGCCGGACCGCGTGGTCTGGGCCATTGACGGCGACGGATGCTTCCAGATGACCAACCAGGAGCTCGCCACCTGCACGATCAACAACATCCCGATCAAGGTGGCGATCATCAACAACTCGTCCCTCGGCATGGTGCGCCAGTGGCAGTCGCTGTTCTACGACGGCCGGCACTCCTTCACCGACCTGAACACGGGCCACGGCACCGCGATGGTGCCCGACTTCGTCAAGCTGGCGGAGGCCTACGGTGCCCTCGCGATCCGGGTGACCAGCGCCGACCAGGTCGACGACGCGATCAAGCTCGCGCTGGCGACCAACGACCGGCCCGTCGTCATCGACTTCATCGTCAGCCGCGACGCGATGGTCTGGCCGATGGTGCCGCAGGGCGTCAGCAACAGTTACGTCCAGTACGCCAAAGACCACGCACCGACCTGGGAAGAGGAGTAACCATGAGCACCCACGTTCTCAGCCTCCTCGTTGAAAACAAGCCGGGCCTGCTGACGCGCGTCGCGGGCCTGTTCGCCCGGCGCGGTTTCAACATCGAGAGCCTCGCCGTCGGCCACAGCGAAATTGCGGGCCTGTCCCGGATCACGATCCTCGTCGACGTCGAAGACGTGCCGCTCGAGCAGGTGACGAAGCAGCTGAACAAGCTCATCAACGTGATCAAGATCGTTGAACTCGAGCCGTCGCAGTCGGTCCAGCGCGAACACCTGCTGATCAAGGTGCGTGCCGACAACGCCACCCGGTCCCAGGTGCTCGAGGCCGTTACGCTGTTCCGTGCCCGCGTGGTCGACGTCTCGACGGATGCCCTGGTGATCGAGGTCACCGGGGACTCCGGCAAGACGCAGGCCCTGCTCCGCGTGCTGGAGCCGTACGGAATCAAGGAGATCGCCCAGTCGGGCCTGCTCGCCATCGGGCGCGGCTCGAAATCGATCACCGACCGAGTTTTCAAGAACTAGGGTCTCGACACGCTCGACCACCGGGTTCCGGTTGTCGAGCTGGTCGAGACACGACCGCCGACAAACAACAACAAGGAGATAACCACTCGTGGCTGAGATCTATTACGACAAAGACGCCGACCTGTCGATCATCCAGGGCAAGAAGGTTGCCGTCATCGGTTACGGTTCGCAGGGCCACGCCCACGCGCAGAACCTGCGCGACTCCGGCGTCGAGGTCGTCGTCGGCCTCAAGGAGGGCTCGAAGTCCAAGGCCAAGGCCGAGGAAGCGGGCTTCACCGTCCTCAGCGCCGCGGAGGCATCCGCCTGGGCCGACGTGATCGTCATCCTCGCGCCCGACCAGGTGCAGCGCCACCTCTTCGCGGACGACGTGGAACCGAACCTCGCCCAGGGCAAGGCCCTCGTCTTCGGCCACGGCTTCAACATCCGCTTCGGCTACATCACCGCCCCCGAGGGCGTGGATGTCGTCATGGTCGCCCCGAAGGGACCAGGCCACACCGTGCGCCGCGAGTACGAGGCCGGCCGTGGCGTTCCCGTCATCGTCGCCGTCGAGAAGGATGCCTCGGGCAGCGCCTGGCCGCTGACCCTCAGCTACGCCAAGGCGATCGGCGGGCTCCGCGCCGCCGGCATCAAGACCACCTTCACCGAAGAGACCGAAACCGACCTGTTCGGTGAGCAGGCCGTGCTCTGCGGCGGCGCCTCGCAGCTCATCCAGTACGGCTTCGAGGTGCTGACCGAGGCCGGCTACCAGCCGCAGGTCGCCTACTTCGAGGTGCTGCACGAGCTCAAGCTCATCGTCGACCTGATGTGGGAGGGCGGCATCGCGAAGCAGCGGTGGAGCGTTTCGGACACGGCCGAGTACGGCGACTACGTCTCCGGCCCGCGCGTGATCGACGCGCACGTCAAGGAGAACATGAAGGCCGTTCTCGCCGACATCCAGAACGGCGCCTTTGCAGCTCGTTTCATCGCCGACCAGGACGCCGGAGCGCCGGAGTTCCTCGCGCTGCGCAAGAAGGGCGAAGAGCACCCGATCGAGGCCACCGGCCGCGAGCTGCGCAAGCTGTTCGCCTGGAACGCCTCGGCCGACGACGACTACGTCGACGGCGAAGCCGCGCGCTAAGCGACGCCCGGCGGGCAGTCACACAGTGCGCGTCAGCGACAGGGTCGGCCGTTCCCGGCCGGCCCTGTCGCCGCGTCCGGCGCGGCGCTTCGCCACCGCCGCGATGGTCGGCGTCGTTCTCTACATTCTCGTGGACGCGGTGCTGCAGTTCCTGCCTCCGCACTACAGCGTGGTCAGCGACGCGGAGAGCAACCTCGCGGTCGGCCCCTTCGGCTGGATCATGAACCTCAACTTCCTCGGCCGGGCCGGGCTCACGCTCTGCGCGGCCGGCGCCATCGGCCTGGTCGGCCCCGGGTCGAGGCTGCGGCGCACCGGGCTGGTTCTCCTTGTCATCGCCGGCGCGTGCTCGGCGGCGCTGGCCTTCCTGCCGACCGACATCAACGGTCGGGGGGAGTTCGGCCTGCGGACCTCGACCCTGACGGGCGCCCTCCACCTCGCGGTCGCGTCGCTCGGATTCCTCGCAGCCCTCGCCGCCTTCGCGTTGCTGACCGCCTGGCTGCGGGGCGTGCCCGCACTGCGACGGGTTTACCCGGCCGCCCTCGCCCTGACCGTCGTCGCGGCCGTCGGGCTGCTCTGTGTGGGCCTCGCCGACCACCTCGCGCCGACACTGCTGGGGCTCGCCGAACGGGTCTGCCTGGCCGGCATCCTCGGCTGGGCCTTCGTCGTCTGCGCGGCCATCCGCCGCAGGGTGACGGACTCGGCCGGCGCGACTCAGGGCTCGGCCAGCGCCAGCCAGGTTGACACGAGCGTGTCCGGCGACAGCGACATCGAGTCGATCCCCTCGGCGGCGAGCCACCGGGCGAAGTCCGGGTAGTCGCTCGGCCCCTGGCCGCAGATGCCCACGTACTTGCCCGCCCGCTTGCCCGCGGCGATGGCCTCGGAGATGAGCTTGAGCACGGCCGGGTCCCGTTCGTCGAAGGCGTCGGCGACGAGCGCGGAGTCCCGGTCGAGCCCGAGCGTCAGCTGGGTCAGGTCGTTGGAGCCGATGGAGAAGCCGTCGAAGTGCTCGAGGAATGCGTCGGCGAGCACGGCGTTGGCGGGGATCTCGCACATCATCACGACCTCCAGGCCGTTCCGCCCGCGTTCCAGCCCGTTCTCGCCGAGAATGCGGATCACTCCTTCCGCTTCGGCGATCGTCCGGACGAACGGGATCATGAGCTTGAGGTTGGTCAGCCCCATCGTGTCCCGCACGAACAGGGCGGCCTGGCACTCGAGGTCGAAGCTCGCCCGGAAGGCGTCGGAGACGTACCGGGACGCGCCCCGGTACCCGATCATCGGGTTCTCCTCGTCGGGCTCGAACGACCGGCCGCCGAGCAGGTTGGCGTATTCGTTGGACTTGAAATCGGAGAACCGCACGATGACGGGCTCGGGGGCGAAGGCGGCGGCGATGGTCGCGATGCCCTCCGCGAGGCGCTTCACGTAGTAGGCGGTGGCCCCGCCATAGGCATCCGTTCGCTGGTGGATTTCCGCGACGACCTCATCCGTCAGCCCGGCGGTGTTGCCCGACTCCACCGCGATCAGCGCCGCCGGGTGGATGCCGATCCTGGTGCTGATGATGAATTCGAGCCGGGCCAGGCCGACGCCGTGGTGCGGCAGCGAGGCGAGCGAGAAGGCCTGCTCGGGGGAGCCGACATTGAGCATCAGGCGGGGGCCGATCGGCGGGAGGTCGCTCACGCTGACCTCATCCACGGTGAAGTCGACGAGCCCGTCGAACACGCGACCGGTCTCACCCTCGGCGCAGCTGACGGTGACCGGCTGCCCGTCGTACAGTGCGGCGGTGGCGGTGCCGGTGCCCACGATCGCCGGAATCCCGAGTTCGCGGGCGATGATCGCCGCGTGGCAGGTGCGGCCTCCGCGGTTCGTCACGATCGCGCTGGCCTTCTTGATGACCGGCTCCCAGTCGGGGTCCGTCATGTCCGTGACGAGGACGTCGCCCGGCTGCAGCCGCCCCATCTCCGCGGTCGAGGCGAGCACCCGGGTGATGCCGCTGCCGATCTTGCGGCCCACGGCCCGGCCGGACAGGAGTTCCTCGGCCTCCTCGGTGAGGCGGTACTGGCGGAGGACACCGCCCGGCTCTGCGCGGGACTCCACGGTCTCCGGCCGGGCCTGCAGGATGTAGAGGCGGCCGTCGACGCCGCTCTTGCCCCACTCGATGTCCATCGCCCGGCCGTAGTGGGCCTCGATGGTGACGGCCATCCGGGCGAGTTCGTGCACGTCGTCGTCGGTGATGCTGAACCGGCGCCGGTCGGCCACGGGCACCGGCTCGAAGCGCGTGGTCGCCTCTCCTCCGCCCGCGTACACCATCCGTTGCTCCTTCGTGCCGAGTTCGTGACTGAGGATCGCGAACTTCCCCGCGGCCAGGGATCCCTTGTAGACCCGGAACTCGTCCGGATTGACCGCCCCCTGGACGATCGCTTCGCCGAGCCCCCAGACCGAGTTGATCAGCACGAGGTCCTTGAAGCCGGATTCGGTGTCGATGGTGAACAGCACCCCGGAGGCGCCGATGTCGGAGCGGACCATCACCTGCACCCCGACCGACAGGGCGATGCCCAGGGTGGGCACGTCGTGGTGCGCCCGGTAGGCGATCGCCCGGTCGGTGAACAGGGACGAGTACACCTCGGGCAGCCGGCGCAGTACCTCGTCGATTCCCTCCACATTGAGCAACGTCTCCTGCTGGCCGGCGAAGGATGCCTCGGGCAGGTCCTCCGCGGTGGCGCTGGAGCGCATGGCCACGCTCAGGCCCGCGGGGTTGCAGCTCTCCAGCTGGCGGAAGGCCTCCCGCACCTCGGCCTCGAGGGGCGGAGGAAGCGTGCCGGCGACGATCGCCGCGCGGATGGAGGCGCCGGCGGCCTGCAGCGCCGCGAGGTTGTTGGTGTCCAGGCCGCCCAGCGCCCGGTCGATCTCCCTGTCGATGCCGTTCTCGAGCAGGAACTCCCGGAAGGCGTCCGAGGTCGTGGCGAATCCCATCGGCACGGTCACGCCGAGCGAGGACAGGTGGGAGATCATCTCCCCGAGGGACGCATTCTTGCCGCCCAGGGCACCCAGATCGGCCAGCGACGCGTCGCCCAGCCAGATAACTCGTCGCATCCGTTTGCTCCGCTCATCGACACAAGGAACAGGGGTCCCTCGACGCAAGGTACACCCAAAGATTCCCGGCGCGGGGCGTGGACGGCGGACGAACCCGGGGGGAACAGCGGGTGAACAGGCCCCGGAAGCGCGAAGGCCCGTGAAGGGGCACCCCCAGACTGGGGGCATGAGTCCTTTCAATCGACGAGATTTGTTGCGGTCCGCCGGCGTCATCGCATTTGCCGGTGCCGCCGCGACGGCGGGCACGCTGCCGGCCCGCGCCGCCGCTTCCGCAACCGCGGCCGGATTCCGGCACGGTGTTGCGTCGGGTGACCCGTTGCCGAGCAGCGTGCTGCTCTGGACGCGCATCACCCCGACGCCCGATGCGGAGCCCGGGTCGGGCGTTGGCCCCGACGTCACCGTGAGCTGGGAGGTGGCCGAGGACTCCGGCTTCCTACGGATGGCGGCCCGCGGGTCCGTCCGGACCGGACCCGCTCGCGACCACACGGTCAAGGTCATTCCAGGGGGACTGAAGCCCGGCACCGCGTACTGGTACCGGTTCACGGCATCCGGCGTGACGTCGGCGACAGGTCGGACGCGCACGGCACCCGCTGCCGGGGCCGCGGTGGACCGGCTGCGCATGGGGGTGGTCTCCTGCGCCAACTGGCAGGCCGGGTACTTCTCGGCCTATCGCTACCTCGCGGACCGTGGCGACCTGGATGTGGTCCTGCACCTCGGCGACTACCTGTACGAGTACGCCCCCGGCGAGTACCAGGCGCGGGACGTCGTCGTGCGACCGCATGATCCGGCGGTCGAGATGACCACGTTGTCGCACTACCGCCGCCGCCACGCGCAGTACAAAACCGACCTCGACCTGCAGGCGCTGCACGCGGCGGTTCCGTTCGTGGTCACCTGGGACGACCACGAATTCGCCAACGACGCCTGGTCGGGCGGGGCGGAGAACCACACGGAGGGCGTGGAAGGCGCCTGGGCGGCCCGACGCGACGCATCCAAGCAGGCGTACGCCGAGTGGATGCCGGTGCGCTTCGAGCCCGGCGGGCACATCTACCGGCGTTTCGAGTTCGGCGCCCTGGCCAGCATCTCCATGCTGGACCTGCGCACGTACCGAAGCCGGCAGGCGTCCAGCGTCGTCGACCCTGCGATCGGCAGCCCGGCCCGGACCCTCACCGGTGACGCGCAGATGGACTGGCTGCTCGGCGGCTTCTCCTCGCCGGCCACCCAGTGGAAGCTCATCGGCAATCCCGTCATGATCGCCCCGGTGCGCTTCCCCTCCACGCTCAGCGCGCAGGAAGTCGGCGCGGTCGAACAACTCCTGGGAACCACCGCGATCGACGGCGTCCCCTACAACGTGGACCAGTGGGACGGGTACACGGCTGACCGCAGCCGGGTGATCAGCCACCTCCGCGATAACGCCATCACGGACGCCGTCTTCCTCACCGGGGACATCCACTCCGGCTGGGCCTGCGACGTGCCGGCGGATCCGCTGACCTACCCGTCGAACGGCGCGTCCGTGGCCGCCGAGCTGGTCTGCACGTCGGTGACCAGCGACAACCTGGACGACATCCTGGGGACGCCGCCACGGACGTCATCCGTCGCCGTCGAGGAGGCCTTCAAGGGCGCGAATCCGCACGTGAAGTACCTGGACTTCGACTCGCACGGGTTCTCCGTGCTCGAGGTCACACCGGGTGCCCTGCGGATGGACTGGTACGTGCTCTCCGAGCGCACGAACCGCGCGGCGACCAGCACACTGTCGACCTCGTGGCAGGTCGCCGCGGGCACCCAGGCCGTCAGCCGCGTCCTGTGAACGCCGCCCAGACCCCGTCGTCCGCCGGCTTCCCGGCTGCCGACCGGCGCCAGTTCCTCAGACTGGCCGCGGCCGGTGGCGCCTCCGTCATGCTGTCCGTCGCGGCGGGGACCGCGCTCCCCGCGCGCGCGGCCGCTGCCACGGCGCCGGGTCCACGCACCCGCGTCTACGTGCTGGTCGTCGACGGCTGCAGGCCGGATGAGATCACGTCGGCGCTGACCCCGCGCCTGGCGGCTCTCCGTTCCGCCGGGACCAACTTCCCCGCTGCCCGCTCCCTGCCGGTCATGGAGACCATCCCGAACCACGTGATGATGATGACCGGCGTTCGGCCGGACCGATCCGGGGTGCCGGCCAACTCGGTCTACGACCGCGCCGAGGCCGTCGTCCGCGACCTGGACCGGCCGACCGACCTGCGATTCCCGACCCTGCTCGACCGGCTCAGGGATGAGGGCTTCTCGACGGGCTCCGTCCTCAGCAAGCGCTATCTCTTCGGCATCTTCGGCGAGCGCGCCACCTACCGCTGGGAGCCGTCCCCGCTCCTCCCGGTGACCGGCCACGCGCCGGACAACTTCACGGTCGATGCGCTGATCGCCATGGTCGACGGCGTCGATCCTGACTTCGTGTTCACGAACCTCGGCGACGTTGACCGCGTGGGGCACTCGGACGTCTCCGGCACAACCCTGCAGGCCGCCCGGACCACGGCCCTGGCCGACACCGACAACCAGGTCGGCCGCTTCGTGGACCACCTCGTCGCGGCGGGCACCTGGCAGAGCAGCGTGCTGATCGTGCTCGCCGACCATTCGATGGACTGGTCCATCCCGTCGAACGTTATTTCCGTCGATCAGATCCTCTCCGGCCGTGCGGACCTGCGCGAGCAGATCGCCATCGCCCAGAACGGCGGGGCCGACCTGCTCTCCTGGACGGGGCCGCTCCGCTCTCGGGATGCCGGACTGGCCGACATCCGCGGCCTCGTGGCCGCGCACCCCGGGGTCCTGTCCGTTTTCGCCCCCGGCGACCTGCGCCTGGGGCCGGAGGCGGGGGACCTGGTCGCGTTCTGCCGGGCCGGCTGGCGCTTCTCCGATCCCTACATCGCGTCGAATCCGATACCGGGCAACCACGGGCATCCGGCCACCGAACCGATTCCCTTCTTCGTTGCCGGCGGGAGTCCGAGAGTCTCCACCGGGGTGTCCTCCCAGCCCGCCCGCACGATCGATGTGGCGCCGACGGTCGGGGCACTGTTCGGGCTGGCCGCGCCCGCGGGCGGCTACGACGGGACGGCGCGGGTCGACGCTTTCGCGGGCTGACCTTCCGATCACGCGGCCCTTGCGAGGGCGTTTCACCCTGCCGATAATGGACGAAGCGGATGATCCGGGCCGCGCTCACCCAGCCAGTGCGGCCGACCGCATACACGTCTATATCGGTCTGGATCGGCAAAGGTGTGGGTGAGACAGATGGGTGATCACAAGGCCATGGCCTCGGCTGCCGTCGACGATCTGCGGGGTCAGGTCGCCGGAACCGTGCTGCTGGCCGACGACCCCGGGTATGACGAGGCCAGGCGCGTCTGGAACGGGATGATAGATCGACGGCCGGCGGCGGTGGTGCGCGCGGCCTCTGCGGCCGACATCGCCCCGACCGTGCGGTACGCGAGGTCGCACGCGCTGCCCCTCGCGGTGCGCGGAGGCGGGCACAACGTCGCCGGCAACGGAACCGTCGACGGCGGCATCGTGCTCGACCTGGGCGGGCTGACGGCCGTGCGGGTCGACGAGGAAGGCGGCACGGTGCAGGCCCAGGCCGGCGCAACCCTCGGCGACATCGACCGGGCGACCGCGCCGCACCATCTGGCTGTGCCCGTCGGGGTGGTCTCGGGAACCGGCGTGGCCGGCCTGACTCTGGGCGGGGGAGTCGGCTGGCTGACCCGTGCCCACGGCCTGACGATCGACAGCCTCCTCTCGGCCGACCTGGTCACGGCGTCGGGTGAGCTCCTGCGCGCGAGCGCCACCGAGAACCCGGAGTTGTTCTGGGGGATACGGGGAGGCGGAGGCAATTTCGGCGTGGTGTCCTCATTCACGTTCCGCGCGCATCCGCTGCCCGCGGAGGTGTTCTCCGGCAGCCTCGTCTACCGCCGCGACGGCTGGGCCAATGCTCTCCGGGCCTACGAGGCCTGGACGCGCGACCTGCCCGATGAGCTGACCTCGATAGTCTCGTTCTTAGTTCCGCCGGAGACTTGGGAACTCGGCGGTGACCCGCTGATGCTGCTGGGGTTCGTCTGGGCGTCACCGGACGCCGCGGAGGGCGGGCGGATCGTCGACCGGCTGAGGGCGGCGGCTCCTCCCGACACGGAAATGGTCGAGCCGGCCCGCTGGGCCGAGTGGCAGTCGGCCGCGGACGAGATGTTCCCGAAGGGCGTGCGGGGGTACTGGAAGAACACCTCGTTCGACCGGCTCGATGACGACGTGATCGGAACGCTGGTGCGTCGGGGAGCCGAACAGACCTGGCGGGGGACGGGCTTCGACATCCACCACCTGGGCGGGGCGTACGGGCGCGTCGCCGAAGACGCAACGCCCTTCCCGAACCGGTCCGCGCGGTTCTGGCTGAATGTCTACGGCTACTGGCCGGATGCCGCGGACGACGTACCGTGCACCGCCTTCGTGCGCGGGATGGCCGGCGACATGGAGCCGTACTCGACCGGCGGGCAGTACCTGAACTTCCTCGGCGAGGAGCGCGGGCGCGATCCTCTCGCCCAGGCGCTGTCGATCTACGGCCCGGAGAAGTTGCAGCGCCTCGCCGCCCTCAAACGCGAGGTCGACCCGGAGAACATCTTCCGGCTGAACCACAACATCCCGCCGGTCTAGGCGCAGCGCCGCCGCAGGTACTGCGCGACCGGCTCCGGCGCGAAATAGACCACGTGGCCGACGCCGTCGATGACGTCGGGTTCTGCCGGATCGGCCGACCCGGGGCGCCGCCGGACCCGGGTCAGCTCGCGCGCGATCTCGCCGAAGACGGGATGCGACGCGTTGCCGAACGCGAAGCGGATGTCGGCGGCCGACTCGGCCAGGGCCCGCCGGTCGACGGGCTCGCCGGTGATCGGGAGGTCGCCCCGGATGAAATTCTCGGCCAGGGCTTCGCCGCGAGCGGCGTACCAGTCCAGGCCCCGCGGGGCGGCGAGCAGCCCGGACGGCCGGACGGCGGACGGCTCGGCGCCGGGCTGCTCGACCCGCGCGGCGTCGGACGCCAGCGCCACCGCCCCGGCCCAGTCGCCGGGATGCACGGCGAGGTGCCGGTCCACCTGCGCGCCGACGCGGGCGGCCAGGTCGCGACCGGATGCCGTCAGCTGGAAGTAGCCCGGTTCGAACACCGTGACGCGTCGCACCGTCTCGGGGTGGCGCAGGGCCAGCCGCACGGCAGCGATCCCGCCTGCGCTGGCGCCGAAGACGTCCGCGCGGGTGTGGGCGCCGCCCGCGTCAGCGCCGAGTCCGAGGGCGTGGAGCAGTTCCGCGGCGTCGTCCGCATGCCGGGCGGAGTCGCAGGGCCAGCCGTCGCGGCTGCTCCGCAGGGTGCCGCGGGGGTCATAGGTGACGACGGTGAACCCGGTCAGCCGTTCGGCGATGGGGCGGAACATCTCCGCGTCATCACTGGCCGCTCCGATGATCAGGATCGTCGGGCCGGTGCCGCGCACCTCCGCGTGGAGCCGGCATCCGTTCACCTCATGCAGACCGGCCCGCGGCGCCTCGGCACAGGGGAGGGCGAAGGGATTCGTGGTCTGGTCCGCCATGCAGGGAATCGTAGCCCCGCCACGGCGCCCGGGAGTACGGTGGGCAGAGGCGGGCGGTTGCCCGCAACGCAGGTCCACTGAATAAAGTCCACTGAGGGAGTCACCGTGAAGGCACTGGTATATGGCGGTCCGGGCAAGAAGGCCTGGCAGGACGTTCCGGATCCGGAGATCGTGCATGCCACCGACGCGATCGTGCGGGTCGACACGACGACCATCTGCGGCACCGACCTGCACATTCTCAAGGGCGACGTGCCGGCCGTGCAGGTCGGCCGGATCCTCGGCCACGAGGGCGTCGGCACGATCACGGCCGTGGGCTCCTCGGTGAGCAGCCTCGCCGTGGGCGACCGCGTCATCATCTCCTGCATCAAGTCCTGCGGGCACTGTGCCAACTGCAAGTCCGAACTGTATTCGCACTGCCTCGGCGACGAAGGCCAGTCGGGCATCGGCTGGGTCTTCGGGCACCTGATCGACGGCACTCAGGCCGAATACGTGCGCGTGCCCTATGCGGAGAACTCCCTGCACAAGATGCCGGCGGGGGTCAGCGACGACCAGGCGGTCATGCTCTCCGACATCCTGCCGACCGGCTTCGAGATCGGCGTGCAGTACGGGCGGGTCAAGCCCGGTGATGTGGTGGCCGTGATCGGTGCCGGGCCGGTGGGCCTGGCGGCGATCGCCACGGCGGGGCTCTACGGCGCCGCGACCATCATCGCCCTCGACCTGGATCCGAACCGCCTCGAGCAGGCGAAGGGGTTCGGGGCGACGGACACCGTGCTTTCCGGCGCGGCCGACTGGAAGGAGCAGGTCTTCGCCCTGACCGACGGTGCCGGGGTCGATGTCGCCATCGAGGCGGTCGGCATCCCGCAGACCTTCACCATGGCCACCGAAATCGTGCGGCCCGGCGGGAACGTCGCCAACGTCGGAGTCCACGGCAAGCCGGTGGAGCTGCACCTCGAGAACCTGTGGATCCAGAACATCAACATCAGCATGGGGCTGGTCAACGCCAACACGACGCCCATGCTGCTCAAGCTGGTGGCGCAGAACAAGATCCCCGCCGAGAAGCTCGCGACGCACCACTTCAGCTTCGACCAGTTCCTCGAGGCCTACGACACCTTCTCCCGCGCGGCGGAAACGAAGGCGCTGAAAGTGGTGATCAGCCGGTAATCCTCCGCGGGCTCGGTAACCTAGGCAGATGACTTCTCATCGGGATGACGATGCCCTCGGCTGGGCCGGCGACGACGATCCGACGCTCGCGTCCGGTTCGGCCCAGGGGCGGCGCGCCCCCGAGGTCCGGCCCGGCGCCGAACCGGAGGCGGAACGTGCCCCCGAGGACGCGCCGGATTCCGTGCCGGAGCCCGGGCCGGCGCCCGGCACCGGGCCGGAAACCGAGCCCGAGCCCGAGCCCGAGGTGCCGGACGGCTGGTCCATCGCCGGGCCAACGGCCGCGGTCGAGGCGCAGGCGGCACGCGAGGCGGCCGCCCCGGCGAGTTCGGCCGCGCTCATCGCACTGGGCATCTTCGCCGGGATCTACCTGCTCTACACGCTCGGCTGGTTCTTCAGTGTCGGCCGGATCGAGAATCCGCTGGCCGAGCCGGTGGCCAGGTTCATGTTCTCGCTGGGCCTCGGTTTCGCCGTCGCGGCTCCGGCCGCCTGGTTCGGTACGACCTACTGGTTCACCTCGGCACACGGGCGCGCACGCATCTCCTGGCTCCTGGCCGGCGCGGTGCTGCTCGCGCCGCTCCCCATCATTCTCGGCACCGGAGGAATCTCATGAGCGAGGCATCCGAATCGCGGTCCGCCGCCGCCCAGCCGGCCGGGCGGCGGACGCCGCAGTGGGTCGTCGTCACGATCGCCGTGTTCTTCGGCCTGTTCTACGCCTACGACGCGTGGGAGGCGGTGGGCAACCTGGTTGGCCTCAACCTCGCCGCGCAGGGCCTGGACACGCAGCTGAGCGGCGGCGGCTGGGCGTTGCTCCTTGCCGGCATTCTGCTGCCCGTGCTCGTCTACGTACTGGCGTTCTGGCTCGGCCGCGGCCGCACCGCCGTGGCCAGGACCGTGCTCTTCCTCGTCGGGCTCTGCCTCGTCGCCGTGCTCACCCTCGACATCTTCACCTTCGGCCTCGGCGCCCTCCTCATCTGACCGCGAAACCGCAGTTGTGCGCGTCATTCGGGCGTTTTAGCGCGCACAACTGCGGTTTCGCGGGGTTTTCAGGCGATCGCGAGGACGATGAGGGCCATCAGGGCGAGCTGGCCGAGGAGGCGCGGCACGAGCGGGATGGCGACCCGACCGAAGCGCTCCGGGTGCCGGGCGGCGTACGCGTTCGCCGGGAAGACGAGGGCCAGGAACACCACCAGGCAGACGCCGGACGTCACAATCGTCGGCGGGTAGAGCAGGCCGATTCCCCCGGCCAGTTCGCAGAGCCCGGTGACGATGACGAGGTTGCGCGGGTTCAGGAATCCGCTCCAGCGCAGGCGAGGCGGGACCATCGCCGCCATGGTGCGCTGCACTCCGGGCCTGAAGTGCGCGATTCCCGCCCCCACGAAGACGAGGGCCAGCAGCAGGCGGAGCGCCAACTGGATGCCGGGAAACGTAACGCTGCTCATCGGTCCATTCTGCAGCCAGTAGGCTGATTTGGTATCTGGCGCCCCACGGTCGCGGCGCACATTCCCTTGCCTGTCGCAAACGAAGGATCCCTTTTCGTGTCGAAGCCTGTCGTCCTGATCGCTGAAGAACTCTCGCCCGCTACTGTCGACGCGCTCGGCCCCGATTTCGACATCCGCCAGGTCGACGGCACGGATCGGGTCGCACTCATCGCCGAGCTCGCGACGGCCCACGCCATCCTCGTCCGGTCCGCGACGAAGGTGGATGCCGAGGCGATCGCGGCCGCGCCGCTGCTGAAGGTCATCGCCCGCGCCGGTGTCGGCCTGGACAATGTCGACATCAAGGCGGCCACCGCGGCCGGCGTCATGGTCGTCAACGCGCCCACCTCGAACATCATCTCGGCCGCCGAACTGACCGTCGGCCACATCCTGAGCCTGGCCCGCCACATCCCGGCCGCGCACGGCGCCCTGGCCGAGGGCCAGTGGAAGCGTTCCAAGTACACCGGCGTCGAGCTCTACGAGAAGACCATCGGCATCATCGGGCTCGGCCGCATCGGCGCGCTCATCGCGGCCCGCATGCAGGCGTTCGGCACCAACGTCATCGCCTACGACCCCTACATCACCTCGGCCCGGGCGCAGCAGCTCGGGGTCGTCCCGGTCAGCCTGGACGAACTGCTCGAGCAGTCCGACTTCATCACGATCCACATGCCGAAGACGCCGGAGACCACCGGCATGATCGGCGAGGCGCAGTTCAAGCTGATGAAGCCGACCGCGTTCGTCGTCAACGTCGCCCGCGGCGGCCTGATCGACGAGGCCGACCTGTTCACCGCGCTGACCACAGGCACGATCGCCGGCGCGGGCCTCGACGTCTTCGTCAGCGAGCCGCCGACCGGTTCGCCGCTGCTCGGACTCGACAACATCATCACCACGCCCCACCTCGGCGCGTCCACCGACGAGGCCCAGGAGAAGGCCGGAGTCTCCGTCGCGAGGTCGGTCCGACTGGCACTGTCCGGGGAGCTCGTGCCCGACGCCGTCAACGTCGCCGGCGGCGTCATCGACCCGTACGTGCGCCCCGGCATCCCGCTGGTGGAGAAGCTCGGCCAGGTTTTCTCCGGCCTCGCGCAGCACAGCCCACTCACGAGCGTCGACGTCGAGGTGCGCGGCGAACTGGTCGACTTCGACGTCAGTGTGCTCCGCCTGGCCGCGCTCAAGGGCATCTTCACCAACGTTGTCAGCGAGACGGTCTCGTATGTGAACGCGCCGCTCCTCGCCGAGCAGCGCGGCATCGCCGTGCGCCTGATCACCGAAGCCGAGTCGCCCGAATACCGCAACGTGATCACGCTGCGCGGCGCCCTGGCCGACGGCTCGCAGGTGTCCGTCTCTGGCACGCTGACCGGGACCAAGCAGGCGGAGAAGATCGTCGAGGTCAACGGCTACGAGGTCGAGGTCCCGTTCGCCAAGAACCTCATCGTCATGCTGTACACGGACCGCCCGGGCATCGTGGCCGTCTACGGCCGCGAGTTCGGCGATGCCCAGATCAACATCGCCGGCATGCAGGTCGCCCGCCACGTCGCCGGCGGCAAGGCGCTCAGCATCCTGACCGTGGACTCACCCGTTCCGGCCGGCCTGCTCGCTTCCGTTCGTGACGCGATTTCGGCCGACATCATGGTGGAGATCGACCTCACCGACTAGCCCACCCGGCTAGTCGCGGCGTTCGCCTCGCGAGCGCCGCGTGTCAGGTCCGAGTGCCGGTCAGCCGTTCGATCACGCCGAGAAGCCGGTCGAGCGCAGCGGAGTCCTGGCCGGATGCCGCCGACGCTCCCGTGTGCGCCAGCGTCGACTCGTAATACAAACCGTCGCTGATCAGCATGATCGCCTGCGCCGTGCCGGGATCGCCCACGGCTCCCTCGACGACGGCGAGCCACTGGCGACGGATGTCCGCGAGCGCCTGGTTCGCGCTCGGATGTGAGCCCTGCGCCAGCCGGGCGACCGCGACAATTGCCCGGTCCAGGGGCGTGCCCTCGCTGACCGAGGTGCGGATGAGGTAGTCGACCACGCCGGCCGGGGCCGAGCGGATGTTGTCGATGTCGACCTCGACGAGCGCGCGGAGGCGGGCGATCAAGCCGTCCACGAGGGCCTCCTTCGAGGCGAAGTGATAGAGCAGGCCGCCCTTGGAGACCCCGGCGGCGGCGGCGACGGTATCCAGCGTCGCGGTTCGCTCGCCCTGGTCGATCAGTACGCCCACGAAGGCGTCCAGGATGCGGTCCCGGGTGGGGACCGGGGTGAGCGAAGCGGCGGAGGCGGACGGTGCGGGGGAGGACAAGGCCATGCGGCCATCGTACCGAGGCGCCCGCCTCGCCGGCTTCTCACGCCGGGCTCTCGCTCGTCGAGCATGCTCACTGGACGACTGTACCGGCTGGACGGTATAGTAGAGGTACCCCGAGTCCAGAAAGCCGTCCATTCATGTCACGCCTCACGATCACCGCATCCTCGCCCCTGCACGTCGCCGGACGCCCGCGCCGACAGTGGTGGGCGCTGGCCGTGCTCATGCTGCCGGTGCTCCTGGTCTCGATCGACAACACCGTGCTCAATCTTGCCCTGCCCGCGATCTCGGAGGACCTCGGCCCGACCGGCGCGCAACTGCTCTGGATGATCGACGTCTACCCGCTCATGCTGGCCGGGTTACTGGTGGCGATGGGCAGCCTCGGCGACCGGATCGGGCGGCGCCGTCTGCTGCTGATCGGCTCGGCCGGGTTCGGCGCGGTCTCCGTGGTGGCGGCGGCGGCACCGACCATCGAGTGGCTCATCGCGGCGCGGGCGGTGCTCGGGATCTTCGGTGCCATGCTCATGCCGCCGACACTGTCGCTGTTGCGCTCCATCTTCGTCGACCGCGACCAGCGGCGCCTGGCCATCGCGGTCTGGGCGAGTGGTTTCGCCGCCGGTAGCGCCCTCGGCCCCGTCGTGGGCGGGGTGCTGTTGCAGCATTTCGCCTGGGGCTCGGTCTTCCTCCTGGCCGTCCCCCTGCTCCTGCCGCTGCTCGCGCTCGCTCCGCTCCTCGTCCCCGAGTCCCGGGACCCGAATCCCGGACGAATCGATGTGCCGAGCATCCTGCTCTCGCTCGTGACGATGCTGCCCATCGTCTTCGGCATCAAGGTGGTCGCGGAGCACGGAGCGGGCCCCGCGACCCTCGCGCCGATCCTCCTCGGAGTCGGTTTCGGCATCCTCTTCGTGCGCCGGCAGCGCCGGCTCGTCCAGCCCATGCTCGACCTGCGGCTGTTCCGCCGGGGTGCGTTCAGCGGGGCGGTGGGTGTCAACCTGCTCAGTGTGGTCGCGCTCGTCGGCGGGTTGTTCTTCGTCTCGCAGTACCTGCAGCTCGTGCTGGGCCTGTCGCCGTTGAACGCGGGCCTGGTGCTCGTGCCGGGACTGGTGACCATGATGATCGCCGGCCTGCTCGTCGTTCCGATCGCCCGGCGGGTGCGCCCCTCGGTCCTCATCCCGCTCGCGCTGCTCGTGTCGGCCGGCGGTTACGCCGCTGTCGCCCTCGTCGGGGCCTCGCTCGACGCG
Source organism: Cryobacterium tagatosivorans (assembly GCF_004402215.1). Classification (GTDB taxonomy): domain Bacteria; phylum Actinomycetota; class Actinomycetes; order Actinomycetales; family Microbacteriaceae; genus Cryobacterium; species Cryobacterium tagatosivorans. The sequence continues at coordinate 58,502 of NZ_SOEZ01000059.1, forward strand.
GCGGGCATGGCCCTGGTCTTCGTGGCGCTCGGCGTCGGGATCGGCGCCGCGGAGACGGTCTCCAACGAACTCATCGTGGCCAACGCCCCGGCCGAGAAGATGGGCGCGGCCGCGGCCGTCGGGGAGACCGCCTACGAGCTGGGCGCGGTGCTCGGCACGGCTGTTCTCGGCTCGATCCTGACATCTTCCTACCGCAACGCCGTCGCCCTTCCCGATGGGCTGACCGGCGCCGAGCAGGCCGCGGCGGGGGAGACGCTCGGCGGCGCGGTCTCGGTGGCCGCCGGGCTTCCGACGGATGCCGCGGCAGCGCTCCTGGAGTCGGCGCGGGCGGCCTTCGGCAGCGGAATCGGGCCCAGCGCCTGGATCGGGGTTGCCCTCGTGGTGGCGGCGGCGGTCGTGGCACGGGTGACACTGCGCAACGCCCGGTAGGCGGTGTCCGTGGAAGGAAAGAGGCCCCGGGGAGAAATCCCCGGGGCCTCCGTCGCTGACTCAGAGGTCGCTGACTTAGATGTCGTTGACCTTGTTCTCGTGGCGGGTGACCTGCTCGCCGCTGGAGGGGTCGACGGCGCTGCGCGTCGTGGTGACGGTGCTGCGCTTGCGGGTCGCCAGGACGAGGCCGAGGATTGTGATGACGGCTCCGGCACCCATCAGGATGTAGCCGACGAGGTCGAGGTTGATGACATCGACGCTGACGTTGAGTGCGAAGACAAGGATGGCGCCAACGACGAAGAGGAAAATTCCCAGTCCGATACTCATGGTGATCTGCTTTCTTTTGGTTGTCAGGACTGGTCCAGCTTAGACACACGATTCGCGGCAGTAGGGTTTATCTACTGGTTACTTTCAGACATACGGAGTCGAATGTCACGTCAAATCAAGCTCGCCGTCATCCCTGGAGACGGGATTGGCCCCGAGGTCATCGCCGAAGCGGTCAAGGTGCTGGACGCGGTGACGACCCGCGAGGAGGTCACCTTCGAGAAGACGGAGTTCTCCCTCGGAGCAACCAGGTTCCTCGAAACCGGCGACGTGCTCACCGAGGCCGACCTCGCTTCGATCGCCTCGAACGACGCCATCCTCCTCGGAGCCGTCGGAGGCGTTCCCGGCGATCCCCGGCTCGCCAACGCGAACATCGAGCGCGGACTGCTGCTGGCCCTGCGGTTCTCGCTCGACCACTACGTGAACCTGCGACCCAGCGTGATCTTCCCCGGCGTGCCCAGCCCGCTCGCCGCTCCCGGCGCCGTCGACTTCGTCGTCGTGCGCGAGGGGACGGAGGGTCCCTACGTCGGCAACGGCGGCTCCATCCGCCAGGGCACCGTGCACGAGGTCGCCAACGAGGTGTCCGTTAACACGGCCTTCGGCGTCGAGCGCGTCGTGCGGTACGCGTTCGCCGTCGCGCAGGGCCGCCCGGCCCGCAAGCTCACGCTCGTGCACAAGACCAACGTGCTCGTCTTCTCGGGGAGCCTCTGGCAGCGGATCGTGCTGGCCGTGGCCGCCGAGTACCCGGATGTCTCGGTCGACTACCTGCACGTCGACGCGGCGACCATCTTCATGGTCACCCAGCCCAGCCGGTTCGACGTGATCGTCACCGACAACCTGTTCGGCGACATCCTCACCGACCTGGCCGCCGCGATCAGCGGTGGAATCGGGCTCGCGGCCTCCGGGAACATCAACCCGGACGGCCGCTTCCCCAGCATGTTCGAACCGGTGCACGGCTCCGCCCCGGACATCGCCGGCAAGCAGCTCGCCGACCCGACCGCCGCCATCCTCTCGGTCGCGCTCCTGCTCGACCACCTCGGCCTGACCGAGGCCGGCGCCCGGGTGAAGGCAGCGGTCACCGCCGACATCGCGGACCGTGCCGACCGCGGCGTCGACTCGGCCCCCCGGAGCACCGCCGACGTCGGCGACGCCATCGTGACCCGCCTGACCGAGACCATCGTGACCAGCCCGACAGAAAAGGGACTCCAGTGAGCCAGACAATTCCCGCGACCGCGCCCGCCGCCACCGACCGAGCGCCGCTGGCCTTCACCGTCACGCCGTCGACCCATGCGCGGTCGGCCGCCGAGCGCGAGGCCATCCTGGCCGACCCCGGCTTCGGGAAGAACTTCACGGACCACATGGTCACGATCGACTGGACCGTCGACGAGGGCTGGCACGACGCCCGGGTCACCGCCTACGGTCCGCTCCTGCTCGACCCCGCCTCCTCCGTGCTGCACTACGCGCAGGAGATCTTCGAGGGGCTCAAGGCCTACCGGCACGCCGACGGCTCCATCTGGACCTTCCGCCCCGAGAAGAACGCCGAGCGGATGCAGCGCTCCGCACGCCGTCTTGCCCTGCCCGAGCTGCCGGTCGGCGACTTCATCCAATCGATCAAGCAGATCGTCGCGGTCGACGGCGACTGGGTGCCGTCGGCTCCCGAGACGAGCCTCTACCTGCGCCCGTTCATGATCGCCAACGAGACCTTCCTCGGCGTGCGCGCGGCGCACAAGGTGGGCTACTACGTGATCGCGAGCCCTGCCGGGGCGTACTTCCACGGCGGCGTGGCCCCGGTGAAGATCTGGCTGGCCGCCGACTACTCCCGCGCCGGGCGCGGCGGCACCGGCGCCGCCAAGTGCGGCGGCAACTACGCCGCATCGCTGCTTCCCCAGATGGAGGCGAACGAGAACGGCTGCGCGCAGGTGCTCTTCCTCGACGGGGAGACGGGCACCCGCATCGACGAACTCGGCGGCATGAACGTCTTCTTCGTGCACGGCACCGACACCCTCGTCACCCCTCGCCTGACCGGTTCGATCCTCGAGGGCGTCACCCGCGACAGCATCATGCAGCTCGCCCGTGACCGCGGTATGACCGTGGAAGAGCGTGAGGTGACCCTCGATGAGTGGCGCGACGGTGTGGCATCCGGCGCCATCACCGAGGTCTTCGCCTGCGGCACCGCCGCCGTCGTGACACCGATCGCCCAGCTCAAGGGCAAGGACCTGGAGATCGGCGACGCCGACGCGCCCGCCGGGGAGATCACCATGGCGATCCGCCAGGAGCTCACCGACATCCAGTACGGCCGCCGCCCGGACCGCCACGGCTGGCTGACCCGGCTCGACACCCCCCAGGACCACGCGTGAAGATCGCGCGGTTCAGCCGCGGCGAGATCATCGCCTTCGGCATCGTCGACGATGACGAACTCGTCGTGCTCAAGGGCGACCCGATGTTCGCGGGTTACGACCCGACGGGGGAGCGGGTTGCCCTGCACGACGTGCGCCTGCTCGTCCCGGTGATCCCGCGGTCGAAGATCGTGGGGGTGGCCAATGCCGCGTTCCTCACGGCGCAGGAGAAGGCGGAGGGGGAGCCGGGCGAACCGGTGCTCTTTCTCAAACCGAACACCGCCGTCGTCGGCCCCGGCGACCCGATTGTGCTCCCGGCCGGAGTGAACGACGTGCGGGCCGAAGGCGTGCTCGGGATCGTCATCGGCAAGATCGCCAAGAACGTGTCGGTCGAGCAGGCCGCGGACGTGATCCTCGGCTACACGGTGGGGATCGACGTCACCGCGCACGAGCTGCAGGAGCGCGACGGGCAGCCGGCCAGGGCGAAAGGCTTCGATTCGTTCTGCCCCCTCGGGCCGGTCATCGACACCGAATTCGACGCCGCGGCGGCGGTCATCCGGGGCCAGGTCAACGGCGAGGACGTGCAGAGCGACGACGTCGCCCTGATGCGCCACTCGATCGCCGAACTCGTCTCCTTCGTCTCCGGCGTCTTCACGATGCTGCCCGGCGACGTCATCCTGACCGGTGCGTCCGGCCGTTCCCGTGCCATCGCCGACGGCGACACCGTCCTGGTCGAGATCCCGGGCATCGGCACGCTGTCGAACCCGGTGCGCCGCGCCCGGTAGCCGCCCTCTCGCCCTCTCGCCCTCTCGCCCTCTCGCCGAACCGTGAGTTCGGCACCTTCGTCGGGCCCGTGAAGGTGCCAAACTCACGGTTCGGCGAGGGAGTGCAGGAGCCGGCGAGGCCTAGAACGGCGGGGGCGGGGCGGGCCCCATCGGGGTCGCGGGGTCGGTGCTGTACGTTCGGCCGCCGGGGGAGGTCCAGTTCAGGGTGCCGTCCCTGGCGTGTTTGACGCTCCAGCCGGTCTCGCTTTTCAGATCGTGATCGGGTGGGCAGAGATTGGCCAGGTTGTCGGAGTCGGTGCGCCCGCCGAACTGCCAGTCGAGGCCATGGTCGATGTCGCAGCGGGAGGCACTGCGGTTGCAGCCGGGGAACCGGCAGGTTTCGTCGCGCACCCTGAGCCAGCGGCGGAGGTCTTTGGGCACCTTGTAGCGGGATCGGCCGACCGACAGCACGCATCCGGTCTCGGGGTGGGTGAGGATGCGGATGAAGCTGGGCGCCTTCGCGGCCAGGCGCCTGGCGGTTTCCGGGTCGATCGGTCCGTAGCCTTCGAGGTGGCCGGGTTCCTCGCTGTGGCCGAGGAGGGTCATGACCGGAACGGTGATCAGCACCGTAGCGCGGACGCCCTGGCCGAGGCCGGCGGACGGAGTGCCGGGCGCACCGACACCGTCGATCAACAGCTCTGACAGCACGTCGGCCCTGAGCTGGGTGAGGGTGCGCGTCTCGTCGGGCCGTTGGAGACTGATCGCGAGATCGCTGATCCGGTTGTAGATGGAGTGCGCGGTGGCGGTGGGCAGGTACGCGTTCAGCCAGGCCATCCCGTCTCGGGCGGGCACGAGGTGCACGGCCCTGTCGCCGGCGCACTTCTCGTGCCTCGTCCTGATCGTCTCGGGATGAGTGCGCTCCCTGGCCTTGCGTGCCGTGCCGTCGAACTTGGCGGCGGTGAGCCGACTCGCTTGCGGCAGCAGGGCCTCCTCAAACTCCTTCCGTGATTCGGCGGGGAGCGACCCCGCGTGATCGATCATGGCCTTCGCGTGCCGGTAGCTGATCTCGCCCGCGCGAAGCGCCGACATGGTGGCCGGCAACTCGTGCACCAGGGCCTCGCTCTCGGCAAGCAGGGTTTCCATGCTGCGCTGGGGGAGACGGAGTGCGCAGGCAAGCTCGGACAGGAGCTCGCGTCGCGCCACGGTGCGGGCGTCCCACCGGGCGCCCGCCGGCCGGGCGGTTGTCGCTTCGCTCAGCTCGCTTCGCCGCCGCGCCTCGTCGATGAGTTCAGCCCGGTGGGCGCTCACCGTTGCGAGCAGCCGATCCGCCGCGACGACCGCATCGACGATGTCGCCGACGGAGGCCAGCTGGAGTGCATTGCGGGGGTCCATGCAGCTATTCTCCGGGTACCCACTGACATTCCTCGCCGACTGAATAACCCGGTCAAGCCCGTAATTCCTGTGGATAACTCCGCCTGATCGGCGGCTGTGGAGGAGTGGCCGACGGGCCCGGCAGACCGGGCTGCCGCCTCCGGCCAACTCGGGGCTACGCCGTCGACCCGACCTCGGGCATCCAGGACCGCACCAGTCCGGATGCCGTTTCCAGAAGTGCTGCCGATTCGTCCGGGTTGACCCGAGCGAGAAGCATGGCGCTCATCGTGAAGGAGGCGAGGGTTCGCGCTCGCTCATCGACGAGCGTCGGCTGGAAGGGCTGCCCGGCCCCGGCCGAGAGGAGGGCATGCTTGAGCGCGGCCACGAGTTCGGCCCGGTATCCGTCGACGACCTCGCGGGCGGGGTCGTCATGGGCGGCCAGGCCTGCAGCGCAGTTGATGAGAAGGCAGCCGCGCGTGGGGGAGCCGCGGGAGTCGCCCGAGTTGTTCGAGCCGCGGGAGCCGTCCGGGCCGTCCGAGCCGTCCGCGTCGTCTGAGGCGCCCGAGGCGTCCGGGCGCCTCTGCACCGCGAGGCGCAGCCCGTCGAGGTACGCGAGCAGTGCGCTCGCGTCGGTCGCGCCGGTCAGCAACACCTGCAGCCTGGGCCGGATGACCGTGTCGAGGTAGTCCGCAACCGCCGCGTCGAAGAGCCCGCGCTTGCTGCCGAAGGCGTGATAGAGGCTCGATCGAGCCAGCCCGGTCGCCGCCTCCAGGTCGGCGAGCGAGGTCGCCTCGTAGCCTTTGTCCCAGAACAGGTCGCGCGCGGCCTGAACGACGGCGACGGTGTCGAATGCCTGAATCCGTCCCACTGTGAGCGCTCCTGTTCGTGTCTCGTTCAGTTTGTGTATCGCTCAGTCCACTATATAGTGGACCAGTCGTTCCAAAAACACGTTCGTCCCACACAGCACGTTCGTCCCACACGCAACAGAGGAGTCATCCATGGCCTCATCCATCAGCACCCAGACCCAGCTCGTCGCCCGCCCGGTCGGCTGGCCCACCGCCGCCGACTTCCGCACGGTGCAGGTGACCCTGCCCGACCTCGCTCCCGGCCAGGTGCGCGTGGCCAACGAGTTCGTCTCGGTCGACCCCTACATGCGCGGACGGATGAACGACGCCAAGTCCTACGCTGCGCCCTACGCGCTCGGCGCGACCATGACCGGCGGGGCTGTCGGCCGGGTCGTCGCATCCGCTGCCGACACCGTCGCCGTCGGCGACGTCGTCGTGCACCAGTACGGCTGGCGCGACCTCGTGCAGGAAGATGCCTCGGGCTTCCGGGTCGTCCCGGAAATTCCCGGCGTCCCGCTGTCCGCCTACCTTGGCGTGCTCGGGATGACCGCCCTGACCGCCTACGTCGGCCTGCTCGACATCGCCGGCCTGAAGGACGGCGACACGGTGTTCGTCTCCGGCGCTGCCGGGGCCGTGGGCTCCATGGTCGGCCAGATCGCCAGGCTCAAGGGCGCCAAGCGCGTGATCGGATCCGCCGGCTCGGCCGAGAAGGTCGCGCTCCTGACCGAGAAGTACGGCTTCGACGACGCATTCAACTACAAGGACGGCTCGCTCGCCACCCAGCTCGCCGCCGCGGCACCCGAGGGCATCGACGTGTACTTCGACAATGTCGGAGGCAACCACCTCGAAGCCGCGCTAGGGGCGTTCAACAACGGCGGCCGGGCCGCGCTGTGCGGCGCAATCTCGCTGTACAACAGCACCGATGCCCCCGCCGGACCGCGCAACATGTCCAACATCATCACCCGCGGACTGCGCCTGAAGGGGTACACCGTCGGCAACTACGTGCAGCACTTCCCGGCCTTCTCCGCCGACATGTCCGGCTGGCTCGCGAATGGCGAGGTCGTCTTCGACGAGACCGTCGTCGACGGGATCGACAACACGGTCGAGGCGTTCCTCGGTCTGATGCGCGGCGAGAACACCGGCAAGATGGTCGTCCGCACGGCGTAATCGGTTGGCGAGCTTGTCGAATCCGAATCCGAATCCGAACCCGGGACCGAAACCGGGACCGGGACCTCGACCGGAGCGACCGGCTCGATTTCCGGGACCACCCATCGCCGAACCGTGAGTTTGGCACCTTCGTTGGGCCCGCGAAGGTGCCAAACTCACGGTTCGGCGAGAAGTTCGGCGAGAAGTTCGGCGCGATGGGCGCGGCGGGGGAGCGGGGGCGGGGTAGGAGGTCGGAGGCGGGGTCGGGTCAGCGGCCGAGGGCCGCGAGCGCGTCGGCGACGTCGTCCTCGTCGTTCCAGAGGTGGAACGCCACGCGGGCGCGGCCGGCGCGGCCGGACGCGACCAGCCCCGCGGCGGTGAGGTGTCCGAGGTCGCTGCCGTCGGCATCCGGCCAGCTCACGATGGCCTGGCCGAGCCGGTCGATCCCCAGGCCGTCGCAGAGCGCGTCGCCGAGCCCAACGGCGTGGGCGCGGACCTCGGCCAGGTCGAGGCTGCGGAACAACTCGATCGCGGGTTCGGCGCCCACCCAGGCCGGCCAGGCCGGTGAGACGTCGAAGCGGCGGGCGTCGGTCGCGAGGTTCATCTCCGGGCCGTAACAGGATGTCCAGGGTGACTCGCCGGCGTACCAGCCGGCCTGCGCGGGGTTGAGCTCTTCGGCCAGCCGCGCGCTCACGGTGAGGAAGGCCGCCCCGCGCGGGGCGCACAGCCACTTGTAGCTGTGGCAGATCGTCGCGTCGAACCGAGACGCGTCGACGGGCATCCAGCCGGCCGCCTGCGTCGTATCGCACAGGGTGAACGTGCCTGACCGGCGCGCGGCCGCCACGATCGCCTCGGCGTCGGCGATCGCCCCCGTGGCCGATTGCACGAGCGACCAGGCCACGAGCCACGTCGTCGCCGTGATGCTCCCGGCCAGCTCGCCGAGCGCCACATGGCGCACGGCCACCCCGCGGTGCCGCTGGCTGAGGAACGGGAACACCATCGAGCTGAAGTCGCCGTCGACGCAGAGGACCTCGGCGCCGTCCGGCACGCTCGCCGCGACGAGCCCGGCCATGACGGATGCCTGCGAACCGATCGCGACGGCGCCGACGGGCACGCTGACCAGGTCCGCATAGCCCGACCGGACCCGCTCGACCACCGCGCCGTACCTCACGGCGTCGGCCCGGCCGAGCTCCCACTCCTCGGCGTCGGCGCGCATGGCAGCCAGGGTGTCCAGGGTCGGCAGGCCGAGGGTGCACGCGGCGAGGTAGCCGCGTCCGCCGCGGAACCGGCCGCGCGCCTCGCGGACGCTGAGCGGGGAACGCGGGCCGGTGCCCGCGGCGCCTGCGGAGGATACGGCGGCGCCGGAGGGCGCGGCGTCCGCGGAGGGCACTGCGGTGCCGGAGGCCGGGACGGCGGGGGATGGTGCGGGGCTCATGGGTCCATCCTGTTCCGGCGGCATCCATTCAACAATGACCAGTGATCGATGCAAAGGATAAGCATCCGTTATTCGTCATCGGCTAGTCTTCGCAGATGCCCCGCATTGCTCCGTCCGATCTTGACTCCCAGTCGCTGCGCGTCGTCCGCGCGCTGGCCGAGCACGGTTCGATCACCGCCGCCGCGGTCGCGCTCGGCTACAGCCAGCCCGCCGTGAGCCAGCAGCTCAAGCGACTCGAACAGCGTCTCGGGATGGCTGTGATCGAGCGTGTCGGCCGCACGGTGCGACTCACCGAGGCCGGGAGCGTGCTCGCCAGGCACGCCGTCGCCGTCACCGGCGCCCTCGAGGCGGCGGCCGGGGAACTGGCCGAGCTGCAGGGCCTGCGCGCCGGCCGGGTGCGTCTGGCCGCCTTCCCCTCGGCATCCGCGGCGCTGGTCCCCAGGCTGCTCGCCGGCATGGCGGAGCGGCACCCCAGCATCCGGATCACCTACCTGGAAGCCGAACCGCCGGAGGCCGTCGCCGCAGTCCGTGAGCATCGGGCGGACCTGGCCATCACCTTCAGCTACCCCGGCGACCGGGTCGACCCGCACCGCGCCGGCACGGAGGGGCTGGCCGTGACAGCCCTGCGACGCGACGAGATGATGCTCGTGCTGCCGGCCACGCATCGGCTCGCCGGCAACGACGCCGTCGACCTCGTCGACCTGGCCGAGGAGAACTGGATCGGTGGATGCCCGCGGTGCCGCGGCCACCTCCTCGAGCTCTGCGGCCGGCAGGGGTTCGCACCCCGGATCGCCTACGAGACCGACAACGTGGCGGCCGTGTTGGGCCTGGTCGAGGCGGGGATCGGCGTGGCGATGCTGCCGATGCTCGCCGTCGAATCCGTCGGCGCCCGTGCCGGGATCGCGATCCGGCCGACGACCGGCCGGGACCGGCGCACGGTGCACGCGGTGACCGCGGCGGGGGCCACGCTGGTCCCGGCCCTCGCGGCGACCCTGCGGCAGCTGGCCGCGCTCGCCGCCCCCGACCCAACCGCTCCCGACCCGCTCGCCGCCCCCGACGCAAAGGCCCCGACCCAGCCGCTCCCGGCCCAACCCCGAACCCCGAACCCCAACTAGAATCGTGGGTGATGTCTGAGACCAGTTCGTACCCCGTGTCCACCGCAACCGGCAGCGATGTCCGTGTTCGGTTCTGCCCGTCGCCGACCGGAACGCCGCACGTCGGCCTGATCCGCACGGCCCTGTTCAACTGGGCCTACGCCCGGCACACCGGTGGAACCTTCATCTTCCGGATCGAGGACACGGATCCGGCCCGCGACACCGAGGAAAGCTACCTGCAGCTGCTCGACGCGCTGCGCTGGCTGCGACTCGACTCCGACGAGGGCGTCGACGTCGGCGGACCGTACGCGCCGTACCGCCAGTCCCAGCGCTACGACATCTACCGCGACGTGATCGAGCAGCTCAAGGTCTCCGGCCACCTCTACGAGAGCTTCGCCACCGGCGAGGAAATCGAGCTGCGCAACGTCTCGCTCGGCCGTGACCCGAAGACGGGCTACGACAACTTCGAGCGCAACCTCACGGAGGAGCAGAAGGCCGCCTACCGCGCCGAGGGCCGCCAGCCCGCGCTCCGCCTCAAGGTGCCCGCCGGCGACACCTCCTTCGACGACCTGGTCCGCGGCGAGATCACCTTCCCGGCCGGTTCGTTCAGCGACTTCGTGCTCGTGCGGCCCAACGGGCATCCGCTCTACCCGTTCGTGAACCCCGTCGACGACGCGCTGATGGGCGTCACGCACGTGCTGCGCGGCGAGGACCTGCTCTCCTCCACGCCCCGGCAGATCGCGCTCTACCACGCGCTGATCGACATCGGGCTGACCACGTTCATCCCGCGCTTCGGGCACCTGCCCTACGTGATGGGCGAGGGCAACAAGAAGCTCTCCAAGCGCGACCCCGAGTCCAACCTGTTCCACCACCGCGCCCGCGGTTTCATCCCGGAGGGGCTCGTCAACTACCTCTCGCTGCTCGGCTGGTCGCTCGCCAGCGACCGCGACATCTTCTCGATCGATGAGATGATCGCCGCGTTCGACGTCGCCGACGTGCTGCCGAACCCGGCCCGGTTCGACCTCAAGAAGGCCGAGTCGATCAATGGTGACCACATCCGCCTGCTCGATCCCGCGGACTTCGCCAAGCGGGTCGTTCCATACCTCGTCGCGGCCGGCGACGTCAGCGAGCCGCTCAGCGCCGAGGAGCAGGCCATCCTCACGGCCGCCGCGCCCCTCGTGCAGGAGCGCATCGCGCTGCTCGGCGAAGCGCCCGGCATGCTCGGCTTCCTCTTCACCGCCGGCGACGTGCTCGAGTACCAGGCGGATGCGCTCAAATCGCTCCCGGCGAATGCCCGCGAGATCCTGGCCGCATCCAGCGCCGCCCTCCTGGACATCCCCGAAACGGACTGGACCACCGACCGGGTGCACACGACGCTCACCGAGACGCTGATCGACGGGCTCGGCCTCAAGCCCCGCGTCGCCTTCGGGCCGTTGCGGGTGGCTGTCTCCGGCCGGCGCGTGTCGCCGCCCTTGTTCGAATCGATGGAGATCCTGGGCAAGACAGAGTCGGTCGCGCGCCTCGCGCGCCTGGCCTCCACACTCGTCGACTGACCGCTCGGATCGACAGGCGGGGCGCCCGCGCAGCCATAGAGTATGCGGGTGCCCCCAACCTATGAGCAGCTGCGCCGCCGCAAGGCGATCCGATCCTGGATCCCCGCCGCGGTGCTGCTGGCGGCGATCGGAGTCGCGTTCACGATCGCGGTGAACACCCGGGGCACGGATGTCGGCGCCGCCCCGACGGCCGCGCCCACCGGCGCCGTCACGGCGAGGGGCACCTCGCTCTTCACCGAAGCCGGCCTCAGCTACATCGCCGACACGCGGAGGGTCTCGATCGACGCGACCACCGTGCCGATCCCGGCCGATCCGCTCGGGCTGCCTCGCTCAGGCCGGCTGGTGGTCGTGCCGCCCACCGAGGGCGTCTACGAGTACCTCACCGTACTCGGGCCGGGCGGCGGCATGCGCTTCAACGGCACCTCGATCGAGGTCACGACCGCCGGCGGCTACCTCGCCACCGCGAGCGTCGAGGATTCCAGCCGGGTGCTCGGCTAGCGCAACACGCTCGACCTCCTCCGGGGCCGCGCGGACCGGTACGGCATCCCGGATGCCGACCTCGCCGGCTTCTCGACGGCGGCCGAGAAGGCGTTCAAGGCCGACGCCGCCTACGAGTACAGCATCCACACCGACGATGCCCTCGGGGTCGCCCTCACCGTGACGGCGACCTGCTCGGGCGACAGCACGTGCACGGTTGTCGACGAGTTCAGCTTCGATTGACGGCCAGGCCGGCGCGACCCGCGCGACTCACCGACGGGTTTGTCCGGGCCCGCCCGGATGGGCTAGAGTAGCTCCCGGCCCGGTCTTCGGAACGGGCATTGGGGTATGGTGTAATTGGCAACACGACTGATTCTGGTTCAGTTGTTCTTGGTTCGAGTCCAGGTACCCCAGCAATAACCCCGGAGTTTCCGCGGAAACCAGGGCATTTTTTGTTTCGAGACCTACTGCTAACCGCCAAAAGTGACTCGTGCCCAGGCGGCTGAGCAGCCGGGAGACGGCGGAGAGAAGGACGGGCGCCAGCAGCAGCACGCCGACCTGGGCTAGGGCGTGTCTCCTAATCGAATCGTGATTCGTTTGGGAGGCTGGAGGAATGTCGCGTACTGCTCTGCTGACCGATGACCAGTGGACTCGGATTG
>NZ_SOEZ01000009.1 GCF_004402215.1 Cryobacterium tagatosivorans
AACGTCATCAAGCAAACTCCGCGAATATCTTCACATCGTTCAGCTTGGGATGGTCCCGCTTGAGGCCGGGAAGCATTCCGCTTTCCGCACCTGTGGGGTGACAAGAGATGACATTACGCGGATTCGGGGGGGCCCGCAATTCCCTGCCACATCCCGGGCGTGTCGGCTCCGATCACTCCACGAAGACGCCGGCGAGGGTCTTCTTGCCGCGGCGCAAAACCGCGACTCCGCTGGGCAGGACGGCGCCCTCGATCGTCTCCGTGTCGCTCTCCACCTTGACGTTGTTCAGGTACACCCCGCCCTGGCTGATCGCGCGCCTCGCTTCGCTGAGGCTGGCGGTGAGCCCGGTGTCCACGAGAAGCTGCGCCACGGGTGCGTGCGGAGCCGTTGTCGTGTTCGGGAGTTCGCGCAGTGCGGCCTCGAGCGTGTCCGGGTCGAGGTCGGCCAGGTCGCCCTGGCCGAAGAGCGCCTGGGCGGCGAGGATGGCGGCGGCCGTGGCCCGCTGCCCGTGCACGAGGCTCGTGACCTCGATGGCCAGCGTGCGTTGCGCCTCGCGGCGGAACGGTTCCGAAGCCACCGCCTCCGCCAGGCGCTCGATCTCGGCGCGACTGAGGAACGTGAAGACCTTGAGCCGGGAAATCACGTCGGAATCATCCGTATTCAGCCAGAACTGGTAGAGCGCGTACGGGCTGGTGAGCGTCGGGTCGAGCCAGACGGCGTTGCCCTCGCTCTTGCCGAACTTGGTGCCGTCGGTGTTGGTGATGAGCGGCGTGCCGATCGCGTGCACGCTCACTCCCTCGGCCCGGTGGATGAGGTCGGTGCCGCTGGTGAGGTTGCCCCACTGGTCGCTCCCGCCGGTTTGCAGCACGCAGCCGTAGCTGCGGTAGAGCTCGAGGAAGTCCATCCCCTGGAGAACCTGGTAGCTGAACTCGGTGTAGCTGATGCCGGCGTCCGAGTTGAGGCGCGCGCTCACGGCATCCTTCTTGAGCATGGTGCCGACGCGGTAGTACTTGCCCACATCCCGGAGGAAGTCGACGACCCCCATCTTCTCGGTCCAGTCGAGGTTGTTGACGAGGGTGACGGCGTTGTCGCCTTCGGCGCTGAGGAACCGGGAGACCTGGCCCTGGAGGTAGCCCACCCATTCGGCGACGACGTCCTTGGTCTGGAGGGTGCGCTCGGCCTGGGGGCGAGGGTCGCCGATCAGTCCGGTGGATCCCCCGACGAGGCCGAGGGGACGGTGGCCGGCCAGCTGCAGGCGCCGCATGAGCAGGAGCTGCACAAGGTTGCCCAGGTGCAGGCTCGCCGCGGTCGGGTCGAAGCCGCAGTAGTAGGTGATCGGCTCTCCCCCCAGCAGTTCGCGGAGTTCGGACTCGTCGGTGGAGACATGCACGAGGCCGCGCCAGTTGATCTCCTCCCACACGTTGTCGAAGGAGGGATCGTTGGCCTGCTGGGCGAGGATGGCTGGGTCTGACACGCTGCCAGATTACCAGCGCGCCGGGTCGGCACTTCCTGACGGCGTACCGGGCGCGTCCCGGCCGCGGATTAAGCCGTGTGGATTGAAGAGCCTTGATTTAGGCGTGAGACTTCATTAGACTCACTTCAGGACGGAGGCTTAACCAAATGTTCGTGATTACCGCAGACCAGATTGACAGCCGCAACGACCGGGACCGGGCGAGCGAGATGATCGCGCGGCTGAACGCCGACTTCGGGCCCGCGTTCCCGCTCCCGCCCGACCAGACCTCCGGCGACGAGATCCAGCTCATGACCGCGGATGCCGACGCGGCGCTCGACGTCGTGCTGGCACTGCACCGCTCGGGCTACTGGAGCATCGGCCTCGGCGTCGGCGACGTGCGCGCTCCCCTGCCGGCCTCGACCAGGCAGGCATCCGGCGGGGCCTTCGTCGCCGCCCGGGACGCGGTGACCCGGTCCAAACGGACCGAGGCGCGGTTCGCCCTCGAGGACGCGGCCCCGGCGCCGCGGGGCGACCAGGCGCTGGCCGCCGACGAGGTCGAAGCCATCGTCACCATGCTCCTGCTGCTGCGCCAGCGACGCACGAGCGAGGGCTGGGAGGCGGTCGAACTGCTCCGCCGCGGGCTGCCCCAGGTGAAGATCGCCGCCGCACTGGGGATTTCGACCGCCGCCGTCAGCCAGCGGCTGAAGAGCGCGCAGTGGAGGGTCGAGGAGGCCGTGCGCCCCGCACTGGTTAGGCTCTTAGGGAACCTCGACCGCGCCACAACCGAATCGGAACGAGACGCATGACCACGCTCACCTCGCACGTGCTGATCTACCTCTACTGGGTCTTCCTGCTGCTCGTCACCAGCGGCGCCCTGGTCGGCGCCGTGCTCGCCTTCAGGCTCCAGAAGCGGGTCTACGCGATCGGCTCGGCCGGCGCCCTCGCCGCCGCGCTCCTCGTCGCCGCCGTCCCGATGCCGGCCGGGCCGAGCGTCTTCGGCATCGTGCTCGGGATGATCGCGGTCGGGCTGGCCGCGATCGGCGGCGGGCCGCTCGCGGTGCTCATACTCGACCTCGCGACGAAGAACACCGTGCCGCCGGGCAGCCACGGCGGGATCCTCGTCGAAGACGGGGCCACGGATGACACGGTCGCCACCTCCGGGGTGCACGAGGTGCTCCGCGGCGGACTGACCATCGGCATCCTCGAGCGCGTGGCCGTGGCCGGCGCGATCCTCGCCGGATTCCCCGAGGCCCTCGCTGTCGTCGTCGCGATCAAGGGCGTCGGCCGCTTCACCGAGCTGTCGGCCGCCGAGGCGCGCGAGAGGTTCATCATCGGCACCTTCGCCAGCCTGATCTGGGCGTGCGCCTGCGCCGCCCTCGTTCGCCTCGCCATCACCTAGCCCCCTCCCGCCCCCTTTCAACCCCCGCGAACCCGCAGTTGTGCACGTTATGCGGCACGAATAACACGCACAACTGCGGGTTCGCGGATTATTTGGGCGGGCGCGGTGCGGCGCGGCGGTAGGGCGAGACGGATGTCTCGCGCGGCATCCAGAACCGCCAGGGGAACTCCGCTCCCCCGCCCTCGCCGCTGACGCCGGTGCGCGGGCCGGTCAGGAACTCCGCCGGCTCCGCCGCGAGGGTGAGGTCGAACGGCGGCAGGGCGAGGTCCGAGCCGTCGTCGCCGAGGCCGATGCCGAGCGCCAGGGTGAGCCGGGCCGGACCCCGGGCGAGGTCCCGATCGCTCGCCGCCGAGGTGCGGCGGAGCCTGGCATCCGCAAGGCCGTCGATGACTTCGCCGCCGCGGATGAGCACGGCGGACGCCTCGCCGTCGGGCGAGCAGACGACGTTCGCGCAGACGTGCATCCCGTAGGTGAAGTACGCGTAGAGGCGGCCGGGCGGGCCGAACATGCTGGCGTTGCGCCGGGTCTGCCCGCGGAAGGCGTGTGAGCCCGGGTCCACCCCGCCGCCGAGGTACGCCTCGACCTCGGTGATGCGCAGGGACACTCCCCCGTGGCTGAGCACCGCGCCGAGCAGGAGCGGCGCGACCTGGGTCGCGGGCCGCTCGAGCAGCGCGCGGTCGAAGCTCACCTCTGGGGGCTCACTTCAGCAGCGGCGCAGCCAATGCGCGTACGCGGGCCACGAGGGCGGCTCGCTGTTCGGCGACGCGCACGGGCGCCGTGCCGCCCTGGCCGTCGCGGCCCTCCACCGACCCTCGGATGCTGAGCACGTCGCGCACCTCGGGGGTCAGGTGCTCGGAGATCGACCGGAGCGCGGCGTCGTCCACCTCGTGCAGCTCGAGGCCGCGTTCCTCGGCGTACTTCACCAGCGAACCGGTGATTTCGTGGGCGTCGCGGAAGGTGACGTGGCGCTTGACGAGCCACTCGGCGACATCCGTGGCCAGCGAGTAGCCCTGGGGCGCGAGTTCGGCCATCCGCTCGGTGTGGAAGGTCAGGGTGGCGATCATGCCGGTGAAGGCCGGCATGAGCACCTGGAGGGTCTCGATCGAGTCGAAGACAGGTTCCTTGTCCTCCTGCAGGTCGCGGTTGTACGCGAGCGGCAGCCCCTTGAGCGTGCTGAGCAGCCCGGTCAGGTTGCCGATCAGCCGACCCGATTTGCCGCGCGCGAGCTCGGCGATATCGGGGTTCTTCTTCTGCGGCATGATCGAGGACCCGGTGGAGTACGCGTCGTCGAGGGTGACGAAGCCGAACTCCTTGGTGTTCCAGAGGATGATCTCCTCGGCCAGGCGGGACAGGTCGATGCCGATCTGGGCCGTGATGTACGCGAACTCGGCGACCAGGTCGCGGCTCGCGGTACCGTCGATCGAGTTCTCGACGACGCCGCCGAAGCCGAGCTCCGTGGCGATGAGGCGGGCGTCGAGGCCGAGGGTGCTCCCGGCCAGCGCGCCGGCGCCGTACGGCGAGAAGTCGGCGCGCTTGTTCCAGTCGACGAACCGTTCGAGGTCGCGCACGAGCGGCCAGCAGTGGGCGAACAGGTGGTGGGCGAGCAGGACCGGCTGGGCGTGCTGGAGGTGAGTGCGGCCCGGCATGATCGCGTCCTCATTCGCCTCGGCCTGCGAGGCCAGGGCGTCGATCAGGTCGATCAGGAGGTCGGCGATCGCCGTGGAACGGTCACGCAGCAGCATCCGGACCAGGGTCGCGACCTGGTCGTTGCGGCTGCGGCCGGCGCGGAGCTTGCCGCCGAGTTCGGTGCCGATGATGTCGATCAGGCCGCGTTCGAGGGCGGAGTGCACGTCCTCGTCGCTGTCGGCCGGGGTGAACCGGCCCTCCGCGACGGCGACATCGAGGGTGTCGAGCCCGGCGACCATGGCGACGAGTTCCTCGTCGCTCAGGTAGCCGGCGGCGGCCAGCGCGCGGGCGTGGGCCCGGGATCCGCGGAGGTCGTACTCGGCCAGCTGCCAGTCGAAGTGCGTCGACTTGCTCAGCCGCGCCAGCTCCGGCGACGGTCCGCCGGCGAAGCGGCCGCCCCAGAGGGCGCCCGCCTTCCCGGCCCGGTTGGCGCCGTCGACGCCGATGCTCTCGCCCTTGTCCGACACACCGACCTACTTGCCGGCGACGTCGCGGCGCGCCGAGATCTTGCTCGGCAGCGACCACAACTCGATGAAACCCTTGGCCATCGACTGGTCGAAGGTGTCTCCGGTGTCGTAGGTGGCGAGGTTGAAGTCGTACAGGCTCTGCGTGGACTTGCGGCCGGTCACGACGGCGGTGCCGGCGTGCATCTTGAGCCGGATGTCGCCGGTGACGTGCTTCTGGGTCTCGTCGATGAAGACGTCGAGCGCCCGCTTGAGGCCGGAGAACCAGAGGCCGTCGTAGACGAGTTCGGCCCACTTGGACTCGACGGTGCGCTTGTAGCGCGCGAGGTCGCGTTCGATCGTCATGTTCTCGAGCTCTTCGTGCGCGGCGATCAGGGCGATGCCGGCCGGGGCCTCGTAGACCTCGCGGCTCTTGATGCCGACGAGGCGGTCCTCGACGATGTCGATGCGGCCGACGCCCTGGTTGCCGGCGTGCAGGTTCATCAGTTCGATGGCCTGCAGCGGCGTCACAGGGACACCGTCGATGGCAACGGGGATGCCCTGGTCGAAGCTGATGACGACCTCGGTCGGTTCGCGGGTCACGGCCGGGTCCTGGGTGTAGGTGTACAGGTCCTCGATCGGGGCGTTCCACGGGTCTTCGAGGAAGCCGGTCTCGACCGCGCGGCCGTAGACGTTCTGGTCGATCGAGTACGGGCTCTTCTTCGACTGCGCGATCGGCAGGTTGTGCACCGCGGCGTATTCGATGGCCTTATCGCGGGTGAGCGCGAAGTCGCGCACCGGGGCGAGCGAGGTGAGCTCGGGGGCGAGGGCGGCGACGGCGGCTTCGAACCGCACCTGGTCGTTGCCCTTGCCGGTGCAGCCGTGCGCGACGCTGTTGGCGCCGAGTTCCTTCGCCGTCGAGGCGAGGTACTTGGCGATCAGCGGGCGGCTGAGCGCGGAGACGAGCGGGTAGCGCTTCTGGTAGAGCGCGTTGGCCTTGAGCGCCGGCATGACGTAATCGGTCGCGAATTCATCCTTGGCGTCGACGACGATCGACTCCACCGCGCCGCAGTCGAGTGCTCGCTGGCGGATCACGTCCATGTCTTCGCCGCTCTGTCCGACATCTATCGCGAGGGCGACGACCTCTTTCCCGGTCGCATCCTTCAGCCAGCCAATGCCAACCGAGGTATCCAGTCCACCCGAGTATGCGAGCACAACGCGTTCTGCCATGGTTCTCCTCAATCCGTGATCAACCTCAAGTTTACGGTGTCGCAGAGGTCGACCTCGCCGTGAGTCCCTCCGCCGTGCCCGCCGACACCCGCCCCCGGCGGCGCAGGCAGCGCCCTGCGCACAACTCCGCCAGATCGGCGGTCATCGCCGGAGCAACCCCGACGTTCCGGGGGCTGGTGCCGGTCTACCGATTTTCTGGCGGAGTTATGCGCAGGAGGCAGCGCAGGAGGCAGCGCAACGTGCGCGCCGGGGATCCCCGTCGGCGAGGCCTCCGGGCGCAGGCCTACGCGGCGTTCTGGGCCAGGAGCCAGACCAGGAGCGACTTCTGGGCGTGCAGGCGGTTTTCGGCCTCGTCCCAGATGATGCTCTGCGGGCCGTCAATGACGTCGGCGGTGACCTCGTAGCCGCGGTCGGCCGGGAGGCAGTGCATGAAGTGGGCGTCGGCTTTGGCGAGGGCCATCATCGTGTTGTCCACCCGGTAGTCGCCGAAGACGGCGAGGCGGTCGGCCTTCTCCTCTTCCTTGCCCATCGACACCCAGGTGTCGGTGACCACGACGTCGACGCCGGCGACGGCCTCGCGCGGGTCGGTGTGCAGCGAGACGGATCCGCCGGTGCGGGCGGCGATCGCCGCGGCCTCCGCCACGACCTGCGCGTTCGGCGCGTACGCGGCCGGCGACGCGACCCGGACGTGCATGCCGGCGGTCGCGCCGGCGAGCAGGTAGGACTGGGCCATGTTGCTGGCGCCGTCGCCGAGGAAGGCGATGGTCAGGCCGGCCAGGTCGCCGCGGTGTTCGCGAATGGTGAGCAGGTCGGCCAACAGCTGGCAGGGGTGGAAATCGTCGGACAGCGCGTTGACGACCGGGACGGTCGTGCCGTTGGCCATCTCTTCGAGGCCGGCCTGGCCGTAGGTGCGCCAGACGATCGCGGCGACCTGGCGCTCGAGCACCCGGGCCGTGTCGGAGGCCGTCTCCTTGCCGCCGAGCTGGCTGCTGGCGGTGCTGATGATCAGCGGGCTGCCGCCGAGGTCAGCGATTCCGACCGCGAAGGACACCCTCGTGCGAGTCGAGGACTTGTCGAAGATGACGGCCACGGTCTGCGGGCCGGCCAGCGGTTTGACCGCGAATCGGTCTCGCTTCAGCTCCAGGGCTCGGTCGAGGATCTCCGCCTGTTCGGCCGGGGAAATGTCGTCGTCGCGCAGGAAATGGCGGGTCACGGTGTCACTTTCGCTGATGATGCGGGTAGCGGGTGGGAAAGTTCAACTCTAGATGCTGGCCAGGGCCAGCCCGAATCGGCGCTCGAACTCGGCCAGTTCGGCGTCGCCGACGATGAGCGGCGGCGCCAGCCGGATGCTCAGCTCGTTGGCGGCGTTGATGATGAGCCCGTGCGCGTGCGCCGCCGCTGCCAGCCGCAGCGCGACCGGTTCGGTCAGCCCGATCCCGAGCAGCAACCCGCGCCCGCGCACCTCGGCGATCAGCGGAGAGTCGAACCCGGCGATGATCTGCCGCAGCTCGCTCCCCCGGCGGGCCGCGTTGGCGACCAGGCCCTCATCCTCGATCACGCCGAGCACCGCGTTGGCGGTCGCCGTGACGAGCGGGTTGCCGCCGTAGGTCGAGCCGTGCTGGCCGCGGGTGAAGAGATCGGACGCGGCGCCGAAGGTGACCAGCGCGCCGATCGGCACGCCGCCGCCCATCCCCTTGGCCAGGGTGAGCGCGTCGGGCAGGATGCCGTCCTGCTCGAAGGCGAACCAGGTACCGGTGCGGCCGATCCCGGTCTGGATCTCGTCGAGGATCAGCAGCACGCCGTGCTCGGTGCAGAGTTCGCGCGCGCGGCGGAGGAACCCGTCCGGGAGCTCCAGCACGCCGGCCTCACCCTTGAGCGGTTCGAGGAACAGGGCCGCGACGGTGCCGTCGATCGCCGCCTCGAGTGCCTCGATCGTCGTGTCGATGTGCTCGACGCCGCCGGGGACGGGCTCGAAGGCCTCGCGCATGTGCGGCTTGCCGGTGAGGGCGAGCGCGCCCATCGTACGACCGTGGAAGGAGTCGAGCAGGGCGAGGATCCGGGTGCGGCCGCGGCCGTTCACGTTGAGCCTGGCCAGTTTGAACGCGGCCTCGTTGGCCTCGGCGCCCGAGTTGCAGAAGTAGACCCGACCGGCGTCGCCGGCCCCGGTGAGGCGTTTCAGCCGTTCGGCGAGTTCCAGCTGCGGCGGGGTGGCGAAGTAGTTGGACACGTGCGCGAGCGTGGCCACCTGCTCAGTGACCGCGGCGACCATGGCCGGATGCGCGTGGCCCAGCGCGTTCACCGCGATGCCGGCCAGGAAATCGAGGTACTTCGTGCCCTGGTCGTCCCAGACGTAGCATCCTTCACCGCGCACGAGCAGGGCGAGCGGGGTCGCGAGGGTGCGCATCATCGAGTCGCCGAAGCGGTCCTGCCAGGTGCGCCCCGCGGGCGCCTGGTCTGCCGCGTTCATGCCGGCACCACCTCCGTGCCGATGCCCTGGGTCGTGAAGACCTCGAGCAGGATCGAGTGCGGAACGCGCCCGTCGATGATCGCCGCCTTGGCCACGCCGCCCTCGACCGCGTCGAGGCAGGCGGTCATTTTGGGGATCATGCCGGATTCGAGGCCGGGCAGGAGTCCCCGGAGCTCGGCGGTGTCGATGACCGACACGAGCGAGTCGCGGTTGGGCCAGTCGCTGTAAAGACCGGCGACGTCGGTGAGGATGACGAGTTTGGCCGCGCCGAGGGCGATCGCCAGGGCGGCCGCGGCCGCGTCGGCGTTGACGTTCAGGGACTGGCCGGGGACATCCGTGTCCGGCGCGATCGAGGAGACCACCGGGATCCGGCCGGCGGCGAGTTGCGCGTGCACGGCCTCCGGGTCGACGCCGATGACGTCGCCGACCAGGCCGAGGTCGACCTCCTCGCCGTCGATGACCACGCCGCGCCGGCGCCCCTGGAACAGTCCGGCGTCTTCACCAGAGAGGCCGGCGGCGAGCGGACCGTGCTGGTTGATGTGGCTGACGAGGTCGCGGTTGATCTGGCCGGTGAGCACCATGCGCACGACGTCCATCGCCTCGGGGGTCGTCACCCGGTAGCCGCCGCGGAACTCGCTCTCGATGCCGAGTCGCTCGAGCATCGCGGAGATCTGCGGGCCACCGCCGTGCACGACGACCGGGCGGATGCCGGCATAGCGCAGGTAGACGATGTCCTCGGCGAACGCGCGCTGAAGTTCCTCGCTGACCATGGCGTTGCCGCCGAACTTGATCACGATGACCTGGTCGTGGAACCGCTTGAGCCAGGGCAGGGACTCGATCAGGGTGGCCGCCTTGACCGCGGCCTCGGCCTGGCTGTTGATGCTCTCGTCGGCGCTCAACTCGAGTACGCGCTGTTCTCTTCGACGTAGTCGTGGGTGAGGTCGCTGGTCCAGATCGTGGCCGTTTCGGCGCCGGCGTGCAGGTCGATGACCACCGACACCGCCCGGGGGGTGAGGTCGACGAGCTCGCGGGGCTGGTCGGGCTCCCCCGCGGTGCAGACCTGGATGCCGTTGATCGCGACGTCGATCCCGTAAGGGTCGAACGCGGCGTCGGCTTCGCTGACCGTTCCGGCGGCGGCGAGCACACGGCCCCAGTTGGGGTCGTTGCCGTAGATGGCGGCCTTGAACAGGTTGCTCCGGGACACGGCCCGGGCCACCGTGACGGCCTCGGCCTCCGAGACCGCATTGACCACCTCGATGGCGACGTCGTGCGCGGCGCCCTCGGCGTCGGCCTGCAGCTGGAGGGTGAGGTCGCGGCACAGCCCAGTGAGGGCATCCGTGAACTCGGCCGGGTCGGCGTCGACGCCGCTGGCCCCGGAGGCGAGCAGGCTGACGGTGTCGTTGGTGGACATGCAGCCGTCGGAGTCGAGCCGGTCGAAGGTCAGCCGGGTCGCCTGGCGGAGGGCGGTATCGAGCTGCGCGGAGTCGAGGACCGCGTCGGTGGTGATCACGACGAGCATGGTCGCGAGGCCCGGCGCGAGCATCCCGGCGCCCTTGGCCATGCCGCCGATGGTCCAGCCGGCGGTCGACCGGTGCTCGGCCTGCTTCGGCCTGGTGTCGGTGGTCATGATGGCCTCGGCCGCGGCGAGGCCGGCCTCGGGCGAGCCGGCGGCGTCGCCCTGCAGGGCCAGGCTCGCCTCCCAGACGCCCGCCTTGAGTTTGTCGAGGTCGAGCTGTTCGCCGATCAGGCCGGTCGAGCAGACGAGCACATCGCCGGCCGAGACCTCGAGGCGGGCGGCGACTGCTTCGGCGGTCGCGTGGGTGGTCTGGAAGCCGATCCGGCCGGTGTAGCAGTTCGCGCCGCCGGAGTTGAGCACGATCGCGCTGACGGTTCCATCGGCCATGACCTGCTTGCTCCAGATCACCGGGTTGGCCTGGCAGCGGTTGAGCGTGAAGACGGTTGCCGCGTTGGCGAGCGGACCGAGGTTCTGCACGAGCGCAAGGTCGAGGCCGCCCGACTTCTTCAGGCCGGCGGTGACTCCGGCTGCGGCGAATCCGGCGGGGGCGGTGACACTCACGGGGCGACTCCATTCGTGCTGAGGCCTGCTGTTTCGGGCAGTCCGAGGGCGATATTGGCCGATTGGATGGCGGCGCCGGCGGTGCCCTTGACCAGGTTGTCGACGGCGGTCACCGTGACGACGCGGCCGGCGGCCTCGTCGACGGCGAGGCCGATCAGCGCGGTGTTCGCGCCGAGGACGTCCGCTGTGCGCGGGAAGTGACCGGCCGGCAGCAGGTGCACGAAGGGTTCGTCGGCGTAGGCGCGCTCCCAGGCGTCGCGCACGGCGGCGGCCGAGGTGCCCGGCACGAGGCGGGCGGTGGCCGTGGCGAGGATGCCGCGAGACATCGGCACGATCACCGGGGTGAATGAGATGGTCGGGTTCACTGCCCCGGCCCAGCGCAGGCTCTGCTGCATTTCGGGGATGTGGCGGTGCACGCCGCCCACCGCGTAGGGGTTCGCCGAGCCGAGGATCTCGGCCGCGAGGTTCGGCAGGTTGAGGCTCTTGCCGGCGCCGGACGGGCCGACCGCGAGCACGGCCACGATGTCCTCGGCTTCGATCACGCCGGCGAGGATGCCGGGGGCGAGGGCGAGGGCGACGGTGCTGGCGTTGCAGCCGGGCGCGGCGATGCGGCGCGCCCGCACCAGGCGGTCCCGCTGTTTGCCTCCCGCGACGGGAAGCTCGGGCACCCCGTACGCCCAGGCGCCGTAGTAGTCGCCGCCGTAGAACGCGGCCCAGTCGGCCTCGCTTTCGAGGCGGTGGTCCGCGCCGCAGTCGACCACGAGGGTCTCGGCGGGTAGGTGCGCGGTGAGGGCTCCGGATGCCCCGTGCGGCAGCGCGAGGAAGACCACGTCGTGCCCGGCGAGGGTCTCGGGCGTGGTGTCGCCGAGCGTCAGGTGGGCCAGGGAGCGCAGGTGCGGCTGGACATCAACGAGTCGCTGCCCGGCGTTGCTGTGCGCCGTCACCGTGCGGACCTCGAGGTCAGGGTGCCCGGATATCAGCCGCAGCAGCTCTCCGCCCGCATAGCCGCTCGCGCCCGCCACTGCCACCGAAAAGACCATGCGTTAAACCTATCGCGGCCCCAGACCTCGCCGAGAATCGCCGTTTGCGCCGAGACGCGCCGTTACAGCGGGGATTCTCGGCGGAATCGGCGTCACTCGGCGATCGCGCGGGCCGGGGACTACTCGCGGATGGTGGCGCCGAAGCGCACGGCGGCCACGGCGACCCCGGCGAGTTTGGCTTCGCTCGCCTCTGGCGCCGTGAGCGTGCGGTCCGGCGCGCGGAAGCGCAGCGCGAAGGTCAGCGACTTGCGGCCGGCCGGGATGCCCGTGCCGCGGTAGTCGTCGACGAGGTGCGCGCTCTCCAGCAGCGCCCCGGCCCCGTCGGCCACGGCCGCGAGCACCTCGGCGGCCGGAACGGCGGCGTCGACGACGAGCGACAGGTCCTGCGTCGCCGCCGGCATCGTACGGATCGGCGTCGCGACGATCCCGGCGCCGGCGTGTGCGATCACATCGGACAGGTTCACTTCGGCGACGGCGACGACGGATGGCAGGTCGAAGTCACGCGCCACGGCGGGCAGCAGTTCGCCGGCGTAGCCGACGACCTCGTCCTCGGCATCCGTCATGGTCACGAACAGTTCGGCCGTGCGGCCCGGGTGCATCGCCTGGTGCGAACCCCGGCGCACGCCGATGCGCACGCCGGCCGCCAGCGCGACCTGCTGTACGGCGGCGAGGGCATCCTGCCAGCCGGCCGCGACCGCGGGGAGGCCCGGCTGGTGCCGCACGGTGTTGCCGATCAGCACGACGCCGACCATCATCGGCTGCGGTGGGATTCCGGCGTTGAGTTCGGCCTCGAGGTTCGCGCTCGGCCGGACCGCGCCGGGCGGCACGACCGCCGCGCCGTAACGGATGCCGGGCTCCGGCCGGAAAACGAGTCCCTGCTCGAAGACGGCCAGGTCGGTGAGCCCGCGGGAGCGGTTGCGGTGCGCGATCTGGAGCAGCCCGGGCAGGATCGACGTGCGCATGAACGGCGCCTCGCCGTCCATCGGGTTGGCCAGGCGCACCTGCGGCACCGGCCCGCCCGCGGCAAGGCCGAAGAGGTCGTTGGCCTTCTCGGACACGAACGGGTAGGCGAGCACCTCGGTGTGGCCGGCGGCCGCGAGGGTCTGCGCGATCTGGCGCTTGAGCACCTGCGGCAGGGTCAGCCCGCGCCCGGGCGGCGCAACCGGCAGCACGGACGGGATGCGGTCGTAGCCGACGATGCGGGCGACCTCCTCGGCCAGCGTCCACTTGTCGGTCAGGTCGGGGCGCCAGCTCGGCGCGGTGACGGACAGCCCGGTCGGGGTCTCGGTCATCGTCGCGCCGATCTCGGCGAGCGAGGAGCGCACCTCTTCGCGGGTGTAATCGAGTCCGATCAGCCCGGAGATGAAGCCGGTGGGCAGCTCGATCGGCACCGCGTCGGGGGTCGCGTCGTGGAGCGAGCCGAGGTCGTCGGCCACTCCCCCGGCGAGTTCGACGAGCAGCTGCACCACGCGCGCCGCGGCGACCACGGCGACGGCCGGGTCGACGCCGCGTTCGAAGCGACGGGACGCCTCGCTCGGCAGCTTGTGCCGGCGTGCAGTGCGGGCGATCGACACCGGGTCGAAGTTCGCGGCCTCGATCAGCACGTTCCGGGTCGTGGCACCGATCTCGGTGGTCTGGCCGCCCATCACGCCGGCCAGGCCGATCGGCCCGGATTCGTCGGTGATGAGCAGGTCTTCCGGGTGAAGCTCGCGGGTCGCGTCGTCGAGGGTGACGATCTTCTCGTCCTCCCGCGCGCGGCGCACGGTGAGGCCGCCGCTGAGCTTGTCGAGGTCGTAGCCGTGGATCGGCTGGCCGAGCTCGAGCATGACGTAGTTGGTCACGTCGACGATGAGCGAGATCGACCGGATGCCGGCCAGCTTCAGCCGGGCGATCAGCCAGGCCGGCGACGGCCTGGTCGGGTCGACGCCGCGCACCGCGCGGGTGACGAAGACGCTGGCGCCGACGCGGCCGCGGATCGGTGCCCGGTCGTCGATCGTGACCGGGAACTCCGACGCCGTGACGACCGGGGCGACCGCGAGGGCGGGGTCGCGGAAGGTGGCGCCGGTGGCGTGCGAGTACTCGCGGGCGACGCCGCGGATCGAGAACGCGTAACCACGGTCGGGGGTGACGTTGATTTCGACGGCCGCGTCGTCCAGCCCGAGCAGGCTGATCGCATCCGTACCGACCTCGGGGTCGAGCCCGAGGGTGCCGAGCACGAGGATGCCCTCGTGGTCGTCGCCGAGGCCGAGCTCCTTGGCCGAGGCGATCATGCCGTCGGAGACGTGGCCGTAGGTCTTGCGGGCCGCGATCGGGAACGGGCCGGGCAGCACGGCGCCGGGCAGGGTCACGACGACCTTGTCGCCGACCGTGAAGTTGTGGGCTCCGCAGACGACGCCGTGGATGGCCGGGCCGCCGTCTGCTGCGGTCTGCTCGCCGGGGGAGACACGCACCTGGCACCAGTTGATGGTCTTGCCGTTGGTCTGCGGTTCGGGCTCTACGGAGAGCACCTCGCCGACGACGATCGGGCCGGACAGCTCGAAGCGGTGGATGTCTTCCTCTTCGAGGCCGACGCTGACGAGGGCGGCGTGGACGTCTTCGGGGGTCGTGCCGGGCTCGAGGTCGACGTACTCGGCGAGCCAGCTCAGTGGGACGCGCATCAGACGGTCATCCCGTACTGCTGGCTGAAGCGGATGTCGCCCTCGATCATGTCGCGCATATCCTTCACATCGTTTCGGAACATCAGGGCTCGTTCGACGCCGACGCCGAACGCGAAGCCGGAGTAGACCTCCGGGTCGATCCCGGCGGAGCGGAGCACATTGGCGTTGACCATGCCACAGCCGCCCCACTCGATCCAGCGGGCGCCGCCCTTGAAGGTCGGGTGCCACAGGTCGAGTTCGGCGCTGGGCTCGGTGAACGGGAAGTAGTTGGGGCGCAGGCGAACCTTCGCCTCCTCGCCGAACAGGGCCTTGACGAAGTGGTCGAGCGTGCCGCGCAGGTGCGCCATCGTGAGCCCCTTGTCGATGGCGATGCCCTCGATCTGGTGGAACACGGGCGTGTGCGTCGCGTCGAGCTCGTCGGTGCGGAACACCCGGCCGGGCGCGACGACGTAGACCGGCAGCTCGCGGGAGAGCAGGGCGCGCAGCTGCACCGGCGAGGTGTGGGTGCGCAGCACGAGGTGCGCGGCGGTCGGCTCGACGAAGAAGGTGTCCTGCATGGCGCGGGCGGGGTGGTCCTCGTCGAAGTTGAGCGCGTCGAAGTTGAACCATTCGCTCTCCAGCTCGGGCCCTTCGGCGACCTCCCAGCCCATGCCGACGAAGACGTCGGTGACGCGCTCCTGCAGGAGCGAGATCGGATGCCGCGCGCCGGGCTGCCAGGCCTGGGCCGCGGACGTGACATCCACCGCCTCGGCGGCGAGCTGTGCGGCGACCTCGGCCTCGGTGATCGCGGTTTCGCGGGCCGCGAAGGCCTGCGCCACCGCCCCCCTGGCCTGGCCGAGGAGCTTGCCGGCCTGGGCCTTCCGGTCGCCGGGCACGCTGCGCATCAGGGCGTTCAGCCGGGCCAGCGGAGAGGCCTCCCCGGTGTGCTCGGTGCGCACGGTCTTCAGGGCAGCGGAGTCGTTCGCTGCGGCGATGGCGGCGAGGGCGGCGTCGACGGCCGCGCTCACTACGGGTTCGGAGATCTCAGTGGGGTCAGACACAAGTCCCAAGTTTAGCGGGGCCGGGCCGGGACCGTCGCAGGGCTAGAGCCCGCCGGCAGACGGGATGCCCGCTCCGCCGCTCTGGTTGCCCAGAGCCGCCGGGTAGACGATCTCGGGATCGACGGGCTTCACGGGCGGCACCTTGGCATCCGGAGTCACGCCGCCGGACCTGGATCCGGTGCGCCTCGCGATGACCCGAGCCAGCCAGGAGAGCAGGAGGTTCATCGTCAGGTAGATGGCCAGCACGACGAGGAAGAAGGAGAAGGAGTACCGGCTGCCGAAGAAGTTCGTCAGGTTGTACAGACCGGCGCGGAGGAGCTCCTCGTAGCCGACCACGAACGACAGCGAGGTGTCCTTCAGGAGCACGACGAGCTGCGCGATGATGATCGGCAGCATTTGCCGGAACGCCTGGGGGAATTCGATCCGGAACCGGGTCGCGATCGGGGTCAGGCCGATGGCCAGCCCGGCCTCGCGCTGCCCGCGCGGCAGCGACGCGATGCCGGCCCGCAGGGCTTCACCGATGATCGCGCCGTTGTAGACGGACAGGGCTGCGACGCCCGCCCAGAACGAGCCGGTTGAGAAGACGAGCAGGATGAAGAGCATCATCAGCAGGACGGGCATGCCGCGCACGAACTCGAGCACGATGGTCGTCGGAAGCCGGATCCACCTGGTGTCGGATGCCCGGCCGAAGGAGAAGAGCACCCCGAGCACGAGCGCGAACACGGCGGCGACAGCGGCCATCCGGAGTGTGTTCAGGGCACCCTGGCCGAGCGTGCGCCAGACCTGGACGTCCAGGAAGACATCCCAGCGGGAGGCGTCCCAGAGGCCCGGTTGCTCGGCGCCGTTGGCGCTGACCTTCGGCGCGCCGAGCGCGAGTACGAGCCACACCAGACCGGCCGCGATAACGATGATGCCGACTATGGAGAGGACGCGCGACCTGACAATGGCCCTGGGCCCGGGAGCGTCATAGAGAACCGAGGTCATCGGAGCACCGCCACCTTCTTCTCGACCCGACCGGCGATGAGGCCGAGGGAGACTGTGACGAGCAGGTAGAAAGCGGCGACGGCGAGCAGGATCGCGAGCACTTCATCCCCTCGCAGGTTGGTGACCTTGCGTGCGGCGCCGAACAGCTCGAAGACGAAGAAGGCCCCGGCGACCGAGGTGTTCTTGGTCAGCGCGATGAAGACGTTGATCAGCGGCGGGATGACCATGCGCACGGCCTGCGGCATGACCACGAAGGAGAGCGTCTGGCCGAAGGTCAGCCCGATGCTCCGCGCGGCCTCGGCCTGGCCGACGTGCACGCCGTTGATGCCGGAGCGCAGCGCCTCCGCGACGAAGGGCGACGTGTACACGGTGAGGCCGATTGTGGCCAGCGTGAAGTAGCCCGGCGAGTATTGCAGGTAGGGCAGCAGGTAGGCGCAGAAGAAGAGGACCAGGGTGAGCGGGGTGTTCCGCACGATCTCCGTGTAGACGGTGGCGAATCCGCGAAACGACGCCACGGGCGAGATGCGCATGGTCGCGATGATGATGCCGAGCACGAGTGCCCCGATGCCGGCCAGTACGAGCAGACCGAGCGTGTTCCTGAATCCCTCCAGGAACAAGGGCAGGTTTTCAATGACTGCGTCCACAACTCACCTCCTTCTCTGTCTTCTGATGTTTCATGCAGGGTGTTTCAAGCAGTGCTGATCGGGGTGGTCCGGCCGGAAACCCAGACGGACCACCCCGATCGGCCGGATGTGCCTAGTAGCGGTCGACGGCGGGAGGCGTCGGGGTCTCGAGCACCTTGCCGGCGGTCGATTCCCAGGCCTTGGCCCACGAGCCATCTTCGAAGGACTTCTCGAGCACATCGTTGATGAAGGTGCGGAACTCGTCGTCACCCTTCTTCAGGCCGATGCCGTAGGGCTCCTTGGTGAACGGCTTGTCGATGACCTCGAACTCGCCCTCGTTCTGGTCGGCGAGGCCGGCCAGGATGACGTTGTCGGTGGTCACGGCCACGGACTCGCCGCTGCGCAGCGGGCCGAGGCAGTTGGAATACGTGTCGGTCGCCTGGATCTTGTCCGTGTAGGCGGCGATGTTCTTCTCCGAGGTGGAGCCGCTGACGGTGCAGACCTGCTTGCCGGTGAGGTCTTCCGGTCCGGTGATCTTGTCCGGGTTGCCCGAGAGCACGAGCAGGTCCTGGCCCGCTTCGTAGTACGGGCCGGCGAAGTCGACGACCTGCTTGCGCGTGTCGTTGATCGTGTAGGTGGCGACGACGATGTCCACCTGGCCGTTCTGGATGAACGGTTCGCGATTGGCCGACACGGTCTCCACCCACTCGATGTTCTCGGCCTTGATGCCGAGTTTGGCGGCGATGAGCTTGCCCATCTCGACGTCGAAACCTTCCGGGGTGCCGTCCGGGCCCTTGAGGCCGAAGAGCGGCTGGTCGAACTTGGTGCCGATGGTGATCTTGCCGGCGTCGCTCAGCTTCGCCATCGTGGTGCCGGCGTCAAACTCGGGCGCCGTTTCGACCGGGGCTGCCGAGGGCTTTGCGCCCGAGTCGGTGCATCCGCTGAGCGCGAGCGCGCTCGCGAGGGCAATGGCCGAAATCATTAGACCTTTGTTGAGTCTCATGGTTTTTCTCCTGATTGCTGTGGGTTCCTGCACACCGATTAGTGGGCAAGTATTTTCGAGAGGAAGTCTTTCGCTCTCGTGCTTTGGGGGTTGGTGAAGAACTGCTCGGGCGTGGATCCTTCGACGATTTCTCCCTCCGCCATGAAGATGACCCGGTTGGCGGCCTTTCGGGCGAAGCCCATCTCGTGGGTGACGACGATCATCGTCATGCCGTCGTTGGCGAGGTCGATCATGACTTCGAGCACCTCGTTGATCATTTCCGGGTCGAGCGCGCTGGTCGGCTCGTCGAGCAGGATCAGCTTGGGCTCCATGGCCAGGGCACGGGCGATGGCCACGCGCTGCTGCTGGCCGCCGGAGAGCTGCGCCGGCATCTTCTTCGCCTGGTTGGCCACCCCGACGCGTTCGAGCAGGGCCATGGCCTTCTTCTCGGCCTCGGCCCTGGACAGCCCGCGCACCTTGATCGGCCCGAGGGTCACGTTCTCCAGGACGGTCTTGTGCGCGAACAGGTTGAAGGCCTGGAAGACCATGCCGACGTCGGCACGCAGGCGGGCCAGGGCCTTGCCCTCGGCCGGCAGCGGCTGGCCGTCGATCGTGATGACACCGGAGTCGATCGTCTCGAGCCGGTTGATGGCCCGGCAGAGGGTCGACTTGCCCGATCCGCTGGGCCCGATCACGACGACCACTTCGCCCCGGTTGACGACCGCGTTGATGTCCTTCAGCACGTGCAGGTCGCCGTAGTGCTTGTCGACGTTTTTCACGACGACCAGCGGTTCACCCCGCCTGACGCTGATGTTGGATGTTGCCGGCGTTGAATCTGTAGGCTCCATACCCCCCAACTTAGGGGAAAGCGAGTCTCGGCGAATACCACCAACCTGTGGTATTTACCCTTTCGTGATGCTCAGCTTCGCTGGGCGAACGCACTTTCGTAGAGGCAGACGGATGCCGCGGTCGCGAGGTTCATCGACTCGGCATGGCCGTACAGCGGCACGGAGATCGACCGGTCGACCTTGGCGAGGTCTTCGTCGGTCAGGCCGCGGGCCTCGTTGCCGAACAGCCAGGCGGTGGGAGCCGCCAGCAGCCCGCTGTTACGGGCGGTGAGCAGGTCGTCGCCCTTGACGTCGGCGGCGAGGAGCTGGAGGCCGGCGGCCTGCACCCGGCCCCGGACGTCTTCGAGCGTGGCCCCAACGGCGACCGGCAGGTGGAAGATCGAGCCGGTGGAGGCGCGGACGACCTTGGGGTTGTAGAGGTCGACGCTGCGGCCGGTGAGGATAACGGCGTCCGCGCCGGCGGCATCCGCTGCCCGGATGATCGTGCCCGCGTTGCCGGGGTCGCGTACCTCTTCGAGGATGGCGATGAGCCTGGGCTCCTTGGCGAAGATGTCCTTGACCGAGATGGGGAACTGGTGGCAGACGGCCACGAAGCCCTGCGGGGTCACGGTGTCGGCCATCGACTCGAGCACCTGCTCGGTGACGAATTCGACCTCGACGCCGGCGGCGACGGCGGCCGCGGCGATGTCGGTGTAGCGGTCGAGCGCCGTCGGGGTCGCGAAGAGCTCGATCACGAGGTCCGGACGGAAGGTGAGCGCCTCGGCGACCGCCTGCGGCCCTTCCAGGAGGAAGACCCCGGTATCGTCCCGCGCTGCGCGCTTGGCTAGTTTTGCGACGGCCCGCACACGCGGAGAACGGGGATTATCAAGCATGTGACCAGCTTAGATGCAGAACGGGAGCGGGCGATCAAGTCGCCCGCTCCCGTGAATGCTGCGTGTGGAACTATGCCGCTGCGGTGACCTTCGGTGCCGAGGTGTTGGCAGGAAGGGCGCTCTTGGCGCTCTCGACGAGGGCCGCGAAGGTGGCGGGCTCGTTGACGGCCAGGTCGGCCAGGATGCGACGGTCGACGCCGATGCCGGCCAGGGCGAGGCCCTGGATGAGGCGGTTGTACGTCAGGCCGTTGGCGCGGGACGCGGCGTTGATCCGCTGGATCCACAGGCGACGGAAGTCACCCTTGCGTGCACGGCGGTCACGGTAGCTGTAGACGAGGGAGTGAGTGACCTGCTCCTTGGCCTTACGGTACAGACGCGAACGCTGACCGCGGTAACCCGCGGCGCGTTCGAGAATGACGCGACGCTTCTTGTGGGCGTTTACAGCCCTCTTTACTCTTGCCATTTTTCCAGTTCCTTACGGGATACGCGGTCTAAAGACCGAGAAGCTTCTTGATGACCTTGGTGTCGGCCTTGGCCAGGACCTGGTCGGTGTTGAGGCGGGACTTGCGCTTCGTCGACTTGACCTCGAGGTTGTGACGCATGCCGGCCTGCTGCTTCATGATCTTGCCGGTGCCGGTGACCTTGAACCGCTTCTTCGTCCCGGAATGGGTCTTCATCTTAGGCATCTTTTTCCTCCAGTTTCGCTGCCTTGTCGGCAGCCTTGTCTGCCTTGTCGGCAGCCTTATGTGCGTTGGCCTCGGCCTTGGCTTCTGACTTGTTCTTCAGGGGGCCAATCACCATGACCATGTTTCGTCCGTCGATGGTCGGGCTCGATTCGACTGAACCGAACTCCGCGACATCCTCGGCAAATTTCTTGAGCAGGCGCACGCCCTGGTCGGGGCGGGACTGCTCACGACCACGGAACAAGATCATGGCCTTGACCTTGTCGCCGGCCTTCAAGAAGCCCTCGGCGCGCTTGCGCTTCGTTTCGTAGTCGTGCTTGTCAATCTTGAGGCGGAAACGAACCTCTTTCAGGATCGTGTTCGCCTGGTTGCGCCGGGCTTCTTTAGCCTTCTGCGCAGCCTCGTACTTGAACTTGCCGTAGTCCATGATCTTGGCAACCGGCGGCTTGGAGTCGGGGGAAACCTCGACCAGGTCAAGGTCGGCATCCTGCGCCAGGCGCAGGGCAACATCAATGGACACGACCCCGACCTGCTCGCCGGCAGGGCCAACGAGACGGACTTCGGGGACGCGGATACGGTCATTTGTACGGGGATCGCTGATGCGTCGCTCCTCTTTCTCAAACATCGTGGCTACAGACAGGTGACGGATGCCGCCCGGCGACGAAGAGAGAAAAATCACGTGCGCTGGTTCGAGCAAAGTTCGTTCGTAAACCAGGCACGACACCCTGTCTACCGTCAGGATGCTGGAGACCAGCGCCATAACGGCGGAGTGCAAACTACCCGGTAACCTTGATGAAGCGGTCAAGCGCGGGTGGGAGATTATCCACTTTCGTACCGAGACTTACGTCTCGGAGCCGACACGACTCTATCAGAGGATTGCAGTGAATAACACTTACGACCAGGACGACACCGCGCAGGCCACCAGGGACATCGCCGATGTGCCCGCCGTGGAGATCATCACGACCGCCGCGGTGCACCTGATGAGCGCCTCCGCCGTCAAGGTCGGCCTGGCCGACGACCCGGACAGCCAGAGGGACCTCGACGAGGCCCGCAAGCTCATCAACGCCCTCGCCGGGCTGGTCACCGCGGCGGCCCCGGACATCGCCGACATGCACGCGCGGAGCCTCCGCGACGGGCTGCGGTCGCTGCAGCTCGCGTTCCGCGAGGCGTCCGCCATCCCCGACCCGATCGGCAAGGGCCCGGGCGAGAAGTACACCGGTCCGGTCAACTAGCCCCTCCCCCTCTATCTCTTTCTCTCTCGCCGATCTCTCTCTCGCCGATCTCTCTCTCTCGCCGAACTGTGAGTTTGGCACCTTCCCGACGCCCGGGAAGGTGCCAAACTCACAGTTCGGCGAAGGAACGGTCAGGGGTAGACGGCGTATCGGATGAGGGCGCCGAGGAGGTCGCGGGTCACGGGCAGCCGCGCGAGCTCGTCGGCGGTGAACCAGCGGGCATCGGCGGCGTCATCGGCGGCTTCCGGCTCGCCGCTGACGTACGCGGCGGCGAAGTCGTGGATCTCGTAGGTGCCCCCGCGTCCATCGGCGCGGTCGAGGGTGCCGAGCTCGCGCTCGATCCGCACCGTGACACCGGTCTCCTCGAGCACCTCGCGCGCGGCCGCGGCCTGGAAGGTCTCGCCGGGCAGGACCTTCCCGCCCGGCACGCTCCAGCGGCCGGCCTCCGGCGGCTCGGCCCGCAGCACCAGCAGGAACCGTCCGCCGGTGTCCTTGACGACGGCGCCCGCGGCCAGTGTGATGCCCATGCCGACAGGGTAGGCCGCCGGGGTCGAGCACGGGGATCGAGCCCGGTGGTCGAGCAGCGGGGCTAGGTCTGGCAGCGCGGGCACCAGAAGGTGTTGCGCAGTTCGAGGGCGTTGCGGCCGAGGCTGCCGCGTTCGATCGGCGTGCCGCAGCGCCGGCAGGGCTGCCCGGCGCGGGCGAAGACCCAGCTGTGCGCGCCGCGGTGGGTGATGCCCGTCGTCGTGCGTTCGGCTCGGTCGCGGTTCGCCGTGATCAGCCGGTGCGCGAGCTCGACCAGCCCCGGAACATCCGCGACCTCCCCCACCGGCCGGGTGGGCAGGAGCCCGCGGAGGAAGCACACCTCGTTCACGTACTCATTGCCGAGCCCGGCCAGGTTGCCCTGGTCGGCCAGGGCCACGGCGATCGGCCGCTCGGGCGCCGAGCGGATGCGCCGGACGGCCTCGTCGGAATCCCAGTCGGCGCCGAGGAGGTCGGGGCCGAGCCAGGCGAGCCGCTCGGCCTCGCGAGCCAGCGGCAGGACCTCGAGCAGCCCGAGGTCGAAGCCGACGGCGACCCAGTCGGCCGTCTCCAGCACGGCCCTCGCCTGGAAGGCCGGCCGCCGCCACCGGCTGCCGTGCCGGTACAGGTGCCAGGCGCCTTCCATCTTCAGATGCGAGTGGATGCTCGCCTCCCCCACCCGCATCAGCAGGTGTTTCCCTCGGCTGGCGACCTCGAGCATCCGTTCGCCGGCCAGGTCGACGGTCGCGAAGGCCGGCACCCGGAGGTCGCAGCCGGTGAGCAGTTCCCCGTGCAGCGCCTGGTCGAGGGTGCGTGCGGTGCGGAAGACGGTGTCGCCCTCAGGCACGGAGCCTCAGCCCCTGCGGCGAGAGCCCGAACCCGGCGGCCTGCAGCGCCGCGCCCACCGGGGTACCGACCACGAACTGTCCGTTAACGGTCTGCACCGCCAGCTTCTCGACCCCGCCGCCCGTGACGACCGCGGCCAGGGACACCGCTGCGGCCCGGAACAGCTCGTCGGTGTGGGCTGCCTGGGCGGCGTCCTCGGCGCCGGGGCGGTCGCCCTGGCCGGTGCCGGCACCGGCACCCCCGCCGGCGCCGAACGCGAGCATCGTCTTGCCGCCGCGTTCGACGTAGAGCACGAGGGAACCGTCGACGAGCACGACCAGGGCGCCGGCCTTCCGGCCCGGACGGTGCGCGGTGCCCTCCGGCAGGGCCGGCCAGGGCAGCATCGCGCCGTACGGATTCGCCGGGTCGGTCGCAGCGAGGGTGACGACGCTGCGCGCGGAAACCGAACCCTCCGGCCCATCGGCCGCGCGGCTGTCCGCGGTGAAGGAGCGAAGCCGGTCGATCGTGCCGCCGGTCGCGAACTGGGCGGCACCGAGTCCCTCGACGAAGTAGCCGCGGCGAGCGCGCCCGGTCTCCTCGAAGCCGCTGAGGGTGCGGTAGACGAGCGCGAAGCCGCCGGGCACACCCTCGCTCGTCACCGAACCCCGGGTCACCACACCGTAGCGTTCGAGCAGGGTTTCGGCGAGCGCGTGCGCGCGCCGGGTGGCCGAGTCGTCGGCGAGCGGAAGGATCGACCAGCGTCCGGCTACCGTGGGCGGGCCGCTCCGGCTGGGCAGCCTGGGCCGGGCCAGGGGCCGGCCGTCGTGCAGCCGGGAGCGGGGCGCCGTCCTGGCCGGCTTGTGCGCCGTGTGCCCGCCCCGGATGAGCGAGCGCACGGGGGCGAAGGTGTCGTTGCCGACGAGCCCCGCCCAGACCAGGTCCCAAAGCGCCGCCGCGAGGTCGGAGTCGTCCTGGCTGCCGACGGCATCCGCGAGCTGGCGGAAGAAGTACGCTCCCCCGCCGCCGAGGGTCGCCAGGACCTCCCGCTGCAGGGGCGTGGCCTCCCGGTCGACCGGAGGCGGCAGGGTCAGCGGCGCCGTCTCGGCCAGGTGCAGGCTGATCCAGCCGTCGTTGCCGGCGAGGGTTCCGGAGCCGGCCCAGAGCACCTCACCGGTCGCGGTCAGTTCGTCGAGCATGGCCGGGCTGTACGAGGCGACCCGGGCGGGGAGGATCAGCGACTCCCACGCCGACGCGGGGATCCGCACCCCCTCGAGCTGTTCGATCACGGATGCGACGCCGTCGATTCCGCGCAGCTTGCCGCCCACATGCTGCCAGGCCGGCAGGAAACGTCCGACGGTGGCCCGGTCGACCGGCTCGACCTCGTGCCGGAGCGCGGCCAGCGACCGCCGGCGCAGACGGCGCAGCACCTCGGCGTCGCACCATTCGCTGCCGGTGCCGGTCGGCCGGAACTCGCCCTCGACGAGGCGGCGCGCGTCGGCGAGCCGGCGCAGCGCGCCCAGGGCGACGGCGGCGCCGAGCCCGAACCGGGCGGCGACATCCGCGACGGTGAACGGTCCGTGGGTGCGGGCGTAGCGGCTGACCAGGTCGCCCAACGGGTCGGCGACGGACTCGGTGAAGGCGTCGGGGATGCCCATCGGCAACGGAACCCCGAGCGCGTCGCGCAGGCGGCTCGCGTCTTCGATCGCCGCCCGCCACTCGTGCCCGGCGTGGCCGACCCGGATGGCGCGGCGAGCCGCGACGAGGGCGGTGAGGTGCGCCTCGGCCCGGGCAGCACTCGCGTGCTCCGGCGGGGGGTCGTTGAATGTTGCGGGGGCGTTGAGTGCTGCCGGGGCGTTGAGTGTCGCCGGCGCCTCCGGCTCCAGTCGCGCGGCCACCTCGTCGACGGTCAGCGGGCCCAGGCCGCGGAGCAGGTCGGCGACGCCCTCGATCCCCCTGGCCTGCCGCCCCTCCGCGACGCGCTGCAACTCCAGGTCGGTGAGCTCCATCACCGCCGGGTCGAGCAGTTCCCGCAGCTCCACCCGCCCGAGCAGCTCGGCCAGGAGGGCGGAATCGATCGAGAGCGCGGTGGCCCGGCGCTCGGCCAGCGGGGAGTCCCCCTCGTACATGAACGCGGCGACGTAGCCGAACAGGAGTGTGCTGGCGAACGGGCTGGCGGCATCCGTCGTCGTTTCCACCAGGCGCACGGAGCGGGCGGCGATCTCCCGGGCGAGAACCGTCAGTGCGGGCAGGTCGTAGACGTCCTGCAGGCATTCGCGCACGGTCTCGAGGATGATGGGGAAGGTCGGGAAGGTGCGGGCCACATCGAGCAGCTGGGACGCCTTCTGCCGCTGCTGCCAGAGCGGGGAGCGCCGGCCCGGGTCGTACCGCGGCAGCAGCAGCGCCCGGGCCGCGCATTCGCGGAACCGGGAGGCGAACAGGGCGGAGCCGCCGACCTCGTCGGTCACGAGCTGCTCGAGCTCGTCCGGGTCGAAAACGAACAGCTCCCCGCCGGGCGGCTCGGCCTCGGTGTCGGGGATGCGCACGACGATCCCGTCGTCCGCGGCCATGCAGGCACCGTCGATCCCGTAGCGTTCGCGCACCCGGGCGCCGACGGCGAGCGCCCACGGCGCGTGCACGGTCATGCCGTACGGGGAATGCAGCACGACCCGCCAGTCGCCCAGCTCGTCGCGGAACCGTTCGACGACGAGGGTCTGATCGGTGGGCAGGTGCCGGGTGGCGGCGCGCTGCTCGTCGAGGAAGGCGAGCAGGTTGGTGACCGCGCGCTCGTCGAGCCCGGCCGCGGCGCACCGGGCGCGGCCCTCCGCGGGCGTACCGGCCGAGACCTCGCGGGTGAACGCGCCGATCGCGCGGCAGAGTTCGGCCGGACGGCCGAGGCCATCGCCCTTCCAGAACGGCAGCCGCCCGGGCTCGCCGAAGGCCGGGGTGACGACCACGCGATCGTGGGTGATCTCCTGGATGCGCCAGCTGGTCGCGCCGAGCGCGAAGACGTCGCCGACCCGCGACTCGTAGACCATCTCCTCGTCGAGTTCGCCGACCCGCCGGCCCGTGGCCTGGTCCCCGGCCATGAAGACACCGAACAGGCCACGGTCGGGAATCGTGCCGCCGCTGGTCACCGCGAGCCGCTGCGCGCCGGGCCGGCCGGTCAGGGTTCCCGCCTCCCGGTCCCAGATGATCCGCGGCCGCAACTCGGCGAACTGGTCGGACGGATACCGGCCGGCGAGCAGGTCGAGCGTCGCCTCGTAGGCCGACCTCGGCAGCGTCTGGAACGGCGCGCTCCGGCGCACGGTGTCGAACCACTCCTCCGCGTCGATCGGTTCCAGCGCCGTCGCCGCGACCGTCTGCTGGGCGAGGATGTCGAGCGGATTGGTCGGCACGGCGAGCGATTCGATCAGGCCGGCGACCATGCGCTCGGCGGCGACGGCGGCGTGGATGAGGTCGGCCCGGTGCTTCGGGTAGATCAGGCCGCGAGAGACCTCCCCGACCTGGTGCCCGGCCCGCCCCACACGCTGCAGCCCGCTGGCCACCGACGGCGGAGACTCCACCTGCACCACGAGGTCGACGGCGCCCATGTCGATGCCGAGCTCGAGGCTCGAGGTGGCGACGACGCAGCGGAGCCGGCCCGACTTGAGGTCGTCCTCGATGATCGCCCGCTGGTCCTTGCTCACCGAGCCATGGTGCGCGCGCGCGAGTAGCGGCTCCGCCCCCTCGCTCCGTCCGCTCGCCCCCATGAGCTCGGCCGGCTGGCGAGGCGCGGCCGTGGCAGTGGCGTTCGTGGCACTGGCGGACGCCGCCATGGCGGTCGCCGCCGGCCAGGCGGGCGCGCCGGCGGTGACGGGCGCGTCGGCCTCGGCCCACGCCATCCGCCCGGCGTAGATCTCGTTGAAGCGCGCGGTCAGCCGCTCGGCCAGGCGCCGGGAGTTCGCGAAGACGATCGAGGAGGTGTGCGCGAGCACCTGGTCGACGATGGCCTCCTCGACGTGCGGCCAGATCGACCCGGCCTGGGGCACGGATGCCGCCGAGCCCTCGCCCGGCACGCCCTCACCCGGCATGCCCTCCCGCGGTGGGGCGGCGCCGAGGCGGCTCATGTCCTCGACGGGGACTACGACACGCAGGTCGAACCGTTTGCCGGAGGGGGGCGCGACGATCTCGACCGGCGCCGCCCCGCCGAGGAAGCGGGCCACCTCGGCGGCCGGCCGCACGGTGGCGGACAAGCCGATGCGTTGCGCCGGTTTCGCCAGGAGCGCGTCGAGCCGCTCGAGCGACAGGGCGAGGTGAGCCCCGCGTTTGCTCGCGGCCACCGCGTGCACTTCGTCGACGATGACCGTGTCGACG
Organism: Cryobacterium tagatosivorans; assembly: GCF_004402215.1. GTDB lineage: Bacteria > Actinomycetota > Actinomycetes > Actinomycetales > Microbacteriaceae > Cryobacterium > Cryobacterium tagatosivorans. The sequence goes on from NZ_SOEZ01000009.1 coordinate 27,417, forward strand.
CCGCGGAGGGAGTCTCGGGCAGCGGAGGTGAGCATGAGGAAGAGCGACTCGGGCGTGGTGATCAGGATGTCCGGCGGCGTCTTCACCAGCGCCCGCCGGTCGGCCGCCGGGGTGTCTCCCGAACGCACACCGACGCTCACCCGCGGCGGTTCGGACCCGAGTCGCGTGGCGGCCCGGGTGATTCCCACCAGCGGGGCACGGAGGTTGCGCTCGACGTCGACGCCGAGGGCCTTGAGCGGGGAGATGTAGAGCACCCGGGTGCGGGGCGCCGCGTCGTCGGCGGGCGGCGGGGCGGCCGCGAGGCGGTCGATGGCCCAGAGGAACGCGGCGAGGGTCTTGCCCGACCCTGTCGGCGCGACGACCAGCGCATGTGAACCGCGGGAAATCGCATCCCAGGCGCCGAGCTGTGCCGCCGTTGGCGCGGTGAAGGCTTCCCGGAACCACGCCCGGGTGGCCGGCGAGAAGCGTCCGAGCACCTCGTTCATGAGATCATCTTCGCCGACCCCGCCGACAACTCCTAGGAGTTCCGCGCTCAAGACCGGACGGATGGTCGGTCGGTGGCCGACAACCGGATGAGATGCACTCCCCGCGCCCGACGTTCCGGTTTTCGCGGGCCGCGCTTGCTAGCGCGAGGCGGCCAATTGCACGCGGAGGGAGTCGACGCCCGTCGCGATCACGTCGTCGGCGGCCCAGCGGGCCGCGAGCCGCGCGAGCGTCGCGTCGAGCTCGGCCTGGGTGAGCCCGTCGACCAGTTCCAGCCGCACGACCAGTTCGGGGCCGTCGAGGCGCGCGTCGGGGTCCCCCGGACCCAGCACGACGGAGAGAACGGACAGTTCGGTCCCGATCGAGCGGGCAAAGGCATCCGCCACTGTGCGACTGGCGTAGCTCGGCGTCCACGGCTGGGACTGGGCGACCGCCCAGAGCGCGGGGCGCCGGATCACGAATTCGGTCGGCGCCGTCGGGTCGAGCACGACCAAGTCGGTGTTCTCCTGGGCCGCGGCCAGCGCGACCCGGACCGCGTCGGAGGGCACCGGCCGGGCGGCCGGATTCCAGGCGGCCATCGCGGCGGCCGAACTGAAGACGGGCAGCACATTCCGCCCGTCGGGGCCGGCCACGGTGATGATCGACAGTTCCTGGCTCTTGTCGATCGTCAGCCCGGCGGCGGTGGTCCCGGCCTCGCCGAGTTCCGTGACGAGCGGCACGAGCAGGCGGCTGCCCCTGATGGCGTCGACGACGCCCTCCTCGCCGATCTCGCGGGCGCGGAAACGGCGAAGCGCATCGAGCAGGAGCGGCGGGGCGAAGCCGTCGTCGTCGGCGTCGTCGTTCGGCCGGAACTCGCGCCCGGCCCACGGCTGCCCGGCCGAGTCGGCCGGGCCGTCGGGCCGGCCGGTCGAGCCGAGGTTAGTCGCCCGCGACATCCAGTGCCTCGCCGAGGGTGAAGGCCCCCGCGTAGAGGGCCTTGCCCACGATGGCACCCTCGAGGCCCAGGGGAACGAGCTCGCGGAGCGCGGCGATGTCGGCGAGGCTCGAGATGCCGCCGGAGGCGATCACCGGGCGGCTGGTGCGCTCCATCACCTGCCGGAGCAGGTCGATGTTGGGCCCCTGCAGGGTGCCGTCCTTGGTGACGTCGGTGACGACGTAGCGGGTGCAGCCGGCCTCTTCGAGGCGCTCGAGAACCTCCCAGAGGTCGCCGCCCTCCTTGGTCCAGCCGCGGGCGGCGAGCGTCGTGCCGCGCACGTCGAGGCCGACCGCGATGGCGTCGCCGTGCTGGGCGATGACCGAGGCGGCCCACTCCGGGTTCTCCAGCGCGGCGGTGCCGAGGTTGATCCGGCGTACCCCGGCGCCCAGGGCGGCCTCGAGCGAGGCGTCGTCGCGGATGCCGCCGGAGAGTTCGACATTGACACCGTCGAGGTGGCGGATGACCTTGCGGATCACGTCGGTGTTGTTCCCGCGGCCGAAGGCGGCGTCGAGGTCGACGAGGTGGATCCACTCGGCGCCCTGCGCGGCCCAGTCGGCGGCCGCGTCGAGGGGGTCGCCGTAGTTGGTTTCGGTGCCGGCCTCGCCCTGGGTGAGCCGGACGGCCTTGCCGTCGGCCACGTCGACGGCCGGGAGGAGTACGAGGCGCGGGGTGCTGACGAGTTCGCTCATGATCTGCGGTGTCCTTGCTCGGGGTGGCCGCGCTATCGGCGGCGGGGTGAACGGTGGGGGCTAGTCGCGGAGCGAGCCAAGCCAGTTCGACAGCAGGCGGATGCCCGCCTCGCCCGACTTCTCCGGGTGGAACTGGGTTGCCGACAGCGGGCCGTTCTCGACGGCGGCGAGGAACGGTCCGCCGTGCTCGGCCCAGGTGAGCCGCGGCTGCGGGAACGGCGGCGAGACCTCGAGAGTCCATTCCTGCGCCGCGTAGGAGTGCACGAAGTAGAAGCGCTCCTCTTCGAGGCCGCGGAACAGCACGGAATCCTTGTCGGGCGTCACGGTGTTCCAGCCCATGTGAGGCAGCACCGGCGCGGGGAGCTCGGTCACGGTACCCGGCCATTCGCCGAGCCCCTCGGTGTCGACGCCGCGTTCGACTCCGTGCTCGAAGAGCACCTGCATGCCCACGCAGATCCCGAGCACCGGCCGGCTGCCGGCGAGCCGGTGGTCGATGATGTCGTCGCCGCGCACGGATTTCAGCGCCGCCATCACCGAGCTGAATGCGCCGACGCCGGGCACGACGAGGCCGTCGGCCTCGAGGCACTTCCGCCGATCGTTGGTCAGCGTCACCTCTGCCCCGGCCAGCTCGAGCGCCTTTACGGCGGAGTGCACGTTGCCCGTGCCGTAATCGAACACGACGACCGAGGTCATAGGGCGCCCTTGGTGGACGGGATGCCCGAGACCAGCGGGTCGAGCGCCTTGGCCTGGCGGAAGGCGCGGGCGAAGGCCTTGAATTCCGCCTCGGCGATGTGGTGCGGGTCGCGTCCGCCCATCACTGTGACGTGCACGGTCATGGCGGAGTGGAAGGTGATGGCCTCGAAGACGTGCCGCACCATCGAGCCGGTGAAGTGCCCGCCGATGAGGTGGAACTCGAAACCCGCGGGCTCGCCCTGGTGCACGAGGTACGGGCGCCCGGAGATGTCCACGACGGCCTGCACGAGCGCCTCGTCGAGCGGCACGAGGGCGTCACCGTACCGGGAGATGCCCGACTTGTCGCCGAGGGCCTGCTTGATCGCCTGGCCGAGCACGATACCGATGTCTTCGACCGTGTGGTGCACGTCGATGTCGATGTCGCCGCGCGCCCGCACGGTGAGATCGGTCAGGGAGTGCTTCGCGAAGGCCGTCAGCAGGTGGTCGTAGAACGGAACCGACGTCTGGATGTCGCTGACGCCCGTGCCGTCAAGGTTGAGGGAGAGTTCGATGCTCGATTCGCTCGTCTCCCGCTGCAGCTGCGCGACGCGGGGCGAGGAATTCGTTGGTGAGCTCATACGCCTAGTTTATTGGACGGCCAGGCTCAGGCGTGCCAGGGCGTCGAGGAATGACGTCGTCTCCGCCTCGGTGCCGGCGCTCACACGCAGGTGGCCGGGGATGCCGACGTCGCGGATCAGGATGCCCTCGGCGAGCAGCGCTTCGAAGGTCGCGTTCGGGTCGGCCACTCCCCCGAACAGCACGAAGTTGCTCCCGCTGCGGTACGGGCTGTAGCCGAGCCGGTCCAGCTCGGTGACGAGGCGGTCGCGCTGGCCGCGGATGTCGTCCACCATCGCCAGCATCTCGGCGGTGTGCGCCAGGGCGGCGCAGGCCGCGGCCTGGGTCAGCGCGGACAGGTGGTACGGCAGGCGAACCAGGCGCAGCGCATCCGTCACGGCCGGATCGGCGGCGAGGTAGCCGACGCGCGCGCCGGCGAAGGCGAAGGCCTTGCTCATGGTGCGCGAGACGAGCAGACGCTCCCGGCCGGGCAGCAGGCTGAGCGCGCTGGGCGCGCCGACGGGCGCGAACTCGGCGTACGCCTCGTCCACGACGACGATGCCGTCGGTGGCGTCGTACACGGCCGCGATCGTCTCGAGGGAGAGGGGCGTCCCGGTCGGGTTGTTGGGGGAACAGAGGAAGACGAGGTCGGGGGTGCTCTCCCGCACCCACCGGGCGGCGGTTGCCGGGCCGAGTTCAAAGTCGGCGTCGCGGTCGCCGGCGATCCAGCGGGTGCCGGTCCCCGAGGCAAGAATGGAGTACATCGAGTAGGTGGGCGCGAAGCCGAGCACCGACCGGCCGGGGCCGCCGAACGCCTGCAACACCTGCTGGAGGACCTCGTTGGATCCGTTGGCCGCCCAGATGTTCTCCCGGGTCAGTCCGTGGCCGAGGTAGCCGGCCAGGCTCTCGCGCAACTCCGTGAACTCGCGGTCGGGATACCGGTTCACCGACGCCACCGCCTTCGCCAGGGCCGCGACGATGTCGCGGGCGACCGGCTCCGGGATCGAGTGCGTGTTCTCGTTGACATTGAGCGCTACCGGGACGTGCAGCTGCGGGGCACCATACGGCGTGAGGCCGCGCAGGTCGTCGCGGAGGGGAAGATCACTGAGACTTGTCACCCGCTCGATCTTAGCCGCGAGGCCCGGGAGAGGCGCGCTGGTTACAGGCCGGCCGGCAGGGCCAGGCGCTGCCCAGGCTGCACGCTGTCGGTGGGCAGCTGGTTGAGGCTGACGATCTCGGCGATGACGTCGCGAGGATCGCTCGTCGGCGCGAGTGCTTCGGCCAGTTGCCACAGGGACTGGCCCGGGCTGATGGTGACGTAGTCGAAACCAACGGGCGCGGCGGGCGCGACGCTCGCTCCCTCGGCGACGGCCATGCCGCCGTTGAGGGCGACAACGAGCGCGACCGCGACGAGGGGCAGCGCTGCGAGCGTGGTGAACACGACGCGGCCGCGGCGGGTGAGGCGCAGGTGGGTGGTCGTGCTGACTGCTTCGCTCATGTCGAACCTCCTGGTGAATAACGCATCCGGCCCTCGGCCGGGAGGGCCGGATGCGAACCTATGTTCCGAATGTATCTTCGAATCTTCGAACAATCAAGCACATTTCCGGTTAATACCTGAATGCAACTCGCGACACACTCGAATACATCTTTGTTATCGGGGGTTGTGCCGGATACAGTTTCGAGTGTCAGATTGTTCGATTCGAACTCAACCAGACACCACCGACATTCCTCCGCGAGGGTCATCCCCCACCTGCGGACCGGCACGAGGAGCACGAACGTGAGCAAGGACACCGGTTCCCGGGATAAGGGCGGCACCCGTCGGCGCAAGAGCCTGAGCGAGAAACAGCTCGCCATCCTGGATGTCATCCAGCGCTCGGTCAGCCAGCGAGGCTACCCCCCAAGCATGCGCGAGATCGGCGACGCCGTCGGACTCTCCTCCCTGTCCAGCGTCACGCACCAGCTAAACCAGCTCGAACTCAGCGGATACCTGCGCCGCGACCCCAACCGCCCGCGCGCCATCGAGGTGCTCATCGAGCTGCCCCAGTCGCCGGACGACGTGGCCGCCGGCTCCGCGGAGAACTTCCAATCCGGCGTCCAGGTCGGCGACGCCGTCATGGTGCCCCTGGTCGGCCGCATTGCCGCCGGCGTGCCGATCATGGCAGACCAGATGATCGACGAGATTTTCCCGCTCCCCCGCCAGCTCGTCGGCAAGGGCGAGCTGTTCATGCTCAAGGTGATCGGCGAATCGATGATCGACGCGGCGATCTGCGACGGCGACTGGGTCGTCGTGCGCCAGCAGAAGAACGCGGAGAACGGGGAGATCGTCGCGGCCATGCTCGACGGCGAGGCGACGGTCAAGGTCTTCCGGCAGCGCGACGGGCACATCTGGCTTCTCCCGCGCAATACCAACTTCGAACCGATTGTGGGCGACCACGCCGAGATTCTCGGCAAGGTCGTGGCGGTGCTCCGCTCCGTATAGACCACGACGGGCCGGACGCGGGGGCGGCGCGCCCGGAATCGCCCCGAAGGGGGGATGCCCCGCGCCCCCGCTGGGCACTCCGCAGCCAATATTGTGGAATTGCGGCGCGAACCGGCTGTGGTAACTGCTTCCGCAAGGTGATCCACTGGGGGCCCATTGCGGGCCGCCCGAAACCGAGGAAGTCCATGCCCGCGCAAAGGCCTCGTACCGTGCCCGAAGCGCGTCCGACGCTCCCCCGGAATCCGCCGGTTCCACGCCCGTCGCATCGCCGTCACCGGCGCCGTCAGCCGCACCGTCACCCTCGCCGTCACCCTCGCCGTCACCCTCGCCGCCGCCTGTGCCGGACGGCTATCGGCGGTTCTATCTGACGGTCGCCGTCAAGTTCGCGATCGCCGTCGCCTTCGCCGTGCTCTGGACCGGGCTCGCCCTCTGGTTCTCCCTCCCCTGGATTGTCGACCTCTCGCGCGACATCGGGGCGCCGGCCGCCTGGATCATCGTGGCCCTGGTGGCCTACCTGCCCGGCTACGTCGTCGCCCTGATGGCGATGTCCCTCATCCTCGACCGCCAGCCCCCGCGCACCGTCAACAACCCGACCTCGCCGCTGACGATCATCGTGGCCGCCCGCAACGAGGAGAGCGGGATGGCGGAGACTATCCGCTGCATCGGCCAGAGCGACTATGCCGGGGACGTCACCGTGATCCTGGCCGACAACGGCTCGACCGACGCCACCGCCGAGGTCGCCGTCCGCGCGGCCGCGGAGTTCGGCGTCAGCCTCGCGGTCGCCTACGAGAGCCGTCCCGGCAAGTCCTATGCCCTGAACACGGCGCTCCAGCTGGTGGAGACGCCCTACGTCATCACCGTGGATGCCGACACCCTGCTTCACCGGGAGGCCCTCCGGCGGCTGATCTCCCGGCTGGAATCCGCGCCCGCGGCGACGGTGGCGGTGGCCGGCACGGTGCTGGTCCGCAACTCGCGCACCAACCTGCTCACTCGCATGCAGGAATGGGACTACTTCCTCGGCATCGCCGCCGTGAAGCGCATGCAGGGCATGTACCAGGCCACCCTGGTTGCCCAGGGGGCCTTCTCCGTCTACCGGACCGAGCAGATGCGCGCGATCGGCGGCTGGCCCGATGCCATCGGCGAGGACATCGTCGTGACCTGGAAGCTCCTCGAGCAGGGCGGGCGGGTGATCTTCGAGCCCACGGCCGTCGCCTTCACCGACGCCCCGGCCCGGGTCGTGCTCTTCATGCGGCAGCGAGCCCGGTGGGCGCGCGGCATGTTCGAGGGCATCCGCAGCGTGCCGCCGTGGCGCCAGCGCCGGCGGCTGGCCGGGATGATCGCCGCCATCAATCTGCTGATCCCGCTGCTGGACATCGGCTACGCCCTGATCTGGCTGCCGGGCCTGGTGCTCTTCGTGTTCGGGTACCCGGCGATCGTGTCCGCCTGGGCCCTCACCGTCATCCCGATGACCCTGGTGATCTACGGGGCACTCCGGCACTACCAGCGCCGCTGGGTGTTCGGCCCGTTGGGACTGGGCGTGCGACGCAACCTGACCGGCTACGTCGCGTTCCTCGTCCTGTACCAGGTCCTCTGCTCGACGGCCTCCATCGCTGGCTACGCGCAGTTCCTGGCCGGGACCTCCCGCCGCTGGAAGTAGATTTCCCGTCCCTGCGCCCCGCCGAACCGTGAGTTTGGCACCTTCGTTGGGCTCGGGAAGGTGCCAAACTCACAGTTCGGCGGGCGGGGCCGCGGCGGGCGGGGCCGCGGCGGCTAGGCCGGCTGGCCGGCGCCGAGCTCGGCGCGCACGATCCGGGTCGCCTCGAGCATGTTGCGCAGCGACGCGACGGTCTCCTCGTAGCCGCGGGTCTTGAGCCCACAGTCCGGGTTGACCCAGAGCTGGCGCACCGGGATCCCGGCCACGGCAACTTCGAGCAACTCGGTCAGCTCGGCGACGCTCGGCACGCGCGGCGAGTGGATGTCCCACACGCCCGGCCCGATGCCGTGGTCGAAGCCGTGGGCCTGGATGTCGCCGACGACCTCCATCCGCGACCGGGCCGCCTCGATGCTCGTGACGTCGGCGTCCAGGTTGCGGATGGCGTCGATCACCACGCCGAATTCCGAGTAGCAGAGGTGGGTGTGGATCTGGGTCCGGGCGGCCACCCCGGCGGTGGCCAGGCGGAAGGATCCCACCGACCAGTCGAGGTAGGCGGCGTGGTCCTTTTTCTTGAGCGGCAGCAGCTCCCGCAGCGCGGGCTCGTCGACCTGCACGACGCCGATCCCGGCGGCCTCGAGGTCGGCGATCTCGTCGCGGAGCGCCAGGGCGACCTGGCGCGCGGTGTCGCCGAGCGGCTGGTCGTCGCGCACGAACGACCAGGCGAGGATCGTGACCGGACCGGTCAGCATCCCCTTGACCGGCTTGGCGGTCAGCCCCTGCGTGAAGCTCGACCACTCGACCGTGATCGGCTTCGGCCGGGACACGTCGCCCCAGAGGATGGACGGGCGCGTGCAGCGGCTCCCGTAGGACTGCACCCAGCCGTTCTCGGTGACCGCGAAGCCGTCGAGGTTCTCGGCGAAGTACTGCACCATGTCGTTGCGTTCGGGCTCGCCGTGCACGATGACATCGAGGCCGATCTCCTCCTGCAGGTCAACCACGCGGGAGATCTCTGCGCGCATGAGGTCGCGGTACTCGCCGGCCGTGAGGGTCCCCTTGAGGAACTGGGCGCGGGCGCGGCGGATCTCCCCGGTCTGCGGGAAGGAGCCGATCGTCGTCGTGGGCAGCAGCGGCAGGCCCAGCGCCTTGTCCTGCTCGGCCAGGCGGGTGGCGTAGTCGCCGCGGGAGAAGTCGGACTCGGTCAGCGCCTCGGCGCGGGAGCGCACGGCACCGTCGCGCACGCCGGGGGCGGTTCGGCGGGCCTCGAGGGCCGCCGTGGCGGCGTCCAGGACGGGCTGGATGGCGTCCCGCCCGTCGGCGAGGCCGAGCGCGAGGGCGGCGACCTGGCCGACCTTCTGGTCGGCGAAGGCGAGCCAGCCCTTCAGGTCGGCGCCGAGGGACGACTCGTCGTCGACGTCATGCGGAACGTGCAGCAGCGAGGTGGAGGTGGACACCGCGACGTGCGGCGACAGGTCCAGGAGGCGTGCCGCGGCGTCGAAGGCACCGGCGAGGTCGCCGCGCCAGATGTTGTGGCCGTCGATGACCCCGGCCACGAGGGTCTTTTCGGACAGTCCGGGGACGGATGCGGGGATGCTGCCGCGCACGAGGTCCAGGCCGATCGCCTCGACCGGGCTCCCGGCGAGGACCGGGAGCGCGTCGTCGAGGCTGCCGTACGGCGCGGCGACGAAGATCGCCGGGCGCTCGGCCAGGCGGCCGAGGGTAGCGTAGGCGAACTCGACGGCGCCGAGGACCTCGGCCCGGGGTGTCTCGATGCTCTCGCTGACGAGGGCCGGCTCGTCCAGCTGCACCCAGTCGGCGCCGGCCGCGGCGAGCCGGGACACGAGCGCCGCGTAGACGGGCAGGAGGTCGTCGAGCCGGTCGAGCGGCTGGAAGTCCGCGGGGGCGCCGTCGCTGGGCTTGCTCAGCAGCAGGAAGGTGACCGGGCCGACAATGACCGGGCGGGTGAGGAAACCGGCGGCCTTGGCCTCCTCGAACTCGCGCACGATGCGCTCGCTCGCCAGCGAGAAGCGCGTCTCCGGGCCGATCTCGGGGACAAGGTAGTGGTAGTTCGAGTCGAACCACTTGGTCATTTCGAGCGGGGCGTTTTCGCCCTCGCCGCGGGCCAGGGTGAAGTACCCGGCCAGGTCGATGCGCCCGTCGGCGTCGACGAGACCGGCGAACCGCGTCGGCACGGCGCCGACCGTACAGAGGGCATCCAGCACCTGGTCGTAGTAGGAGAAGCTCTCCGGGATGGAGGAGTCGGCGCGACCGAGGCCCAGGCCGGCGAGGCGCTCCCTGGTGGCCTGGCGGAGCCCGGCGGCGGTCGCCTCGAGGTCGTCGGCGCTGATCGAGCCGGCCCAGAAGGCCTCGACCGCCTTCTTCAGTTCTCGCCGGCGCCCGATGCGCGGGTAGCCGAGGATGGTGCCGGTGGGGAATGCGGGCGTGTTCGTCATACTGACTCCTTGACGGGGTGGGTGTGTCCGGTGGATGTGGGGCGGTGGGCCGTGCGTTGCGCGGCCGTGAGCTGGGTGGCCGCGTGCGGGGCGGAGGCGGGGATTGCCCCGCACCCCTCGAGAACGGCCAGCACGGTTTCGTGCTGATTGAAGGCGTAGAGGTGCAGGCCGGGGGCGCCGCCGGCGATCAGTTCCCTGGCCAGTCCCACGGCGTGGGTGATCCCGATTTCGCGCTGGCCCTGTTCGGTGGGCTCAACCTGCAGCTGGATCGACAGGTCGGCCGGCTCGTCCTCTCCGGACAGTTCCAGGATGCGCCGGAGCCGGTTGGGGCTGGTGACGGGCATGATCCCTGGCAGGATCGGGAACTCGACACCGGCCTCGCGCGCACGCTGGATGAAGCTGAGGTAGTGGTCGGCATGGAAGAACAGCTGGGTGATCGCGAGGTTGGCCCCGGCCGCCTGCTTGGCCAGCAGGGTGTCGATGTCCTGTGACGTCGACCGGGATCGCGGGTGGCCGTTGGGGAACGCGGCCACGGCGATCCGCACCTTCTCCCGGTCGGTCTTGACGGCGCGGGCGCCGGGCAGGCCGGGGATGGCGGTTTCGCGGTAGGGCACCCGTTCGGCCTGCACCCGGTGGATCAGCTGCACGAGTTCGGCGGCACTGCCGAGGTCGCCGAGGAAGGTCTCCCCCTCGTCGATGCCCTGCGGCGGGTCGCCGCGCAGGGCGAGGAAGCTCCGCACACCGGCGTCGAGGAACTCGCGGATCAGGCGGCTCGCCTCGGCGGCCGAAGATCCGACGCAGGTCAGGTGGGCCATCGGGTCGACCCCGGTGGCGTCCAGGATGTAGCGGAGCACGTCGAGCGAAGAGGTGCGCGAGGAGCCGTTCGCCCCGTATGTGACGGAGATGAAGTCGGGCCCGGCTGCGGCGAGGCGGTCGATCGTGTGGGTGAGCGCGGTCGAGGCTGCCTCGGACTTGGGCGGGTACAGCTCGAACGAGAACGGAATGCGCGGGCCGCGCGTTCGCGTAGTCGTCGTCTCGGTCATTGTTCCCTCATTCGGCAGAAGCACGGTAGTAACGAGCACTGAATGGCCGGGCGGCCGCGGACCGCCAGGCAGGCCTGGCGGGTGCTCGCGGGCGGGTGCCGGGCTCGGCTGTCGCTCCATGCCGGCCGGCAATCCCGGCGGCAACGATTGAAAGAGACTCTAACAACGCCCGATCGGGCGAAGCTGGAGTGTGTCTGTATGTTTCAGGCCGGGCGGGTTACGCGACGGCCCGAGGTGTTCAGCCCGCGATAGCGGGAACGCTGAGGAACTCGGTGAATTGCGGCTGGATCTCCGGCGTGACGAGGGCCCTGACCTGGCTGCCGGTCTCGGCGTACACCGTGGAGAGCACGCGGCCCTGGTCGTGCAGCAGGGCGATGAGGTCGCCGCGCTCGTAGGGGATCAGCAGGTCCAGTTCGATCTGCGGGCTCGGCAGGATCTCCGCGATCGCGGCCAGCAGCCCCTCGATGCCCTCTCCGCTGTGCGCGGAGACGAAGATCGCGCGGGGCTGGAGGCCGCGGAGGACCAGGCGGTCGTCTTCGGTGATGAGGTCGCTCTTGTTGAAGACGACGAGTTCGGGGATGTCCCGGGCGCCGACCTCGCCGATGACGTCGCGCACGGTGGCGAGCTGGCTCACCGGGTCGGGGTGGGAGGCATCGACGACGTGCACGATGACGTCGGCGTCGGCGACTTCCTCGAGCGTCGACCGGAACGCCTCGACCAGCTGGTGCGGCAGGTTGCGCACGAAGCCGACGGTGTCGGTCAGCGTGTAGAGCCGGCCGTCTTCCGTGGTGGACTTGCGGACGGTGGCGTCGAGGGTGGCGAAGAGCGAGTTGTCGACGAGCACTCCGGCGCTGGTGATCCGGTTGAGCAGGCTCGACTTGCCGGCGTTGGTATAGCCGACAATGGCGACGGATGGCACGGCGTTGCGTTTGCGGTTGGCTCGCTTGGCTTCGCGGGCGGGCTTCATTTCGAGGATCTGCTTGCGCAGTTTGGACATGCGGGTGTGGATGCGCCGGCGGTCCAGTTCGATTTTCGTCTCACCGGGTCCGCGGGAGCCCATTCCGGCCCCGGCCCCGCCCACCTGGCCGCCGGCCTGGCGGGACATGGAGTCGCCCCAGCCGCGCAGCCGCGGCAGGAGGTACTCGAGCTGGGCCAGTTCGACCTGGGCCTTGCCCTCGCGGCTTTTCGCGTGCTGGCTGAAGATGTCGAGGATGACGGCGGTGCGGTCGATGACCTTGACCTTGACGACATCCTCGAGGGCGCGCCGCTGGCTGGGAGCGAGTTCGGTGTCGGCGATGACGGTGTCCGCGCCCATCGCCTGGACGATCCCGGCCAGCTCCTCCGCCTTGCCCTTGCCGAGGTACGTGCTCGCGTCGGGCTTGGCCCGGCGCTGCATCAGCCCGTCCAACACGGTCGCGCCGGCGGTCTCGGCCAGGGCGGCGAGCTCGCGCATCGAGTTCTCGGCGTCAGCGACGGTCCCCTGGGTGTACAGGCCGATCAGCACGACGTTCTCGAGGCGCAGCTGGCGGTACTCGACCTCGGTGACGTCTTCGAGCTCGGTCGACAGGCTGGGGACGCGGCGGAGCGCGTTGCGGTCTTCGCGGTCCTGCTGCTCGCCGTCATGCTCGCCGGTGGAGGTTTCCCCCTGCAGGGCCTGCGCGGAGCCGCTCCGGAAGAGGGCATACCCGGAGGCCCGGCTGTCGGCACTGGCCAGCACGCGTGCTACTACATCGTCGTCCTGCGGGACTTCTGGTTCAGTCATCCCTTTAACCCTAGTTCCTCCATAAGCGATACGTTCTTTTCTATGGCAGCAGAGCACTACTTTTCCGCAACGCCCGACAGCACGCTGAAATTGCGCACCGTGACGGTGAACCTGGCCGGGCACCCCTACGAGGTCACCACGGCGAACGCTGTCTTCAGCCCCGACCACATCGACACGGGCACCCAGGTGCTGCTGGCGAACACGCCGACGCCGCCTCCCGGGGGCGACTTCCTCGACCTCGGCTGCGGCTGGGGCCCGATCGCCCTGCACCTGGCCCTCTGCTCCCCGCACGCCACGGTGTGGGCGGTGGACGTGAACGAGCGCGCACTGGAACTCGTCCGGATGAACGCCGCGGCGCTCGGCCTGACGAATGTCACGGCGGTGCTGCCCGGCGACGTCCCGGCCGACGTGATGTTCCGCTCGATCTGGTCTAACCCGCCGATCAGGGTGGGCAAGAGCGAGCTGCACGGCCTGCTGCGGGCCTGGCTGCCACGCCTAGAAGCCGACGCGGATGCCTGGCTCGTCGTGCAGCGCAACCTCGGTTCGGATTCGCTGCATCGCTGGCTCGAGGGCGACCTGCCCGACGAGTACACCGTGGCACGGACCGCGACCAGCAAGGGTTTCCGGGTGCTGCATGTGAAACGGCGCGGGCTCGCGGCCGAGGCCGACGCCTAGCCGCCCCTGGCGTCTGGCGCCGACACTCGCCGTTTCCGCCCAGAGTCGCCGTTCTACCGGCGATTCTCGGCACAAGCGGGGACACTCGGCTCCTTAGCCGAGGCTGAAGACCCCGTCGAAGACGAGCACGGCCGGCCCGGAGAGCGACACGTGCTCACCGTCCTCGGCCGGGAACATCCGCACGCCGAGCACGCCGCCGGGCACCTCGACCCGCCACTGGTTGGGGGCGCCGGCGCCGGCCCAGTGCCGGGTGGCCAGCGCGGCGGCCACGGCCCCGGTGCCGCAGGAGAGGGTCTCCCCGCTGCCGCGTTCGTGCACGCGCATCCGGATCCGGCCGACCCCGTCGACGACGAGCGGGTCGTGCGGCACGACGAATTCGACGTTCGCCCCGGCGGCGGGTTCCGGGTCGAGCTGGGGGATGTAGTTCAGGTCGGCGCTGTCGAGTTCGTCGTCATCGGCCAGGGCGACCACGACGTGCGGGTTGCCGACGTTGATGCCGAGGCCCGGGCGGGCCACGGCCAGGTTCCTGGCGCGGACGAGGGGCTCTCCGCCGTCGAGCCGCCAGCGCCCGAGGTCCACCTGGTATCCGGTCTGGTTGCGCTGCACGTCGCGCACTCCCCCGCGCGTGCCGATGGCGAGCGTGTCGCCGGGAGCCAGCTCCGCGAGCCCCTGCTCGACCAGGTAGCGCGCGTAGACGCGGATGCCGTTGCCGCACATCTCCGACACCGTCCCGTCGGCGTTCCAGTAGTCCATGAACCATTCGGCCTGGTCGTCTTCGGCCAGCGCGGCGGCCCCCACGGCCAGGCTCCGCGACCGGACCGCGCGGATGATCCCGTCGCCGCCGATGCCGAACTGGCGGGCGCAGACGGCGCGGATCTGCTCGGGGGTGAGGTCGATCAGCCCGTCAGGGTCGGCGAAGAGGACGAAGTCGTTGCCGGTGCCCTGGCCCTTGGTGAAGTTGAGATCGATGCCCATGGAGCCAGTTTAGGTGGCCGGGTGCACGCGTCCGGCTTTACGTCGCGGCGTCCACGTGGCGCAGCGCCTGCTCCGGGCGGTCGGCGTCCGTCGCGTCGATCCACCGGGTGTGCGGGTCCCGCTTGAACCAGCTCACCTGTCTTCTCGCGTACCGGCGGGTGAACTGCTGCGTCGTTTCGACGGCTTCCTCGCGGGTGAGGGTGCCGTGCAGCTGGCCGAGCGCCTGGGCGTAGCCGATGGCGCGGCTCGCCGTCACGCCGGTCTCGATCCCGGCCGGGATGAGCCGCTCGGCCTCTTCGACGAGTCCGCCGGCCCACATGGCCTCGACGCGCGAGTCGAGGCGCGGGGTGAGTTCCTCGCGCGGCATCCGCAGCCCCACGGTCACCGCGGGCCGCCAGTAGACCGGTTCCCCGGGCAGGGCGGCGCGATGCGGGGCGCCGGTCAGTTCGACGACCTCGAGCGCCCGCACGAGTCGGCGGCCGTTGCTCGGGCCGATCCGGGCCGCGGCCTCCGGATCGACGGCCTTGAGCCTGCTGTACAGGGCGCCGGGTCCCTGCCCGGCCAGCTCCGCCTCGAGCCGGGCGCGCAGCGCGGGGTCGGTGCCGGGGAACTGGAAGTCGTACACGACGGAGGAGATGTAGAGCCCGGAGCCGCCGACGAGGATCGGCACGGCGCCGCGCCCGGCGATGGCCGCGATGGCGGCACGGGCATCCCGCTGGTAGTTGGCGACGGTGGCCTCGTCGGTGACGGCAAGGACGTCCAGCAGGTGGTGCGGGATGCCGCGCCGTTCGGCCACCGGAAGCTTGGCCGTGCCGATGTCCATGCCCCGGTAGAGCTGCATGGCGTCGGCGTTGACGATCTCCGCGGCCTGCCCCCGGGCGGCGAGGCTCTCGGCCAGGTCGAGCGACAGCTCGGACTTGCCGGTCCCGGTCGGTCCGACGATGACGACGAGCACGGGCGTCAGCGCTCTCCGTCTGTGACGTCGTAGATCGGGATGGTCGCGGAGCCGCTGCCCGGTCGCAGCGTCGGCAGGCCGAGCGAGACCGGCCCGGCGGCGCCGTCCGAGCCGTGGGACTCCGGGATGCCGCAGGACTCGGCCTCGAGCCGGTCCCAGGCGTCCCCGGCGATGGTGCGACGGATGCGCAGGGGCGCGCCGTCGACGGAGTCGGCGATCAGGTGGAACGGGAACGCCTCGGTGACCATGACGGTGACCATGTCGCCGGGACGGGGGCGGGGCGATCCGTCCGGCAGGTCGAAGTGCACGAGCCGGCTGTCGGGCGCGCGCCCGCTGAGCCGGTGCGTGTCGGCGTCCTTGCGTCCCTCGCCGTTGGCGACGAGGAGTTCGACCTCGCGGCCGACGACCTTCCGGTTCTCCTCCCAGGAGATGCGCTCCTGCAGGGCGGCCAGGCGTTCGTAGCGCTCCTGGACGACAGCCTTGGGGACCTGGTCGGCCATGGTCGCCGCGGGGGTGCCTGGCCGGATCGAGTACTGGAAGGTGAAGGCGGTGGCGAAGCGTGCTTCCTCTACGACGCGGAGGGTCTCCTGGAAGTCCTCCTCCGTCTCGCCGGGGAAGCCGACGATGATGTCTGTGCTGATGGCGGCGTCGGGCATCTGCGCCCGCACCCGGTCAAGGATGCCGAGGAACCTGGCGGAGCGGTAGGAGCGGCGCATGGCCTTGAGGACGCGATCGGAGCCGGACTGGAGCGGCATGTGCAACTGAGGCATGACCGCCGGGGTCTCCGCCATGGCGTCGATGACGTCGTCGGTGAACGCGGCGGGGTGCGGGCTGGTGAAACGGATGCGCTCCAGCCCCTCGATCCGGCCGGCCGCACGGAGCAGCTTGCCGAACGCGAGCCGGTCGCCGAACTCGACGCCGTAGGAGTTGACGTTCTGGCCGAGCAGGGTGACCTCGATGGCGCCGTCATCGACGAGAGCCTGGATCTCCGCGAGGATCTCCCCCGGGCGGCGGTCCTTCTCCTTGCCGCGCAGGGCCGGGACGATGCAGAACGTGCAGGTGTTGTTGCAGCCGACCGAGATGGACACCCAGCCGCTGTAGCTGGAATCGCGTTTGGTCGGCAGGGTCGACGGGAAGGTCTCGAGGGACTCGAGGATCTCCAGCTGGGCCTCGCCGTTGTGCCGGGCGCGCTCGAGCAGGCTGGGCAGGGCGCCCATGTTGTGGGTGCCGAAGACGACGTCGACCCACGGCGCCCTGGCCAGGATCGTGTCCTTGTCCTTCTGGGCGAGGCAGCCGCCGACGGCGATCTGCATGCCCTCGTGGCGGCGCTTGACGGAGGCGAGGTGGCCCAGGTTGCCGTAGAGCTTGTTGTCCGCGTTCTCGCGCACGGCGCAGGTGTTGAGCACGACGATGTCGGCCTCGGCGCCGTTCGCCGGAACGTAGCCGGCCGCCTCGAGGGAACCGCTGAGCCGTTCGGAGTCGTGCACGTTCATCTGGCAGCCGAAGGTGCGCACCTCGTAGCTGCGCGCGCGGCCCTCGGCGTCGACGGCGGCCTCCGAGGGGGCGATCACGGTCCGCCCGGTGGAGGGCGGCGTGGCACGGGCGGATGTTGCGGTCATGCTGGTCATAGTGGCTCTAGTTTACGTTTGCGCCGCGCCTACCGCTCGCCGGCCGAATCCGGGCCTAGCGGAACCGGACCGTCGAGGCTCGGCCGGCGGACCGGGACGCCAGCGCCGCCTTCACGGCGAGCCGCACGGCGCCGGAACTGTACCCCTTGCGCATGAGGAACCCGGTGAGGCGGCGATCGACGGTCTGCTCGTCGAATCGTTCGAGCTGGCCGACCCGTTTGATGGCCATCTCGATGGCCCGCTCGGCCTCGTCGTCCGGCAGCTCCTCGAGTTTCTCCAGGATGAGGTTGGCGTCGAGGCCCCTGCGGCGCATCTCCGTCTGCACGCCCGCACGGCCGAGGCCCTTGCGCTCGTGGTGGCTGTGGATGATCTGGTCGGCGAGTTTCTCCTCGTCGATGTAGTGCAGCTCAGCGAAACGCTCGATGATCTCCTCGGCCTCGGCCTGGTCGATGTCCGTCGTGCGGAGCACCGTGCGCGCCTCCGAGATGGACAGCGAGCGGCCCCGCAGGCGATGCAGCAGCACCTTCTCGGCGCGTTCGCGCTCGGCGGTGGCGTCGGTCTCCTCGTGCGCGGCCTGGTCGCCGGCCGGGTCCTCCGGCGGGACGACCCCGGGGAGGTAGGTCACGGACGCCAGCGTGCTGTTCTGTGCTGCGTCCTGCGCCGGGTCCTGCGCTGAATCGGATGCTTCGAAATGAACCATGCCCGTGACCTGCCTCTCGTGGTGAATCGTGCGGTGCGGCGCCGTGCCGCCATGCTGCACCGGTGCGGTGCCGCGGATTGGGCCGGGGCTAGGCGCCCTTGCGTGCGCTGAGCTTCGTCTGGATCGACTCGACCTTCGCGCCGCCCTCGGCCGCGGTGGCGGCCTCCTTGGCTGCCTTGGCCGCCGCGATGCCCTCCGGGCCGACCCCGAGCTTGATCAGGATCTTCTTCTCGATGTCGTTGGCCATGTCCGGGTTCTTGAGCAGGAAGTTGCGGGAGTTCTCCTTGCCCTGGCCGAGCTGGTCGCCGTCGTAGGTGTACCAGGCGCCGGACTTCTTGACGATGCCCTGGTCCACTCCGAAGTCGATCAGGCTGCCCTCGCGGGAGATGCCGACACCGTAGATGATGTCGAATTCGGCCTGCTTGAACGGCGGGGCCATCTTGTTCTTGACGACCTTGACCCTGGTGCGGTTACCGACGGCTTCGGTGCCGTCCTTGAGGGTTTCTATCCGGCGGATGTCGAGGCGCACGGAGGCGTAGAACTTGAGCGCCTTGCCGCCGGCGGTGGTCTCCGGGCTGCCGAAGAACACGCCGATCTTCTCGCGCAGCTGGTTGATGAAGATCATGGTGGTGTTGGTCTGGCTCAGCCCACCGGTGAGCTTGCGCAGCGCCTGGGACATGAGCCGGGCCTGAAGGCCGACGTGCGAGTCACCCATCTCGCCCTCGATCTCGGCGCGGGGCACGAGCGCGGCGACGGAGTCGATGACGATCAGGTCGATCGACCCGCTTCGGACGAGCATGTCCGCGATCTCGAGGGCCTGCTCTCCCGTGTCGGGCTGGGAGACGAGGAGAGCGTCGATGTCGACGCCGAGCTTGCGGGCGTACTCGGGGTCGAGGGCGTGCTCCGCGTCGATGAACGCGGCGATGCCGCCGCCCTTCTGGGCGTTGGCGATGGCGTGCAGGGTGAGCGTGGTCTTACCGGAGGATTCCGGACCGTAGATCTCGACGATCCGGCCGCGGGGCAGGCCGCCTATGCCGAGCGCGACGTCCAGCGCGATCGACCCGGTGGAGATGGTTTCGACGGGGGCGCGCTCGTCGCTGCCAAGGCGCATGACGGAGCCCTTGCCGAACTGGCGGTCGATTTGGGCGAGTGCCGCTTCCAGGGCCTTCTCGCGATCTGCTGCTGATGCCATGTCGTTCTCCTTCGGTCATGCGTGCTGGCGCCTATAGGCTGTCGTTTCGGTTCACCGGGAAGACCCCGATGCCCCCTGTCGACAAGGCAATTGCTGTCGGTCGTTGACGAATCCGACTGTACGCCGGACCCCCGACACTGGTCGGTAGTCGCGGCGGAAGTGGATAAGCCGTCTTCGACTTCTGCTGTTGAGGAGCCTAGCAATATCCGAACAGGTATTCGATGTACCCGCACCCGGCGGCGTGGCGCACCACGCTCGTACTCGGTCACCGGAAGGTCAGTCAGGGTCATTCGCCGAGTCGTCGGCGCGCGCGCCGGCCGCTCTTCGTCCTCGCATCCGCCGCAGCACCAGCCAGACAACGACCCCGATAATGGCCGCATAGAGCACGTAGTTGAGGTAGAGCGCATACCTGGCCACCAGCTCGTATTGCGTGCCCAGGGCGGCGCCCAGAAGGATCAGGAAGGTGTTCCAGATTGCGCTTCCAGCGATCGTGAAGATGCTGAACGAGGCGAGATTCATCCTTGCGGCGCCGGCCGGCAACGAGACCAGGCTTCGAATCCCCGGCACGAGCCGACCAAAGAAGACGGCCGATCGACCATGCCGGCCGAACCATCGGGCAGCCCTGTCCCAGTCGTCACGATCAACGAGGGGGAGTTTCGCCAGCCAGCGAATTGAGCGCTCGAGCCCGAGGCGCGCCCCGAGCCCGTAGAGCAGCAGGGCGCCAAGATATGCGCCCAGCGTGCTCGTGACGACCAGGAGGGCGCCGTTCAGCTCGCCCTGCTGGCCAAGGAAGCCCGCCAGGGGAAGAATGACCTCGCTCGGGAGGGGCGGAAAGACCGTTTCGGCCAGGGTGAACAGGCCCACTCCCCACTCGCCCAGTCGCTCAACAAGGCGAACCGCAACTCCGACAAGCCCCGGGAGGTCGCCGACGGGCGCGATGGCGCCGTCAACCCTGGCGAACACGTCTGCCCAGGGCGACACCTCGTCCCGCTGAGGTCTACTTGTGCGGGGCGGGAAGCCCCGCGCCGTACCAGCGGCTCTTGGGCACATCCGTCTCGACGCAGAGCGCGAGCCAGACATCGCGGGCGGGCGTGCCACCGGCGAGGGCCTGGTCGGCCGTGCGACCGCCCAGGGGGGTCAGCACCAGGTCGCGGGTGAGCACCCGGCCATAGGCGTCGCCGAACTCGTCTTTCAGGGCTTGGCGGAACTCACTCAGTCGCACAACGCGCCCAACGCTCGCCGGTCGACCTAGCGGGCCATGATCGTGGAGTCGAAGTTCGAAACGAATTCCTCGGGGATGGTGTCCGGGAACGGTTCGAGGCCTTCGATCACGGCGAGGCGATCGCCGACTTCACGCATGATGACCGAGATAGGGGTGTCGAGCGCGTCTGCTACGGAAGCGAGAATCTCAGAAGAAGCTTCCTTCTGACCACGCTCGACCTCGCTGAGGTAACCCAGGGCCACACTGGCCTTGCTGGCTACCTGGCGAAGGGTGCGACCTTTTTGCAGGCGGAAGTCCCTGAGTACATCGCCGATTTCTTGACGTACAAGAATCATCGGAACCTCCTTCTCATGCAACTTGAAACTGCTGTCTAGTGATACTGCTGTGTCCATCACGATCGGGTTCGTGGCGGCGAATGGCTTACGTTACCGCACCCATCCGACACTCCCAGAGTACCCTCGGTCACTGGACTTTCCTTGTGAATGTCGTGTCGTGGCCTCGTGAATCTTGTGATTGTAACCACACCCTCCCCGGAACTATTCCGACGGATCCCGGCCGAGTATTTCCCGCACGGCCTGGACCGCTCGCGCGACGGCCTCCGCGCGGACGGCGTCGCGGTCGCCGGGCAACTGCAGCGGGATCGCCCACGCCCCGGTTCCCTGGGACAGGCCGATGAACACGGTGCCCGGTTCGTGACCGTCCGAGGCGTCCGGACCGGCAACCCCGGTCGTGGAGACTCCGATGTCCGCCCGCTCCCCGCCTACCGCGAGGTGGGTGCGCACGCCGATCGCCATCTGCTTGGCGACATCCGGATGCACCGGCCCGTGCACGTTGAGGATGCTGCTGTCCACCGCGAGCAGGCGGTGTTTGAGCTCGGTCTGGTAGGCCACCACTCCCCCGTTGACGACGACGGATGCGCCGGGGATGCGGACGAGTTCGGCCACCAGCAGGCCGCCGGTGAGGGATTCGGCCACCGCGATGGTGAGGTGCCGGGCGGTGAGCTCGGCGATCAGGAGCGCGGTGGGATCGGCATCCGCACCGCCGGCACCCTCAGTTCTGGGGGCAGCGGATTGGGCCGGCACGTGATCAGGCATGGCTGCGGTGCTTGCGGCGCTCGCGCCAGCCGGCCGCGAGGTAGTCGACGCCGGTCACGACCGTGAGGACGAGGGCGACCGCCATGACGGTCCAGTTCACCCAGTACACCCAGTCGCCGAGGAGGAGCCAGAACGGCAGGAGCGCGAGGGAGATGGCCACGGCCTGGAAGAGGGTCTTGAGCTTTCCGCCGCGGGAGGCCGGGATGACGTGGTCGCGCAGCATCACGAACCGGAACACGGTGATGCCGATCTCGCGCACCAGGATGACGATCGTGACCCACCACCACAGTTCCCCGAGGATGGACAGGCAGATGAGCGCCCCGCCGGTGAGCACCTTGTCCGCGATCGGGTCGAGGAGCTTGCCGAGGTCGGTGACGAGGTTCCGGCGGCGGGCGATGGCGCCGTCAATGCCGTCGGTCGCGATCGCGACGATGAAGACAGCGGCCGCGGCCCAGCGCAGGGCGCCGTCCTGCCCGGCGTCGGCCAGCAGCATCCAGAAGAACACCGGCGCCATCAGGATGCGCACGACCGTGATCAGGTTCGGCAGGTTCCAGTTGCTCGGCGGGGCGGTTGGAACGGTGTTCGGCGTTGCCATCGGATCAGTCCCTGTCGGTCAGTTGCCAGGCGTCCTCGTCGGAGGACCCGTCCTCTTCAGGATAGTCTTCGGTCATTTTCGCGACCGGGTCGTCGGCGTAGCGGGGGTCGGGAGCGGCATTGGCCGGCGGATACGCGGCCGCCCGCTGCTCGGCGGCGTGGTGTTCGGCGTCCGAGCCGCGGAGCTTGGCGAGCACGCTCGGCAACTGCTCGGCGCTGACGAGCACATCGCGCGCCTTCGACCCCTCCGACGGGCCGACGATCTCCCGCGACTCGAGCAGGTCCATCAGGCGGCCGGCCTTGGCGAAGCCCACGCGCAGTTTGCGCTGCAGCATCGAGGTCGACCCGAACTGGGTGGAGACCACGAGCTCCGCGGCCGCGAGCAGCACCTCGAGGTCGTCGCCGATGTCGGCATCGATCTCCTTGCGGGGAGCTTCCATCGCGACATCCGGCCGGTAGTCCGGGCGGGCCTGGCGGGTGACGTGCCTGACGACCTTCTCGATCTCGGCCTCGTTGACCCAGGCGCCCTGCACCCGGATGGCCTTGGAGGCGCCCATCGGCAGGAACAGGGCGTCGCCCTGGCCGATGAGTTTGTCGGCGCCGGGCTGGTCGAGGATGACCCGGGAGTCGGTGACGCTGGTCACGGCGAAGGCGAGGCGTGAGGGCACGTTGGCCTTGATCAGGCCGGTGACGACGTCGACGCTGGGGCGCTGGGTGGCCAGCACCAGGTGGATTCCGGAGGCGCGCGCGAGCTGGGTGATCCGCACGATCGAGTCCTCGACGTCGCGCGGGGCGACCATCATGAGGTCGGCGAGCTCGTCGACGACGACGAGCAGGTACGGATACGGCTTGAGCGTGCGGGCGCTGCCGGCCGGCAGCACGATCTCGTTGCTGACGACGGCCTTGTTGAAGTCGTCGATGTGGCGGAAGCCGAAGCTGGCCAGGTCGTCGTAGCGCATGTCCATCTCTTTGACGACCCACTGCAGGGCCTCCGCGGCCTTCTTCGCGTTCGTGATGATGGGCGTGATGAGGTGCGGGACCCCGGCGTAGGCGGCGAGCTCGACCCGCTTCGGGTCGATCAGCACCATCCGCACCTCGCTCGGCTTGGCGCGCATGAGGAGGCTGGTAATCATCGAGTTGACGAAGCTCGACTTGCCGGAGCCGGTCGAGCCGGCCACGAGGAGGTGGGGCATCTTCGCGAGGTTGGCGATGACGAACCCGCCGCCGACATCCTTGCCGACGCCGATGGTCATCGGGTGGGTGCTGTTCGTGGCCGTGGCCGAGCGCAACACGTCGCCGAGGGTGACGATTTCGCGGTCGGTGTTCGGGATCTCGATGCCGATGGCGCTCTTGCCGGGGATGGGCGAGAGGATCCGCACCTCGTTCGAGGCGACGGCGTAGGAGAGGTTCTTGCTCAGGGCCGTTACCCGCTCCACCTTCACCCCGGGGCCGAGCTCGATTTCGTACTGGGTCACGGTGGGCCCGCGCGAGAAGCCGGTCACCTTCGCGTCGACCTGGAACTGGCGGAGCACCTCGGTGATCGAACGGACCACGTCGTCGTTGGCGGCGGACCTGGCCTTGGCCGGCGGTCCGGCGATGAGGGTCATCGCCGACGGCAGCACATAGGGCGCGGTCGGCTGCGGCGCGGCGGGCTGGGCGGTCGGAGCGGCCAGGGCCGCCTCCAGTTCCTCGAAACCGGGGAGCACCTCGGTCAGGCCGGTCGGGTCGTCGGCGTGGAGGCCGATCGCCGCCGCGGATGGTTCGACTTCGCCGGTGAAACGCTTGACCGCGTCCTCGGCCCGAACCAGGTCTTCGAGCACTTCGGTGCCGTAGTGGTCCCGGCGCGGGTTCGCCGGGGTCTCCGCCGGTTCGAGGGCGGTGTCGAAGCCGCCGGTGCCGTCGCCGCCGAGCAGGTCGCGGAGGGCGTCCACGGCGCCGGAGTCCGCGTCCCGGGCGTTGCCGCGCGGGTCGACGCTGATCGGACCGTCGAAGTCGGGGTCTTCCTCGCGCTTGCTGTTGTTGCGCCGCCACCAGGGCAGCGCGCTGTTGTCGCCGTCAACGCCGTCGAGTTCGACCTGCGCGGTCTTGTCGAGCCGGGCATCCTTGCCGGCCTGGCGCTCCTCGGCGTCGGGCAGCTGCGCGCCGAAGAGCCAGGCGTACAGCTCGCGCAGCCGTTCGGGCAGCTTGTTCGGCGGCGTCCGGGTGATGATGAAGAGGCTGAGGACGAGCAGCAGGATGACGACGATCGTCGCGCCGATCGAGGTGGCCAGGAAGGTCAGCGGGGCCGCGATCATCCAGCCGATCACGCCCCCGGCCAGGGCGAGCCGTTCCATGCCCTCGCTGGGCGCCGGCGCCCCGCCGAAGATGTGGCAGAGCCCGGAAACCGAGACGAGCAGGATGGACAGGCCGATGCCGACGCGGCCGTTGTCGTGGATCGAACTGGGCTTGCGGAACAGCCAGATGGCGAAGAGCAGCATGATCACGGGCAGTGCGAAGGCGACCCGGCCGAACAGTCCGCCGAAGGTCCAGGCGTCGAGGGTCCGGGCGACGGGACTGTTGATCAGGAACCATTCGATGACGGCGCCGACGATCGAGAGCAGCACGAGGAAGAACGGCAGCCCGTCGCGGCGCTCCTCTTTGGACAGCTGCTCCGGGCCGAGGGCGCGGGCGGCGCCGCCGGTCAGGTGGGCGAGCCCCATCCAGATGCGCACGGCAAGGCCCGGCTTCGGTTCGAACTTGACGGTCTTCTGGGTCGCCGTCCTGGCGACGGGTTTGCGCGCCGCGGTGCCGCGTGCGGGCGCGCTGCCGCGTGCGGGCGCGGGGCGAGCGCGACCGGTCGACTTAGTGCTCGTAGCCATGGCATCTACGGTACCGCCGCCCCGGTCGATCGTCCGTCAGCCCACGCCCACTGCAGCCCAACCATCCATCGGACGCTCCGAACTGAACTGCGGACAAAGTACCTTCCCGGGCTCGACGAAGGCACTTTCTCCGCATCTCAACCGGCGGGACCGGCGCGGGTCAGGCCTCGATGACGAGGGGCACGATCATCGGGCGCCGGCGGAACGACGCATTCACCCAGCGGCCGACCACCCGGCGCACGGCCTGCTGCAGCGCGTACGGGTCCCGCACGCCGTTGTGCGCCGCCTCTTCGAGCGCCGCCACGATCTTCGGCTTGACGGCGTCGAAGACGGCGGCGTCCTCGGCGAATCCCTTCGCGTGGATCTCGGGCCCGACGATGACCTTCCCGGTATTGGCGTCGACGACGATGATGATCGAGATGAACCCCTCCTCGGCGAGCGTGCGCCGGTCCTTGAGGTCGGCCTCGGTGATCTCGCCGACGGTCGACCCGTCGACGTAGACGTACCCGATGTCGAGCTGGCCGACCTGGCGGGCGATGCCGTCCCGCAGGTCGATCACCGTGCCGTCCTCGGCGAGGATCGTGTTCGCCTCCGGCACCCCGCTGTCGATGGCCAGCCGCGCGTTGGCGACGAGGTGGCGATACTCGCCGTGCACCGGCAGCACATTCTTCGGCTTGAGGATGTTGTAGCAGTACAGCAGCTCGCCGGCCGCCGCATGCCCGGACACGTGCACCTTCGCGTTGCCCTTGTGCACCACGGAGGCGCCGAGCCTGGTCAGGCCGTCGATGATCCGGTAGACCGCGTTCTCGTTGCCGGGGATGAGGCTGGAGGCCAGGACGACGGTGTCGCCGGGGCCGACCTCGATCTGGTGGTCCCGATTGACCATCCGGCTGAGCACCGCCATCGGCTCGCCCTGCGAGCCCGTGGACATGTAGACGATCTTGTCGTCCGGGATGTTCCCGGCCTTCTTGAAATCGACCAGCACGCCCTCCGGCACCCTGAGGTAGCCGAGGTCGGCGGCGATGGTCATGTTGCGCACCATCGAGCGGCCGAGCAGCGCCACCCGGCGTCCGTTGGTGTGCGCGGCGTCGAGGACCTGCTGCACCCGGTGCACGTGGCTGGAGAAGCTGGCGACGATCACCCGGCGCGGCGCCCGGGCGATGACGTCCTCCAGCACGGGCCCAATCAGGCGCTCGGACGGGGTAAAGCCGGGGACATCCGCGTTGGTCGAGTCGACGAGGAACAGGTCGACGCCCTCGGTGCCGAGCCGCGCGAATTCGCGCAGGTCGGTGAGCCGGCCGTCGAGCGGCAGCTGGTCCATCTTGAAGTCGCCCGTGTGCAGCACGGTGCCGCCCTCGGTCTTGATCGCCACGGCGAGGGCGTCGGGAATCGAGTGGTTGACCGCGACGAACTCCAGGCTGAACGGCCCGAGCCGCTCGGTCTGCCCTTCGGCGACCTGCAGCGTGTACGGGGTGATCCGGTGTTCCTTGAGCTTGGCCTCGATGAACGCGAGGGTGAGCCCCGAGCCGATCAGCGGGATGTCCCGGCGAAGCTTGAGGAGGTACGGGACGGCGCCGATGTGGTCCTCATGGCCGTGCGTGAGCACGACGCCGAGGATGTCGTCCAGGCGATCGCGGATGGGCGCGAAGTCCGGCAGGATCAGGTCGACGCCCGGCTGGTGCTCCTCCGGGAACAGCACGCCGCAGTCCACGATCAGGATCTTGCCGTTGATCTCGAACGACGTCATGTTCCGGCCGATTTCGCCGAGGCCGCCGATCGGGATGACCCGGAGGGTGCCCGGTTCGAGCGCCGGGGGTTCGTATACGTCGCCTGGCATGTGCCCTCCCTGGTGGTTGCGCGTGTGGTCCCGTTTCTAGCGGGTGGTGCCGGCTATCCTGGGCAGTGCCCCGCCGGCCGCGGCGTTGCGGTCGGGCCGGAAGTTGGAGAAGTCCACGCCCGGGATGGCGGTGACCAGGTCGATCTCGTCCTCGATCTGGGCG
The DNA here is from genome assembly GCF_004402215.1 of Cryobacterium tagatosivorans. Taxonomy (GTDB): domain Bacteria; phylum Actinomycetota; class Actinomycetes; order Actinomycetales; family Microbacteriaceae; genus Cryobacterium; species Cryobacterium tagatosivorans. Next base: position 54,133 of record NZ_SOEZ01000009.1, read on the forward strand.
GCCTCCCACTCCTCGGGACCGACGAGCGGCAGGCGCACCCGCGGGCTGCCGATCCGGCCGAGGCCGTGCAGGATGTACTTGACCGCGACGGTGCCCGGCACATGGGTCATGCAGGCTCGCACCAGCGGTTCGAGCTGCTTGTGCGCCGCCGTGGCCGTCTTGAGGTCGCCGGCGTTGACCGCGTCGACCATCTGCCGGTACGGGGTGGCCGCGATGTTCGCGGTGACGCCGATCAGCCCGGTGGCGCCGATGGCCAGGTGCGGGAGCACGTTGGGGTCGTCGCCGGAGAAGTACAGCAGGTCGGTCTGGTTGAGCACCCGGCTGACCTGCGCGAGGTCGCCCTTGGCATCCTTGACGGCGAGGATGTTGGGGTGCTTCGCGGCGCGCAGGATGGTCGCGTACTCGATCGGGATGCCGGTACGGCCGGGGATGTCGTAGAGGATGACCGGAAGGTCGGTGGCGTCCGCGATCATCCGGAAATGGGTGAGCACGCCGGCCTGGGTGGGCTTGTTGTAGTACGGGGTGACGATCATGTTGCCGTCGGCGCCGGCCTTCTCGCTCTGCTTGGCGAGCTGCATGGCGTGGGCGGTCTCGTTGGACCCGCCGCCGGTGATGATCTTCGCCCGGCCGGCCGAGACATCCTTGCCGACCTCGACCAGGCGGATCTTCTCCGGGTCGGTCAGGGTGGACGTCTCGCCGGTGGTGCCGGTGACGACGATGCCGTCCGCTCCGGCGTTGATCACGTCGTCGATGTGCTTGGCGACGCCGGGCCAGTCGACCTCCCCGTCAGCGGTGAAGGGGGTCACCAGGGCGACAAGCACCTGGCCGAATGGATTCGATGGCGTAGACACAATTACAGGGTACCGGCTCACCGCGGTCGTCTGCAGCCCGGCCGTAACAGAACGGCGTTAGGGGGCGACCCGGCCGTTCTTGTTGAAGGCGTCGTAGGTGAGCGGCATGAGCTCGGCGAAGTGTGCTTCCATTTTCTCGGCGCACATTTCGATCTCGCGCTGCGGGAACGACGGGAAGTGGGTGCCCTCGCGCTTCGTGCGCAGGCTGAGGAAGTTCATCAGCGAACGGGCGTTCATGGTCACGTACATCGAGGAGTAGATGTTCAGCGGCAGGATGATCCGCGCGACCTCGCGGGCTACGCCGGCCTCGAGCATGCGCTGGTAGGCCGCGTAGGCGTGCACGGACACGTCGCGCGTCTGCTGCTCGACCAGGGCGAGCTGCTCGGCAGAGCCGGGCAGGAAGTCGTACGCTCCCGGCTTGCCGACCTGGAGGAGGTTACGCTCGGGGGCGGGAACGTAGAAGACCGGGTTCAGCTCGCGGTAGCGGCCCGATTCCTCGTTGTAGGAGGCGATGCGGTGGCGCATGAACTCGCGGAACACGAAGATCGGCGCCTGCACGTAGAAGGTCATCGAGTTGTGCTCGAAGGGCGACCCGTGGCGGTCGCGCATGAGGTAGTTGATCAGCCCGCGGTCGCGCTTCTGGTCGACCTCGGTTTCCGAGCCCTCCAGGCGGCTCTCCTCGAGGGTTTGCTCGCCCTGGGTCGACACCCGGGCGGCAAACAGCACGTCGGAGTCGTGGGCGCTGGCGCGAACCAGTTCAACGGTCACATCGGAGCGAAACTCAATCTCAGGCACGGCCTAAACGATACCCGGTGGCGCGTGCCCGCCGGGCCGTGGCTCGCCGCCCGGTCCGCGTAACCTCTCGTCACACACCGGGATCGCAGGCTCGCCCGCGTAATCTTGCGAGCATGGAACCGTTCACCGCACTCGTCGTCATCCTGGCGCTCGTGCTGTCAGCGACCGCGCTCGGCCTGGTCTGGCGCGCGCAGCAGGGACGAATCGCACCGGTTGCCGGTGATGTCATCACGCCGACGGATGTCGCCAGCGAGGTCCCCTTCGGCCGGGACGCCACCCTGCTGCTGTTCTCCACCGAGCTGTGCGCGCGCTGCCCCGGCACGAGCCGGCTGCTCGCCGGTGTGGCGGGCTCCCGCCCCGGCGTCGCCCACCTCAACGTCGACCTCACCCACCGGGCCGACCTCGCCAACCGGTACGGGGTCATGCAGACGCCCACCACCCTCATCCTCGACGGCACCGGCCGCGTTCGCGCCCGCATCGGCGGGGTTCCGCACCGCGCCGGCATCGCCCGGCACCTCGACGACCTCACCGGGAGCAGCCATGTCCGCCTCGCGAGCTAGACCCCGCATCGACCCCCGCGGCCCCCGCTTCGTCGCGGCAATCACCGCCGTGCTCCTCCTGGTCGTGGTGTTCCTTGCGCTGACCGGGGCAGCCGTGGCCGCGTTGGTGCTGCTCACCGCCCTCGCGGCGCTGTTCGCCTGGGGAGCGTTCGCCGGGGCGGGCCGGCATCCGTTCGGGCTGCTGTTCAAGCGCTTCGTGCGCCCGAGGCTGGCCGCGCCGGCCGAGCTGGAAGACCCGGCCCCGCCGACCTTCGCGCAGGGCGTTGGCCTCTTCGTCAGCCTGGTCGGCGTCATCCTGGGCCTGGTCGGGCTTTCCGGCGGCCTAGCGGCCGCGGCGGCCGCCGCCTTCATCGCAGCGTTCCTCAACGCCGTGTTCGACTATTGCCTCGGCTGCCAGCTCTACCTCCTGCTCGTGCGCGCCGGTCTGCTGGGTCGCCGCGGAACGCCCGCCGGCACCGCTTAGACGCCGATGGCCCGGCATTCGGGTTTCGCGGGAGTGCGGCGGTTAGGCTGGGGTTTCACTTTCAGGAGGTAGCACCATGGCGCTTACCAGCGAAGCAACAACCGTATGGACCGGCGATCTGAAGTCCGGCCGCGGCACCACGACGCTCGATTCGTCGAACGCCGCGGAGTTCCCCGTCACCTGGGCCGCGCGCTCCGAGGGCACACCCAACACGACCAACCCCGAGGAACTGCTCGGTGCGGCGCACTCCGCGTGCTTCTCGATGGCGCTGGCCGGCATCCTGTCGGCGGCCGGGCACACGCCCGAAAGCATGCAGACCACCGCGGCCGTCACCTTCCAGCCCGGCACCGGTGTCGTCGGCAGCCACCTGCTGGTGAGCGCCAAGATCCCCGGCCTGACCGAGGAGCAGTTCGAGGCCTTCGCCGAGGATGCCAAGCAGAACTGCCCGATCTCGAAGGCGCTGGCCGGCATCCCGATCACGATCGAGGCGGAACTGGCCTAGGCCGGGGACGGCGCCGCCGTGCGAGTGCTGATTGCCGGGGCCTCCGGCCTTATCGGCAGCGAAGTGTCCCGCCAGCTCGAGGCGGCCGGACACACCGTGCTTCGCCTCGTGCGCAGGGAGGCGCGCTCGGATTCCGAGATCCGCTGGGATCCCGCCTTCGCCGAACTCGATCCCGGCGCGCTCGACGGCGTCGACGCGGTCATCAACCTCGCCGGCGCCTCGCTGTCCCGCCTGCCCTGGACCGCGTCGTACCGCCGGGAAATCGTCCGTTCCCGCGTGCGCGCGACGCGCACGCTTACCGACGCGATGAACGCCTGCGCGGCGCCGCCCCCTGTGCTGCTCAACGCGTCGGCGGTCGGCATCTACGGCAACCGACCCGGAGAGACCCTCACCGAGGAATCCGCCCCTGGACAGGATTTCCTGGCCGGCGTCGTGGCCGCGTGGGAGCGCGAAGCCCAGCGTGCCCCCGAGGGGACCCGGGTGGTGAGCTTCCGCACCTCCCTCGTGATGGCGCGGGGCGGGGTGTTGAAACCCCTGCTGCCGATCGTGCGGTTCGGGCTCGGCGGACCGCTCGGCCGCGGAACCCAGCACTGGCCGTGGATCAGTCTGCACGACGAGGCGGCCGCGATCGTGCACCTGCTCACCTCGACGCTCAGCGGCCCGGTCAACCTGGTCGGGCCGACCCCGGCGACGGCCAACGACGTGATTCGGGCGGTGGCGAAGGCGATGCGCCGCCCCTTCTTCATCCCCGTGCCGGCGTTCGTCCTCACCCTGGTGCTCGGCGATGCCGCCCGGCAGCTGCTCCTGGCCGACCAGCGGGTCAGCTCAGCGAAGCTGCAGGCGGACGGCTTCGTCTTCGCCCACCGCACCGCGGCCGAGGCCGTCGACTGGATGCTCCGCGCCTAGCCACGCCCGCCCCCACCCACGCCCCACCTCCGCGAAACCGCAGTTGTGCGCGCTAAAACCGCGTTTTAGCGCGCACAACTGCGGTTTCGCGGCGGTCAGGGGCGGCGTTCGAGGGCGATGGCGGTGCGGATGGCGCCGCGGGCGCGGCGCCGGTCCCCCGAGGCGTCGTAGGCGAGGCCGAGCCGGAACCAGGCGCGCCAGTCCTCCGGGGCCGCTTCTACCGCCTCGCGGAAGCGCGGGAAGTCGGCGTCGGCGGCGTCCCGGTAGGGCCGGCCGCTCGGCCTGGCGGGGAGCTCGTCGACGGGCAGTTCGCCCTCCGCGTCGAGTCGGCGCAACAGCCGCTCGGAGCCCAGCCCGAACTGGAGCTCGCGCGCGAGCGCCCACACCCCCACGACGGGCAGGATTATCAGCGCCGCGCCGATCACGATGCCGATCGGCTCGCCGGTCAGCATGAACTTCACGGCCTGCCAGCCCACGAGGACCAGGTAGACGAGCAGCAGCAGCGCCATCAGCACCGCGGCCAGGCGTCCCCTCATTCGGCGGCCTCGGTGTCCTCGGCCTCGGCTTCGGCGGCCGAATCGGCAGCCTCGGGCGCGCCGGTCGAGCCGGCTTCGCCCAGGCCGAGGTCGACGATCCGGTCCAGCCCGACGGTCACCCCGCGTGCGGTGCGCGTGGCCGCGAGGGCGAGCAGGATGCCGCGCTCATAGGCGCTGGCGGAGAGCGTGTTGTGGCTGATGGTCAGGGTCTCGCCCGGGCCGCCGAGGAACACGTCCTGGCGGGCCAGGAGGCCCTCCAGGCGCAGGCTGTGCACCGGCACGCTGGAGACCTGCTGGCCGCGCGCACGCTGGTCGGTGTGCGGGGCAGAGACCGGTCCGAGGTCGGCCCGCGCGCGCCCGATGAGCTCGGCCGTGCGCACGGCCGTGCCGGAGGGCGAGTCGACCTTCCCGGCCTGGTGCGCCTCGACGATCTCGATCGAGTCGAAGAAGCGGGCGGCCTGGGCGGCGAACGCCGACCCGAGCACCGAGCCGATGGAGAAATTGGGGATGATGATCACGCCGGTGTCGTCCCGGCCGGCGAGGCTGTGGCCCAGCGAGTCGATCCGTTCCTGCGACCAGCCGGACGTGCCGACGAGCACCCGGATGCCGTTGTCCACGGCGAACTGGACCACGCCCTGGCTGACGCCCGGAACGGTCAGGTCGATGGCGACATCCGCCCCGAGCATCTCGGAGAGGGAGCTTTTCGAATCCAGCCGGGCGACGAGTTCGTAGCCCTCGGTGTCTTCGATGAGCGAGGAAACCAGGCGGCCCATCTTGCCCGTTGCGCCGATGACGGCCACCCGTGTTGTCATGCTCCCAATCTATCAAGCGCGGCCTTGCGGCCCCGACGTAGCCTAGGGGCATGCCTGAATTCAGAGAAGTGTCGGTGACGGATGCGCCCGCGCTCACCCTGCTCACCCAATACTTCAGCGACCGCGCGTCGTCCTTCCCGTCCGCGCAGGGCAGCTACCGCACCACCCTGCCGTCCGCGGAGCAGTTCCTGCCGCCGAGGGGCGTCTTCCTGCTCGTAGGCGAAGACGACCACCACGGCCGCTACGTCGGCTGCGGCGGGGTGCGGCGCATCACCGACTCCCCCGCCGGCGCCGTGCGGTACGAGATCAAGCACCTCTGGCTGCAGCCGCAGGTGCGCGGCCGCGGCTGGGGCCGCGTGCTGCTGGAGGAACTCGAACGCCGGGCGAGCGCGTTCGGCGCCGACGAAGTTGTGCTCGACACGAACGCGAGCCTCGAGGCGGCCGGGCAGCTGTACCGGAAGGCCGGCTACGACGACGTCGCGCCGTACAACGACAACCCCAACGCCACCAACTGGTACCGCAAGGCACTCACCCATCAGCCGGCGAACGGGCGGCCGCCCGGGGCGAACGCCTAGAAGAGCAGCTGGTCCGGCAGCCCGGTCCGCAGCTCGACCGGCAGGTGACCGAGATCGTTGTGGGTCACCAGCGTCCACGGGCGCCCGGGCTTCTGCTGCAGCACAGTGAGCCCGCAATTGGCCTGGTTGATGCTGATCCAGCGCCAGTCGGGCGCCCCGAGCACCTCGCGGACGAACCACGCGATGACGAAGTTGTGGGTGATCAGGAGGTCGTGGCGTTCGCCGCGCCGGGACCGCAGGAACTCCGCCGTGGCGTCGTCCATCTGGGCTCGCCCCGCGTCGATCTGGGCCTCGGTGACCGCGCCGAAGAACGGGTCGAAGACCGACGGCATCTCCGGCGTCTTCCCGGTCGGGATGCAGTCCATCAGCAGAGCGGACGGCTCCGAGGTCAGTGCGGGCAGCCGCTCGGCAATGATCTGGGCCGTCTCCGCCGCGCGCTGCAGCGGGGAATGCCAGGCGCCGGTGAACGGGACGCCGCCGAGTCGCTCGGCGATCAGGTGTGCCTGGCGCTTGCCGCGGGGCGAGAGCGGGCCGTCCGGGAGGCCGTGCTCGGCATCCTGCTGCTCTCCGTGGCGGACGAGGTAGAGGTAGTGGGGCACGGTGTCCCTTTCGGTGTGATCCTGTGGAAGCGCGGGCGGGTTGCCGGCCGGGCCGGGCAGTGCGGGGAACGCGGCGGCGCTAGCGCCGGGCGGCGGAGAGCACGGACGTGAAGACGTCGTCGTCGAGGGCGCCGACGGCGGCGACCGAAATCGGTCCGGCGGCCAGTTCGGCGGCGAGCCGCCGCACGTCCTCGGCCGTCACGAGCGCCAGGCGGCGGAGCGCCTCGTCGAGATCCACAAACTCCCCCAGGGTGATTTCCGAGCGTCCCAGGCGGGACATGCGGGTGTCCGAGTCTTCGAGCGCCAGGGCGGATGCCCCGGAGAGCTGCCCGGAGGCACGCTTCATTTCGTCGGCGGTGACTCCGCCCTCGGCGAGCCGGTTCAGCTCGCTGAGCATGAGCTCGACCACCTGCCCGGCCTTGGCGGGCGTGCAGCCGGCGTACATGCCGAAGAGTCCGGCATCCGAGAACCCGGGCGCGAAGGAGTAGACCGAGTAGGCCAGGCCGCGCTTCTCGCGCACCTCCTGGAACAGCCGGGAGGACATGCCGCCACCGAAGATGGAGTTGAGCACGCTCATCGTGACGCGGCGGTCGTCGGCGGCCAGCAGGCCGGGGACGCCCACGAGGAGGTTCGCCTGCTCGAGCGGGCGCCGCACGATCGTCACCGGATCGCCCTGGCTGATCTGCGCGGGATGGCCGGTGCGGCGGGCGACCGGCGCCGCGTATTGGCCGAGGTCCCAGCCGGCGAGGGCCAGGGCCCGGGTGACGGCGGCCACAAGCACGTCGTGGTCAACCGCGCCGGCGACCGTGACGACGAGGTCCTGCGGCCGGTAGTTTGCGCGGTAGTGCTCCCAGACGGCGGCGCGGGTGGCGGCCTGGATGGTTTCGGGGCTGCCACCGATCGGCCGGCCGAGGGGGTGCGCGCCCATGACCGCCTCGAAGAATCGCTCGTTCGCGACATCCGCCGGGTCGTCGTCGGCCATCGCCAGCTCTTCGAGGATGACGCCGCGCTCGTTCTCGAATTCGACCGGGTCGAGCAGCGACGAGGTGATCATGTCGGTGAGCACCTCGACGGCCATCGACAGGTCGCGGTCCTGCACCTTGGCGTAGTAGCAGGTGTATTCCTTGGCCGTCATGGCGTTGTGTTCGCCACCGACCGAGTCGAAGGCGACCGCGATGTCGAGCGCTGTGCGCTTCTGCGTGCCCTTGAAGAGGAGGTGCTCCAGAAAGTGCGTCGAACCGAAGTGGCCTGGCTGCTCGTCGCGCGAGCCGACGGCGACCCAGTAGCCGATCGTCAGGCTGCGGCTGCCCGGAACGTGTTCGCTCAGGATGCGCACGCCGCTCGGAAGCACGCTTCGGCGGACCAGCGACTCACCGGCGGCCCGGAAAGAGAGTTCGGCCAGGTCCAGGGGGAACTCCACAGCACCGTTCATGTCACTGACAACCTTACGACACCGGTCGGCCCGGGCATCCCCTCCCGGTTTGTAACAGACTGGTCTGTCGACCCCATTTATGCTAGCGTGTGGCAACCGGCGCGGCCGGACGCGGCAATCTTTGCGCGGAGGCGGCGATCCGGGAGGAGCAGGAGCATGGCCGAGGGGGCAGCAACACCGGCACGGCCGACCACGCACGCGAAGGTGCGGATCCTGGCCACCGCGGACGGCCTGTTTTACAGCGAGGGCGTGCACACCGTCGGGGTCGATCGCATCATCAGCGAGGCGAAGGTCACCAAGGCCACGTTCTACAAGTACTTCCGCTCGAAGGACAGCCTGATCGTGGCCTACCTGCAGGGGCGGGACACGCGGGCCCGCGACTTCGTGGTGGACGTCGCGGAGCGCTACGACAGCCCCGAGCGGCGGCTGCGGGGCATCGTCGACGAGATCGCCGACGACGTCATGCGCCCCGGCTTCCACGGCTGCCCGTTCATCAACGCGGCGGCCCAGTTCGCCGACCCGCGGCATCCGGTGCGCGAGGCCGTCGCCGTGCATCGCGAGTGGTACGGCATGACGATCGAGGACCTGTTCCGCGGGATGGGGCATTCGCACCCCGGCGACGCCGCCGACGACTTCTTCCTCGCCCGTGACGGCGCGTACGCCGGCGCCAACCTGGGCGACCCGATTGCCGCGCATGCCGCGCTGCAGCGGGCCATCCGGCGCGTTATCGCCGAGGCCCCGTAGCGGGGCCGGGGGCCACCGACACCCGGTCGAGTTCGACCATCTCGCCGCGGCCCAGACGGATGCCCGCGGCCGCCACGAGGGCGTCCACCTGCTCCGGGAGGCTGGCGCCGGCCACCGGCACGAAGGTGCCGTCCCTGGCCAGCAGCCAGGCGAGGGCGATCGTTGCCGGCGGCACGCCGTGGTCCACCGCGATCCGGTCGACCACCCCGAGCACCCGGAGGCCGTTCCGGTTCAGGTAGGCGGCGGCGCGTCCGGCCCTGGCGGTCCCGGTGGCGTCCGCCCTGGTGCGGTACCGTCCGGCCAGGAAGCCGTGGGCCAGCGCGAAATAGGGCAGCACGGCCATCCCCTGCGCATGGGTGGGCAGGGCCAGGGAGGATTCGAACGGTTCCCGGTGCACCAGGTTGTAGTGCGTCTCCAGGGCCACGAACCGGGGCAGTCCGTTTGCCGAGAGCACCCGCGCCTCCATCAACCGTTCGGCGGTGAAGTTGGAGGCGGCCAGGTAGCGCACCTGCCCACGGCGGATGAGCGCGTCGACGGCGCCCAGGCTCTCTTCGAGGGGCACGTCCGGGTCGTCCAGGTGGAAATAGAGCAGGTCGATGTGGTCGGTGCCCAGGCGCTCGAGGGAGGCCTGGACGGCGCCGGTGATGCTGGCCGCGCTCAGGCCGGGATGGTCGCGATTGCGGCCGATCTTCGTGGCGATCACCGTGTCATCCCGCGCCCCGCGGCTGCGCAGCCAGGAGCCGATGATCACCTCGCTCCGGCCGGCCGCGTAACTGTCGGCCGTGTCGACGAAGTTGCCGCCCAGGTCGCGGTGGCGGTCGAGGACTCGCATCGCGGCGCTTCCGTCGATCGTCCAGCCGAAGACGCTGCCGCCGAGCGCGAGCGGGTGCACCAGGAGGTCCGTGTCCGCGATCCGGCGCCTGACGGGGGTGTCCCTGCCTGTCTCGACCGGCCCGGTCGCCGGCACGGACTGCACGGGGACCGGCGCGGAGATGGGAGGGGGGCCCACGGACAGGGGCTGCGCCACACGCGACTCGCGCGGTGACCTCGGGAGGAGTGACTTGTGCAGGGCGTGCGGTGCCGACCGGGGTGCCGAGGGCTGCGGTGCTGCGTACCGGGGCATGGCGTTCCCTTCCCGATGCCTGCTGTTGTGCCCCGAGAATAAGCCCGGCGGAAGTTCTTTCCGAGGGGCTTGCGGGAACCGTTATCCAAGCGGTGCGTACACCGTGCCTCCTTCTCCCCCTGCGGCCTTCTCTCAGCCACCCCGACGGGCGCCGGGGTAGTCTCGGCGCATGACTGCATCGACCCTGTACGAGATCCCGCTCACGCTCATCGACGGCACGGAGACGACGTTCGACCGGTTCCGGGGCAAGACGGTGCTCGTCGTCAACGTCGCTTCGAAGTGCGGCTTCACCCCGCAGTACGCGGGCCTGGAAGCGCTGTACGAGAGGTACAGGGACGAGGGCCTCGTGGTTCTCGGCCTCCCGTGCAACCAGTTCCTGGGCCAGGAGCCGGGCGACGAGGCCGACATCGCGTCGTTTTGCGAGCTGAACTACGGCGTGACCTTCCCGCTCACCGAGAAGGTCGATGTGCGCGGCAAGCACCAGCACCCGCTCTACGCCGAACTGACGAGATTCAAGAGCGGGCCGATTCCCGGCCTGGTCAAGTGGAACTTCGAGAAGTTCCTGGTCAACCGCGCCGGGCAGGTCATCGACCGCTTCGCGTCGACGGTCGAACCCGAGTCCGAGCCGATCGTGCGCGCCATCGAGCAGGCGCTCTCCCGCGAGGTCGCCTGACCCTCCCCCTCGCGTTCCCCCCTTCTCCCCCTTTTCCCCCTCCGCGAAACCGCAGTTGTGCGCGCTATTCCCGCGTTTTAACGCGCACAACTGCGGTTTCGCGGGGGTCAGGGGGTAGGGATTAGGGATTAGGGATTAGGGATTAGGGATTAGGGGCTAGGGCGCCTCGGCTCGGCGGAGGACGGCTTCGGCGTGGCGGAGGAGCGGCCCGTCGATCATCCGTCCCTGGTACTGGAAGACGCCGCCCTCCGTGGCCGAGGCCTCGAGGATCGCCCAGGCATAGGCGACCTCGGCGGGGGTGGGCCGGTAGGCGTCGCGGATGACGGCGACCTGGCCGGGGTGGATGCACGCCGTCGCCCTGAACCCGCTGGCCACGGCGTCCTCGGCCTCGGCCGCGAGGCCGGTCATGTCCGCGATGGCCAGGAACACACTGTCGATGGCGGCCTTGTCGTGGGCGCCGGCGGCCAGGAGCACGGAGGACCGGGCGTGCCGGGCGACGGCGCGGTAACTTCCGTCGCCGAAGCGGCTCGAGCTCCCGCCGAGCGAGGCGATGAGGTCTTCGGCGCCCCACATCAGCGCGACCACGTTGGGCACCGCGGCGATCTCGGGCGCGGCGAGGATGCCCGCGGCCGTTTCGCAGAGGGCGATCACGTCGTACGCGGGCAGCGCCTCCATCTGGGCGGCACTGACCGCCTTGGGCAGCATGACCGTGCGGTACAGCGTCTCTTCCAGCGCCGCGAGGTCCAGTTCGAAGTCCTCGGTGCCGACCGCGTTGACGCGCACGACGGTGCGGGCGGGGTCCAGCGGGTTCGCGATCAGCGACACCCTGGCCTCGGCGCGGGCGTCGGGGCTGACGGCATCCTCGAGGTCGATGATGACCGCGTCGGCCCGCGCGGCCGCCTTCGCGTAGCGCTCCGGCCGGTCGGCCGGGCAGAAGAGGAGGGCGGGGCCGAGGTCGAAGCTCATGGCGCCGAGTCCTTGCACCAGACCATGACAGTGCGGATCGCCGTCGCCACGACGTCGCCGTGCTGGTTGCGGGCCGTGTGCTCGAGGGTCAGGATGCCCTGCCCCGGCCGGGATCCGGAGAGCCGCTTCTCGGTGACGATCGTCTCGGAGTACATCGTGTCGCCATGATAGAGCGGATGCGGGAACTTCACCTCGGCGAAGCCCAGGTTCGCCACGATCGTGCCCTGGGTGAGCTGCGCGACCGAACTGCCGACGAGGGTGGACAGCGTGAACATCGAGTTCATCAGGCGCTGGCCGAACGGCTGGGTGGCCGACCAGGCCGCGTCGAGGTGCAGCGACTGCGTGTTCATCGTCATGGTGGTGAACAGCACGTTGTCGGCCTCGGTGACCGTGCGTCCGGGACGGTGCAGGTAGCGCGCGCCCAGGTCGAACTCCTCGAAGTACAGCCCGCGCTGCTCGATCGTCGTGCGCTCGTCGTCGCTCATACGCTGACCTCGTGTTCCTCGACGAGCAGCTCGGCGCCGGTCGCCGCGACGACCTGCTCCACCGTGACGCCGGGGGCGAGTTCGCGCAGCACGAGGCCGCCGGGGGTGACGTCGATCACGGCGAGGTCGGTGATGATCCGGTCGACGCAGCCCCGGCCGGTCAGCGGCAGGGAGCAGCGTTCGAGGATCTTCGGGTTCCCGGCGCGGTCAGTGTGCTCCATCATGACGATCAGGCGCTTGGCGCCGAAGACGAGGTCCATTGCCCCGCCCATGCCCTTGACCATCTTGCCGGGCACCATCCAGTTGGCCAGGTCGCCGTTGGCGGCGACCTCCATCGCCCCGAGCACGGCCACGTCGACGTGTCCGCCGCGCACCATGCCGAAGGATGCCGCGGAGTCGAAGAACGCCGCGCCCTGGTTGACGGTGACGGTTTCCTTGCCCGCGTTGATCAGGTCGGGGTCCACGTTCTCGTCGGTGGGGTACGGACCGACGCCGAGGATGCCGTTCTCGGCGTGCAGGACGACCTCGATGTCATCCGGAATATAGTTCGGGATCAGCGTCGGCATGCCGATACCGAGGTTGACGTACTGGCCGTTTTCGAGCTCCAGGGCGACGCGCGCCGCGAGCTCCTCGCGGGTAAGGCTCATGCGCCGACCTCCTTGGTGGCTTGGGTGATCGGGGCGGCGGTGATGGTGCGCTTTTCGATCCGCTTCTCGATGGCCCCGACGACGACGACGCGCTGCACGAAGATGCCCGGCGTGTGGATGTGTTCGGGGTCCAGCTCGCCGGGCTCGACGAGCTCCTCGACCTGGGCGATCGTGATCCGGCCGGCCATCGCGGCGAGCGGGTTGAAGTTCGCGGCCGCGGCGTGGAAGACGAGGTTGCCGTAGCGGTCGCCCTTCGCGGCGTGCACGAGGGCGAAGTCGGGGGTGACCGAGTGCTCCATCACGTAGTCGGCGCCGTGGAAGCTGCGCACCTCCTTGGGCTCCGACGCCTTCGCGACGGTGCCGTCCGTGTTGTAGCGCTGCGGCAGGCCGCCCTCGCTGACCTGCGTGCCGACGCCGGCCGGGGTGAAGAAGGCGGGGATGCCGGCGCCGCCGGCGCGCAGCTTCTCGGCGAGCGTGCCCTGCGGGGTGAGTTCGACCTCGAGCTCGCCGGAGAGGAACTGGCGCGCGAATTCCTTGTTCTCGCCCACGTAGGAGCTGATCGTGCGGCGGATGCGGTGGTCCTCGAGCAGCCGCCCGAGCCCCCAGCCGTCGACGCCGCAGTTGTTGCTGATCGTCTCCAGATCCGTGGTGCCCTGCGCGTGCAGGGCCTCGATCAGGTTCTCTGGGATGCCGCACAGCCCGAAGCCGCCGACGGCCAGGGATGCCCCATCCGGAATGTCGGCGACGGCCTCGGCCGCACTCGCCACAACTTTGTCAATCATTTGGATCTCCCGTTCTGCGTACCTTCACGATACGGCCAGCTCAGTTCGTGCGTCACGCCGCCGTTCCGTCATCGGGCTCGGCCATCGTGGCGATCGCGGCGATCGTGGCGACGATCTGGTCGAGTTTGACCAGGTCGCCGGGCTTGAACGTCACGCTGACGATGCCGGCCGTGGCGGCGGTGAGCTTGTGTTCCATCTTCATGGCCTCGACCGTGAGGATGGTCTGGCCGATCTCGACCAGGTCGCCGGAGGCGGCGTGCACGGCTATGACGGTGCCGGGCATGGGCGAGCGCACGTCGGGGCTGGCCGCGCCTTCGACGCGGTCGCGGCCGGCGAGCTGTTCGGCGAGTTGCTCGGCGCGGGAGCGGTGCAGGAGGTCGACGGAGAAGCCGTCGCCGCCGATCCACAGCCGGTGGCCGTCCTGGACCAGGTCGAGCACGCGGCTCACGCCGTCCAGTTCGATGCTGACGGCGCCGGGGCGGCCGGTCACCTCGGCCAGGCTCGCCTGGACCGGTTCGCCGGCGCCGACGGCGACGGATGCCCGCTGCGGGGCTCCCTCGACGCGCACGTCGACCGATTCGGTCGCGCTTACGGCCAGGTTGTACCGGGCCTGGCGGTGCGGACCCATCCGCCAGCCGCTCGGGCGCGACCAGACCGGGTTCTCCCCCGACCAGGCCCGCGCGTGCAGGAACAGCGCCGCGGCCGCGTAGACGTGGTCGTCGGCCGGGCGGAAGCTTAGGCCCGGGAGCTTGCGCTCGATCAGGCCCGTGTCGAGGTGCCCGGCGCGGACGTCGGCATCCTGCACCAGGAGCCGGAGGTACTCGATGTTGGTGCGGACGCCGAGCACGACGGTGTCGGCGAGGGCGCGGTCGAGGCGGGACAGCGCCTCGGCGCGGGTGGGCGCCCAGGCGATGACCTTCGCGAGCATCGGGTCGTAGTCGGAGGAGATCGCGAGGCCCGGGGTGAGCGCGCTGTCGACGCGGATGCCCTCGCCGCGCGCCTCCTGGAGCCGCAGCACCGTCCCCGTGGTCGGCAGGAAGCCGCGCTCGGGGTTCTCGGCGTAGACGCGGGCCTCGACGGCGTGCCCGGTGAGCCGCACGTCGGCCTGGGCCAGCGGCAGGGTCTCCCCCGCCGCCACGCGCACCTGCCACTCGACGAGGTCGAGCCCGGTGACCATCTCGGTGACCGGGTGTTCGACCTGCAGCCGGGTGTTCATCTCCATGAAGAAGAACTCGTCGGGCGCGGCATCCGAGACCAGAAACTCGACGGTCCCCGCCCCGGTGTAGCCGACGCTGCGGGCCGCCGCGCAGGCGGCCTCACCGATGCGGGCGCGGGTGCCCGCGTCGAGCAGTGGCGACGGCGCCTCTTCGATGACCTTCTGGTGGCGGCGCTGCAGCGAGCACTCGCGTTCGCCGAGGTGGATGACGTTGCCGTGGGTGTCCGCGAGGACCTGCACCTCGATGTGCCGGGGCGCGCTGACGAAGCGTTCGATCAGCAGGGTGTCGTCGCCGAACGCGTTCGCGGCGACGCGGCGGGCGGTGACGAGCGCGCCGGCCAGGTCCTCTGCCCGCTCGACGAGGTGCATTCCCTTGCCGCCGCCGCCGGCGGAGGGCTTGATCAGCATCGGGTAGCCGACGCCGGTCAACGCTGCGATGAGCTGCTCGTCGCTCTGGCCGGGCAGGGACACGCCGGGGATGACCGGCACACCGGACTCGGCCACGTGGTTCTTCGAGCGGATCTTGTCGCCCATCATGTTCAGCGCGTGCACGCTCGGCCCGATGAAGACCACGCCCGCCCGGCCGCAGGCCTCGGCGAAGGCCTGGTTCTCGGAGAGGAACCCGTAGCCGGGGTGGATCGCCTGGGCGCCGGTGCGGGCCGCGGCGTCCAGGATGGCCTCGATGCTCAAGTAGCTCAGCTGGGGTTTGGCGGGGCCGATCCGCACCGCGACATCCGCGAGCGAGACGTGCAGGGCGCCCCGGTCGGCGTCGCTGTAGACGGCGACCGAGCGGATGCCGAGCTCGCGCAGGGTGCGGATGATGCGGCAGGCGATTTCGCCGCGGTTGGCGACGAGGACGGTGTCGAACAGGGCTGGAGTCTCTGTGCTTATGGTGACTGTGGTCATGGTCTCTCTCACATCCGGAAGAGGCCGAAGGCGGTCTCGGGTAGCGGGGTGGCGGCGCAGACGTCGAGGGCCAGGCCGAGCACGGTCCTGGTGTCCATCGGGTCGATCACGCCGTCGTCCCAGAGGCGGGCGGTCGAGTAGTAGGGGCTGCCCTGGTGCTCGTACTGTTCCTTGATCGGGGCCTTGAAGGCGGCCTCGTCCTCGGCCGACCATTCCTCGCCCCGGCCCTCGTACTGCTCCCGTTTCACGGTCGCCAGCACGGAGGACGCCTGCGCGCCGCCCATCACGGAGATGCGGCTGGCGGGCCACATCCAGAGGAAACGCGGCGAGTAGGCGCGGCCGCACATCGAGTAGTTGCCGGCGCCGAAGGATCCGCCGATGACGACGGTGAGTTTGGGCACGCGGGCGGTCGCCACGGCCGTGACCATCTTGGCGCCGTGCTTGGCGATTCCACCGGCCTCGTAGTCCTTGCCGACCATGAAGCCGGCCAGGTTCTGCAGGAAGACGAGCGGGATGCCGCGCTGGTCGCACAGCTCGATGAAGTGCGCGCCCTTCATCGCCGACTCGGCGAACAGCACGCCGTTGTTGGCGATGATGCCGACCGGATGGCCGTGCAGGCGGGCGAAGCCGGTGATCAGCGTGGTGCCGTATTCCTTCTTGAACTCGTGGAACTCGCTGCCGTCGACGATCCGCGAGATGACCTCGTGCACGTCGTACTGGCCCTGCACGTCGGTGGGGACGGCGCCGTACAGCTCGGTTTCGTCGGCGACCGGTTCGACCGTCGGCAGGATGTCCCAGGCCGGCGGGGCCGGACGGGGCAGGGTCGACACGATGTCGCGCACGATCTGCAGTGCGTGCTGGTCGTTCTCGGCGAGGTGGTCGGTGACGCCGGAGGTGCGGGCGTGCAGGTCGCCGCCGCCGAGTTCCTCGGCGGTGACGATCTCGCCGATCGCGGCCTTCACCAGCGGCGGACCGCCGAGGAAGATCGTGCCCTGGTTCCGCACGATCACGGTCTCGTCGCTCATCGCCGGCACGTAGGCGCCGCCGGCTGTGCAGGACCCCATGACCGAGGCGATCTGCGGGATCTTGGCCGCGGACATCCGGGCCTGATTGTAGAAGATGCGGCCGAAGTGCTCCTTGTCGGGGAAGACGTCGTCCTGCATCGGCAGGAACGCTCCGCCCGAGTCGACCAGGTAGACGCACGGGAGGCGGTTCTCGAAGGCGATCTCCTGGGCGCGGAGGTGCTTCTTGACCGTCATCGGGTAGTAGGTGCCGCCCTTGACGGTGGCGTCGTTGGAGATGACGAGGACCTGGCGGCCGTGGACGAGGCCGATCCCGGCGATGATGCCGGCGCCGGGGCAGGCGTCGTGGTACATGCCGTTGGCGGCCAGCGGCGCGATCTCGAGGAAGGGGCTGCCTTCGTCGAGCAGCTGGTCGATGCGTTCGCGCGGGAGGAGCTTGCCCCGATTGATGTGGCGCTGCCGGGATTTCTCCGGGCCGCCGAGCGCGGCGAGCGCGAGGCGCTGCTGGAGGTCTTCGACGAGCTCGCGCTGGGCTGCGTCGTTTTCAGTGAAGGTCTGGCTGCTGGAGTCGATCCGACTCTCGAGTGTCTCCATTGACATCTTCCCGTTGCTGCGTGCATCAAGTACAGTTAATGATCACTAACCGAAATTCAGGTTAGCCGCTCGCCGACGAGATGTCCAGACGGGAATCACAAATGGTCGACACGAGATCCGCCGCCGCCGCGGCGCCCGCCGCCCCGACGCCCCGCAGCCTGGCCAAGGCCGACCGGCGCCAGGCGCTCCTCGCCGCGGCCGCGTCGCTCTTCGCCCGGTCGGGCTTCAACGGGGCGTCGATCGAGGACCTGGGCACGGCCGCGGGGGTCAGCGGGCCGGCCGTCTACCGCCACTTCAGCGGCAAGCAGGCCGTGCTCGCCGCGCTGCTGGTCGGGGTCAGCGAGGACCTCGTCGCCGGCGGGCGCGCGGTGGCTGACCGGACGCCGGATGCCGCGGAGGCGCTGCGTTCGCTCGTGCGCTTCCATGTGGACTTCGCGTTGTCCAACCCCGACGTCATCCGGGTGCAGGACCGGGACCTGGACAGCCTCGCCGAGGAGGACCGGCACCTGGTGCGTGCCCTGCAGCGCGCCTACGTGGAGCTGTGGGTGGACGTGCTTAGCCGCGTGCATCCGGGGGTGGACACGGCGCTGCTGCGCATCCGTGCCCACGCGACGTTCGGCCTGATCAACTCGACGCCGCACAGCGCCGCCGCCGGCGCCAGTCCCGCGGCCGTGCGCGCCCTCCTCGAGCAGATGGCCCTCACCGCCCTCACCGCCGCCGCATACCCCGCCGAACCGTGAGTTTGGCACCTTCGTTGCCCCCGGGAAGGTGCCAAACTCACGGTTCGGCGGATGGGGAGGCTGAGGATGGGGATGGGGATGGGGAGGGGGCGAAGTCGGGGATGTCGGCGCGGAGCCAGGCGATCAGGCGGGTGAGGGAACGGGTGACGACGGCGCGTGCGCCCGACGCGACGACCTGGCCGAACGGTCCGTACATCCGGTCGTAGGCCAGCGGATGCAGCCGGTCCAGGATGATCCGCACGGCCTGCTCGGGCAGCGGGATGAGGTTGGGGTAGGAGCGCATCGCGCTGACGGTCTTGTTGTCCGGGCCGATGAAGATGGTGTCACCGGTCAGGAGCACCCCCCGGCCCTCGGCGCCCTCCCGCCAGAGCAGCACGCAACTGCCGGGGAAATGTCCGCCGCACTGCACGAGCGTGACGCCGGGCAGCGGGCTCTCCAGGCCGACCCAGGGCCGGATCACCGGGTCGGGCCGGCGGCTCCAGGCCGAGTCGTCCGCGGCAACGTACACCGGGGCGTCGCCGAAGGCGTGGCTCCAGCTGATGGCCGCCCCCATCAGGTGCGGATGGCTCCCGGCCACCGCCGCCACGCCGCCGAGGGCCCGAACGGCTCCGACCGCGGACGCGGAGATGAAGCCCGGCGGTTCCCAGAGCAGGTTCCCGGCGGGCGTCGTGACGAGGAAGGCCTGCTGGCCGATCCCGACCCGCGGAGCCACCGTCATCCGGTGCAGTCCGGCCTCGACCGGGACGATCCTCGCGGTCGTGCCCGCTCGCTCTAGCCGCTCCGACGTGGTCCAGCGCTGGCCGGCCGGCGGCACGAATTGCCGCTCGTCGGTGCAGATCACGCAGATTCCGGGCGGCTCGGCCGTGTCCGGATGCTCCAGGGCGCAGGCTTCGCAGATCCAGATCGGCACGGTCGCCGCTCAGTTCGCAGCCGTGCAGACGCAGAGCTCGTTGCCCTCCTCGTCGGCGAGGACCCACCAATCCGGGGCGTGCTCGTCGCTGAGGAGGATGCCGCCCACGTCGATGATTTCCTGCACCCTGGATTCGGCATCCGCGGTGGGCACGTACACGTCGATGTGGATGCGGTTGCGGTCGGTGCGGGCGATCTCCATGTGCTGGAACCAGACCCGCGGCCCGTTCCCGTGCGGGTCGACCAGCTCGAGCTCCCCCTCGGCGACGACTTCCTTGTAGCCGAGGCCGACCATCCAGAACGGGCGGATGACGTCGGCGTCGGTGCAATCGATGGCGATGTCGTAGCGGGCCGGGGCCGCGTGCGCGTTTCTCGCGCCGAGTTCGTCGGCGAGTTCCTGGATCCGGCGGGCCAGCTTCACGTCCCGCGCGGTGACCCCGCCGGCGTCATGCGAATGCAGGCGGAAGGTGACCGTCCCGTAGCCGAGCCTGACCTCCGGGTGGTGGTTCATCGCCTCGGCATCCTCGCCGACCCTGTCGACCAGGCGAAGCGCGGATGCGAAATCCGCGGTCTTGTAGCTGCCGTGCAGGCTGCCGTCGAGGTGGACGAACGCGCTGCCGGCGATGGCGACTTCGGTGTCGGCGGGAGCGAGGATGCCGTGGGTGCGGGTGTGGCTCATGCCCATACTCTCCCCCGCCTCCGGAGACCGGTCAAGGGCATCCGGCCGCGCCCGGCTCTAGCCGAAAAGGGACGGGCGGTGGAACACTGGGGCGTGGCCACTTCCGGAGCAACCATCCTGTGCGACCTCGACGGCACGATCTATTCCTCGGGCGTGACCGTCGCCGGGGCGGGCGAGGCGATCCGGGAGCTCAGGGAGCTGGGCTGCGTCATCCGTTTCCTCACCAACACCGATTCCAGGCCCGAGGAGCTGATCGTCTCCGACCTGCACGCCCGCGGGATCGACGTGCGCCCCGGCGAGCTCTTCACCCCGGTCACCGCTGCCCGCCGCTACCTCGCCGCCGCGGGGCCGGTGAACGTGCTGCCGGTCGTCTCCAGCGTGCTGCTTGAGTCCTTCGCTCCGTACGTCGGGCGGGACTCCGACCCGATCACCCATGTGATCGCGGGCGACGCGCGCGACACGCTCAGCTACCCCCTGCTCGATGCGGCGTTCCGCGCGCTCCGGGCCGGCGCGCAGCTCATCGCCCTGCAGCGCGGCCGCTACTTCAAGCGGGCCGACGGCGACCACATCGACACCGGCGCGATCGTGGCCGCCCTCGAGTACTCCAGCGGGTCGCCCGCCGTGCTGCTCGGCAAGCCGTCCCAGGATTTCCTGCGGCTCGCCGCGGAGTCCGCCGGCGCCGAACCGCACGAGGTGTGGATAGCGGGCGACGATGCGACCACCGACATCGCGATGGGCAACGCGGCCGGGGCGACGACCGTGCAGGTGCGCACGGGCAAGTACCCGGATCAGGCCGTCGAGCGGGCCACGATCCGGGCCGTGCACGAAATCGACTCGATCGCGTCGCTCCCGGCGCTGGTGGCAGCATCCGGGTTTCGCGCATAATTCCTCCGGAATGTTCGCGCCGCGCCGCGACACCCCGAAATTCCGGGGCAGTTACGGCGACGGCCGCCGATCTGGAGGAGTTATGAACGCGGCGTGCGCCGCAGAAGCACCACCCGCGATGCGCGGACGGGTGGAGCGGGTTACACCATCGTGAGGACCATGCCGGGCTCGGCCAGGATGGCTCCGATGTCGGCGAGGAACCTCGACCCTTGTTCCCCGTCGACGAGGCGGTGATCGAAGGACAGGCTCAGCGTCATGACCTGGCGCAGCGCGATCTCGCCCCGGTACTCCCACGGCATCCGCCGGATCGCGCCCATCGCGAGGATGGCCGCCTCCCCCGGGTTCAGGATCGGCGTGCCGGCGTCGATGCCGAAGACGCCGATGTTGGTGATCGTGATCGTCCCGCCGCCGAGGGCGGCCGGGCTCGTCGTGCCGGCCCTGGCCGCGTCGGTCAGCGCGGTCACGGCGGCGGAGATCCCGGTCAGGCCGAGCGCGTCGGCGTCCTTGATGTTCGGCACGATCAGGCCGCGCGGTGTCGCCGCGGCGATGCCGAGGTTGACGTAGTGGTACTGCACGATCTCGCCGGCCGCATCGTCCCAGCGGGTGTTCACCGAGGGGTGGCGCGCGGCCGCGATGCACAGCGCCTTCGCGACGACGGTGAGGATATTGATCCGCTGGTCGGCGAAGGCCCGGTTGCGCTTGAGCGAGTCGAGCAGCTCCATCGTCGGGGTGACGTCGACGGTGAGGAACTCCGTGACGTGGGGCGCCGTGAACGCGCTCCGCACCATGGCGGCCGCGGTGTGCTTACGCACGCTCTTGATCGGCGTGCGGCTCTCCCGGGCGCCGGGAACGGATGCCGCCGCGCCGATGGCCACGACGGCCGCGTCCGGAGCCGGGCCGGTCAGGGCGCCGGCCCGCACGTCGTCCCTGGTGATCAGGCCGCCGGGGCCCGTCCCGGTGAGCCGGGCGAGGTCGACGCCGAGGTCCCGGGCGAGGGCACGCACCGGCGGGGTGGAGCGGGGGCGCTCTCCGCCGGCAGCGGCGCCGAACGCGACGGAGGCAGCAGGAACGGCGGCCGCCGGGGCCGCCTCGGGGACGACGATGGCGGGCGCGAGCGCTCCAG